>JBBRLM010000003.1:0-214784 GCA_038231335.1 Mycobacteriales bacterium
GCGACCCCGCCGGTTGCGACCCCGCCGGCTGCGACCCCGCCGGCTGCGACCCCGCCGGCTGCGGCCGCGACCGGGCCGGTCACCCAGCCCACTCCGGCGGCCCGGGCCGCGGGCACGGGTAACGGCTGATGACCACGGCACCGCCACGGCCGCGGTCCCGGCCGTCCGGTGCGACCCGCTCCGGCGGGCCCCCGCGGCGACCGGCTCCGCCCCGCGGCCGGCTCGTCCGGGCCGGCAACGCCCGCTACAGGATCGGCCGGCTGGTGCTGGTCGCGGCGCTCGCCGTGGGCACGCTGAAGCTGGTCGTCATCCAGACGGTGCAGGCGCCCGCCCTGTCGGTGGCCTCGGCCAACCAGACGCGCACGTCCATCTCGCTCCCGGCCGAGCGCGGCCCGATCCTCGACCGCAACGGCAACGCCCTGGCGTTCAGCGTGGAGTCGAGCGCCGTGGTGACCAACCCGCGGCAGATCCGCAAGGTCCACCCCACGGACGCACCCGCCTACACGGCGGCGATCGCCGCGGCGGTGGCGCAGGCCTCGGGCCTGCAGCAGGCCGACCTGGCGGCCCAGCTCGACAGGGACACGGGCTATGTCGTGCTCACCCCCAACCTCGATCCCGACGTGGCTGCGGCGCTGCGCAAGAAGTTCCCGGAACTGGCGATCGAGCGCCGCGAGGACCGCCAGTACCCGGCGGGCGACGTCGCGGCCAACGTCATCGGCGCATCCACGTGGAATCTCGACATCAAGCCGCCCCGACTCACCGGCCGGATCGGGCTGGAGGCCTCGCAGGACAACGTCCTGACCGGGGTGGACGGTCAACGCATCGTCGACACCGCGGAGGGCAGCAACAACGTCATCCCGGGCAGCCAGTCCTTCGTCCGGCCCGCGGTGCAGGGCACCACGCTGCAGCTGACGCTCGACTCCGACCTCCAGTACTACGTCCAGCAGACGCTGAGCGCCTACGTCCAGAAGTCGGGTGCCAAGCCCGACTCGTCGGCCGTCGTCCTGGATCGGAGGACCGGGCAGGTGCTCGCGCTGGCCAGCGGCGAGACGTTCGACCCGAAGAACCTGGGTGCGGCCACCCCCGCCCAGCTGTCGAACCCGGCGGTCGGCAACCCGTTCGAGCCCGGCTCGGTCAACAAGATCGTCACGATGTCCGCCGCGATCCAGGACGGGGTCGCGAAGCCGACCGACGTGCTGGACGTCCCGGGCAGCATCAAGGTGGCCGACCGCACCATCCACGACGACTGGGTGCACGGCCTGGACCACTACACGCTCACCGGGGTGCTGGCGAAGTCGTCCAACATCGGCACCATCATGACCGCGCAGAAGCTGGGTGAGCAGCGCTTCGCGGACATGCTCACGAAGTTCGGGCTCGGCCAGCCGACCGGTGTCGGCCTGCCGGGCGAGAGCGCCGGCGTCGTGCCGCCGCTCGCGACGTGGTCGGGGTCGACGTTCGGCAACCTGCCGATCGGGCAGGGCCTGTCGATGACCGTCCTGCAGATGGCCGGCATGTACCAGGCCATCGCCAACGACGGGCTACGGATCCCGCCGCGGATCATCGAGTCCACCACCGGCCCGGACGGGGTCCGCGTACCGACGCCGCAACCGCCGGGCGTGCAGGTCGTCTCGCCCCAGACCGCGGCGACCGTGCGCCAGATGCTGATGGCCGTCACCCAGAACGCCCCGGGTCAGAAGGGTACGGGGGCAGCGGCGGCGGTACCGGGTTACCAGGTCGCGGGCAAGACCGGGACGGCGCAGCAGGTGAACCCGGCGTGCGGCTGCTACTACTCGTCGACGTACTGGATCACGTTCGCCGGGATGCTGCCCGAGCAGAACCCGGACTTCGTCGTCGGGATCATGCTCGACGCGCCGGGCGGCGGCACCAGCGCGGCGCCGCTGTTCCACGACATAGCCAGCTACCTGGCCCAGCGCGACAAGATCCCGGTGTCACCGACTCCCACCCCGATCCAGACCCTCCAGATCAGGCCGTAACCCGCACCCACACGCCCGGCGGCGAGTTGACCACCCCGACACGGCGAGTTCGCCATCCCACCCGGCGAGTTCGCCGTTTCGCGCAGCGAGTTCGCCGCGTCGCAGCAGTCCGGGTAGCCGGCTCCACGACGGATTCGCGAACTCAGGTGGTCGAATCGCCAACTAGCCGGGTGGGTTCGCGAACTCGCGCGGCGAGAGGGCGAACTCGCCGTGTCGGGATGGCGGCCTCGCCGGTCCGGATCGGTCGACTCGCGGGTCGGGGATCGGTGGGTGGGGGGTTTGTCGCGGTGACCGGGCCTGGGGGCGTGTGGGCTGGTCGTCCGCTGATCGGGTGAACGTCCTCGCGGCCATCGGTGGGGTCCGGGCGACCATCGGTGCTGGTCCGGACGTCGCGGAGGTCCGTGGTCGCCGACCGGGGTGAGGGGTGCGCCGGGCGGCGCCTGACGGTCGCGCGCGGGGGGCGGTGCGGGCACGGGCGGTCCGGTCGACGCCGGTAACCTCCGCCCATGCCCCCCGCAGGTCCCGCCATCGCCGCCGCGCCCCCGCGGCCGCGCACGACGCGCCCGGTCGGGTTGCGCGCGCTGGCCTCCGCCCTGGACGTCGCACCGTGGCCCGGCGCGCAGCCCGCGGTCACCGGCGTCACGCTGCGCGCGGCCGAGGTGCTGCCCGGCGACCTGTTCGCAGCCCTGCCCGGCGCCCGGGCCCACGGTGCCGACTTCGCCGCCGACGCCTACGAGGCCGGCGCCGTCGCGGTGCTGACCGATCTCGACGGCGCCGACGCAATCCGTCGCGCGGAGGCGCACGACAGCTCTGCGACGCACCCGGGGCTCGCCGGGGTTCCCGTGCTCGTGCACCCGCGGCCGCGCGAGGTGCTCGGTGCGGTCGCTGCTCTCGTCTACGGCGACCCGACGGCCCGGTTGTCGGTGCTCGGCGTCACCGGCACCAGCGGCAAGACCACCGTCGCGCACCTGCTGGAGGCCGGGCTGGCCGCGGCGGGGCGCACCACGGGCCTGCTCGGCACGGTCGGCACGCGCATCGACGGCCGCTCGTTGCCCAGCGCCTTCACCACGCCGGAGGCACCCGACCTGCAGGCGCTGTTCGCGGTGATGGCCGAGGCCGGGGTCACCGACGTGGCCATGGAGGTCTCCAGCCACGCGCTGGCGCTGGGCCGGGTCGCCGGCACGCGGTTCGCGGTGGGGGCGTTCACGAACCTGTCGCAGGACCATCTCGACTTCCACCGCGACATGGACGACTACTTCGAGGCCAAGGCCACGTTGTTCGACGGCCGCGCGGAGCACGGCGTCATCTGCGTCGACGACGAGTGGGGCGTCCGGCTGGCCGCCCGCACGCCGTCCGCGGTCACGGTGTCCACCCACGGCGACGCCGACTGGCGCGCCACCGACATGGTCACAGGCGCCGACGGCACGCAGACCTTCACGGTGGTCGGGCCCGGGGGAGCGCTCCCGGCGCGGCTGCTGCTGCCCGGCGCGTTCAACGTGGCCAACGCGCTGGTCGCGCTGGCCTGCCTCGACTCGGTGGGCGTGCCGGCCGCGGTGGCACTCGAGCGGATCGCCCGCGTCACCGTGCCGGGGCGGATGCAGCGCGTGGCGGCCGGCCAGCCCTACCTCGCCGTCGTCGACTACGCCCACAAGCCCGCCGCCGTCGCCGCCCTGCTCGACACGCTGCGCTCAGAGGTGCCCGGCCGGGTGCTGGTGGTGCTCGGCTGCGGCGGCGACCGCGACCGCGGCAAGCGCGCACTGATGGGCGCCGCCGCGGCGTCGCGGGCCGAGGTCCTCGTCGTCACCGACGACAACCCGCGCACCGAGGATCCCGCCGACATCCGCGCCGCCATGCTCGGCGGCGCGCAGGCCGCGCCGGGGCGTGGGGAGATTCTCGAGATCGGCGACCGTCGCGCCGCCATCGCCGCCGCCGTCGCCCTCGCGCGCCCCGGCGACGCGCTGGTGGTCGCGGGCAAGGGTCACGAGACCGGCCAGGAGATCCACGGCGTGAAGCACCCCTTCGACGACGCGGCCGAGCTCGCCGCCGCGATGGGTGCGCGCTAGTGCACCTGCCACACATGATCGGCCAAGAGATGATCGGACGGCTCTCGTGATCCCCATGCGGCTGGCCGACGTCGCCGCCGTCACCGGAGGCTCTCTGCACGGCACGGGCGCGGACCCCGAGGCGCTGGTCACGGCCGTCGAGTTCGACTCGCGGACGATCGGGCCGGGCGGGCTGTTCCTCGCGCTGCCCGGCGAGCACGTCGACGGTCACGACTTCGCCGCCGCCGCGGCCGACCGCGGGGCCGTGGCCACGTTGGCCGCCCGGGAGGTCGACGGGCCGGCCGTGGTCGTCCCGAAGGTGGCGAGGACCGAGGGCACCTACCTCGCCGACGCCGACCCGGACGGCTCCGGCGCCGCCGTGCTCGCCGCGCTGGCCCGCCTCGCGTCGCACTCGGTCGCCGCGCTCCCGCACCTCGCCGTGGTCGGCATCACCGGCAGCTCCGGCAAGACCTCCACGAAGGACCTGGTCGCGGCCCTGCTGGCGCCGCTGGGCCCGACGGTGGCGCCGCCGGAGTCGTTCAACAACGAGCTCGGCCTGCCCTGGACGGCCCTGCGCGCCGGCCCCGACACCCGCCATCTCGTGCTGGAGTTCTCCGCCCGCGGCGCCGGCCACATCGCCGCCGCCGCCGCGGCCATACCGCCGCGCATCGGAGTGGTGCTCAACGTCGGCAGCGCGCACCTGGGCGAGTTCGGCTCGGTCGAGGGGATCGCCGCGGCCAAGGGCGAGCTCGTCGAGGCACTGCCCGCCGACGGCCTGGCCGTGCTCAACGCCGACGACCCGCGCGTCGCCGCGATGGCGTCGCGCACCCGGGCCCGGGTGGTCACGTTCGGCCGGTCGCCGGGGGCGGGAGTCCGTGCCGAGAACGTCACCCTCGACGCCGGACGCGCCCGGTTCCGGCTCGTCACCCCGGCGGGCTCGGCGCAGGTCGCGCTGGGTCTGGTGGGAGAGCACCACGTCGGCAACGCGCTCGCGGCCGCCGCCGTCGCGCTGGAGCTCGGGGCCACCCCGGAGCAGGTCGCCGCCGACCTCGGTGCCGCTGCTCCCGCCTCTCGCTGGCGGATGGACGTCACCGACCGGCCGGACGGGGTCACGGTCGTCAACGACGCCTACAACGCCAACCCCGACTCGATGCGTGCCGCGCTGCGGGCGCTCACCGCCCTCGCCGCCGGCCGCCGGACCTGGGCCGTCCTCGGTCCGATGGCCGAGCTCGGTCCTGACGGCGCCGCCGAGCACGCGGCGATCGCGGCGCTGGCGGTCGAGCTGGGCGTCGACGAGCTGGTCGCGGTCGGCTGCACCGAGTACACCGACGCCCGACGGGTCACCGACGTCGACGCCGCCGTCGCGCTGCTGCGCGCCGAGCTCGTCCCCGGTGACGTCGTGCTGGTGAAGGCGTCCCGTTCGGCCGGCCTGGACCGGGTCGCAGCCCGGCTACTGGAAAGAAGCGAGTTGGTGTCGTCGTGAGGGGCGTGTTCATCGCCGCGGGGGTCGCGCTCGCGGTCTCCATCCTGCTCACCCCGTACCTGATCCGGTTCTTCGCCCGGCAGGGCTTCGGCCAGGAGATCCGCGCCGACGGCCCGCAGAGCCACCAGGCCAAGCGCGGCACGCCCACCATGGGCGGGGTCGCGATCATGCTCGCCATCTGGGCGGGTTACCTGATCTCGCACACGCTGACCGGCGAGCCGATCACGCCGTCGGCGCTGCTGGTGCTGTTCCTGACCACGGCGCTGGGCATCGTCGGGTTCCTCGACGACTTCATCAAGCTGCGCCGGGCCCGCAACCTGGGCCTGAACAAGACCTCCAAGATCGTCGGCCAGGTTCTGACCGGCACGATCTTCGGGATCCTGGCCCTGCGGTTCGGCAACGCGCAGGGCCTGACGCCGGGGTCGACCAACCTGTCGTTCGTCCGCGACATCACGGTGCTGTCGTTCGGCGTCGTGGGCTTCATCCTGCTGGCCAACCTGATCATCGCGGCCTGGTCGAACGCCGTGAACCTCACCGACGGTCTCGACGGGCTGGCGGCCGGCACGTCGGCGATCGTGCTGGCCATCTACGTGATCATCGGGTTCTGGCAGTTCCGCAACAACTGCGTCATCTCCCTCGCCACGGGCTGCTACCAGGTGCGTGACCCGCTCGACGTCGCGCTGGTCGCGGCCGCGGCGATGGGTGGTTGCATCGGGTTCCTCTGGTGGAACGCCGCGCCCGCCCGCATCTTCATGGGCGACACCGGCTCGCTCGCCCTCGGCGGGTTGATCGCGGGGCTGTCGATCGTCACCCGCACCGAGCTGCTGCTGGTGGTGATCGGCGGGGTGTTCGTCGTCGAGGCGCTGTCGGTGGCGCTGCAGATCGCGGTGTTCCGCACCACCCGGCGGCGGGTGTTCCGGATGGCCCCGTTCCACCACCACTTCGAGCTGGCCGGGTGGGCGGAGACCACGGTGATCATCCGGTTCTGGCTGCTCGGGGCGATGTGCGCAGCGCTCGGCCTGGGCCTGTTCTACAGCGAGTGGCTGACGGCCGCGTCGGGCCAGGGATGAGACTCGCCGGGGTCCGCGTGCTCGTGGCGGGGGCCGGGGTGTCCGGGCTCGCCGTTGCCCGGGTGCTCCTCGAGCTCGGGGCGGTCGTCACGGTCTCCGACTCCCGGCCCGCGGCCCTCGCCGACCTCCCGGACGGCGCCACGGCCGCGCCCGATCCCGACGCGATCCCGGCCGGCACCGAGCTCGTCGTCACCGGGCCGGGACGGCGCCCGGACCATCCCCTCGTCGCCACGGCTGCCGCCGCGGGGGTGCCGATGGTGGGGGAGCCGGAGCTGGCCTGGTGGATCGGGCAGACCCAGCGCCGGCCCCCGGCCTGGCTCGCGGTGACCGGCACCAACGGCAAGACCACCACCGTCGGGATGCTGGAGGCCGTCCTGCGTGCCGCCGGCCGCGACACTGTGGCCTGCGGCAACATCGGGTTCCCCCTGGTCGAGGCCGTGCGTGGCGGTCACGAGGTGCTGGCCGTGGAGCTGTCGAGCTTCCAGCTGCACTGGTCGCCGTCGGTGGTGCCTGCGGTCGGCTGCGTGCTCAACGTCGCCGACGACCACCTCGACTGGCACGGCTCGATGGCCGCCTACGCTGCTGCGAAGGCACAGGCGCTGCGCGGGCCGGTCGCCGTCGCCGGCGTGGACGACCCGGCCGCCGCCGCCCTGCTCGCCGCGTCGCCCGCCGCCCGCCGCGTCGGGGTGACGCTGCAGGAGCCCGGACCCGACCAGCTCGGGGTGACCACGGGGGTGCTCGTCGACCGGGCCTTCGGCGGGGGAGACCTGATCGACGTCGCCTCCGTGCATCCCGGCGGACCCTCCGGCCTCACCGACGCGCTCGCCGCCGCCGCGCTGGCCCGCGCCCACGGCGTCGGCCCCGACGCCGTCCGGGCCGGGCTCGAGGACTTCCACCCCGGCCCGCACCGCAGCGCCGTCGTCGGCGAGGTGGACGGTGTCCGCTACGTCGACGACTCCAAGGCCACCAACCCCCACGCCGCCGACGCCGCCCTGGCCGCCCGTACCGAACCGGTCGTGTGGATCGTGGGCGGGCTGCTCAAGGGGGCGTCGGTCGACGCGCTCGTCGCCACGCACGCCCGGCGGCTGCGGGCGGCCGTCGTCATCGGCACCGACCGCTCGGAGATCGTCGCCGCTCTCGCGCGACACGCGCCCGATCTCCCCGTGGACGAGGTCGCGACGGGTGACCATGAGGTCATGACGACTGCCGTGCGGCGTGCCGCAGCCCTCGCCCGCCCCGGCGATGTCGTGCTGCTCGCTCCGTCGGCGGCGTCGATGGACCAGTTCGTCGACTACGCCCACCGGGGGCGGGCCTTCGCCGAGGCGGTGGCCGAGCTGTGACCCGGCCCGGTCGCCAGGGGCGCACCCCGCCGCCCGGCGCGTTCCGCACCGCCGTGGGCCGCACCGGCACCGCGCTCGGGCTGTGGCTGCGCCGGCCGCTCACGTCGGTGCACCTGATCCTGGGCGTGTTCGGGCTGCTCACGCTGTTCGGGCTGGTCATGGTGCTCTCGGCGTCGTCGGTGGAGTCCTACACCGCCGACGGCTCCACCTACTCCGTGTTCACCCGCCAGCTGCTGTTCTGCGTCCCCGGTCTGATCATGTTCTACGTCGGGCTACGGATCTCGCCGCGCCGGCTGCGCGCGCTCGCCCCGGGGCTGCTCGTCATCGGCGTGGTGCTGCTCGTGGCCGTGCTGTTCGTCGGCGTGGACCGGGGCGGGTCGCGCGGCTGGTTCGCGATCGGGTCGTTCTCGGTGCAGCCTGCCGAGGGCGTCAAGGTCGCGCTCGCGCTGTGGGGCGCCCACGTGCTGGCCGCGCGCCGCGCCGTGATGCACCGCTGGAAGTACGCCCTGTCGCCGGTGGTGCCCGTCGCCCTCCTGCTGCTGATGCTCGTGGTGCTGCAGCCCGACCTCGGCGGGGCCGTCACCCTGGGCATCGTCCTCGTGGCGCTGCTGTTCTTCGCGGGTGCGCCGATGCGGCTGATCCTCGCGCTGTCGGGCGGCGCGCTGCTGGGCGCCGTGGTCCTCGGGCTCACCGCCAGCTACCGCCTCGCCCGGATCACCTCGTTCCTGAACTCCGACGGCTCGGACATCCAGTCGTCGGGGTTCCAGGCCCAGCAGGCCCTCTACTCGCTCGCCGACGGCGGGCTGTTCGGCGTGGGCCTGGGCCAGGGCAACGCCAAGTGGGACTACCTGCCCAACGCCCACAACGACTTCATCTTCGCCATCATCGGCGAGGAACTGGGATTCCTCGGCGGGCTCGCGGTGCTCGTGCTGTTCGCCACGCTCGCCTACACCGGGTTCCGCATCGCCGCCCGCAACGCCGACCCCTGGCTCAAGATCGTGGTCGCGGTCTCCACCACCTGGATGGTCGCCCAGGCCGCCATCAACATCGGTTACGTCGTCGGGCTGCTCCCCGTCACCGGGCTGCAGCTGCCGCTGATCTCCTCGGGAGGCACGTCGCTCGTGGTCACCATGTTCGTGTTCGGGGTGATCGCCAATGCGGCGCGCCACGAGCCCGAGGCCATCGCCGCCCTGCGTCAGCACGGTCAGGGCCGCGCCGCACGGCTGCTGGCCCTGCCGATGCCGCAGCCCTACACGGCGCCCGCGCTGCGGCCGCCGGTACCGCGGGGTGTCGTCCGGTGAGCGAGCCTGCGAGCGAACCAGTGTCACAGCGCCTGCGCAGGCGGGGGAGCTTGCGACCTCGCCCGATGTCACAGCGCCCCGACGTTCCAGCCGAGCGAAGCGAGGCCGTGCGTTGACACTCTCCGTCGTCGTCGCCGGGGGCGGCAGCGCGGGCCACATCGAGCCCGCGCTCGCGCTCGCCGACGCCGTCCGCCGTCTCCGTCCCGACGCCCGCGTCACGGCGCTGGGTACCGAGCGGGGCCTGGACACCACCCTCATCCCCGCCCGCGGTTACGACCTGTGGCTCATCCCGCCGGTTCCGCTGCCGCGCAGGCCCTCGGGCGACCTGCTGCGGCTGCCGCTGCGGGTCCGCACCGCGGTGAACCGGGTGCGTGAGGTGCTCACCGATGTCCAGGCCGACGTCGTGGTGGGCTTCGGTGGCTACGTCGCGCTGCCCGCCTATCTGGGCGCCCGCGGCCGGGTGCCGATCGTCGTCCACGAGGCGAACGCGCGGGCCGGTATCGCCAACAAGGTGGGCGCACGCTTCGCCGCCCGCGTCGTCGCGGCCGTCCCCGGCAGCGGCCTCGACGGGGCCGAGGTGCTCGGCATCCCGCTCCGGCGATCCGTCACCTCGCTCGACCGGCCGGCGCTGCGGGCCCAGGCCCGCGCCGGCTACGGCCTGCCGCCCGACGGCCCGGTGCTGCTGGTGTTCGGCGGGTCGCAGGGCGCGCGCACGCTCAACTCGGCGGTCGCCGCGGCCCTGCCCGGCCTGCTCCAGGCAGGCATCGCGGTACTGCATGCGCACGGCAAGGGCGGCGCCCCCGCGGGCCCGCCGCAGCCCGGCTACGTGCCGCTGTCCTACATCGACCGGATGGACCTCGCCTACGCCGCCTCCGACGCCGTGCTCGGGCGGGCCGGGGCGATGACGGTGGCCGAGGTGTCGGCCGTCGGGCTGCCGGCCGTCTACGTCCCCCTCCCGCACGGCAACGGCGAGCAGGCCCTCAACGCCGGGCCCGTCGTCGCGGCCGGTGGGGGTGTGCTGGTGGACGACGCCGACCTGACCGGCGACCGGGCCTTGGCCGAGCTGCTGCCGATCCTCACCGATCCCCGCCGGATCGCGGCGATGGGCGCCGCGGCCCGCGCGTCCGGCCACGCCGACGCCGACGAACGGCTGGCCCAGGTCGTGTTCGATGTCGTGGGGGCAAAGGTATGACACCCACCGAGCCCGTGGAGCTGGCCGACCGCGTCCACCTCATCGGCATCGGCGGCGCCGGGATGAGCGGCATCGCCCGCATCCTGCTGGCCCGCGGCGCCACGGTCTCCGGCTCCGACGCCAAGGACTCCCGCGCCGTGCTGGCCCTGCGCGCGCTCGGCGCCCGTATCGAGATCGGCCACGATCCCGCGCACCTGCCGGAGCCCCCGGCCACGGTGGTGGTGTCCACGGCGATCCGCGCCGCCAACCCGGAGCTGGTGGCCGCCCGCGAGCGCGGCATCCCGGTGGCGCACCGCGCCCAGGCCCTCGCCGCGCTGACGCGGGGGCGCACGCTCGCGGCCGTCACCGGCACGGCGGGCAAGACCTCCACCACGTCGATGCTCACGGTGGCCCTGCAGCACTGCGGGCTCGACCCGTCGTTCGCCATCGGCGGGGACCTCGCCGCATCCGGCTCGGGCGCCCACGAGGGCACCGGCGAGATCTTCGTGGCCGAGGCCGACGAGAGCGACGCGTCGTTCCTCGCGTTCTCCCCGCAGGTCGCGATCGTCACCAACGTCGAGGCCGACCACCTCGACCACTACGGCACCCCCGAGGCCTACGTGGCCGCGTTCGGGACGTTCCTCGGCCGCATCGTCGCTGGTGGGACGCTCGTCGCGTGCGCCGACGACGCCGGGTCGGCCGAGTTGGCCCGCGTGGCCGAGGGCCGGGGGATCACGGTGCGGCGTTACGGGCGGAGCGGGGACGCCCAGCTCCTCGACTTCCGTCCCGACGGGCCCGGCGCGCGGATCGTGCTGCGGCACGCCGGGGTCGAGCACCGGCTGCGGCTGTCGGTGCCCGGCGAGCACATGGCCCTCAACGCCCTGGCCGCGCTGCTGGCCGGGGTCGAGCTGGGGGCGCCGGTCGACGGGCTGCTCGGGGGGCTCGCCGCGTTCGACGGGGTGCGCCGACGCTTCGAGTTCCGCGGCCGTGCCGCCGGCGTCGCGGTCTACGACGACTACGCCCACCACCCCACCAAGGTGGCCGCCCAGCTGCGCGCGGCCCGCGACGTGGTGGGCGCGGGCCGCGTGGTCGTCGCGTTCCAGCCGCACCTCTACTCCCGCACCCGCGACTTCGCCGTCGCGTTCGGCGAGGCCCTGGGCATCGCCGACGAGGTGGTGGTGCTCGACGTCTACGCCGCGCGCGAGGACCCCGAGCCCGGGGTCAGCGGCCAGCTCGTCGCCGACGCCGTGACCCTGGCGGCCGAGCACGTCCACTACGTGCCGCGCTGGGCCGACGTGCCTGCGGTCGTGGCCGGCCTCGCCCGCGCCGGCGACCTGGTGATCACCATGGGCGCCGGTGACGTCACCGTGCTGGCTCCGGAGATCCTGCTGGAGCTGGAGAAGAAGGAGTGACCAGGCCGGCGGCCCGGCCGACCGAACCGGCCGAGCCCCGCCCGCAGCGGCGCCGTCCCGTCGACGGCCGCACCGTGCGCACCCCGCGACCCTCGACCGGGACCTATCGCAGGCGCCGGCTCGTCGCCGCGCTCATCGTGGTGGGGATCCTGGTCGGCATCGGGTTCGGCGTGCGGACACTGCTCTACTCCGGGCTGGCCGACGTCCAGGACGTCCAGATCACCGGGCTCGCCACGATCAGGGCCGCCGACGTGCAGAGCGCCGCCGCCGTCACCACCGGGGCCCCGCTCGCCGACGTCGACACCGCCGCGATCGCCGCGCGCGTGGCGGCGCTGCCCGCCGTGGCCAGCGCGTCGGTTGGGCGGAGCTGGCCGCACACCGTCACCGTCGCGGTCACCGAGCGCGTCGCGGTGGCGTCGGTGGCCACCCCGAAGGGTGTCGCGCTGGTCGACTCGGGTGGCGTCGTCTACCCGGGTACGCCGCCGCCCGGCCTGCCCCGGTTCTCCTTCGGCGCCGTCGGGCCCGACGATCCCGCCACCCGCGCGGCCGTCGCCGCCCTGAGCGCGCTGCCCGACGTTGTGCGCAAGCAGGTGCAGACGGTGGACGTCGCCGTCACGGCCGGAGCTCCGGGACAGGTCACGTTCGGCCTCACCGACAACCGCCAGGTCCTGTGGGGCTCGGCCGAACGGGGGGCCGACAAGGCCGCGGTGGTCGTGCCGCTGCTCACGCAACCCGGTCGTGTCTTCGACGTGACCAGCCCGGATCTGCCGACCATCCGGCGTTAGTACCCACTCAGGGGGTTGCTGACCCCCGGCGCGCCTGCTGGACCGCAGCCAGTACGCGACCTAGCGTTCGAAGCGCTGGCCCGGACCTCCGGGAACGGACCCGAGCTCGACTGGAAGGTGCGCCCCATGACGCCCCCACACAACTACCTGGCCGTGATCAAGGTCGTCGGCATCGGCGGCGGCGGTGTGAACGCCGTCAACCGGATGATCGAGCACGGGCTCAAGGGCGTCGAGTTCATCGCGGTCAACACCGACGCCCAGGCCCTGCTGATGTCCGACGCCGACGTCAAGCTCGACATCGGCCGCGAGCTCACCCGCGGTCTCGGGGCCGGCGCGAACCCCGAGGTGGGCCGCAAGGCCGCCGAGGACCACCGCGAGGAGATCGAGGAGGTCCTCAAGGGGGCCGACATGGTCTTCGTCACCGCGGGCGAGGGCGGCGGCACCGGCACCGGCGGCGCGCCCGTCGTCGCGTCGATCGCCCGCAAGCTCGGCGCGCTGACCATCGGCGTCGTCACCCGCCCGTTCACCTTCGAGGGCAGGCGCCGCGCCGGCCAGGCGGAGGAGGGGATCGGCGGCATGCGCACCGAGTGCGACACGCTGATCGTCATCCCGAACGACCGCCTGCTGCAGCTCGGCGACGTGGGCGTCTCGCTGATGGAGGCGTTCCGCTCCGCCGACGAGGTGCTGCTCTCCGGTGTCCAGGGCATCACGAACCTGATCACCACACCGGGCCTGATCAACCTCGACTTCGCCGACGTCAAGTCGGTCATGTCGGGTGCGGGAAGCGCTCTCATGGGCATCGGCTCCTCCCGCGGAGAGGGCCGGGCGGTGCAGGCCGCGAGCAAGGCGATCAACTCGCCGCTGCTCGAGGCGTCGATGGACGGCGCGCAGGGCGTGCTGCTGTCCATCGCGGGTGGCTCGGACCTCGGCCTGTTCGAGATCAACGAGGCCGCGTCGCTGGTCCAGGAGGCGGCGCACCCCGAGGCCAACATCATCTTCGGCACGGTGATCGACGACTCGCTCGGCGACGAGGTGCGCGTCACCGTCATCGCCGCGGGCTTCGAGTCCGGTGGGCCGACGCACAAGAAGCTCGAGCCGCAGGCGTTCGGGAGCAGGCCGGCCGGCACCATCGCGCCCGGGGTCAGTGGCAGCACGGCAGCGCCGGCGTCGAGCAACGGGAACGGCAACGGCTCGGCTCCGCTGTCGACCCACCTGCCGACCGCCAGCGCGAGCGTGCCCAACCAGTCGGGCACCCTGCCGCCGGCCACGCCCGCGCCCTACCAGCCGCCGGCCCCGCGCCAGCCCGAGCCCTACCGGGCGGCCGAGCAGGCCCCGGTCGAGCCGCCGCCCGCCTACACGCCGCCGGCTCCACCGGCGCCGACCGCCTCTGCGGCGCCCGCCGCCGACCATGGCGACCTGGACGACGACGTCGACGTGCCACCGTTCATGAAGCGCTGATCACGGGGAGATGGTCGTGCCCGGGGATCGGGGCGCGACCTTCTCGCCGTGATCGACGACGTACGGTGGCCGGGTGGTAGGTCGTGTTCGTCGGGTCGTGTCCACGCGGGACGGTGGGCGGTCCGCCGCGCCGTACTCGTCGTTCAACCTCTCCGTAGGGGTAGGTGACCTTCCGGGTGACGTTGCGGCCAATCGGCGACGACTCTCCGCGGAGCTCGGCGTACCGGTCGTGTTCCTGGAGCAGATCCACGGCAACCGCGTGGCCGTCGTCGACGCCGTCCCGGGACCGGACGAGCCGGACCGCGAGGCCAGCGACGCCGTCGTCACCGCGCTGCCGGGCGTGGGGGTCGCGGTGCTCGCCGCCGACTGCGTGCCGGTGCTGTTGGCCGATCCCGTCGCCGGGGTCGTCGGGGCGGCCCACGCCGGGCGGGTCGGGGCCGCGGCCGGGGTGATCCCGGCCGTCGTCGAGGCGATGGTGGGTCTCGGGGCCTCCGCAGAGGCGCTCGAGGTGTTGCTGGGCCCCGCGGTCTGTGGCCTCTGCTACGAGGTACCGGCGGCGATGCGCGCGCAGGTGGAGTCCCGGTTGCCCGGCAGCGCGGTGAAGACCCGCAAGGGCACACCCGGCCTGGACCTGCGCGCCGGCCTGTACCAGCAGCTCACCGACCTGGGTGTCTCGCGGATCGATGCCGACCCGCGCTGCACGATGGAGGAGCGCTCGCTCTACAGCCACCGCCGTGACGGCCGCACCGGTCGGTTGGCGGCGATCGCCTGGCTCGACGCGTGAGTCGTTCGGAGGAGCTCGCTCGCCGGCTCGCGGCCGTGCGGGAGCGCATCGACACCGCCTGCGCCGCGGCCGGGCGTCCGGAGGGCTCCGTGGCCCTGCTGGCGGTCACCAAGACCGTTCCGGCCTCCGACGTCGCCACGCTCATCGATCTCGGGTGCGTGGCCTTCGGGGAGAACCGCGTGCAGGAGGCCGGACGCAAGGTCGACGAGGTCGCCGCGCTCCGTCCCGACGCCCGGCCGCGCTGGCACGTGGTGGGCGGGCTGCAGCGGAACAAGGCCCGCGCCGTCGTCCGCTGGGCCGATCGGGTCGAATCGGTCGACTCGGTGCGGCTGGTCGACGCTCTCGACGAGGCCATCCGGCGCGCGCTGGACACCGGCGAGCGCGCCGGGATTCTCCGTTTGCTGGTCCAGATGAGTGTCGACGGCGATCCGGATCGGGGCGGAGTGACCCGCGACGGCCTCGGCCCGCTCGCCGAACACATCGCAGGCTGCGCCGGGTTGCAGCTGGACGGACTGATGGCCGTGGCGCCGCTCGGCGCGGACCCGGATGCCGCATTCGCCGCCGTCGCCTCCGCCGCGGAGGACCTGCGCGCCGCACATCCGCAGGCCAGGACCCTGTCGATCGGCATGAGCGGTGACCTCGAGGTCGCGATCCGTCACGGTTCGGACGTGGTGCGTGTCGGAACGGCTCTTGTGGGGGAACGGCGGTTAACCTCCCGGTGATCGCCTGGCCGCTGGGGAGCGGTCGGCAGTCGGGGGCATCGAGGATGGGAGCGCGGATGGGCGCGATGTACAAGCTGAAGGCCTACTTCGGCATGGTGCCCGCCGAGGAGTTGGAGGAGTACTCCGACGAACCGGTCCACGACCGGTACGCGGCGTCCCGCCGCCCGGAGCGGGGGCCACGTGAGTACGCCGGCGAGCGGGCCGACGAGCGCTGGGACGACCGTTTCCCCCGCGAAGGAACCGACTCCTACGACGACGACCGGGACCGCCGTGCGGCGCGCCCGGCGGGCGTCGAGCGGCCGATCTCCGTGGCCGCACGGGAGCTCTCGCGGGAACCCTCACGCGGCGGGGCCGGGTTCGGCCCCACGGCCGTGCGGGGCGCCTTGGCCATGGACACCGACGCCTTCCACCCGGAGCACGCGCTGCGTGATCCGGTGCGGCCGCCGGTGCCCACCGCCGTCCCTGAGCAGCGGGAACGTCCCGTGCCGCCCGTGTCGGCACTGTCGCGGATCACCACGCTGCACCCGCAGAGCTACAAGGAGGCGCGCGAGATCGGCGAGCGCTACCGCGAGGGCATCCCGGTGATCATGAACCTCACCGAGCTCGACGCGGCCGACGCCAAGCGGCTCGTTGACTTCGCGGCCGGGCTCGTCTTCGCGCTGCGCGGCGGCTTCGACAAGGTGACCAACCGGGTGTTCCTGCTCACCCCGGCCGATGTCGAGGTGTCCGCGGACGACGCGCGCAAGCTCGCCCAGCGCGGGCGGCCCGGGCTCGACTGACGGCTAGGATCGCGGGCGTGGCACTCGCGATCCAGTTCGTCATCTACTACGTGCTCTTCCTGTTCTGGCTGCTGCTCATCGGCCGGATCGTCGCCGAGCTGGTGCGGTCCTTCGCGCGCCAGTGGGTGCCGGCCGGACCGAGCGCGGTGGCCCTCGAGCTGATCTTCACCGCGACTGATCCACCCGTGAAGTTGTTGCGGAGAGTGATCCCGGTCGTCAGGATCGGCGGCGTAGGACTGGACTTGTCGATTATGGTTCTGTTGCTGGTCGTGTTCATACTGATGAACGTTGCCCAGCCGGTGCTGTAGCGAGCCCCAGTCGCACAGCTCCGCCGCCGAGGACTGCATGAGGTGATCCGATGCCGCTGACTCCCGCCGACGTTCACAACGTCGCGTTCAGCAAACCCCCCATTGGGAAACGGGGGTACAACGAGGACGAGGTCGACGCGTTCCTCGATCTCGTCGAGGCCGAACTGGCTCGACTGATCGAGGAGAACGAGGACCTGCGCGAGCAGGTCTCCGCGCTCGAACAGCGACTCGGTAACGCGCAGGCCGACCTGGAGGAGGCGCGTTCGCGCCCACCTGCCGCGATGGGTGGCGCTGTGTCGCCTCCCACGCAGCAGATCCAGCGTGCGGTCGAGCCGCCGCCGATGCAGCGCATGGAGCCCCAGCGGCCCATGGAGCCGCAGCGTGCGATGGCTGCGCCTCCGCCTGTCATGGCGGACCAGGGCGACCAGGGGGGTGACCACCACGTACAGGTCGCCAAGGTCCTCAGCATGGCGCAGGAGATGGCCGAGCGGCTCACCGCAGAGGCCAAGTCCGAGGCCGACACGATGCTGACCGACGCCCGCACCAAGGCCGAGCAGCTGTTGTCGGAGGCCCGGACGAAGTCCGACAGCCTCACCAACGACGCCCGTGCCCGGGCGGAGACGATGCTCAACGACGCACGCACGCGTGCCGAGACGCTCGAGCGTCAGTCCCGCGACAAGGCATCCACGCTGGTCGGTGACGCCGAGCGCAAGCAGGCCGAGATCATCGGCACGATCACTCGTGACAAGTCGGTCCTCGAGAAGAAGATCGACGAGCTGCGCACCTTCGAACGGGAGTACCGCACCCGCTTGAAGACCTACCTGGAATCCCAGCTCAGGGACCTCGGGGAGCGGGGCTCGGCGGCACCGTCCGATGGCCGGTCCAGCTCCAACGGCGGTTACGCCGCCACCGGATACGGCCAGCGCGCCGACGCCGGTAGCTGACCACCACCGCGCTGTTTTCTGTGAGGCGCAGTCCTACACGGGCGGTGCGGCCCAGACGAGCCGCACCGCCGCACACGGAGTGAATCGTGCTGCTGCTGGTCCTGATCCTCGTTGTGATCGCCTTCGGTCTGCTCGTAGTGGCGTTGCTCTCGGGCAGCGTGCTGTGGGCCTGGGTGTCCGTCGGCGTGAGCGTCGTCGCCGCCGTCGTGCTGCTGGTCGACTGGCTGCAGCGCCGCGCGGCGGTGAAGGCCGGGGCTGCCCCGGCCGTCGAGCCGGCCGCGGGCGCACCCGCGCCCGTGGCCAACGCGCCGGTGGGTCTGCAGCCGGGCATGGGACGACCTCCCATGGCCGACATGGATCCCGCCACGGAGGTGCTGCCGATCGTCCCGTCCTCCTCCCGGGGAGGCGCGGAGCCGGAGGCCCCCACCGTCATGGCGCAGGCTCCGCAGCCGTCGGAGTCGCAGCCGTCCGGGTCGCGACCACCCGATGCTCAGCAGACGGTCGTCATGCCGGCGGTGCAACCGTCCGGCTCTCCCGTGCGACCGTCCGGCGCTGACCCCTCTCTCACCTCATCGAGTGCAATTTCGTCACCGCCCGTAACCGGCGGGGAGTCCGGTCGTTCGGATCCCGGCTTCGGGACGGGCGACGCGACGGCCTCCCCCGGGACGGCTGCGGGGGTGGCCGCCGGAGCCGCTGTGGCCGCCACCGCTGCTGCGGTCGCCGGTGGCCGGAAGGCCGACGACGAGCCGGACGAGAAGGCCCCGTCGCTCCAGAAGGCCCCGTCGCTCCAGAAGGCCCCATCGCTCCAGAAGGATGGCAAGGCCGGAGCCGAGACGGCAGACAAGACCGAGGACGTCGTACCGGGGGCGGGCTCCGAGCCGCCGGTGTCCGACGAGCCCCAGCCCGACCCCTCCGCTCCGGCCGCAGCTTCCGCGCCGGATGCCTCTGCTCCATCCGCTTCGGCGAACGGAGCGGCCGGCGTGGTCGCCGCCGACGTGGCCGGGTCCGGCACACCGTCGTCGTCCGATCCCGACGCCGAGTCGACGGTGAAGGTCGAGGCGCACACGAAGGCCCCGGCCGAGCCTGCGGCGTCCGCTCCTCCCGGGGCAGCCGAGGAGGTCGACCTCTTCGGTGCGGCCCCCGTCCGGCAGCCCGCCGAGCAGGCCCCGATCGACGAGGCTCCCGAGGAGCCGCGCGACCCTGTCGCCGCGGAGATCGTCAGCGGGCTCGACGACGAGGTGGTCGTCGTCGACGAGCAGCCGCGCTACCACGTCACGGAGTGCAAGGCGCTGATCGCGGTCGCCGTCATCCCGCTCCCGGTCCGCGAGGCCGTGGAGCTGGGCTTCACCCCCTGCGGCTGGTGCTCGCCCGACCGCACGCTGGCCGGACGACACCAGACGGCGTCGCGCTAGCGACCCCGTCGGAATACCGGGTGGCGCCGCGGCGCTACCCTTGCTCGTACAGACACCGATCCGGCCATCACCGGGGAGTCTCCGGAAGAAACAGGCTCCGCGCCTGGAGTAGAACCGGACGGGTTCGGCCCGTCACAGCCGTTCGATGAGAGGCCGGTCGTCTCCTGACGACCGGCAAGCGGGGTGGTACCGCGGCGCGCGAGCGTCGTCCCCGTGCGTCCGCCGGCACGCACGAGGAGCACCACGAGATGGCCTACCCCACCGTTCCCGCCCACCCCGAGTTCCCCGCGCTCGAACGCGAGGTGCTCGACTTCTGGCGGAAGGACGACACCTTCGTCGCGTCCATTGAGCAGCGCCCGGCCGGCGAGAACGGCAGCAACGAGTTCGTCTTCTACGACGGCCCGCCCTTCGCCAACGGCCTGCCCCACTACGGTCACCTGCTCACCGGCTACGTCAAGGACGTGGTGCCGCGCTACCAGACCATGCGCGGCAGGCACGTCGAGCGCCGCTTCGGGTGGGACACCCACGGGATGCCGGCCGAGACCGAGGCCGAGCGAGAGCTGGGCATCAAGAACAAGCACGAGATCGACGAGATGGGCGTGGCTGCGTTCAACGAGGCCTGCCGCACCTCGGTCCTGCGCTACACCGGCGAGTGGCAGAACTACGTCACCCGGCAGGCCCGCTGGGTCGACTTCGACAACGACTACAAGACCCTCGACCTGGACTACATGGAAAGCGTCATGTGGGCCTTCAAGTCGTTGTGGGACAAGGGACTCGTCTACCAGGGGTTCCGCGTCCTCTGGTACTGCTGGCACGACGGCACCCCGCTCTCGGCCACCGAGACCAAAATGGACGACGTCTACCTGGACAGGCAGGACCCGGCCGTCACGGTCGGCTTCCGGCTGACGTCGGAGCGCCCGGAGCTGGACGGCGCGCTCGCGCTGATCTGGACCACCACGCCGTGGACGCTCCCGTCCAACCTGGCCATGGCCGTCAACAACGATGTCGAGTACGCGCTGGTCGAAGCCAACGGGGAGCGCTGGCTGCTGGCCGCGGCCCGGGTCGCGCACTACGCCCGTGAGCTGGGGGAGGAGCCGACCCTGCTGGCCACCTACCGTGGCTCCGAGCTGGTGGGCACGAGCTACACCCCGCCGTTCGACTTCTTCGCCGGCTGGGAGAACGCCCACCGCATCCTGGCCGCCGACTACGTCACCACCGAGGACGGCACCGGCATCGTCCACATTGCGCCGGCCTTCGGTGAGGAGGACAAGGTCGTCACCGACGCGGCGGGCATCGAGGTCGTCGTTCCCGTGGCGGCCGACGGCACGTTCGACGAACGCGTGGCGCCCTACGCCGGGATGCTCGTGTTCGACGCCAACCCCCACATCATCACCGACCTCCGCGACGGTGCTCCGCACGTGCAGGGCGTGCTGCTGCGTCGTGAGACCTACGATCACCCGTACCCGCACTGCTGGCGCTGCGGCAACCCGCTCATCCAGCGGGCCGTCGACTCGTGGTTCGTGCAGGTCACGGCGTTCCGCGACCGCATGGTGGAGCTCAACCAGGAGATCACCTGGGTGCCTGAGCACGTCAAGGACGGGCAGTTCGGGAAGTGGCTGGAGGGCGCCCGCGACTGGTCGATCTCCCGTAACCGCTACTGGGGCTCGCCCATCCCGGTCTGGGTGTCGGACAACCCCGCCCACCCGCGCACCGACGTCTACGGGTCGCTGGACGAGCTGGAGCGCGACTTCGGCGTGCGACCGGCCGACCTGCACCGCCCCTACATCGACGACCTGACGCGACCCAACCCGGACGACCCCACGGGCCGTTCCACGATGCGCCGGGTGCCGGAGGTGCTCGACTGCTGGTTCGAGTCGGGCTCCATGCCGTTCGCCCAGGTGCACTACCCGTTCGAGAACCGCGACTGGTTCGACCACCACTACCCGGGCGACTTCATCGTCGAGTACAACGGCCAGACCCGCGGCTGGTTCTACACGCTCCACGTGCTGGCCACGGCCCTGTTCGACCGGCCGGCGTTCGAATCCTGCGTCGCGCACGGCATCGTGCTGGGCGACGACGGGCTCAAGATGAGCAAGTCGCGCAAGAACTACCCCGACGTCAACGAGGTGTTCGACCGCGACGGCTCCGACGCCATGCGCTGGTTCCTCATGGCGTCGCCGATCCTGCGGGGCGGCAACCTCGTCGTCACCGAGCAGGGCATCCGCGAGGGGGTCCGGCAGGCGATCCTGCCGTTGTGGAACACCTGGTACTTCCTGTCGCTCTACGCGGGGGCGGCCGGGCGGTCCGGGGTGACACGCACCGACTCGACCAACGTGCTCGACCGCTACGTCCTCGCCCGCACGGCGGCGCTCGTGGACAGCGTCACCGCGGCGCTGGACGTCTACGACATCGCGGGCGCCTGCGAGACGATCCGCGACCACGCCGAGGCGCTCACCAACTGGTACGTCCGGCGCTCGCGCGACCGGTTCTGGGCGGGCGATGCCGACGCGATCGACACCCTGCACACCGTGCTGGAGGTGACCGCGCGCGTGGCCGCGCCCCTGCTGCCGCTCACGATGGAACGGATGTGGCAGGGGCTCACCGGCGGGCGTTCGGTGCACCTGGCCGACTGGCCCACCTCGGACGAGCTGCCCCACGACGACGCTCTCGTCGTCGCGATGGACCGGGTGCGGCAGGTGGCGTCGGCGACGCTGTCGTTGCGCAAGGCCCGCAAGATGCGGGTGCGGCTGCCGCTCGCGACGCTCACGGTGGCCGCCACCGACGCCGCCACGCTCGCCCCGTTCGCGGACATCCTGCGTGACGAGGTCAACGTCAAGAACGTGGTGCTGACCGACGACGTCGCCGCGCACGGCCGGTTCGAGATCGCCGTCAACGCCCGCGCGTGCGGGCCGCGGCTGGGTGGTGACACCCAGAAGGTGATCAGGGCGGTCAAGGCGGGCGAGTTCGAGCAGGCCGCCGACGGCACGGTGACGGCCGCCGGGATCACGTTGCTGCCCGGCGAGTTCGTGGAGAAGCTGGTGGCCACGGATCCGGAGGAGACCCTGGCGCTCCCGGGCAACACCGGCCTCGTCGTCCTGGACACCACGGTCACGCCCGAGCTGGCGGCCGAGGGTACGGCCAAGGACGTGGTCCGGCTGGTGCAGCAGGCCCGCCGCGACGCCGGCCTCGACGTCTCCGACCGGATCACGCTGGTCCTGGACGCCGCGGCGGAGGTGGCGGACGCGGTCCGTGCCCACGAGGAGTTCCTCGCGGGCGAGGTCCTGGCCACGACGGTGACCTACGGCCCGGTGGCGGAGCCGACATCCACAGGCTCGGTCCTCGCCCCCGACGGCTCGTCGGTGGAGGTCCAGGTGCACGTCACCCGAGCCTGACGCGCGAGTGCGGGTGAGTCGGGCCTGCGTGCGCGCGACTTGACGATAAGGACACGGCGAGGTCGCCATCTCAACACGGCGAACTCGCCGCGCGGATGGCGAACTCGGCGTGTCGAGGTGGTCGACTCGCGTGGTTAGGGTGGTCTCGTGGGTGGGGCGGCGCAGCGGTGGGCGGAGCTGCAGGGTGGGCGGGGGATCCCTCCCGAGATCCTCGCGCTCGCCGAGGCTGATCCCTGGCACCACGACGCCACCTACTTCGTGCCGCCCGACGTGCCCGTCGACACGCCGTCCCGTGCAGCGGGACTCGCCATGCTGGATACCCCGGGCTCCGTGCTGGACGTCGGCTGCGGTGGGGGCGACGCCGCGTTCGCGCTGGTGGAGCGGACCACCCACGTCACCGGGGCCGACCGCCAGCAGGACATGCTCGACGTCTTCGCCGCGACGGCCCGGGCGCGCGGCGTCGCCTTCCGCGCCGTGCTCGGTTCGTGGCCCGACGCCGCGCCGGAGGCCGGTCCGGCCGATGTCGTGGTCTCCCACCACGTGCTGCACAACGTCGTCGACCTTCCGCCGTTCCTGCTCGCCCTCACCGCGGCGGCGCAGCGGGGTGTGGTCGTCGAGATGCTCGGTCAGCACCCGATGGCCTGGCTCGACCCGCTCTGGCAGCGGTTCCACGGACTGCACCGCCCGCCGCCCGCCACCACCGACGACGCCGTGGCCGTGCTGCGCGAGCTGGGTGTCGAGCCGTCCGTCACACGGTGGGAGCGCCGGTCCCCGCCCCGGCAGGACCCCGTCTGGGTGACGCGGCGGCTGTGCCTGCCGTCGGGCCGGGTGCCCGAGGTGGACGCGGCGCTCGACGAACTGGTCCGTCCGCGGATCGCGGCCACCCTCACCTGGCACCCCTGACCCGACTCGCGCACGCAGACCCCGACTCGCGGTGGTTGGACCGGGCGCGGGTGCCTCCACCTGCGCCGATAGGGTTGCTTCGGGTCGGAGGTGACCATGAGCCTGGAGATCCTTCTCGGGATCGTGGCCGCGGTCGTGCTGATCGGCGTCGTCGCGGTGCGGGTGTCGGTCCGCATCGGGCTGCCCTCGCTGCTGCTCTACCTGGGCATCGGGGTCCTGCTCGGCGAGTCGGTGCTGGGCATCCAGTTCTCCAACGCGCAGCTGACGGAGTCGCTCGGCCTCGCCGCGCTGGTGCTGATCCTGGTCGAGGGCGGCATCACCACCCGCTGGGACGCCGTACGGCCCGCGCTGGGCGTCGGGATCGCGCTGTCCACCGTCGCGGTGGTGGTCAGCATCGGTGTGGTGGGGGTGGCGCTGCACTTCGCGCTCGACCTGCAGTGGCGCACCGCGTTCCTCTGGGGAGCCGTGCTCTCCTCCACCGACGCGGCCGCGGTGTTCAGCGTGCTGCGCGGGGTGGGGGTGAGCAAGCGGCTGGCGGGCGCGCTGGAGCTGGAGTCCGGCATGAACGACGCGCCGGTCGTCATCGCGGTGATCCTGCTGGCGTCCGACGCCGCGATCACCTGGACCACGCCGCTGCTGGTGGTCTACGAGCTGCTGGCGGGTGCGCTGATCGGGGGGCTGCTGGGCCTCGGCGGCGCCTGGGCCCTGCGACGCGCGGCGCTGCCGTCCACCGGTCTGTACCCCCTCGCCGCAATCGCGGTCTGCGTGCTGGCCTACTCCGGCGGGCAGCTCGCGCACGCGTCCGGACTGCTGGCCACCTACGTCGCCGCGCTCGTGCTGGGCAACGCCGACCTCCCGCACCGCGGCGGGGTCCGCTCGTTCGCCGAGGGCACCGGCTGGCTCGCGCAGATCGGGCTGTTCGTGCTGCTCGGGCTCTACGCGTCGCCGTACCGGCTGCTCGAGGCGGTGGTTCCGGCGCTGATCGCGGGAGGTGTGCTGCTGCTCGTCGCACGGCCGCTGTCGGTGGTCGTGGCCGCCACGCCGTTCCGGATACCGTGGCGGGAGCAGGCGTTCCTGTCGTGGTCGGGACTGCGCGGGGCGGTGCCGATCGTGCTGGCGCTGATCGCCCTGATCGAGGGCGCCCCAGGTGCCACGACGCTCGTGGATGTCGTGTTCGTGCTGGTCGTGGTGCTGACGCTGCTGCAGGGCACGACCCTGCCGTTCGTGGCGAAGCTGCTCGGAGTGGCGCGTGAGGGGCAGGCCGAGGAGATCGAGGTGGACGCAGCGCCCCTCGACGAGCTGGGGGCCGACCTGCTGCAGGTCCGGGTGCCGGTGGGCTCGCGGCTGCGCGGGGTCTACCTCCGCGAGCTGCGGCTGCCCCACGGAGCGACGGTCAGCCTGGTGGTGCGGGACAAGGAGGCGTTTACCCCCACGTTGGAGACGCGCCTGCGCGAGCGCGACCAGCTGCTCGTCGTCACCACGGCGTCGGCCCGGGGGCCGGCGGAGGAACGGATCCGGGCGGTCGACCGGCGGGGGCGGCTGGCCCGCTGGAACGAGTGAGCTCCGGGCTGGGGGATGATGGACGGGTGAGTGCCCAGGATCCCCCCGCCGTGACCGGCGTCGCCAGCAACCCGCGGGTCCGGCTGCTCGCCGCGATCGCGGTGCTCGTGCTCGCCCTCGACATCCTGACGAAGACGATCGCGGTGGCGCAGCTCGAGGGCCGCGAGCCGGTGAAGATCCTCGGCGGGCTGATCTACCTGCAGCTGCTGCGCAACCCGGGTGCCGCGTTCTCCCTGGCCACGGGCTACACGTGGGTGCTGACGATCGTCGCCATCGCCGTGGTAGTCGTGATCATCCGAGTCGCCCGCAAGCTGCGCTCCACCGGCTGGGCCGTCGCGCTCGGGCTGGTGCTGGGCGGGGCGATCGGCAACCTCACCGACCGGATCTTCCGCGCCCCCGGCCCGCTGCAGGGCCACGTCGTCGACATGGTCTCGCCGTTCGCGCCCGACGGCCGCGCCTTCGCCGTGTTCAACCTGGCCGACTCGGCCATCACCTGCGGCGGCGTGCTGCTCGTCCTGCTGGCCCTGCTGGGCCGCGAGATGGACGGCAGCCGCGCCCGCAAGAACAACAAGGACACGACCGACAGTGAGTGACACCCGCCAGCTCCCCGTCCCCGACGGGCTCGACGGCATGCGCGTCGACGCCGGGCTCTCCCGGCTGCTCGGCCTCTCCCGCACGGTCGTCGCCGCGCTCGCCGAGGACGGCCACGTCGCCGTCGACGGGCGCGCCGCCGGCAAGTCCGACCGCCTGACGGCCGGGTCCTGGCTGGAGATCGAGCTGCCCGAGCCCGAGGCACCCGCCCCGATCAGCGGGCCCGCCGAGGTCGTGGCCGGGCTCGGCATCCTCTACGCCGACGACGACATCGTGGTGGTCGACAAGCCCGTCGGCGTGGCCGCGCATCCCAGCCCCGGCTGGACCGGCCCCACCGTCGTCGGCGGGTTGGCCGCCCTGGGCTACCGCGTGTCGACGTCCGGTGCGGCCGAGCGGCAGGGCATCGTGCACCGCCTCGACGTCGGCACCACCGGCGTCATGGCCGTCGCCACGTCCGAGCACGCGTACACCGAGCTCAAGCGCGCGTTCAAGGAGCGCACGGTGGAGAAGCGCTACCACGCGGTCTGCCAGGGGCACCCCGATCCGTCCAGCGGCACCATCGACGCGCCGATCGACCGCCACCCCAAGCACGACTACCGCTTCGCCGTGGTTGCCGACGGCAAGCCCAGCGTCACCCACTACGACACGGTGGAGGCGTTCCGGGCCGCATCCCTGCTCGACATCCACCTCGAGACCGGCCGCACCCACCAGATCCGCGTGCACCTCTCCGCGCTGCGCCACCCCTGCGTCGGCGACCTGGCCTACGGTGCCGACCCGACGCTGGCCAAGCGACTCCATCTCGATCGCCAGTGGCTGCACGCCCGTTCGCTCGCCTTCGCCCACCCCGCCGACGGTCGCTGGGTGGAGTTCACCAGCCCGTACCCGGCCGATCTGGAACGGGCACTGGAACTGCTGCGCGACTGACGTTCCGGCACCCGCCTCCACCTGCGTCGGAGGCTCCGTCGACACTGGTACCACGAACGGCCCAGTGAGAGGAGCGGACGGGTGACCGTACGGGGACGGGTCGGGGTGCTCCTGGCCTGCGTCGTCGTGGCCGCCCTCGTGGCGCTCTACGCCGCGCTGCGCTCCCCACCACCCGCGCCGCTGCCCCCGGCCGGGTCCGTGCACCTGGGCCCCGAGCCGGGCCAGGACGTCGGCGGCTACCTGGCCTCGCTCCCGGCCACCCGCCCACCGGCGGGGGTCGTCGCGCCCGCGCTGGTGCAGTTCGGCCCGGAGCAGACGCCCGCCGCCGCGCTCGCCACGGTCGCCGGGACCACGCCGGTCACCGCGGTCTTCCGGGTGGAGATCCCGCGGGTGCAGACCGCGCTGCGGTTCGAGGCGCTGGAGAACGGGGTGCCCGCCGCCACCGCGCTCGACAACGCCCGGCAGCGGGCCGCGGCCGCCGCCACCGCCGACGCGGGACGGCTGACGGGACGCCCGCAGGCCGTCGCCGCCGCGGAGGGTCGCGATCTCACCGGGGCGCAGTGCGGATGCGTGGTCGCCCTGGTCGTCCAGGGCGACGGGACCGTACTCGCGCAGGTGGCGGACCGCACCGGCGTCCGGGCGCTGAACGCGGCCCCGGCCGGCACCACCACCCGTGAGCTGGCCCTCTCCCCGCTGCTGCCGGGGCAGATCGGGCGGGCCGATCCGCTGCCCGACGACGGCGTCGTGGCCGGATCGTGATCACTCAACCGGGTAGTACCCCCACCCCCGAACTCAGGGATTACCCCATCCTGGACTGGGTGGGGAACCTGATGTACGTCTCAGCCGCGGGCTGGCACCGTGGACGTATGACGATGACCGGGGGGGCCGGGCTGCGGCCCGGTGGGGCATGGACCGGGGGGTCCGTCGTCGCGGGCGGCATCGCCGTTGCGCTCGTGACGATGGGATACCTGCACATCGCGGGGGCGGCGGTCGTGGATCCGCTCGACGCGCCGATCAGCGACTACGTGAACGTGCCCGGCGGGTACGTGCTGCTCGCGGTGGCGGCGTTCGCGCTGGCGGCGGCCGGCGTCGCGCTGGCGGCGGGTTTCGCTCCCGCGGGCCTGCCCGACCCCGCACCGCCCACCCGTCTGCTGCTCAGCGGGAGTGCGGCGCTGATGCTCGTGGCGGTGTTCCCGACGAACGCGCCCGACACCCCGGCCGGGGTGGTGGCCACCATCCACCGCGTCGCGGGGGGCTGGGTCTTCGCGTCCCTGCCGCTGGCCGGCTGGATGGTGGCCCGCCGCGCCCGGCTGGCCGACGGCTGGCGCGCTCTCGCACCCCGCCTGACCTGGATCGCCGGTGCCACGGTGATGCTCAGTGTCGGATTCCTCCTGAGTCATGTCCCGATCGTTATCGGCACGTCACCGGGATTTCCCCTCCTTGGTGGGGTGGAACGTGTTCTCTACGCGTCAGTGATGCTGGTTCTGCTCGTCACCGCCCGGTCCGCCCGGCTCGCGGTCGACGACGCCCCGAACACCGCCGGCCCGAAGACCAACGACGCGGTCCTGCACGATCCCACCGACATCGGACGTGTGGCATGAGCAACCTGACGAGCGAGTTGACCGCCACCGTCCCGGTCCTCGCGATCAGCCTCGCCGTGGCGGCCTCGGTCGGCTTCGCGGGCGCGGCGGTCCTGCAGCACCGGGCCGTGGCGGCCCAGGCCGACACCGCCTCCGACGACGCCGGCAGCGACGCCCTGTCGCTGCGCGGCATGCGTGACGTGTCCAGGCGCCCGGGCTGGCTGCTCGGCCTCGCGCTGGCCGCGGGCGGCTCCACGCTGCACGCGGTGGCGCTCGTGCTGGCCCCGCTGTCGGTCGTGCAGCCCATCGGGGTGCTCGCCGTGCCGATCGCCGTGGTCCTCACGGCGATCCGCACCCGGCGTCGTCCGGCCGCCGGGGTGCTGGTCGGCGTCGCCGTGTGCATCGCCGGTGTGGCCGCGTTCGTCGGTACCGCCGCCGGCACGGCCGTGAGCACGCCCGCGCCCAACGGCGCCACGCTGTTCGCGGGGCTCGTCGTCGCCGGCATCGTGACGGCGCTGGCGGTCCTCGGGTACGCCCGCACCGGCTGGCTGCGATGCGTGTTCTGCGCCACGGCAGGCGCGGTCGCCTTCGGGCTCGTGTCGGCGCTGGTGCGGGCCGTGTCGCAGACGGTCACGTCCGGGGAGAGCGATGTGCTCGACCCGGCCGTCATCGCCACGGTCTTCGGTGTCGTGGCCGCACTCGTCTGCGGGGGCTGGCTCGTTCAGCAGGCGTTCGCGTCGGGGCCGCCGGAGGTCGTGGTCGCATGCCTGACCGTCGTCGACCCGATCGTCGCCGTGCTGCTGGGCGTCGTGCTGCTCGGTGAGGGCGCTCACACCCCCGCAGGCACCTGGGCGCTGCTGATCACCGCGGGCCTGGTCGCCACCGCCGGTGTCGTGGCGCTCGCCCGTCACCATCCGGATGCCGCCGCCCGCTCCGGTGCCCCGTCGTCGTCCGCGCTGCGATCGTCGATCTCGACGTGGCGTTCCGATCTCCTCCACCGCCGGTGAACCCGGCTCGCTCCCCGCGAATCATCCGAGAGGACCCACTCCAGTGAAGCCCCTTCCTGATAGAACACGTCCTGATAGGACACTGCGCGTCCTGATCGGCGCAGAGACCTACCCGCCCGACGTCAACGGGGCCGCCCGCTTCGCCGAGCGACTGGCCACCGGCCTCGCCGGCCGCGGACACGAGATCCACGTGGTCACGCCCTCGCCCGAAGGGGCGCCGTTCCGCCGGACCGCCGACGGCGTCACGGTGCACGGCGTCCGTTCCCACCGCTACTTCATGCGCCCGGACTTCCAGGTCTGCATGCCGTGGGAGGCGAGCCCCGCCACTGCCGCGCTCATGGAGGAGATCGACCCCGACGTCGTGCACACGCAGGCGCACATGGTGGTCGGCCGCTACGTGGTGCACGCGGCGAGCCGCACCGGCCGCCCGCTCGTGGCCACCAACCACTTCATGCCGGAGAACCTCGCGGCGCACGCCCCGATCCCGCGCCCGCTGCAGCGCATCGGGTACAAGATCGCCTGGAAGGACCTCGGGCGCATCTTCGGCAAGGCTGACGCCGTCACCGCGCCCACGCCGCGTGCGGTCGAGCTGCTGGTCAACTCCGCGGGCCTACGCGATGCCTTCCCCGTCTCCTGCGGCATCGACGCCGAGCGTTACCACGCCTCCACCCCCGATCCCGACGCCGTGCCGACGGTGCTGTTCGTGGGCCGCATGGATCAGGAGAAGCGGGTCGACGAGCTGATCAGGGCGTTCGCGGCGCTGCCCGCGGGCGTCGACGCGCGGCTCGAGCTGATCGGGGACGGCCCCGAGCGCGAGGCGTGGACCGGGCTCGTCGAGACCCTCGGCGTCGGCCACCACGTGCGCTTCCGGGGATTCGTCTCCGAGGAGGAGCTCGTCGAGGCCTACGCCCGCGCCGACGTGTTCTGCATGCCCGGCATCGCCGAGCTGCAGAGCCTCGTCACGCTGGAGGCCATGGCGTCCGGCACGCCGGTGGTGGCGGCCGACGCGATGGCGCTGCCGCATCTGGTGCGGCCCGGCCGCAACGGCTGGCTCTACACCCCCGGTGACGTCCCGGAGCTGACCACGCGCCTCGCCGCGCTGCTGTCGGACCCGGCCCTGCGCCGGCGGATGGGGGCGGCCAGCCTCGACATCGTGGCCGAGCACACGATCGGCGCCACCCTGGACACGTTCGAGGACCTCTACCGCACCCTCGCCGCGCGCAACCGCGTGCAGATCAGCCGCGCGGCCTGACCGCGGGTCAGGGGGTCAGGCGTTCCAGGAGCGCCAGCAGGATGCGCGCGGAGTTCTCCCAGCTGTAGTGGGCGGCCCGTTCCCGGGCCGCCTCGGAGAGCTCCTTCCAGCGGGTCTCGTCGTCCAGTGCCCGGATCGCCCGGACGAAGCCCTGGACGTCGTCGGGCGCGACGTAGCCGGCGGCGTCCGCGCCCACCTCGCGGAACACGGGGATGTCGCTGACCACCACCGGCGTGCCGACACCCATGGCTTCGACGAGGGGGATCCCGAAGCCCTCGTCGCGCGACGCCGAGACGAGCGCCGTCGCGCCGCGGAGCACCTCGCGGTAGGTGGCGTCGTCGGCGCCGTCGTGGAAGACGAGCCGCCCGCCGCGGGCCAGCGCGGTGAGGCGCTCGCGCTCGGCCGGGGACACGCGGCTCATCAGATGGAGCTCGTGGCCCGGCATCCCGGCCATGGCCCGCGCCAGCACGTCGACGTTCTTGTAGGGCATGAACGAGCCCATGTAGACCAGCGCGTCCGTGCGCGGCAGCCGGGAGGCGTCGGGGGCGGGGTCGGGGGCGTTGGGCACCACCGTGACCGGCCGCTTCGTGAGCCGGTGCTGCGCGATCAGCGCCGCGGTGGTCTCCGAGACCGTCGCGACGGCGTCGGCCCGGTCGAGCAGCCGCCGCTGGGGCCACCACGCCAGGTGGTAGAGCCGCCACAGCGCCCGGATCGGCGCGGCGAACTCCGGGGGCGGGGTGGGGTGGCGGTAGTAGATGAGGTCGTGCAGCGTCAGCACCAGCCGGTAGTCGCGGCCCCAGGTGCCCATCGTCTGCATGGGGGAGAAGACGACGTCCGCCCCCAGCCTGCGCACCTGCCGGGCCACCCACGGCTCACGGACGCTCGTCGGCGCACTCACCAGGTGCCACGGGAGGTCGGGCAGCAGCGCGAGCTGGCGCCGGTCGTTGATCAGCATCTCCACCGGGTGGAGCTGCGCCAGCGCGGCCGTCAGCCCGGCGGTGTAGCGACTGATGCCGTTGTGCACGGGCACGCTCGTGTAGCGGCAGTCGACGAGCACCCTCATCCGAGGAACCCGACGATCGCGGAGCCGACGGCGGCGGGCGCCTCGTAGTGGGCCAGGTGGCCCGTGCCGGGGATCATCACGAGCCGCGCGTCCGGGAACCGCCCGACCAGCGCGTGCTGGGCCGCGGGCGGGGCGATGTCGTCCCGCTCGGCGGCCACCAGCAGCGTCGGCGCCGTGACGCCGGCCGCGAACTCGGCGACGTCGTGCCCGATGGACGCGTGGAACGCCTCCAGGAGCACGCGCCGGTCGGCGAACGTGGAGAAGTAGCGGCCGTGCTCGGCGTGGATCCAGCCGCGCAGGGCGCGGTCCGGCGTGGTGACCATGGCGACGCTGGCCACGCGCGTGATCAGCGGGTTGCGCAGGAGCGCAGTGCCCGCCCGTTCGGGCAGCGCCGCGGCGAGCCGGTGGTAGAGCACGGTCACCCTGGTCATGCCCTGGCGCGGACCGGCCAGCGCGGAGGTCGCGATCGGGTTGACGAGCACCAGCCGGCTCACGTCGTGGGCCGCGGCGGCGGCGATGATCGAGCCGAAGGAGTGGCCGGCGAGCACCGGGTCGCCGCCGAGAGCCGCGAGCAGGTCCCGCGTCCAGGCCGCGTACCCGGCGATGTCGTGGGCGTCGCCGACCAGCGGCGTGGACTCGCCGAAACCGGGCAGGTCCGGCACCACGACCCGCACGTCTTGCATCGAGGCGACGATCGGTTCCAGCCCGTGGTGGTCGCCGCGCAGACCGTGCAGGAACAGCACCGTGCGCGCGGAGTCGTCGGGACCGTAGGTCCAGATCCGCGTGCGGGACCCGCGCAGTGTGAGCTCGGAGGTGCGCACAGGCACCCGCCCGACCAGTGACGCGTAGGGGGAGCGGGTGGTCACGACCCGGATCCTAGGCCCACCGTGCAGACCCGGTTGTCGCCGTGCAGGGGGCATGACGTCTGCCCGGTGACCATCACGTCTGCACGGCCGAACGGCCGTCGACACGCCGTTCGGTGGGGTGAGCAGCGCGTTCGGCGCTTCGCCACCCGGGTGCCGAGAACTGTCGGTGGGCGGGGTTAATCTTGGGCCTCCCGGTGGCGCCCCGCCGGGCGTCCCCACTTCTCGTCGAGCTCGCCCCGTGGCGCGCCGGAAGGGAGCACCCCACCCCGATGGCCGGCCCGAACGACAGCTTCGTCCACCTCCACACCCACACCGAGTTCTCCATGCTCGACGGGGCCGCCCGGCTGGACGACCTGTTCAAGGAATCCGCGCGCATGGAGATGCCCGCGCTCGCCATGACCGACCACGGCAACGTCTTCGGCGCCTACGAGTTCTGGCGCAAGGCGAAGGCCCACGGGGTGAAGCCGATCATCGGCATGGAGGGCTACCTCGCGCCGGGCAGCCGCCACGAGCGCAAGCGCGCCGTGCTGGCCGGGGGCAAGTCGGGGGAGGACAACCCCGGCGAGATGTACACGCACATGACGCTGCTGGCCGAGAACAACGAGGGGATGCACAACCTCTTCCGGCTCTCCTCGCTGGCGTCGCTCGAGGGCTACTACTACAAGCCCCGGATGGACCGCGAGCTGCTGGAGACCTACGGCAAGGGCATCATCGCCACCACCGGCTGCCCGTCGGGCGAGGTCCAGCGGCTGCTGCAGCAGGACAAGTACGACGCCGCCGTACAGGCCGCGAGCGACTATCGCGACATCTTCGGCAAGGAGAACTTCTTCTGCGAGCTGATGGACCACGGCATCGAGATCGAGCGCCGCGTCCGTGACGACCTGCACCGGCTCAAGAAGCAGCTCGACCTGCCGGGCCTGGCCACCAACGACCTGCACTACACCTACGCCGAGGACGCCAAGCCGCACGAGGTGCTGCTGTGTGTGCAGACCGGCAAGACCCTGGCCGATCCCAACCGGTTCAGGTTCGACGCGCAGGACTTCTACCTCAAGTCGCCCGCGGAGATGCGTGCCCAGTGGGACGACGCGTTCCCCGAGGCCTGCGACAACACGCTCGCCATCGCCGAGCGGGTGAACATCAGCTTCACCGAGGGCCAGGACCTCATGCCGCGCGCGCCCGTCCCCGAGGGGGAGACGGAGGAGAGCTGGCTGGTCAAGGAGGTCGAGCGGGGAATGCACATGCGTTTCCCGAACGGCATCACCGACCAGTACCGCACGCAGGCCACCTACGAGCTCGACGTCATCATCAAGATGGGCTTCCCGGGCTATTTCCTCGTCACCGCCGACCTCATCCAGCACGCCAAGAAGGTCGGCATCCGGTGCGGCCCCGGCCGTGGTTCGGCGGCCGGATCGCTCGTGGCGTACGCGCTGGGCATCACCGATCTCGATCCGATCCACCACAAGCTGCTCTTCGAGCGGTTCCTCAACCCCGAGCGCATCTCGATGCCCGACATCGACATGGACTTCGACGAGCGCCGGCGTGGCGAGATGATCCGCTACACCACGGAGAAGTACGGCGAGGACCGCATCGCGCAGATCATCACCTACTCCACGATCAAGGCGAAGGCCGCGATCAAGGACTCGGCGCGCGTGCTGTTCGGCCAGCCCGGCTACGCCGTCGCCGACCGCATCACCAAGGCGATGCCGCCCGCCATCATGGGCAAGGACATCCCGCTCTCGGGCGTCTTCGACCCCACCCACAAGCGCTACTCCGAGGCCACCGAGGTCCGCGCGCTCTACGAGGCCGACCCCCAGGTCAAGGAGATCATCGACACCGCCCGGGGCCTGGAGGGCCTCAAGCGGCAGTGGGGCGTGCACGCGGCCGGCGTCATCATGTCGAGCAAGCCGCTGATCGACGTCATCCCGATCCAGCGCCGCGATTCCGACGGCGCCATCATCACGCAGTTCGACATGGGCGCCTGCGAGACGCTCGGCCTGCTGAAGATGGACTTCCTGGGCCTGCGCAACCTCACGATCATCGACGACGCGCTCGAGAACATCGAGCTCAACGGCAAGCCGAAGCTCGTCATCGAGGACGTCGGGCTCGACGACCAGAAGACCTACGACCTGCTGTCCAAGGGCGAGACGCTCGGGGTGTTCCAGCTCGACGGCGGCCCGATGCGCGACCTGTTGCGGCGCATGGCCCCCACCGAGTTCGACGACATCTCGGCCGTCGGTGCGCTCTACCGGCCCGGTCCGATGGGCGCCAACGCCCACAACGACTACGCCGACCGCAAGAACAAGCGGCAAGAGGTCACCCCGATCCACCCCGAGCTGGAGGAGCCGCTCCGGGAGGTACTCGGCGAGACCTACGGCCTGATCGTCTACCAGGAACAGGTCATGGCCATCGCGCAGGTGCTGGCCGGCTATTCTCTGGGTAAAGCAGATCTGCTGCGCCGCGCGATGGGCAAGAAGAAGAAGGAGATCCTCGACAAGGAGTACGCCGGCTTCGCCCAGGGCATGAAGGACAACGGCTATTCGGCCGCTGCCGTCAAGACGCTCTGGGACATCCTCCTGCCGTTCTCCGACTACGCGTTCAACCGCGCCCACTCCGCCGCCTACGGCGTCGTCTCGTACTGGACGGCGTACCTCAAGGCCAACTATCCGGCCGAGTACATGTCCGGCGTGCTCACCTCGGTGCGCGACGACAAGGACAAGGCCGCGCTCTACCTGTCGGAGTGTCGGCGCATGGGCATCACGGTGCTCGCGCCCGACGTCAACGAGTCGGTGCGCAACTTCGCGCCCGTCGGCACGGACATCCGCTTCGGGCTGGGCGGTATCCGCAACGTCGGGGTCAACGTCGTCGATGCGATCGTGAAGGGGCGCAAGGAGAAGGGCGACTACACCGACTTCTCCGACTTCCTGCGCAAGGTCGATGCGGTGGCCTGCAACAAGAAGGTCATCGAGTCGCTGATCAAGGCGGGCGCGTTCGACTCGCTCGGGCACACCCGAAAAGGATTGCTGCTCGTCCACGCCGATGCGATCGACGCGGTGATGAGCACGAAGAAGGCCGCATCGATGGGCCAGTTCGACCTGTTCGGCTCGATGGACGGCTCCGGGCCGTCGGAGCTGGACGCGGTGTTCGACGTGAAGGTGCCCACCGACGAGTGGGACACCAAGCACAAGCTCGCCGTCGAGCGGGAGATGCTGGGCCTCTACGTCTCCGGCCACCCCCTGCACGGGGTGGAGCAGGTGCTCAGTGCCAAGGCCGACACCCCCATCGCGGCCATCGTCGAGGGCGACGTGGCCGACGGCCACCAGGTCACCCTGGGCGGCATCCTCGCGGGCGTGAACCGGCGCGTGAACAAGAACGGCGAGCCCTGGGCGTCGGCGCAGCTGGAGGACCTGGCGGGCGGCATCGAGGTGCTGTTCTTCCCGCGCTGCTACCAGGTGGTGGGCGTCGACGTCGCCGAGGACGCCATCGTGCTGGTCAAGGGCCGGGTCAACCGGCGCGACGACAAGGTCTCGATCATCGTCAACGACCTGGCGGTGCCGGATCTGAGCCACGCGGGCCCCCACGGCACCGGTACCCCGGTGAAGGTCCACATGCGCACCGAGCTGTGCACCCCGCAGCGGGTGTCGAAGCTCAAGCAGGTGCTCACCAGCCACCCCGGCACGTCCGAGGTGCATCTCGCGCTGGTGGGGGGCAACGGCACCAAGGTGCTGCGGCTCGACGACGCGCTGAAGGTCACCCACTCCCCGTCGCTGATGGGGGACCTGAAGGCGTTGCTGGGGCCGGGCTGCCTGGGCTGAGCCGCGTCAGGGCGCAACGAGGCGCACCGTCGGGTAGTAGGTGCGGTAGCGGGCGGCGTCCCTGGTCAGCAGCGTCAGGTCGAGCACGGCCGCGTGGGCGCCGATGAGGAAGTCGGGCAGCGTGGAGGTGCGCACGCCGCCGGCGGCACGGTAGGCCCGGTGGGCGCGGGCGGCGAGAAACGCCGCCGCCCAGGGCAGGTTCGCGCGCACGAAGCGGTCGGGAGTGAGCACGTGGTCGAGGGCTTCCACCGACGTGAAGCGCAGTGACACCTCGCCGTACACCACCTGGTTGATCACGACGGGACCGCGGTCGAGGGCTTCGGCGAGGCGGGCGGCGGACCAGGAACCCCACATCGGGTCCTCGGTGAACAGGTCCAGCAGGACGTTCGAGTCGACGAGGGTGCCCTGCTCGCCACCCTCAGGGCTCACGGGTGAGAGCCATGATCTCGTCGGTGCTCAGTGCGACGTCCCCCCGCCCGAGCAGGGCCTCGACGATGCGGCTGCCCCGGCCGGTGGGCCCGTTGGCGGGCAGGATCGTGGCCACCCCGTCGCGCACGACGATCTCCACGTCGTCACCGGGCTCCAGGCCGAGCTCGCGACGGACCTGCTGAGGGATGGTGATCTGCCCCTTGCTGGTGATGCGCATGCAGTAAGAATAGCCGCAGTCTTACCGGCGGCAGGTGCGGCCGGGGCCGGCACCTGCCGCGCGGGACTCAGCTGTGGGGGGCGCTGGGCAGGTCGAAGTCGAACTCGCCGGCCTTGACGCCCTGGACGAAGGCGGTCCACTCGTCGGGTGTGTAGCGGTGCTCGGGGACGGTGAGGTCCTTGGAGTCGCGGAGGGTGACGGTGCCGTCGGGGAGCGGCGCCACCTCCACGCAGTGGCCGCCGCCGCAGAAGGAACTACTGCGGTACGAGGGGTCGAACGACGTGTTCACGTGCTCTCCTGCCAGATTTCGGAGCGGATGGTGGTGATGAACGAGCGACTCTGGGCTCGGTCGAGCCAGTAGGCCGCCAGTCCGGCGATCACGTCCCGGTAGTGGCGGACGTTCTCGGTCTTCTCCAGGAACTGGACGGACCTGTCCCGTTCGATGGCGACGACGTCGAGATCATCGGCGTTGTCGAAGCTGAAGACGGTTGTGGTACTCAGCTGAACCGCGTGATGGAGGCCGGCGCTGAAGGGGACGACGTGCAGTTCGACGAGCGGGTCCCTGCTCGCCTCGACGAGCACGTCGAGTTGGTCGCGCATGATCGCCGGGGAATCGGCGCCGCGACGCAGGACCGCCTCGGGTATGGCGTAGAGCGTGCTGGGTCGGGGGGCGCGGCGGTGGTGCTCCAGTTGGCGGCGCATCCGGATGTCGATCTGGAGGGCCACGGCGTCGGCGTCGAGCCAGGGGGCCAGGCGGGTCAACGCAGCCTCGGCGTAGCCCCGCGTCTGCAGCAGTCCTGGGACCACGGCAGGTTCGTAGGCCTGGATGCGCGTGGCGGTGCTCTCGTAGGAGATGAAGGTGTCGACGCGCGAGGGCATGTCGTAGGGCGGGACCTGCCACCACCCGGGGACGCGTCCGGCCTGCGCGAGTGCCTCCAGTTCGGCGAGGCGGTCGGCGTCCACCGCGAAGTGGGCGACGAGGTCCCGCACGTCGCGGGGGTTCGGTTCGCCGGCGAGACCGTTCTCGATACGGCTCAGCTTGGACGGCGAGAAGAGGCACGCGTGGGCAGCCTGCTGCAGGGTCTCGCTGCGGGCTTCCCGCAGCTCACGGAAGGCGGCACCCAGGAGACGACGGGGGATGAGCGGCCCCGTGCTCGTCGTCTCCATCTGCCGTCACCTCCAACCGGAATCGGGACACCGTAGCCCCGCCCCAAGATCGAGGGAACACCGGGCCGGGAAGTCTTAACGGGTGTGCTTCGTGAAATTGCGCTGCGGGACTGTTCGACGGGCTTTCTGCATGGGACTCTATCCCTGAGCCCGGTTGGTCAGACCTTCCGGGCCCGGCGTGTCGGGAGCTGATATGAACGCAGCACGGCAGTCATCAGGAGAACGACGGCGCGGCGCGTGGGTTGCTCGGCGGGTCACCGCGGAGACCCGTTCGGGTCTGGCGCTGGTGGCCCGGGTGTGGACGCTGCGCGAGGCTCGGACGGCCGTGGGCGCGGACCGGGTCCGGCTGGGACGGCAGCGGCGGACCGTCGACGAGATCCGGGCTGTGGCGGAGGCGCTGGCGATCGCGCGGGGCCCGTGCCCCCTTGATGGGGGGTCGGGTGATGCGGTCCGCCGGGCGCGGCCTCGTCGTCGTGAACGCGGTGACGCTTGCGGTTGTGCTGGGGCGGACGGAAGGGGCACCCGCCGGGCCGAGCTGGCTGTCGGGAGTGCTGGCGCTCGTCGTTACCGGGGTGCAGGTCCGGCTGGCGTTCGACCTGGGACGCCGGCTGTCGCCGTTCGTCGGCCGTGAGACGGCCGCCGGGCTCCCGACCGTGACGGTGGTGGAGGCGATGGCGCTGGTGGGGATGGAATCCCTCGTCGGGACGGCGTGCTACCGGTGGGCGGCGGACGTCCAGGAGGGCGCGATCGGGGTGGTGGGGGGCCTGGTCGTACTGGGCTCCGTGCTGGCGGCGCCCCTGATGATCGTGCACGACGAGGTGTACGGACCGGGGTTGCGGGGCCGGATCCTGCGCCGGTGCGAACGGGCGCTCGGACATGTCGATCGGCGTGGTGGCCGGCTGGACCGGCGTGCGCACGGACTGATCAGGGCCGCGCGCGGGCGACTGCGGCGCGCCGAGGAACTTCTGGTGCTGGCCGCGGACCTGCTGGGTGACGGCGACCCCGTGTTCGCCCGCCTCGAATCCGGTGTGACCGAGTTGCGGGCGGCGCTCGCCGACCTCGACGGCGTGGCACCGCCGCTCGATCCCGAGGACCTCGACCTCGCCGGCTGACGAGCCTCAGCGGGCCGTGCCCACCAGGTGCTGCCAGTGCCTGCGGGCGCGGGGGTCCCAGCGGGAGTGCAGGGTGTCGAACAGCTCCGCGGCCCGGGTGCCGGCCCACTGCGCCGGCAGGAGTTCGGCGGGCAGCTTCGGGTCGAGGAACGGGAAGCGTCGCCACGCGTGCACGAGGTGGATCTGGTGGGCCAGGACCTCTGCGGGTGTGGTGGGGTCGGCGCCGGCGAACGCCTCCAGGAACTCCTCGTACGCCGCCTCCACCTCGGCCAGGTCCCAGGCCTGCGCCACGACGGCGTCCTGCTCGCCGATGGCGCCGAACGGGCCCACGAACGAGCTGGTGACGCCGGTGAGCTCCAGGTCGGCGATGACGTCGGCGGCCTCGTCCTGTTTGGACGGGTCGGGGGTGACCCACACGCCGGGGGCGGGGGAACCGAGCCCGGCCCAGGCCAGGCGGGTGCGCAGGCGGTGGCGCAGCTGGCGACGGGCCTCGGGCACGCTCACGAGCAGCACGAGCCAGCGCCCCTCCCACGGCCGGGCGGCGGCGCTGAAGCCGTAGATGCGGGCCGCGCCGTCGGTCAGGAGCCGGGTGCCCTGCCCGGACAGCGACCAGCGCACGCGGCGACCGGACCGGTCCGACACCAGCAGCCCCTCCGCGGCGGTGCGGGCGAGCGCCTGGCGGGCCGACTTGTGCTCCACCTCGAGCAGGCCGAGCACGTCGATCAGCACCTGGGTCCACACCGGCTCGGCGCGGGGGAGGACGAACTCGCCCAGCACCGTCAGCAGCAGTGAGCGCGCGCTCGTGGCCCCCAGCTCCCGGCGCCGGGAGAGCGCAGGATGCGAGGTGAGGGACTCGGCGGCGGACATGACCACCCAGCCTAGTCCTAGGCTCTCGTCATGGGCGATCTACGGGCGACCGACCGGGACCACGTCTGGCATCCCTACGCCCCGATGCCCGCCGTGGTGGCGCCGCTGGTGGTCGCGTCCGCGCAGGGTGTGCGCCTGCGCCTCGACGACGGGCGCGAGCTGGTGGACGGCATGTCGTCCTGGTGGGCCGCGATCCACGGCTACCGACACCCCGTCCTCGACGCGGCGGTGCGCGACCAGCTCGGCGTCATGAGCCACGTGATGTTCGGCGGTCTGACGCACGGGCCGGCGGTGGAGCTGGCCCGGTTGCTCGTCGACGTCACGCCGGCCGGCATGGAACACGTGTTCCTGGCCGACTCCGGGTCGGTGTCGGTCGAGGTCGCGATCAAGATGTGCCTGCAGTACCAGCGCTCCCGCGGGCGCCCGGAGAAGCACCGGCTGATGACGTGGCGCGGCGGCTACCACGGCGACACGTTCGGCGCGATGAGCGTCTGCGACCCCGACGGCGGCATGCACTCGCTGTGGACCGACGTCCTGCCGCGGCAACTGTTCGCCTCGGCGCCGCCGCGGGCCTTCGAGACGGCCTACGTCGCCGAGCTGGCGGAGCTGGTGGAGACCCATGCCGACGAGCTCGCCGCGGTGATCGTCGAGCCGGTGGTGCAGGGTGCGGGGGGCATGCGGTTCCACGATCCGCGCTACCTGCACGTGCTGCGCGAGCTGTGCAAGGCCAACGACGTGCTGCTCGTGTTCGACGAGATCGCCACCGGCTTCGGGCGCACCGGGGAGATGTTCGCCGCCGACCACGCCGGGATCGCGCCCGACGTCATGTGCGTGGGCAAGGCCCTGACCGGCGGCTACCTGACGATGGCGGCGACGCTCTGCACCAACGAGGTGGCCCGTGGCATCTCCGATGGGGAGGCTGGGGTTCTCATGCACGGCCCCACGTTCATGGGCAACCCCCTCGCCGCGGCCGTCGCGACCGCGTCCGTGGGTCTGCTGCACGAGCGCGACTGGCGCCGGGAGGTGCGGGGAATCGAGGCGGCGTTGACGGCGGGGCTGGCCCCGGCCCGCGCGATGCCGGGGGTGGTCGACGTGCGGGTGCTCGGCGCCATCGGGGTGGTGCAGCTCGACCGCGATGTGGACATGGGCGCCGCCACCGCGGCCGCCGTCGACGCGGGCGTCTGGCTCCGGCCGTTCCGCGACCTGATCTACACGATGCCGCCCTACGTCTGCACAGGTGACGACGTCGCCGCGATCACCGCGGGCGTCCTGGCCGCCGTGACGAGACACACGGAGATCCACCCGGTCGTGTGACATCTCCTTGCGCTGGGCTGGCTCGGCTGTCGATTCCGCCGCCTCGGCTGCGGCGTTCGGAGCTGCGGCGATGCTCGGATCAGACCGAAGTGACGGGCAGGTGACGCTCCATAGGTCGGGCGAAACGGGCGGAACGGTCAGCGACGGTGGCACGTTGGGCGGGCGCGGTGCATCGAGGCGCCCGCCCTTACAGCCGACGCACGCACGGAGTTGACGATGACGCTTGCCCGGAGCCGTCCCACCCAGCACGCCCCGCCGCCGCCCGAGAGCCGGTCGGCCCGGTGGCGGGCCGACATCAGCGCCTCGCTCGTGGTCTTCCTCGTGTCCGTGCCGCTCTCGCTGGGCATCGCTCTGGCCTCCGGCGCGCCGATCATGGCCGGGCTCATCGCCGCCGTCGTCGGTGGCGTCGTCGCCGGCCTCCTGGGCGGCTCGCCTCTGCAGGTCAGCGGGCCCGCCGCCGGCCTCACCCTCGTCGTGGCCGAGCTGGTGGCCCGGTTCGGCTGGCAGGTCACCTGCCTGATCACGATCGGGGCCGGCCTCCTGCAGATCGCCTTCGGCCTGCTGCGCGTGGCCCGGTTCACGGCTGCCGTGCCGCCGGCCGTGGTGCACGGGATGCTGGCCGGGATCGGCCTGACCATCGCCGTCGCGCAGCTGCACGTCGTGCTCGGCGGGGACCCTCCGACGGGCGTGGTCGCGAGCCTCACCCAGCTCCCCGCGCAGTTCGGGGAGATCATCCCCGGTGCGCTCGCCGTCGGTATGCTGACGATCGCGATCCTGCTCGCCTGGCCGCGCCTGCCGAAGCGGATCCGTGTCGTGCCCGGACCGCTCGTCGCCGTCGTCGCCGGCACCGGGCTCGCCGCGGTGTTCGGGGGCGTGCCGCGCGTCGACCTGCCCGGTGGCCTGCTCGACGCCATCACGCTCCCGACCCTGCTCCCCGACGGTGACCTCGCCGGGATCGCGGCAGGCGTGCTCACCGTCGCACTGGTGGCGAGCGTCGAGAGCCTGCTCTCCGCCGTCGCCGTCGACCGCATGCATGACGGTCCCCGCACCAACGCCGACCGCGAGCTGCTCGGCCAGGGCGCGGCCAACACCGTCTCCGGGTTCCTCGGCGGCCTGCCCGTCACGGGCGTGATCGTCCGCAGCGCGGCCAACGTCAACGCCGGTGCCCGGACCCGCGCGTCGGCCGTCCTGAACGGCATCTGGGTCGCGATCTTCGCGATCCTGCTGATCGGGCTCGTCGAGATGGTGCCGCTGGCGGGGCTCGCCGGCCTCCTGATCGTGATCGGCCTGCAGCTGGTGAAGCCGGCCGACATGCGCAGCGCCCGCCGGCACGGCGAGCTGCCGATCTACGTCGTCACCGTCCTCGGCGTGCTCGTGCTCGGCCTCCTGGAGGGTGTCGGGCTGGGCCTGGCCGTGGCCGGGCTGATGATGCTGCGCCGCGTCGTCCGGGCGCGCGCCCGCATCGAGGAGCCCGATGCCCACGGGGAGCCGTACCGCGTGGTCGTCGAGGGCACGCTGAGCTTCCTCGCCGTGCCGTCGCTGTCGCGGGTGCTGGCCCGGGTGCCCGCCGGGATGCCGGCCCGCATCGACCTGGTCGTCGACTACCTCGACCACACCGCCTACGACCACCTCGATGCCTGGACGGCCCGCCACCGCAGGGGAGGAGCGACGGTGGAGGTCTCCGAGCCCGGGGGAACGGGACCCGCGCGTCGCGGCCGCTACGCGACCTGGTCGCACTGGCAGGAGTCCGAGCCGGCCCCCGTGCTGGCCGGCGTGGCCGCCTACCACTCCGACGCCGCCCCGCTGATGCGCACGACGTTCAAGGAGCTGGCCGCGGGCCAGTCGCCGTCGGCGCTGTTGCTGACCTGCGCGGACTCGCGCGTCGTCCCGAACGTGATCACCCACAGCGGCCCGGGCGACCTGTTCACCGTGCAGAACGTGGGCAACCTCGTGGCCGGCACGTCGGTGCGCGCGGCCGTGCAGTACGCGACGTCGGTGCTGAACGTGCCCACCGTCGCGGTGTGCGGGCACTCGGGTTGCGGCGCGATGCGCGGGCTCTACGACCACGGCGATCCCGACGGCGCACTGGGCGACTGGCTCCGCGCCGGCGCCGGCAGCCTCGAGGCGTTCCACGCCGGTCACCCCGTGGGCCGGTCGGCCCTGGCGAACGGGTTCTCCGAGGTCGACGCGCTGTCGATGGTCAACGTGGCCCTGCAGCTGGACGTGCTGCGCGCCCAGGGCGTGCAGACCGACCTGCTCGGGATGTACTTCGACATCCCGACCGCGCGCGTCCTCGTCCTCGACGGCGACGAGTTCCGGGCGCCGTAATGGTCGCGCGGGCCGCGACGGGCGTCGCTACGGTGGATCACCGTGACGACGCCCGTCCTGCCCGCTGCTCTGCTGCAGCGACCGATCCACCGCGATGACGCGCCGGGATGGACCGACCTCCTGGCGGTGATCGAGGAGGCCGACGGGACCGGTGGGTACCGCTCCACCGCCGATCTCGCCGAGGAACTCGTCGACCCCGACCTCGATCTCGATCACGACAGCATCGTGGTCCTCGACGGCGGCCAGCCGGTGGCCTACCAGGTGCTGCGGCTGCGGGCGGGCCCCGACCGCACCGTCGTGCACACCGACGGAGGCGTGCACCCGGCCTACCGGGGACGCGGCATCGGGTCGGTCCTGCTGAACGTCGCGCAGCGCCGCGGGGATGAGCTCGACGCCGGGCTGCAGGTCCGCCTGCCCGAGCACGTCACCGACGCCGTCGCCCTCGCCGAGGGGGCCGGGTTCGTGGCGGTGCGGTGGTGGTCGACGCTGCGCCGCGACCTGACCGCACCCGTCGAGGCGGTGCCGCTCGCCGACGGGCTGGAGCTGCACCCGCTCGGCCCGGGCTACGACGCCGCCCGGTGGGACGAACCGCTGCGCGCCGCCCGCAACGCCTCGTTCGCCGAGCACTTCGGCTCGGTCCCCGAGAGCGCCGCCACGTTCGCCCACCACCGCACGGGCAGCCGCTCGTTCAGCTCCGAGTGCTCGGCCGCGGCCTGCACCCCCGACGGCCAGGTGGTCGGATTCCTGCTGGCCTTCTCCTACGACGCCCGCACCGCCGCCACCGGCAACCGCGACCTCCACGTCATGACGGTGGGCACGCTCCCGCCCTGGCGCGGCCGCGGGATCGGCGGTGCCCTGCTCGCCCACACGCTGCAACGGGCTCAGGAACAGGGCTTCGGGTCCTCCTCGCTGACCGTCGACGACCAGAACGCGACGGGCGCTCTCGGCGTCTACGCCCGCGCGGGCTACGCACCCCACCGCCGCGACATCACCTACACCCCGAGCGCCTAGCGTGGTGGGCGTGTCCCCCCTGGATCCGCCCCACCCCCTGGCCTGGCTCGACGCGCACGCCGCCCGCCGCCGCGCGGCGGGCCTGCGCCGCGAACTGCGCCCGCGCGCAGCCGGGGACCCCGTGCTCGATCTCGCCGGCAACGACTACCTCGGCCTGTCCACAGACCCGCGGGTGGTGCAGTGCGGGGTGGACGCGCTGCGCGTCTGGGGGGCGGGGTCGACGGGATCGCGGCTGGTCACCGGCACCACGGCACTGCACGCCGAGCTGGAGAGCGAGCTCGCGGCGTTCTGTGGGGCGCCGTCCGCGCTGGTCTTCTCGTCCGGGTACGCGGCCAACCTCGGGGTGCTCACGGCGCTGTCCGGACCCGACGCGCTGATCGTCTCCGACGCCGCCAACCACGCCTCGCTCGTGGACGCCTGCCGCCTGTCGCGCGCCCGGGTGGTGGTGGTCCCGCACGACGACGTCGTCGCGGTGGACGCCGCGCTGGCCGCCCGAACCGAGACCCGTGCGCTCGTCGTCACGGACTCGGTGAACAGCGTCGACGGCGGCATCGCGCCCCTGCGTGCCCTGCACGCGGTGAGCCGGGCGCGGGGTGCGGTGCTGGTGGTGGACGAGGCGCACGGGCTCGGGGTCTGTGGGCCCGGCGGGCGGGGCGTGCTCGCTGAGGTCGGGCTCGCCGGCGCCGACGACGTGGTCGCCACCGTGACGCTGTCGAAGGCGCTGGGCAGCCAGGGCGGGGCGGTGCTGGGGCCGGCCGCGGTGATCGCGCACCTCGTGGACACCGCGCGCTCGTTCATCTTCGACACCGGCCTCGCCCCGGCCTGTGTCGGTGCCGCGCTCGCCGCCCTGCGGGTGCTGCGCGCCGAACCGGACCTGCCGCAGCGGGTCCTGCGGGCGGCAGCCGCACTGGCCGTCGCGTCGGGGGTGCCGGCGCCGTCGTCGTCGGTGGTGTCGGTGGTGCTGGGGGAGCCGGACGTGGCCTTCGCCGCGGCGCAGCGGTGCGTCGAGCGGGGGGTGCGGGTGGGCTGTTTCCGGCCGCCCTCCGTCCCCGCAGGCACGAGCCGGCTGCGCCTGACGGCCCGCGCGACCCTGACCGAGGACGATCTCGCCCTGGTGCGCGTGGTGCTGGCCGACGTGCTGGCCCCGGCGGTGGCGCGATGATCGCCACGAGCCGCGTTCGCGTGGCCCAGTGTGGGTCCGCACCGTGCGCCGTGGGCCGATCACGGGCGGATGGTGGGCCGATGATCTCCGACGGCGACCATCTCGCCGTGATCAGCGGGGTGGGGGAGTGAGCGCGCGGGTGCTCGTCGTCACCGGCACCGGGACCGGCGTGGGGAAGACCGTCGTCACCGCCGCTGTCGCTGCGCTCGCCGTCGGGCGGGTGGCCGTGCTCAAACCGGCCCAGACCGGCATCGCGCCGGGGGAGCCCGGCGATCTCGCCGACGTCCTCCGGCTCGTCCCGGGCGTCACCACGCGGGAGCTGGGCCGCTATCCCGACCCGCTCGCCCCGGCCACCGCCGCACGCCGCGCCGGGCTCGCCCCCGTCACGCCCGCGGACGCGGTGGCGGCGGCGAAGGAGCTGTCGGCCGACCACGACCTCGTGATCGTCGAAGGGGCGGGCGGGCTGCTCGTCCGCTTCGACGACGAGGGCACGCTCGCCGACGTCGCCGCAGCGCTGGACGCGCCGGTGCTCGTCGTCGCGGCGGCGGGCCTGGGCACCCTCAACCACACGGCCCTGACCACCCAGGCTCTGCACACACGGGCGCTCCACTGCCTCGGCGTCGTGGTGGGGGCGTGGCCCGCCGAGCCCGATCTCGCGGCCCGGTGCAACCTCGCCGACCTGCCCGTGGTCACCGGGGTGCCGCTGCTCGGTGCGATCCCCGACGGGGCCGGCGCGTTGGCTCCTGCGCAGTTCGTCGAGGTCGCCCGTCACAGTCTGGCTGCCGCGCTGGGCGGCGGATGGCACACTCCCTCCCTGTGACGACGACGGAGACGGACATCCTGGCCATTGCCCGCACCCAGGTCCTCGAGGCCGGGGAGGGGCTGACCGAGGCGCAGGTCCTCGACGTCCTGCGGCTCCCCGACGAGGCGCTGGACGCGCTGCTGGAGCTCGCCCACGAGGTGCGGATGCGCTGGTGCGGGCCGGAGGTCGAGGTCGAGGGCATCATCTCCCTCAAGACCGGCGGCTGCCCGGAGGACTGCCACTTCTGCTCGCAGTCGGGGCTGTTCGCCTCGCCGGTGCGCTCGGCGTGGCTCGACGTCCCGTCGCTGGTGGAGGCGGCCAAGCAGACCGCCAAGACCGGGGCCACCGAGTTCTGCATCGTCGCCGCCGTCCGCGGCCCGGACGCCCGGCTGATGGCACAGGTCGCCGCCGGCATCGCGGCGATCAAGGACGAGATCGACATCAACATCGCCTGCTCGCTGGGGATGCTCACCCAGGAGCAGGTCGACCAGCTCGCCGCGATGGGCGTGCACCGCTACAACCACAACCTCGAGACCGCGAGGTCGCACTTCACCAACGTGGTCACCACGCACACGTGGGAGGAGCGCTGGGAGACCCTGCGACTGGTGCGCGAGGCCGGCATGGAGGTGTGCTGCGGCGGCATCGTCGGGATGGGGGAGACGCTTCCGCAGCGCGCGGAGTTCGCCGCGCAGCTCGCGTCGCTCACCCCCGACGAGGTGCCGCTCAACTTCCTGAACCCGCGCCCCGGTACCCCCTTCGGTGACCTGGAGCCGATGGAGGGCCCCGACGCCCTGCGCACCGTGGCGGCGTTCCGGCTGGCGATGCCGCGCACCGTGCTGCGCTTCGCCGGCGGCCGGGAGATCACCCTCGGTGACCTCGGCGCGCGTCGCGGGATGCTCGGTGGCATCAACGCCGTGATCGTCGGCAACTACCTGACCACGCTGGGCCGCCCCGCGGAGTCCGACATCGACCTGCTCGGCGAGCTGCAGATGCCGATCAAGGCGCTGAACGACGCGCTGTGAGCGCGTTCTGCGACCAGTGCGGGCAGCCCGCGGGCGACCACCCGCGCTGCGCCGCGCGCCGCGAGCTCGAGCCCCCGCGCTACTGCGCCGACTGTGCCCGCCGGATGATCGTCCAGGTGACGCCGACGGGCTGGACGGCGAAGTGCAGCCGGCACGGTGAGCACACCAGCGCATGACGTCTCCTGGTCCCTGACCTGGGAGGACGACGTCACACCCGACGAGCACGCGGCGCTGGCCGTGCTGTTCTCCCGGTGCTTCCCGCGCTCGCGCACCCCGTTCACCGGCTTCCGCAGCTGGTCGAGCGGGCGGCCCGAGCTGCGGCTGGTCGGCCGCGACGGCACGCGGATCGTGGCGCACGTGGGGATCCTGCGCCGGTTCCTCCAAGTCGACGGCCGGGCGCAGCTCGTCGGCGACGTCGGGCTGGTGGCCGTGGACCCGGCCGCGCAGGGCCGGGGCCTCGGCGGCGCACTCCTGGGGCGGGCGGCCGCGGTGCTGCGCGAGCTGGGGATGCCGTTCGGGTTCCTGACCTGCGGCGAGCAGGTGGAGGGCTTCTACGCCGGCGCGGGATGGATGCGCGTCGACAACCCGACGCGGATGGTGCGCTCGGACGGCACCGTGCAGGTGTACGGCGGGATGTCGATGGTGCTGCCGGTGCTGGCGTCGATGGGTGATTGGCCGGTGGGGCGGGTCGACCGCAACGGGTTGGAGGTGTAGCACAATCTGCGCTACGCTCGCCACGTGTCTGAGACCATCGGGCAGCGGCAGCTGCGCAACGACAACGCCGAGATCATGCGGCGGGTGGAGGCGGGGGAGAGCTTCATCGTCACTCGCAACGGCAAGCCCATCGCTGACATCGTTCCTCACCACCAGCCGACGAAGCGTCGCCTCACGTTCAGGGAAGCGCAGGAGATCATGCGGACGCTACCCAAGATCGATATCGACCAGTGGTACCGCGATCGGGATGCGGACGATCTGATCTTCGGCGACGACCGAATCGAGTACTGACGTGGCGGTCCTGCTCGACACATCAGTACTCATCGACATGGAGTCGCTCGACCTCGGGTCCCATCGAGACGATCCGATCGTCGTCAGTGCCGTGAGTATCGGTGAGCTGGCGTTCGGCCTCGACGTCGAGGACCCTCATGTCGCCCTGATTCGTGAGCAGCGGTTCAAGGCGGTACTCGCGAACTTCGAGGTCATGCCCTTCGGTGTGGAGGAGGCCAAGCTCTACGGCGTCCTGGCCACCCTGGTCCGCGCTGCGGGCCGCAACCCGCGTCCGTGCCGCCTGGACCTCCAGATCGCGGCCACGGCTGCCGCGGCCCGGCTGCCGCTACTCACCTGTAACCCCGTCGACTTCGTCGGCGTCGACCGGCTCGTGGACGTCGTTCCCATCGCGTGCGCTACGGCGTGACCAGCACCTTCAGCGCCTCACGGTCGTTCATCGCGCGGTAGCCGTCCGGCACCCCGTCGAGGTCGACGGTGCGGTCGAAGACCTTCCCCGGTTCGACCTTCCCCTCCAGCACATCGGGCAGCAGCTCCTCGATGTAGGCCCGCGCCGGAGCCACGCCACCGCTGAGGGTCACGTTCGCCATGAACTGCGCGGGTCCCATCGGTACGTCCTGGTACTGCGGTACGCCCACCCGTCCGATGGTGCCGCCGGCCCGGACGATGCCGAGGCCGGTCTCCAGCGCTTCCGCCATGCCGACGCACTCCAGCACGCACTGCACTCCGTCGCCGCCGGTGAGCTTCCGGACGGCCTCGACACCTTCCTCACCGCGCTCCGCCACCACGTCGGTGGCGCCGAACTCGCGCCCCAGATCGGTGCGGGAGGTGTGACGGCCGAGCAGGATGATCTGCTCCGCGCCGAGGCGCTTCGCGGCCAGCACACCGGACAGGCCCACCGCCCCGTCGCCGATCACCGCGACGGTGGCACCCCGCCGCACGCGGGCCGAGACGGCGGCGTGGTGGCCGGTGGAGAACACGTCGGAGAGGGTGAGCAGCGACGGCATCAGCGCGTCGTCCTCGCCGACGGGCAGCTTCACCAGGGTGCCGTCGGCCTGCGGGACGCGGGCCGCTTCGCCCTGCCCGCCGTCGACGCCGTCGGCACCCCAGCCCCCGCCGTGGCGGCAGGAGGTCTGCAGGCCCTCGCGGCAGAAGTCGCAGGTGTTGTCCGCCCACACGAACGGTGCGACGACGACGTCGCCGACCTTGAGGGTGCGGACGTCCGCACCGACCTCCTCGACGACCCCGATGAACTCGTGGCCGATGCGGCTGCCCGACCCGGACGGCTCGCTGCTCTTGTACGGCCACAGATCGCTGCCACAGATGCAGGCCCGGGTGATCCGGACGACGGCGTCGGTGGGCTCACGCAGCGCGGCGTCCGGCACCTCTTCGATGCGGACGTCGCCTGCGCCGTGGATGACGGTTGCACGCATGTCCTGCTCCTTGTCCTCGGGAACACTGGTTACCCGCCGGCGCGGACACCCACCTGTGAGCATGATCGCCGGAGGCCCGGGAATGCCCGTCCCGATCGGGTAGACCATGCTGGCCGCCATGGCGAACTGGGGGAACCTGCTGCAGCAGGCCGTGAAGATCGGGATGGACCTGTTCTCGGGGAAGAAGGAGCCGGCGGCAGCGGCCCCACCCCGCACGCAGGCCCGCAGCGCCCCGGCCGGTGAGCGGGCGCGCGCGATCGCCTACGCCCCGAACCTCGACGGCTCCGCCGATCCCGGCGAGATCGTCTGGGCGTGGGTGCCCTTCGAGGAGAACGACGGGCGCGGCAAGGACCGGCCGTTGCTCGTCGTCGGGCGCGGGGACGGCGACCTGCTCGCGCTGATGCTGTCGAGCCAGCACAGCCGGGCCGACGACCGCGACTGGGTGTCCATCGGCTCGGGCGACTGGGACCGGGAGGGGCGCGAGTCGTTCATCCGGCTCGACCGCGTGCTGGAGATCGGCGAGCACGACATCCGCCGCGAGGGTGCGGTGCTCGACCGCACGCGGTTCGACCGGGTGGCCGGCGAGCTGCGCAGCCGTTTCGGTTGGACGTGACAGTGGCTGGAGCTAGATCAGTTGTTGCTCGTCTCCACGGCGAACGTGGTGATCGGCGCGGGCACGGCGCGGAGCTGGGTGAGCAGGCCGGTCTCCCGGGCGAGCAGGATGCGCACCAGGCGCAGCCGCTCGGTGGGGGAGGTCTGCTCGAGCAGGCGCTGGCGGTCGTCCATGGGGAGCAGGCAGTCGGCGGCGAGCACGTGGGGCAGGTTGCCGGCCTCCACGTCGTCATCCGGCTCCGACCAGTCGCCGGTCTTCCACGCCGTGGAGCAGTAGCGCCGGTGGGCGGCGCGGGCCGAGGCGCTGAGCATCGTCGTCATGTCGGCGGCGTCGGCGCCCCGCTCGGCGTCGGTCGGGACATCGGGCAGGAACTCGACGGAGCCCATCAGGTACGGCTTGGAGTGATCGTCCAGGCTCAGCAGCCGGAACCGCCGGGCCCCCCGGGTGACGATGTCGTAGCGGCCGTCGGGCAGTCGCCGGACGTCGCGCAGCTCGGCCGTGCAGCCGATCGCGTGCAGCCCGTTGATCCCGTCGTCGTCGGGGGCCCAGCCCTCGCGCACGGCCACCACCCCGAACTCCTTGCCCGGCACGGCACCGGTGACGAGATCGACGGTGAGCTGCCGGTAACGCGGTTCGAAGATGTGCAGCGGCAGCGAGGCTCCCGGCATCAGAACCGTTCCCAGGGGGAACAGCGGAAGGGTCTCGGCCACCGCTCTACGGTACGGCTCCGCGTGTGTGCTCGCCCGGTGGCCGCAACACCGCGAACGCGTCGGTCACCCGGATCGACCTGTCGGTGAATCCGAACAGAGCAGCGGGCCGGCCCCCGGACGGCCCTGGCGGCGCGACCGCGCCCGTCGGTTGCAGCAGCGCGCGGCGGGTCAGGACGCGTTGCAGGTTGGTGGCCGACACGGTGTGACCGAGCGCTGCGGCGTACAGCTCGCGCAGTGCCGAGATGGTGAACTCGCGCGGGGCCAGTGCGAAGCCGAGGTTGGTGTAGGACAGCTTGGCGCGCAGCCGCTCGCGCGCCGCGTCCACGATGACGGCGTGGTCGAAGGCGGTGCCCGGGAGCGCGTCGACCGGATACCACGCCGTGTCGTCGGGGAGCGCGGGGTCGGCGTCGGACGGCACGAGGCCGAGGACCGCGGTCGCGATCATGCGGGTGCCCGGCACCCGGTCGGGCGCGGAGAACACCGAGAGCTGCTCGACGTGGGTGACCTCGCGGACGTCGACCTTCTCGGCGAGCTGGCGCAGCACCGACGCCTCGACGTCCTCCTCGTCGCCCAGCCGGCCGCCGGGCAGGGCCCACCGGTCGGCGTCGGGGGGCATGGCCCGGCGCCAGACCAGGACCTGGAGCACGCCGGCGCGCACCTGGAGCACGGCCGCGAGCACCTCGTGGTCGGTCGTGCGTCGGCCCATGGGCGGATCGTAGGGGTGGGCCTCCCCGGGCGTTGATCACGGGCAGAAGGTGGTCCGTCGCGGGTGCCGGGCGACCATGTGCGCGTGATCAACGCGCGGGTGCGAGGTGAACGACGGGTTGCCGGACGGTGAGGTCCCCGTCACCCGGGGGGTGTGCCGAGGGGTTCTCGACTGATAGTCTGCAACCTGTTTACGACTGTTAGGCGAAAACGCCGGGAGGCCATGATGACGGTGTCGGAGCTGCTGCCCGCAGGGGTGGACCCGGGGTGGGCGGACGAAGTTCGTGACCTGGCACGCCGGAAGGACGCCGTGGTGCTGGCGCACAACTACCAGCTCCCGGCCATCCAGGACGTCGCCGATTTCACGGGCGACTCCCTGGCGCTCTCGCGGCTCGCCGCGGAGTCGCCGGCGTCGACGATCGTGTTCTGCGGTGTCCACTTCATGGCCGAGACCGCGAAGATCCTGGCGCCGGAGAAGACGGTGCTGATCCCGGACGCGAACGCCGGCTGCTCGCTGGCCGACTCGATCACCGCCGACCAGCTGCGGTCGTGGAAGTCCGAGCACCCCGACGCGGTGGTGGTGTCCTACGTGAACACCACGGCGGCGGTGAAGGCCGAGACGGACATCTGCTGCACGTCGTCGAACGCGGTCGAGGTCGTCGCGTCGATCCCGGCCGACCGCGAGGTGCTGTTCCTGCCCGACCAGTTCCTCGGCGCCCACGTCCGCCGCATCACCGGCCGGCAGAACATGCATGTCTGGGCCGGGGAGTGCCACGTGCACGCCGGCATCAACGGGGCCACGCTCACGAAGAAGGCGGAGGACAACCCCGACGCCGAGCTCTACGTCCACCCCGAGTGCGGCTGCGCCACCTCGGCGCTCTACCTGGCCGGGACGGGCGCGGTGCCCGCCGACCGCGTCAAGATCCTCTCGACGGGCGGGATGCTCGACGCCGCGCGTGCGTCGACGTCGAAGCAGGTGCTGGTGGCCACCGAGGTCGGGATGCTGCACCAGCTCCGCAAGGCCGCCCCGGAGATCGACTTCCAGGCGGTGAACGACCGGGCCAGCTGCAGCTACATGAAGATGATCACGCCGGAGAAGCTGCTGCGCGCCCTGCGGGAGAACCGCGACGAGGTGGTGGTGGACGAGGTGCTGGCTGGGAAGGCGCGCAGTGCAGTGAAACGCATGATCGCCATCGGCCGCCCCGGTGGTGGCGAGTGAGGGCCCCGCGCGATCGCAGCAAAGCCACGTTGCTGCAGTCCCGTTGCGTGAACGTGGCTTTGCTGCAATGTGGAGGTGCGGAATGAGCTGGGACGCGTCCGCCGACCTCGTTGTGGTCGGGTCCGGGGTCGCGGGGCTCACCGCTGCGCTCGACGCCTCTGCTTCCGGGTTGCGGGTCGTCGTCGTCACCAAGGACGCCGTCGACTCCGGGTCCACCCGGTGGGCGCAGGGGGGCGTCGCCGTTGTCGTCGGGGATGTACCGGGCGATACGGTCGAGGCCCACGTCGCCGACACGCTCACCGCCGGCGCGGGGCTCTGCGACCCGGACGCCGTCGCCTCGATCCTGCGCGACGGCCCGGCCGCCGTCGCCCGGCTGCGCGCGCGGGGTGCCGTGTTCGACCCGGGCCCGGGCGGGCGGCTGGCCCGCACCCGAGAGGGCGGGCACTCCGCGTTCCGGGTGGTGCACGCGGGAGGCGACGCCACCGGCGCAGAGGTCGAGCGGGCGCTCGTCGCGGCGGCGGGGGAGCAGGGGCTCGCGCTGCTCACCGGCCACGTCGCCGTCGACGCGGTGCGCGACGAGCGCGGCCACGTCACCGGCCTCGCGGTCCTCGACGACGACGGCGACCCCGGCGTCCTGCGCGCCCCCGCGGTGCTGCTGGCCAGCGGCGGGTACGGGCAGCTCTACTCCTCGACCACCAACCCCGAGACCTCCACCGGGGACGGCATCGCTCTCGCTCTGCGGGCCGGCGCCACCGCCGCGGACCTCGAGTTCGTGCAGTTCCACCCCACCGTGCTCTACGACGGTCCGGCCACCGGACGGCGGCCGCTGGTCACGGAGGCCGTCCGCGGGGAGGGAGCCGTGCTGCTCGACCGGGCCGGCACCCGATTCATGGCCGGCGTGCACCCGCTGGCCGACCTCGCCCCGCGCGACGTCGTGGCCGCGGCGATCACCCGTCGCATGAACGAGACGGGCGCCGACTGTATGTACCTCGACGCCCGCGCGCTCGAGAACTTCGCCCGCCGCTTCCCGACCGTGTTCGCTGCCTGCCGCGCGGCCGGGATCGACCCGGTCCGCGAGCCCATCCCCGTCACGCCCGCGGCGCACTACTCGTGCGGCGGCGTGGTCACCGACGTGCACGGCCGCACCCGGGTGCCCGGGCTCTACGCGGCGGGCGAGGTGGCCCGCACCGGGCTCCACGGCGCCAACCGGCTGGCGTCCAACAGCCTGCTGGAGGGGCTCGTCGTCGGGGCCCGGGCCGCCGCCGCGGTGGTAGCGGACCGGCCCGCTTTCCGGGACGGGGCCGCCCTCGCCCCGTCGCCCGCCGTCCCCCTCGCGCCGCGCGCGGTCGTGCAGCGGGCCATGACCGGCGCCGCGAGCATCGGCCGCGACGGGCCCGGGCTCGCCGGGGCGTCGGACGCGATCGAGGCCGCCACCACGGTCGGGGTGCCCGTCGACCGCGCCGGGATCGAGGACGCGGCGCTCACCCTGCTTGGCCGGGCGGTGCTCGCGGCCGCGGGGGAGCGCACCGAGAGCCGGGGCTGTCACCTGCGCACCGACTTCCCCGAACGCGACGACGTGTGGCAGCGCCGCAGCCTGGAGATCGCCCTCGACGCCACGGGACGCCCGGTGGTGCAGACGAAGGAGTACGCCTCATGAAAATGCCCACCACCATCACGGCTCTGGTCCTGGCCGCCGCGCCAGGCGAGGAGGGGTCGGCGTGACCAGGACACTGACCGGCCCCGACCTCGACGACCTGCGGCGCGTCGTCGCCACCGCACTCGAGGAGGACCTCCGCTACGGCCCCGACGCCACCACCGCGGCCACGGTCCCCGCCGACGCGGTGGCCGTCGGGTCGTTCGCGGCGCGACAGCCGGGTGTGCTCGCCGGGTTGCCCGTCGCGCTCGCGGTGCTCGACACGGTGGTCGGCGACTACGAGGTGCTCTCGCAGCGCACCGACGGCGACCGGCTCGCCGCGGGCGACGCGGCGCTGGTCGTCCGCGCGCCGGTCCGCAGCCTGCTGACGGCCGAGCGCACGGCGCTGAACCTGCTGTGCCACCTGTCCGGGGTCGCGACGGCGACCGCGGCCTGGGTCGACGCCGTGGCCGGCACGAACGCCCGGATCCGCGACACCCGCAAGACCCTGCCGGGCCTGCGGCTGCTGGAGAAGTACGCGGTGCGCTGCGGCGGGGGGTTCAACCACCGGCTCGGCCTGGGCGACGCGATCCTGATCAAGGACAACCACGTGGCGGCGGCGGGGTCGGTGGGAGCGGCCCTGCAGGCGGCCCGAGCCCACGCCCCCGACCTGCCGTGCGAGGTGGAGGTGGACTCCCTGGACCAGCTCGACGAGGTGCTCACCCTGGGGGCCGAGCTGGTGCTGCTGGACAACTTCGACGTCGAGCGCACCCGCGAGGCCGTGCGGCGGCGGGGGAGCCGGTCGACGGGTCTGGAGTCGTCCGGGGGCCTGGTGCTGGCGAACGCCCGGGCCTACGCCGAGACCGGCGTCGACTACCTGTCGGTGGGTGCCCTGACCCACTCGGTCACGGCGCTCGACCTGGGGCTCGACCTGGAGCCGGCGCCGAACGTGTCGTGAGCGCTGTCTGCGCAGCGCCTGTGACACGGTCGGCGGCGGATCGGGCGGCGGGACCTCCGTCGCGCGCCTACCGTCGAGCCATGCCCTTGATCAGGATCGACGTCGTCGACGGCCGCCGCACCCCGGAGCAGATCACCCACCTGCTCGACACCCTGCACGCGGAGATGGTCGCGGCGTTCGGGGTGCCGCAGCGCGACCGCTACCAGATCGTCCACGAGCACCCGCGCCACGCGCTCGTCGTCCAGGACACCGGGCTGGGCATCGAGCGCACCGACGACGTCGTGATCGTCTCCGTCACGTCCCGCCCGCGCGACCGGGAGCAGAAGGAGGCCTTCTACGCCGGCCTGGCGAAGGCGTTGGAGCAGGAGTGCGGGCTGCGTCCCGAGGACCTCGTGGTCTCGATCACCGTGAACGGCGACGAGGACTGGTCCTTCGGTCACGGCCGTGCGCAGTTCCTCACCGGGGAGCTCTGACCGGCTCCCGTACCCTGAGGGCCATGCTCCGCCGACTCGACCTCCGTGCCGAACCCCTGCCCCGCACCGCCACGCTCCGGGGGCTCCTGCCCCGCGCCGAGATGGACGTGGACGCGGTGGTCCACCAGGTCCGGCCGATCGTGGCGGCCGTGCGCGACCGTGGTGTCGACGCCGCACTGGAGTACGCCGAGAAGTTCGACAAGGTGCGGCCGAGCATCGTGCGGGTGCCCGAGCAGACGCTCAAGGGAGCGCTCTCGGCGCTGGACCCGGCCGTCCGCGCGGCCCTGGAGCTCTCCATCGAGCGCGCGCGGAAGGTGCACGCCGACCAGCGCCGCACCGACGTCGTCACGCAGGTGGTCGAGGGTGGCACGGTCACCGAGCGGTTCGTCCCTGTGCGCCGGGTGGGTCTCTACGCGCCCGGTGGCCTGGCCGTCTACCCGTCCAGCGTGATCATGAACGTGGTGCCGGCGCAGGCCGCGGGCGTCGAGTCGCTGGTGGTGGCGTCGCCGCCGCAGGCCGAGCACGGCGGGCTGCCGCACCCCCTGATCCTCGCTGCGGCCGCACTGCTGGGCGTGGACGAGGTGTGGGCCGTCGGCGGGGCGCAGGCCGTGGCCCTGCTGGCCTACGGCGGCACCGACACCGACGGCGGTGACCTCGAGCCCGTCGACATCGTCACCGGGCCCGGCAACATCTACCTCACCGCGGCCAAGCGGCTGCTGCGCGGCCTGATCGGCATCGACTCGGAGGCCGGCACCACCGAGATCGCCGTCCTGGCCGACGACACGGCCGACCCGGTGCACGTCGCCGCCGACCTCATCTCGCAGGCCGAGCACGACCCCAACGCGGCGTCCGTGCTGGTCACCACGTCGGAGGCGCTGGCCGCGGCCGTCGACGTCGAGCTGGACCGGCAGGTGCCTCTCACCAAGCACACCGAACGGATCGCCACCGCGCTCGCGGGGGCGCAGTCGGGCACCGTGCTCGTGTCCGACCTCGACGACGGCGTCGCCGTGGTGGACGCCTACGCCGCCGAGCACCTGGAGATCCAGACCGAGAACGCCCGCGCGGTGGCCCTGCGGGTCCGCAACGCCGGCGCGATCTTCGTGGGGCCGTGGGCGCCGGTGTCGTTGGGCGACTACTGCGCCGGCTCCAACCACGTCCTGCCCACCGGCGGCTGCGCGCGGCACTCGTCGGGGCTGTCGGTGCAGACGTTCCTGCGCGGCGTCCACGTGATCGAGTACACGGAGTCGGCCCTGCGCGACACCGCCGATGCCGTGGTCACGCTCGCCACCGCCGAAGATCTGCCTGCCCACGGGCAGGCCGTCACCGCGCGGTTCATGTGATGCGCCTGCGGCGCCCGTGCGCGGCAATCACCGCCCCGGCGACGATTTCCGCTCACGAGGGGGTTGCGTGACCGGCACGCTGGAGACCGTCGGAGCCCAGGTCACCCTTGACCAGCTCCCGCTGCGCGACGACCTGCGGGGGAAGTCGCCCTACGGCGCCCCGCAGCTCGACGTGGCCGTGCGGCTCAACACCAACGAGAACCCGTATCCGCCGCCGCCCGAGCTGGTCGACGACGTCACCGCCGCCGTGCGCGAGGTGGCCGCCGAGCTGCACCGCTACCCGGACCGCGACGCCCTTGCGCTGCGCACCGACCTGGCCGCGTACCTGACGAGCGCCACCGGTGTGGTGCTCTCGGAAAAGAACGTCTGGGCCGCCAACGGCTCCAACGAGGTGCTCCAGCAGATCCTGCAGTGCTTCGGCGGGCCCGGGCGCACGGCCGTCGGGTTCGAGCCGTCGTACTCGATGCACCCGATCATCGCGGGCGGCACGCGCACCGCGTGGCTGCCCGCACCCCGGCGCGACGACTTCTCGCTCGACGTGGACGCCGCCGCGGCCCTGCTGCGCGAGCGCGCCCCGGACGTCACGTTCGTGACCAGCCCGAACAACCCCACCGGCCAGTCGCTGCCCGCGGCCGACGTCGCCTCGCTCGTGGACGCCGCGCCGGGCATCGTGGTGGTGGACGAGGCCTACGCCGAGTTCTCCGGGGAGCCCAGCGCCATCTCGCTGCTCGCCACCCACGGCCACAAGCTGATCGTCTCCCGCACGATGAGCAAGGCGTTCGCGTTCGCCGGTGGCCGGCTGGGCTATCTGGCCGCCGCGCCCGCCGTCGTCGACGCGTTGCAGCTCGTCCGGTTGCCCTATCACCTGTCGGTGCTCACCCAGGCCGCCGCGCGCGCCGCGCTGCGCCACGCCGACGCCACTCTCGGATCCGTCGCCCAGTTGCGTTCCGAACGTGCCCGGGTCGTGGCAGCATTGGCTGCCGCGGGCTACGACGTGGTGCCCAGCGATGCCAACTTCGTGCTGTTCGGGCAGTTCGCCGACGCTCCCCGCGCCTGGCGGGCCTTCCTGGACCGCGGCGTGCTCATCCGGGATGTCGGGATCCCCCAGCGGCTGCGGGTCACCGTTGGCACACCGGAGGAGAACGACGCGTTCCTGCAGGTCGCAGCGGACGTCGTGGAGACGGAGATCGAACGATGAGCAGGATCGGCCGCGTCGAGCGGGTCACCAAGGAGTCCAAGGTCGTCGTCGAGATCGACCTCGACGGCACCGGCACCACCGACATCACCACCGGGGTGCCGTTCTACGACCACATGCTCGACGCCCTGGGCAAGCACGGCGCGTTCGACCTCACGGTCCGCGCCGAGGGCGACGTCCACATCGACGTCCACCACGTGGTCGAGGACGTCGCGATCGTGCTCGGCCAGGCCGTGCTCCAGGCCCTCGGCGACAAGAAGGGCATCCGCCGCTTCGGCGACGCCATGATCCCGATGGACGAGACGCTGGCCCAGGCCGTCGTCGACGTCTCCGGCCGGCCGTACACCGTGCACACCGGCGAGCCCGAGATGATGCGGGGTTTCGTGATCGGCGGCCACTACCCGACGGTGCTCAACCGGCACGTGTTCGAGTCGCTGGCCTTCCACGGCCACCTCGCCCTGCACGTCCGCGTGCTCGACGGCCGCGACCCCCACCACATCACCGAGGCCGAGTTCAAGGCCGTCGCCCGGGCCCTGCGCGCCGCCGTGGAGCCCGACACGAGGCTCACCGGCGTCCCGTCCACCAAGGGCACGCTGTAGGGGTGCTTCCGGCCGACTCCCATGTCCACAGCGAGTGGTCGTGGGACGCCGTGGCGGGCGACATGGCCGCCACCTGCGCGCGGGCCGAGGCGATCGGGCTGCCCGCGGTCGCGTTCACCGAGCACGTCGACCTGACCCCGTGGCCGATCGAGGTCCACGAGGTGGGCGTGATCCAGCCGCACGCGATGCGCTGGCTGCGCCCGGGTGGGGAGTTCGTCGCACCGGAGCTGGACGTCGCAGGGTACCTGCGCTGCGTCGAGCGTTGCCAGGAGCAGTTCCCGGACCTGCGGATCCGGTCGGGCATCGAGGTCAGCGAGCCGCACTGGCACGCCGACCGCCTGGCGGGGCTCGTCGCAGGCGACGGCTTCGACAGGGTCCTGGGCTCGGTGCACACGGTCCGCTCCGACCGCGGTGACCGTCCCGTGGACCTCGCGCTGACCGACCGGCCTGCCGACGTCGTGATGCGCGACTACCTCGCCGAGGTTCGCCGCCTCGCGGAGTCCGACGCCCCGTTCTCGGTGCTGGCCCACATCGACTACCCGGCCCGGCACTGGCCGGGCGTGTTCGTCGCGAAGGACTTCGAGGACGACATCCGCGCCGCGCTGGCGACCCTGGCCGCGAGCGGGCGGGCCCTGGAGATCAACACCCGGGTGCCGCTGGCCGCCGAGATCATCGAGTGGTGGGCGCAGTCGGGCGGCGAGGCTGTCTCGTTCGGCAGTGACGCCCACCGTCCGGACGCGGTCGGGCGCGGCTTCGCCGACGCCGCGGCGCTGGCCGACGCAGCCGGCTTCCGCGGCGACGGCGCCCCCGGCGACCTCTGGCACCGCTGCTAGCGCGAAACCCCCCCCCGCGAGTCGGGGCCTGAGTGTGCGCGAGCAGGTGGTTCAGGCCCGCCCCGCCACCACCACCGCGACCATGGCCGGGACCGCGGCCACCGCGAACCCCGCGAGGTAGGCCACCGGGCCGGCGTCGACGAGCGCCGCGAACAGCACCCCGGACAGCGCCAGCACCACGGCTCCGAACAGGGCGTCGGAGATCTGCAGTGCGGAGGTGTTCGTCCCCTGCTCCGACGGCGCCGAGAGCTCCAGGGTGAGCACGGACAGGGTCGGGTAGGTCATCCCCATGCCCAGCCCGACCAGCGCCCACCCCGCGACCCCGACGGCCAGCGGCACCGCCGGGACCAGCAACGACGCGGCGCCCAGGATGCCGACGGCGATGGATGCCGTGCCGGCCCGCAGCAGTGTCGACCGTGCGGGGGCGGCGTCGCGACCCTGCACCCACGAGCCGGCGGCCCAGGTCAGCGCGGCGACGGTGAGGATCAGGCCGGCAACCGGCGGGGGCAGGCCCCGTTCTCGGGAGAGCAGCAGCGGCAGGAACGCCTCGCCCGCCACGAACGCCGCCGACGCCAGCCCACGCAGCGCCACCACCGCGGGCAGCCCGGCCCGGGCCCGGACGGTGCCCGCGGGAAGCAGCCGCACCACCGACACCCCCACGACCAGCGCCGATGCCACCGCGAGCACCACCGCGGGCAGCACCGGCAGGTGCCCGGCCTCCTGCAGCCCGACCGCCCCGACCGCCGCCCCGACCGCCCACGGCACACGCTGCCCCGACCAGGTGCCCGGCTCGTCGGCCAGGCCGCGCAGCGCCGGCTCCACCAGCAGCGTGGCCGGGACGGCGAGCGCCGCGGCCAGCAGGAACACCCACCGCCATCCGACGGTCGTCACCAGCAGCCCCGCCACCGGCGGCCCGACCACGGCCGGCAGCACCCAGGCGGCGGCGAACGCCGCGAACAGGCGGGGCCGCCGGTCCGGCGGCACGAGCCGTCCGACCACCACGTAGAGCGCCACGGAGAAGAGCCCCGACCCGAGCCCCTGCAGCGCGCGCCCCGCCGTGAACACCGTCATCGACGGCGCCAGCCCCGCCACCAGCAGCGCCGTCACGAACAGCCCGACGCCCACCCGCATCGGCCACGCCGGCCCGCGCGCGTCGCTCCACGCCCCCGCGACGACCATCCCGAGCACGCTCGTCGCGAGCGGCAGGCCGAACGCGAGCGCGTAGCCGGACAGCCCGTCCAGCGCCACGGCCACCGTCGGCATCGCGGTGGCCACGGCGACGGCCTCGAACGCGGCCAGTGACACGAGCGCCACCGAGCCGGCCGTGAGGGCACGCATCCTGCCGCCGAGCACCGTCGTCATGTCTGCACCGTGCACGGTGAACCCGGGTTGAGGTCAACGAGTTTCTCGACGAGCGACGCACCTGCCGCAGCCCCCACTGCCCGACCGGTCCCCTCGGTGGCCGGGCGAACTAAGCTGACCTCGTGTCGTCGATCGTCGTGCTGGACTACGGGTCGGGCAACCTGCGTTCCGCGGAACGTGCGCTGCGCCGGGTGGGCGCCGACGTCACCGTCACCGCCGATGTGGACGCCGCCCTGAACGCCGACGGCCTGGTCGTCCCGGGTGTCGGCGCCTACGCCGCGTGCATGGCCGGCCTCAGCGGCGTCGACGGGCCGCGCATCATCGAGCGGCGCCTCGCCGGTGGCCGTCCGGTGTTGGGCATCTGCGTGGGCATGCAGGTGCTGTTCGACCTCGGCGTCGAGTGGGGCGAGCGCACCGAGGGCTGCGGGCAGTGGCCCGGCACGGTCGAGCGGATCAAGGCCGACGTGCTGCCGCACATGGGCTGGAACACCGTGCGCGCCCCGGCCGGCACCACGCTGTTCAACGGCCTCGACGCCGACACGCGGTTCTACTTCGTGCACAGCTTCGGGGTGCGGCGGTGGGAGATGGAGACGCCGGAGATCCTCCGGCCGCCGCTGGTCACGTGGGCCCACCACGGTGAGGACTTCGTGGCGGCCGTGGAGAACGGGGCACTGTCGGCCACGCAGTTCCACCCGGAGAAGTCCGGCGACGCCGGCGCCACGGTGCTGCAGAACTGGCTCCGCGACGTGGTCGGCTAACGACCCGTCCACTCCTTCTTCCGCAGGTCGAAGGCCAGCTCGCGGCGCCCGTCGCGGATCCCGCCGACGACGAGCGCGATCAGCTCGTCGGCTGTGGCGCCGGCCGTCATCGACGGGGCGGTGCCTTCCAGAGCGCGGCCGGCCAGGCCCGTCTCGATGTGGGGCGGCCGGACGTCGAACACGGTGACGCCCTTCCGGCGCTGCTCGCCGCGCAGCGCGGTGAGCCAGGCCGACAGTCCGGCCTTGCTCGCGGAGTAGGCGGCCATGCCCGGCGTGGGCACGTCGGCCAGGATCGCGCTGATCACCGCCAGCGTGCCGGAGCCGTCCATGCGCTGCACCGCGCGGCGCCCCATCGCCATCGGCGCCATCGTGTTGACGGTCAGCAGGTGCTCGGTGATCACGTCGCCGGCCTCTTCGCCGGGCCCGAACGCGGCCACCCCGAACGCGACGACAAGCAGGTCCAGCCCGCCGAGGCGATCCGCCGCCTCGTCGACGACGGCGGCGCAGCGTTCGAGGTCCAGCGCCTCGAAACCGGCGGTCGGGACGCCGCCGAGCTCCGCGGCCAGCGCGGCGAGCCGGTCACCGTCGCGGCCGGCCAGCACCAGCTGCGCCCCCTCCTTGTGCACGGCGCGGGCGATGCCGGCCCCGAGCGCCCCGGTCGCGCCGGCCACCAGCGTGCGGCTCCCGTTCAGCTCCATGCGGATCACCGTAGGGCCGCGGCGGGCATCCCGCGCCCCGGTAGGGTGACCCACCGTGAGCTTCACGTTGCTTCCCGCCGTCGACGTCGCGGACGGCCAGGCCGTGCGCCTGGTCCAGGGCGAGGCGGGCACCGAGACCGGCTACGGCGCACCCCGCGACGCCGCGCTGCAGTGGCAGAACGACGGCGCCGAGTGGATCCACCTCGTCGACCTCGACGCCGCCTTCGGCCGCGGCTCCAACGCCGAGCTGCTGGCCGGCGTGGTGGGGGAGCTCGACGTCAAGGTGGAGCTGTCGGGCGGCATCCGCGACGACGCGTCGCTGGAGCGGGCGCTGTCCACCGGGTGCGCGCGGGTCAACCTCGGCACCGCGGCGCTGGAGAACCCGCAGTGGTGCGCGTCGGCCATCGCGAAGTACGCCGACCGCGTGGCCGTGGGGCTCGACGTGCGCATCGTCGACGGCAACCACCGGCTCGCGGCCCGCGGCTGGACCACCGACGGCGGCGACCTGTGGGAGACCCTCGCGCGGCTGGACCGCGACGGCTGCGCCCGCTACGTCGTCACCGACGTCGGCAAGGACGGCATGCTCAGCGGCCCCAACGTCGCCCTGCTGCGCGACGTCGCCGCGGCCACCCCGGCCCCGGTGATCGCGTCCGGGGGCATCGCGGAGGTCGCCGACCTCGTCGCGCTGGCCGAAGCCGCCGCCGCGGGCGCCAACATCGAGGGCTCCATCGTCGGCAAGGCGCTCTACGCGGGCCGCTTCACCCTCCCCCAGGCGCTCGCCGCCATGCGCGACGTCGACGCCCGGGCCGGAGCCCGGAACGCCGGATGAGGCGGCTGCTCGCCGGCGGCCTGGTGTTCGCAGCTGCGGGGTGCGCCGCTCCGGCGCCCGCCCCCACGCCGGCCCCCGCGGTGTCGGTCCCGGCCACCGCCGGCCCGGTCGCGCCGGACGCCGCCACGTTGCTCACCTGCCTGAAAGCCGCTGCGCCGTCCGCCACCGTGACGCCGTTGCCCGACCCCCCGCCCGGCGGCGTCGCCGCGGTCTCGGTGGAGGTGCCGCGCACGGACCTGCCGAAGGGCGTCAACCGCATCACCGTCGCGACGTTCAGCACCGACACGGCCGCCGCGTCCTTCTCCGACGGCAGCGCCACGTTCGTCAGCGGTACCGGCGGCACGTCGGACGCGGTGGGCACGGCCGTTGTCACGACCACCTTCCCGGGTGACGCCGCGGTCGTCGCAGCCGCGAAGTCCTGCGCCGTAGGCTCGTGACGTGTCCGTCGCCGTCCGTGTCATCCCCTGCCTCGACGTCGACGCAGGGCGCGTCGTCAAGGGCGTCAACTTCGCCGACATGCGCGACGCCGGCGACCCGGTCGAGATGGCCCGTCTCTACGACGCCGAGGGCGCCGACGAGCTGACGTTCCTCGACGTCACCGCGTCGTCGGGGGAGCGGGCCACCATGCTCGACGTGGTGCGCCGCACCGCCGAGCAGGTGTTCATCCCGCTCACGGTGGGCGGCGGCATCCGGGCCACCGACGACATCGACGTCCTGCTGCGCGCGGGGGCCGACAAGGTCAGCATCAACACCGCCGCGATCCTGCGTCCCGAGTTGCTGCACGAGGCCAGCCGCCGCTTCGGGGCCCAGTGCATCGTGCTGTCGGTCGACGCGCGCACCGTGCCCGAAGGCGGGAAGCCCACGCCGTCGGGTTGGGAGGTCACCACCCACGGCGGGCGTAAGGGCACCGCGATCGACGCCGTCGAGTGGGCCGCGCGCGGGCAGGAGCTCGGCGTGGGCGAGATCCTGCTGAACTCCATGGACGCCGACGGCACCCGCGCGGGCTTCGACCTGCGCATGATCGAGGCCGTCCGACGTGCCGTCGACGTGCCGGTGATCGCCAGCGGCGGCGCGGGCGAGGTGGAGCACTTCGCGCCCGCTGTCCGGGCCGGGGCGGACGCGGTGCTGGCCGCCACGGTCTTCCACTTCGGCCACTTCCGGATCAAGGACGTGAAGGACAGCCTGCGCGTCCAGGGGATCGAGGTGCGATGAGGGTCGAGGCCTCCCGGCTGGACCCGGCGATCGCCGCCCGGCTCAAGCGCAACTCCGATGGCCTCGTGTGCGCCGTGGCCCAGCAGCGCGGCACCGGCGAGGTGCTGATGGTGGCCTGGATGGACGACGAGGCCCTGCACCGCACGCTCACCACCGGCCGGGCCACGTACTGGTCGCGCTCGCGCGAGGAGTACTGGGTCAAGGGCGAGAGCTCGGGTCACGCGCAGCAGGTGCACGAGGTGCGCCTGGACTGCGACGGCGACGCGCTGCTGGTGGTGGTCGACCAGACCGGCCCCGCCTGCCACACCGGCGCCCGCACCTGCTTCGACGCGGACACCCTCCTACCCAGCGCGAGTTGACTGATCCGGCACGCTGACTTCGCCGGTTCGGCACACCTCGGTGTGCCGAATCGGCCAACACTGCGTGCTCGAATCGTCAACTCGCCGCGGGGGTGAGGGCCGGGCGTGGGGCCAGGGCCAGGAGGCCGGCCACCGCCAGGGCGAAGCCGCCGAGCAGGCCGGTCAGGTGGGCCATGCCGGCCACGGGGTCCTGGGCGGCGAGGCCGGACGCCGTCAGCAGCGTCGTGAGCGTCCAGAGACCCCAGGCGAACATCGCGGCACTGCCCGTCCAGCCGGCGGCCACCGCGAGCCTGCGGTGCTCCGTGCCGCGGACCAGCGCGACCACGCCGGTCGCCCCGGCCACGGCGAGGACGGTGCTCACCGTCTCCTGCACACCACCGGCGAGCGAGCCCGACTGCGCAACGAGGACGGCGTGCAGGAGCGCGGACACCCCGGCCATGGTCGCGCCACCGGCTGCCGTGACGCGCTGCAGCTGGTCCGGGTGGGCGGACGGCGCGTCCACCACCGTGGACCACCGCTGCCGGGCGTACAGCACGAACGCGGTGATGAGGACCACCGCCTGCCAGGCGAACCCGCCGTAGACCATCGGGCGCACCCAGGGTTCCAGGAAGTCCGACGACCCCGGGTCGGCCAGCAGCGTGGCGGGCAGCAGCGCCAGCACCACGGGCACGAGCAACCCGGTGCCGACCCACATCGGCAGCAGTACGAGCCAGGCCGGCAGCCGCCGCCCGACGTCGCGGGTCATGACGACGACGAGCGCGATCACCAGCAGGTCGAGCGCGACGGTGACGCTGTTGAACACGGCGAGGGTCGTGCTGTGGATCAGGGCGGGGTCGGTGGTGCCGATGTCGCCGCCGGTCAGCCAGATGGCCTTGAGCGTCAGGTAGGGCAGTGTGCCGAGGGCAGCGGCCCAGGGGAGGAGGTGTCGTGAGGTCATGGGGAGAGCCTCTCGGCGTGGGCGGCGCACCACCTCCCGCTCGCGGGCCAACCCGGCTCCCTCCTGCGGGGGAGGCCCCGGTGGCGCCGCTCTGTCAGGATCGGCCCGTGGTGATGCGCCGGTTGCTGGGCCCGCTCCGTTCGGGGCGCACCTACCGGCGCGTGCTGCACCTGTTGCTGGGCGCCGTGGTGCTGCTGCCCTACGTCGCGCTCGTGTGGATCTTCGCCGTGTCGGTCCCGCAGCTCGGCACAGCCGAGATCGTGGCGCTGGCTGTGCCGGCTGTCGCCATCGGGATCGGGGTGGCGTTCGTGCCGGGGGTGCGGACGCTGGAGATCGCAGCGGCCCGGGCGCTGCTGGACGTCGAGCTGTCCGACCCGGGGCCCGACACGTGGCCGGCCCGGCGCCGGGCGGCCATGTGGCTGGTGCTGGTCGCTGCGATCGGCGGGGTGGCGGCGCTGCTCGCGTTGCTCGCCGTGCCGTGGGCGGCGGGTCTGGTGCTGGCCCCGTGGGTGGTGTTCCCGCCGTTCCCCACCGGTGTCGCGGCGTCGTGGGCCCCGTTCGCGGGGGTGCTGCTGCTCGTCGTGCTCGTGGAGGTACTGGCCGGGTCGGGTGCCGGCCTCGCGCGGCTGGCCCCGGCGCTGCTCGGCCCGTCCCCGGCGCAGCGGCTCGCCGCCGAGCTCGAGCGGGCACAGCGTGCCGAGCGGACCGCGGCCGAGCGCAACCGGCTCGCCCGCGAGCTGCACGACTCGATCGGCCACGCCCTCACCGTCACCACGCTGCAGGCCGGCGCCGCGGCCCGCGTGCTGGACACCGATCCCGCGTTCGTCGCCCGGGCCCTCGACGCCATCGCCGACACCGGCCGCACCGCGCTCGACGAGCTCGACCACGTGCTGGGCCTGCTGCGCGACGGCGACGCGGCGGCGCGGACGCCCCAGCCCGACCTCCGCGACCTCGACGCCCTGCTCGACGGCGCGCGCACGGCCGGCGTCGTCGTGACCGCCGACGTCGGCGGTGTGCCGTCCGCCGTGCCGCCCGCGGTCTCCCGCGAGGCCTACCGGATCGTGCAGGAGGGCCTCACCAACGCGTTGCGCCACGCGGGGCCGGTGCCGGTGGCGGTCCGCGTGGACGTGGGCGAGCGGGTCGTCGAGCTGGAGCTGTCGAATCCGCTCACCGCCGTCCGGGGGCGCGCCGGGGGCCGCCGCGGCCTGGCCGGCATGCGCGAACGGGTGATGGTGCTGCGCGGTGAGCTGGACGCCGGCGCCGACTCGGGCGTGTGGCGGGTGCGCGCGCGCCTCCCGCTGGCACCATGACGTCCATGATCGGACTGCTCCTCGTCGACGACGAGGAGCTCGTGCGCGCGGGACTGCGGGTCATCCTCGACGCCGAGCCCGACCTGGAGGTCCGCGGCGAGGCGTCCGACGGTTCCGAGGTGCCCGGGCTGGTGCGACGGCTGGAGCCCGACGTCGTGCTGATGGACGTCCGGATGCGCGACGTCGACGGCATCGCGGCCACGCGGCACCTCGTCACGACGATGGTCCGTCCGCCCCGCATCCTGGTGCTGACGACGTTCGGCAACGACGGCTACGTCTACGACGCCCTGCAGGCCGGGGCCACGGGGTTCCTGCTCAAGCGGGCCCGGCCGGCCGAGATCGTGCAGGCCGTGCGGACGGTCGCCGCCGGGGAGTCGCTGCTGGTCCCCGCGGCCGTCCGTGACCTGGTGGCCACCCGCGGCCGGGCCGGCGGCGACGCCCTGCGCTGCGCGGGCCTGACCGACCGGGAGGGCGAGGTGCTGCGCTGGGTGGCCCGTGGCCTGTCGAACGCGGAGATCGCACGGGAGCTGGTGGTCGGGGTGGAGACGGTCAAGACCCACGTGGGCAACGTGCTGGCCAAGCTCGGCGCCCGCGACCGCACCCAGGCGGTGGTGGCGGCCTACGAGTCGGGCTTCATCGACCCCCACCGCCCGCCCACACCCTGACATCCCGCGAGTCGGGCTCTCGATGCGCCTGGGTCGCGCTCAGGGTGCGGAATCGTCGTGCTTCTGCCGGACCCGGAGCCGCACACGGACCCCGACTCGCGCGCACACGGACCCCGACTCGCGCGCACGGAGGCCGCGACTCGCGGGGTTGTGGCGTCAGGTCAGGGGGGCTGTCAGGTAGCGCTGGAGGGTCGGGGCGACGGCCGCCACCAGCGTGGCGTGGTCGGCCGAGGCCATCGGCTCCAGTTTCAGGACGTAGCGCATCATGCCCAGCCCGAACACCTGTGAACCGCACAGCCCGGCCCGCAGGTCGTGCTGGTCGGGGGCGACGACAGCGACGATGCGGCCGACCAGCACGTCGACGATGAACTCCCGCATCATCCGGGCGGCCTCGTCGTGGCTCGCGATGCTGTGCACCATCGCGGCCAGGGGGCCACCGCCGGTGGCGTCCCAGACGGTCAGGAACCGCTCGACGACCCGCTCGCCGATCTTCTCCGGATCGCCCGGGAGGATGGTGGCCAGCACCTCGTTGGGGTCGACCGGGATGTCCAGTGACGCCGTGAACAGCGCCTCCTTGCCCCCGAACCAGTGGTTGACCATCGCGGCGTCGACGCCGGCACGCTCGGCGATCTTCCGGACCGTCGCCTTCTCGTAGCCCCACTCCGCGAACTCGACGCGCGCGGCGTCGAGCAGCTGCACTCGGGTGTCGACGCCGCCGGGCCGCCGGCCGCGGCGCCGCCCCGGTCCAGGCCCCACGCTCGATGTCACGGCGCCATTCTCCCCGCTCGGGGTCGGGCTGCGACAATGCAGGGCATGACCGTCACGACCGCCCCCGTCCTGGGCACGGTCACCCCCACTCGCGAGGAGTTCCGCGCGCTCGCCGACGGGCACCGGGTCATCCCGGTGACGCGACGGCTGCTCGCCGACGACGAGACCCCCGTCGGGGTCTACCGCAAGCTGGCCGGTGACCGCACGGGCACGTTCCTGCTCGAGTCGGCGGAGAACGGTCGGTCCTGGTCGCGCTGGTCGTTCGTGGGGGCGCGGTCAGCGGCCGCGTTGACGGTCGTCGACGGGGAGCTCGTGTGGACCGGTGACGTCCCTGCCGGCCTGCCCACCAGCGGGGACCCGCTCGCGGCGCTGCGCACCGTCGTCGAGGAGCTGCACAGCGAGCCGCTGCCCGGGCTGCCCCCGCTCACCGGCGGGATGGTCGGCTACCTCGGCTACGACGTCGTCCGGCGCCTGGAGCGGCTGCCCGACGACACCGTCGACGACCTCCGGATTCCCGAGCTCGTGATGTTGCTGGCCACCGACCTCGCCGCGCTCGACCACCACGAGGGCACCGTCACCCTCATCGCCAATGCCATCAACTGGGACGCGAGCGACGAGGGCGTCGACGACGCCTACGACGACGCCGTGGCCAGGCTGGACCGGATGACCGCCGAGCTCGGCGCGTCCGCCCCGTCCACGGTGGCGGTGTACGAGCCCGTCGAGCCGCGGTTCACCCGCCGTCGCAGCCCGGCCGAGCACCACGCGGCCGTCGAGATCGCCAAGGAGCAGATCCGGGCGGGCGAGGCGTTCCAGGTGGTGGTGTCGCAGCGGTTCGAGACGGCGTGCGACGCCGATCCGCTCGACGTCTACCGCGTCCTGCGTGCCACGAACCCCAGCCCGTACATGTACCTGCTGCGGCTGGAGAGCGCGGTGACGTCGACCCAGCCCGCCCAGCGCTTCGAGATCGTCGGGTCCAGCCCGGAGGCCCTGGTCACGGTCGTGGACGGCGTCGCCACCACGCACCCCATCGCGGGCACGCGCTGGCGCGGCGCCACCGAGGAGGAGGACCAGCTGCTCGAGAAGGACCTCCGCACCGACGAGAAGGAACGCGCCGAGCACGTCATGCTGGTCGACCTGGGCCGCAACGACCTCGGCCGCATCTGCGAGCCCGGGTCGGTCAAGGTGCGCAGCTTCTTCTCGGTGGAGCGCTACAGCCACGTGATGCACCTGGTCTCGACGGTGACGGGCACGCTGCGCCGCGACCGCAACGCCTTCGACGCCGTCACCGCCTGCTTCCCGGCCGGCACGCTGTCGGGGGCGCCCAAGCCGCGGGCGATGGCGATCATCGAGGAGCTGGAGCCCACCCGGCGAGGCCTCTACGGCGGCATCGTCGGCTACCTCGACTTCGCCGGCAACGCCGACACCGCCATCGCCATCCGCACCGCGCTCGTCCGCGACGGCGTGGCCTACGTGCAGGCCGGGGGTGGGATCGTGGCCGACTCCGACCCGGTCGCGGAGGACACGGAGTGCCTGAACAAGGCGAGAGCGGTCCTGTCAGCAGTGGCAACGGCCTCGACCCTGAGCACCCCCGGCCCAGAGCGGTGATCAAGGCGTCGATGTCGTCAGTGGATCACCAACAACGACCTCCGTGCCTTGATCACCGCGGTGGGGGGCGGGCGTGACCCCGGACGTGGCCGCACCTCCGCGGAGTGGGCGGTTGCTCTCGCTCGCCTGTCTCGGGCTCGCCGCCGCATCCGGGCTGCTGTGGGGCGCGTCGGCGCTGGTCTGGTTCCGCGTGACGCCCGGCGGCCGCGCCCCGGTCGCGTTCGAGGGGGCCCAGGTCTCCCCGTCACTCACCGGGTTCGCCCTCATCGCGCTGGCCGGGGTGGCCGCGCTGGTGGCCACCGGTGGCCTCGTACGCCGGGTGCTGGCCGTCCTGCTCGGGATCGCCGGGATCGTCGTCGCGGTGACGGCCACGACGGCGTTGCTGGGCTCGCCGTTCGCCTCCGCCGCGCCCGCGGCCACGCTCCCGCAGCCGCCCGCGGGCACCTCCGTCGACGCACTGCGCTTCCAGCCCACCGAGCTCACCCCGGCCCCGCTGCTCGCGGCCACCGGCGGCCTGGTGCTGCTCGCCGTCGCGGTGCTCGTGGTGCTGCGGGAACCCCGGCTCTCCCGCCTCGGGGCCCGCTACGCGGCGCCCGGGAAACGGCCGGTCGAGATCGATCCGGATCGCGCAGCGTGGCAGGACCTCGACGCGGGCCGGGACCCCACGGCGGACGCCGGAGACGATCCTCCCCGCGGGGCTGGCTAGCATGACCCGTCGAGCACGTCGAACCGAAGGGGAGGACCACCGCATGGAGCACAGCGGAGGCAGCGTCCTCGATTCCATCGTGGACGGCGTCCGGGCCGACCTCGCCGTGCGCGAGGCCGAGGTGGACCTCGCCGAGATCAAGCGCCGGGCCACCGCGGCCACGCCGCCCCGTGACGTCATGGCCGCCCTGCGCGCGCCGGGCATCGGGGTCATCGCGGAGGTCAAGCGGCGCAGCCCGTCCAAGGGCGAGCTGGCCACCATCACCGATCCGGCCGAGCTCGCGGCGTCCTACGCCGAGGGCGGGGCGCGCGTCATCAGCGTGCTCACCGAGCAGCGCCGATTCGGTGGCTCGCTGGCCGACCTCGCCGCCGTGCGCGCCGTGGTCGACATCCCGGTGCTGCGCAAGGACTTCGTGGTCACGCCCTACCAGGTGCACGAGGCCCGGGCCTACGGCGCCGACCTGGTGCTGCTGATCGTCGCCGCGCTCGAGCAGAACGCGCTCGACTCGCTGCTCGACCGCGTCGAGTCCCTCGGGATGACGGCCCTGGTCGAGGTGCACACCGAGGAGGAGGCCGACCGCGCGCTGGAGGCCGGAGCCAAGGTCATCGGTGTCAACGCGCGCAACCTGCACACCCTCGAGGTCGATCGCAGCATCTTCGGTCAGATCGCGCCCGGCCTGCCCAGCGACGTCATGCGCATCGCCGAGTCGGGCGTGCGCGGGCCCGGTGACCTGCTCACCTACGCGGGTTGGGGCGCCGACGCGGTGCTCACCGGCGAGAGCCTCGTGACCAGCGGCGACCCGCAGGGAGCCGTCCGTGGTCTGGTCGCCGCGGGTTTCCACCCGTCGTGCAGCAGAATGCTCCGTTAGTTGAAAGACTGACGCGGTGACTTCCGTACAGGCCAGCGACGGCATCGAGACGCCCTCCGGGCACGAGCCCGACGAGAAGGGTCATTTCGGCCGCTACGGCGGCCGTTTCGTCCCGGAGGCGCTGGTGGCGGCGCTCGACGAGCTGGCCGCCGCCTACGAGAAGGCGCGTGGCGACCGCGAGTTCCTCGACGAGCTCGACCGGCTGCACCGCGACTACTCCGGCCGCCCGTCCCCGCTCACCGACGCGTCCAAGCTCTCGGAGTACGCGGGCGGCGCCCGGATCCTGCTCAAGCGCGAGGACCTCAACCACACCGGCTCCCACAAGATCAACAACGTGCTGGGGCAGGCGCTGCTCACCAAGCGGATGGGCAAGACGCGCGTCATCGCCGAGACCGGCGCGGGCCAGCACGGCGTCGCCACGGCCACGGCGTGCGCGCTGATGGGTCTGGAGTGCGTGGTCTACATGGGCGAGGTCGACACCGAGCGCCAGGCGCTCAACGTCGCCCGCATGCGGCTGCTCGGCGCCACCGTGATCCCGGTCAAGACCGGCTCGCGCACGCTCAAGGACGCCATCAACGAGGCGCTGCGCGACTGGGTCACCCACGTCGACGAGACGCACTACCTGCTCGGCACCGTCGCGGGCCCGCACCCGTTCCCGATGATGGTGCGCGACTTCCACCGCGTCATCGGCCTGGAGGCCCGCGAGCAGGTGCTGGGCCGCACCGGTCGGCTGCCCGACGCGATCGCCGCCTGTGTCGGGGGTGGGTCCAATGCGATCGGCATCTTCCACGCCTTCCTCGACGACCCCGACGTGCGGCTGGTCGGCTTCGAGCCCGGCGGCGACGGCGTCGAGACGGGCCGGCACGGCGCCACACTCAGCGAGGGCTCACCCGGCGCGCTGCACGGCGCCATGAGCTACCTGCTGCAGGACGAGGACGGCCAGACCGCGGAGTCGTACTCGATCTCCGCGGGGCTGGACTACCCGGGCGTCGGCCCGGAGCACGCGCTGCTCAAGGACATCGGACGCGCCGAGTACCAGCCCATCACCGACCGCGAGGCGATGGACGCCTTCGCGCTCCTGTGCCGCACCGAGGGCATCATCCCGGCCATCGAGTCGGCCCACGCCATCGCCGGCGCGCTGAAGCTGGGCAACGAGCTCGGCCCGGATGCGGTGATCCTGGTGAACCTCTCCGGGCGCGGCGACAAGGACGTCGACACGGCGGCGAAGTGGTTCGGCATGATCGCCGGGAACGAGAGCGCGGAGGACGCGAGCGGGACGTCGATCGCCGAGGCGGACCTCGGCGAGTCGCCGGCGGGTTCGGACACCGGGAGCGTCCAGCGATGACGCCCACATCCCTTTCCGACGAGCGGCACTCCCGTCTGAACCTCTGCGACGAAAGTGCCGCTCGTCGCTCCGCCGGAGGCGTTCGATGAGTCGCGTGGGTCCCGTTTTCGCCTCTGCTCGAGCCGAGGGGCGGGGGGTGCTCATCGGGTATCTGCCTGCCGGGTATCCCACCGTCGACCGGTCGGTGGAGCTGCTGAACGCGATGGTCGGGAGCGGGTGTGACCTGCTCGAGGTCGGCGTCCCCTACTCCGACCCCGTGATGGACGGACCCACCGTCCAGGCCGCCGCGGAGACCGCCCTGCGCGCCGGGTTCCGGTTGAAGGACGTGCTCTCGGTGGTGGAGCGGGTCACGGCCGCGGGCGGCAAGGCCGTGGTCATGACCTACTTCAACCCGGTTCTGCGCTACGGCGTCGACGCGTTCGCGCGCGACCTCGCGTCCGCGGGCGGTCTCGGGCTGATCACCCCCGACCTCATCCCCGACGAGGCCGACGAGTGGCTCGCCGCGTCCGAGCAGCACGACCTGGACCGGACCTTCCTGGTCGCCCCCTCGTCCACCGAGGAGCGGATCGCCTCCACGACGGCCGCCACCCGCGGCTTCCTCTACGCGAGCTCGACGATGGGGGTCACCGGTGCGCGGGGTGCCGTCGACTCGGCCGCGTCGGTGATCGTCGGTCGCTGCCGCGCCCACACCGACCTGCCGATCGGTGTCGGTCTCGGCGTCCGGTCGGGGGACCAGGCGGCGGAGGTCGCGTCCTTCGCCGACGGCGTGATCGTCGGCTCGGCGTTCGTCACGGCCGTGGAGCAGGACGGCGTCGACGGTGTCCGCGCCCTCACCGCGGACCTGGCGGCCGGTGTCCGCCGCGCCCACCGCCCGGAGCCCCAGCCGGCATGAGGACCGGAGACGATAGCGTGGGCCCGTGAGCTCCGCCGTCGCCACCACCGTCCTGGCCTACATCCCGAGCCCGGACCGGGGGGTCTGGTACCTCGGTCCGATCCCCATCCGCGCCTACGCGCTGTTCATCATCGTCGGCATCATCGTCGCGGTGCTGTGGAGCGAGCGCCGGTTCGTCGCGCGCGGCGGGGAGCCGGGCACCGTCACCGACGTCGCCGTGTTCGCGGTGCCGTTCGGCCTGGTCGGCGGGCGGCTCTACCACGTGGCCACCGACTGGCAGACCTACTTCGGGCCCGGTGGCGACCCGATCGGGGCGCTCAAGATCTGGCAGGGCGGCCTGGGGATCTGGGGTGCGGTCGCGCTGGGCGCGGTCGGGGCCTGGATCGGCTGCCGCCGGCGGAAGGTGCCACTGGCGTTCTTCGCCGACGCCGTGGCGCCGGGCATCATCGTCGCGCAGGCCATCGGCCGGCTGGGCAACTACTTCAACCAGGAGCTCTACGGCGCTTCCACCACGCTGCCGTGGGGCCTGGAGATCTACCGGCGGGTCGACCCCTCCACCGGCCTGCCCGACGCCCTCGGCGGCGTCGCGATCGACCGCACGCCGATCGACATCGTGCAGCCCACGTTCCTCTACGAGCTCATCTGGAACCTCATCGTCGCCGCGATCGTGGTGTGGGCCGACCGCCGCTTCCGGCTGGGCCACGGCCGCGCGTTCGCCGTCTACGTCGCCGGGTACACGCTGGGCCGGTTCTTCATCGAGCAGATGCGCAGCGACTACGCCACCAGGGTGTTCGGGGACATCCGGATCAACGTGGTGGTGGCCGCGGTCGTGTTCGTCGCGGCCGTCCTCTACCTGGTGGTGGTGCGCAGGCCGCGCGAAGTGCTGGCTGCGCCGGCGGCCGCCGAGCCGGACGCCGACGAGGTGGACGCGGAGCCCGTCGACCTCGAGAAGAAGACCGGTGACGTGACGTCGTGACCTTCACCGGCTTCGGCGAGTACGCCGTCGAGTTCTACGACGGGCTCGAGGCCGACAACTCCAAGGCGTACTGGACCGACCAGCGCGCCGTCTACGAGGCCGACGTCAAGGCACCCATGCAGGTGCTGCTGGCGGCCCTGGAGCCCGAGTTCGGGGCGGGCAAGATCTTCCGCCCGTACCGGGACGTGCGCTTCTCGAACGACAAGACGCCGTACAAGACCCACTGCGGCGCCACGGCCGGCCCGTTCTACGTGCAGGTCGGGGCCGACGGGCTGATGGCCGCGGGCGGCTACTACCAGATGGCGTCGGACCAGGTGGCGCGCTTCCGCACCGCCGTCGACGACGACCGTCGGGGCGCGGATCTGGAGAAGCGGCTCGCCGCGATCGACCCGGACGTCGTGGTCCGCGGGGAGATGCTCAAGACCCGGCCCCGGGGCTTCGATCCCGAGCATCCGCGCATCGACCTGCTGCGCCACAAGTCGCTGTTCGGCTCGCGCACCTGGCCGCCCGACGACACGCTGCACGAGGCCGGTGCGCTGGACCGCGTGGTCGCCGCGTGGAGAGCGCTCACACCGCTGGTCGAGTGGCTCGCCGACCACGTCGGGCCGAGTGACCAACCCCGTCGCTGAACGTTTGCACTGCCTCTTCCTGATCGTTCCAGAAGAAGCGCTATGCTCCTCGACGTGAGCCGTCGCACAAAGATCGTCTGCACCATCGGCCCGGCAACCGCCACTCCGGACCGCATCCGTGAGCTCGTGCAGGCCGGCATGGACGTCGCCCGGCTGAACTTCAGCCACGGCAACCGTGAGGACCACAAGCGCGTCTACGAGATGGTCCGCGCCGCGGCCGACGCCGAGGGCCGCGCCGTCGGCATCCTCGCCGACCTGCAGGGGCCCAAGATCCGTCTCGGCCGCTTCGCCGCAGGCCCCACGGAGTGGCGCACCGGCGAGGAGATCCGCATCACCGTCGAGGACGTGGCGGGCACCCACGACCGCGTCTCCACCACCTACAAGGGCCTCGCCATGGACGCCCGGCCGGACGACCGGCTGCTCGTCGACGACGGCAAGGTCGGCCTGCGGGTCACCTCCGTCGACGGTCTCGACGTGGTCTGCCGCGTCACCGAGGGCGGCCCCGTCAGCGACAACAAGGGCCTCTCGCTGCCCGGCATGAACGTCTCGGTGCCGGCCATGAGCGAGAAGGACATCGCCGACCTGGAGTTCGCGCTCGACCTGCGCGTCGACATCGTGGCGCTGTCGTTCGTGCGCAGCCCCGCCGACATCGACCTCGTCCACAAGATCATGGACGAGAAGGGTGCGCGGCTGCCGGTCGTCGCCAAGCTGGAGAAGCCCGAGGCGGTCGACAACCTCGAGGCCATCGTCCTGGCGTTCGACGCCGTCATGGTGGCCCGCGGTGACCTCGGCGTCGAGCTGCCGCTGGAGCACGTCCCGCTGGTGCAGAAGCGCGCCATCCAGATCGCGCGCGAGAACGCCAAGCCGGTGATCGTCGCCACGCAGATGCTCGAGTCGATGATCACCAACTCGCGCCCCACCCGCGCGGAGGCCTCCGACGTCGCCAACGCCGTGCTCGACGGCGCCGACGCCGTGATGCTCTCGGGCGAGACGGGCGTCGGGCGTTACCCGATCAAGACCGTGCGCACGATGGCGCAGATCATCGAGGCCGTGGAGGACGGGACCTTCGACGTCCCGCCGCTGAACCACGTGCCCCGCACCAAGCGCGGCGTGCTGTCCTACGCGGCCCGCGACATCGGCGAGCGGCTCTCCGCCCGGGCGATCGTCACGTTCACGCAGTCCGGCGACACGGCGCGGCGCCTCGCGCGCCTGCACACCCGCCTGCCGCTGCTGGCGTTCACGCCGGAGGCCGCGGTGCGCAGCCAGCTCTCGATGAGCTGGGGCGTGGAGACGTTCCTCGTCGACTTCGTGGAGTCCACCGACGCGATGGTCCGCCAGGTCGACCACGCGATGCTCTCCATCGAGCGTTTCCAGCCCGGCGACCTGGTGGTCGTCGTCGCGGGGTCGCCCCCCGGCACGGCCGGTTCCACCAACCTCATCCGGGTGCACCGCCTCGGCGAGGAGGACTAGTCGTCCTGGCAGGATGTCCGGTGTGAGCACCTCCTCCACGGCCCGACCCGAGACCGCCGGGCCCGGGACCGCCCCTGACGGCCAATCCCACGGGCAGGCCGTGCTGGACGGTCTCGTGACGCTGCTGGACCTGGAGCAGCTCGAGGTCAACCTGTTCCGCGGCGTCAGCCCCGCGCAGAGCCCCACGCGCGTGTTCGGCGGCCAGGTCGCCGGGCAGGCGCTGGTGGCGGCCGGGCGCACCGTGCCCGAGGACCGCGAGGTGCACTCGCTGCACGCCTACTTCATCCGTCCCGGCGATCCGTCGGTGCCGATCGTCTACGAGGCCGAGCGGGTCCGGGACGGTCGTTCGTTCACGACGCGGCGCGTCATGGCCATCCAGCACGGCGAGGCGATCTTCTCGCTGTCGGCGTCGTTCCAGCAGCGCCAGGACGGCCTGGAGCACTCCGAGCCCCCCGCGGTCGGCGTGCCGACGCCGGAGTCGTTGCCCACCATCGGGGAGCGCATCGCCGCCGGCAACGGGGCGGGCTGGCTCGACCGCATCCCACGGCCCATCGACATGCGCTTCGTCGACGAGCCGGTGTGGTCGCCCGACCGCGTGGCGTCCGACGACCCGGTGCGGGTGTGGATGCGTGCCGACGGCACCCTGCCCGACGACAAGCTGCTGCACGTCTGCATGCTCACCTACGCCAGCGACCTGACGCTGCTCGGTTCGGTCGTGGCCCGCCACGACATGGGTTCCACCGGGGTGCAGATGGCGAGCCTGGATCACGCGATGTGGTTCCACCGCCCGTTCCGGGCCGACGAGTGGCTGCTCTACACGTGCTACTCGCCGACGGCGTCGGGATCCCGGGGGCTGGCCACGGGCACCTTCACCACCGAGGACGGCACGCTCATCGCCACCACGGTCCAGGAAGGCCTCGTCCGGCTGCCTCGGTGATCACACTCGACTCCGACGTCGTGATCGCGTAAGAAGGAGGACGTGCCGGTGCTGCCGATCCTCGTCCGCCGTCGCCACGTCGACTTCCTCCTGGTCTGCACGTGTGCGTGTCCGGGTCCCCGCTGACCCCGTACCCACACCCGTCAGGAGAGATCATGTCCACTCCCACCACCACGCGTGACGAGGCCCTGCGCGGGATCGTCGACGCCGCAGGCGCGGCCGTCGCCGACGACCCCGACAACGCCCACGCGCTCTTCCGCACGTCCGGCACCGGCGGCGACGGCGTCCGCGCCGAGATCCGCATCGGGCGCCACACCGTCGTCGTCGACGAGCCGCCCGCGCTCGGCGGCGCCGGCGAGGCCCCCAACCCCGTCGAGAACGCGCTGGCCGGGCTGCTGTCGTGTCAGGTCGTGACCTACCGGTTCTGGGCGGCCAAGCTCGACATCCCGCTCGACGACATCGCCGTCGACGTCGAGGGCGATCTCGACGTCCGCGGCTTCTTCGGCTTCGACGACGCCGCGCGCCCCGGGTTCGGGGAGGTCCGCGTCACGGTGACACTGTCCGGCCCGGCCGGGCCGGAGCGCTGCCGGGAGCTCGCCGCGGCCGTGGACGCCCACTGCCCGGTGCTCGACCTGTTCCGCAACTCGACGCCCGTCACGACGACGCTCGTCACTCCCTGAGCCCCGCAGCGGGCCGGGCGGATCGCCACGAGGCAGGATGGAACGCATGTCCGACCGCACCTGGGGTTTCCGCACGCGCGCCGTGCACGCCGGGGCGGTGCCCGACGCCGCCACCGGCGCCCGCGCCACCCCGATCTACCAGTCCACGAGCTTCGTCTTCGAGGACACCAACGACGCCGCGAGCCTGTTCGCGCTCCAGAAGTACGGCCTGATCTACAGCCGTATCGGCAACCCGACGGTGTCGGTGCTGGAGGAGCGCCTCGCGAGCCTCGAGGGTGGCATCGGCGCCGTCGCCACCAGCAGCGGGCAGGCCGCCGAGTTCCTCACGTTCGCCTCGCTCGCGGGCGCGGGCGACCACATCGTCGCCGCGTCCGGGCTCTACGGCGGCACGATCACCCAGCTCGACGTGACGCTGCGCCGCTTCGGCGTCGAGACCACGTTCGTGCCGGGCCGCGATCCCGCCGCCTTCGCCGCGGCCATCACCCCGGCCACCAAGCTGGTGTTCGCCGAGGTGATCTCCAACCCGTCCAGCGCCGTGGCCGACATCGCCGGCCTCGCCGATGTCGCCCACGCCGCGGGGCTGCCGCTGATCGTCGACGCCACGCTGGCCACGCCGTACCTGTGCCGCCCCATCGAGCACGGCGCCGACATCGTGATCCACTCCGCCACGAAGGTCCTCGGCGGCCACGGCACCACGCTGGGCGGCGTCGTGATCGAGTCGGGGCGCTTCGACTGGGGCAACGGGCACTTCCCGCAGATGACCGAGCCGATCCCGTCCTACGGCGGCCTGAACTGGTGGGGCAACTTCCAGGAGTTCGGTTTCCTCACCAAGCTCCGCGCCGAGCAGCTGCGCGACGTCGGCGCGTCGCTGTCGGCACACAGCGCGTTCCTGCTGCTGCAGGGCGTGGAGACGCTGCCGCAGCGCATGGACGCCCACGTGGCCAACGCGCGCACGGTCGCCGAGTGGCTCCACGCCGACCCCCGCGTCTCCTACGTGCAGTACGCCGGGCTGCCCGAGCACCCCGACCACGCGCTCGCGCAGAAGTACCTGCCGAAGGGCCCCGGTGCCGTGTTCTCGTTCGGGGTGAGGGGCGGGCGTGCGGCCGGGCAGACGTTCATCGAGTCCGTCGAGCTCTGCAGCCACCTCGCCAACATCGGCGACGCCCGCACCCTGGTGCTGCACCCCGGCTCCACCACCCACCAGCAGCTCACCACCGAGCAGCTGCGCGACGCGGGCGTGCCCGAGGACCTGGTGCGGATCAGCGTGGGCATCGAGGACGTCGACGACATCATCTGGGACCTCGACCAGGCCCTGGCCGCAGCCACCAAGGTCGGGTCATGACCTGGGAGAACCCGAGTGCGACCGCGCGGCAGAAGATCCTGCGCGAGACGCGCACGGTCGCGGTGGTCGGCGCCTCGCCGAACCCGGCGCGCGCCAGCAACTTCGTCGGCACCTACCTGCTGGCGAGCACCGGCTACGACGTGTACTTCGTCAACCCCAACGCCACCGAGATCCTGGGCCGGCCGGTGTACAAGTCGTTGGCCGACCTGCCCGTCGTCCCGGACCTCGTCGACGTCTTCCGCCGCCCGCAGGACCTGTCCGGCGTTCTCGACGAGGTGCTGGCCCTGCCTGAGGGGGTGCGCACCTTCTGGCTCCAGTTCGGACTCTTCGACGAGGAGCTCGCCCGGCGCGCCGAGGGCGCCGGGCTGCAGGTCGTGATGGACCGCTGCCTCAAGGTCGAGCACGCCCGCTTCCACGGCGGGCTGCACCTCGCCGGTTTCGACACGGGCGTGATCAGCTCCCGGCGGCGGGGCCGGTGACAGCGGTCGTCACCGCCCGGGGAGCCTGGCGCGAGGGCGACCCGGCCGGGCACCGGCAGTTCCTGGACGTCGGGCCCCTGGACCTGGAACTCGGCGGGACCGTGCCGGACGTCCGCGTCGCCTACGAGACATGGGGCACCTTCACCGGCGACAACGCCGTGCTGATCCAGCACGCGCTGTCCGGTGACAGCCACGTCGTCGGTCCCGACGGCGACGGGCACCCGACGCCCGGCTGGTGGGCCGACGTCGTCGGGCCGGGCGGCGCGATCGACACCGACCGCTGGTTCGTCGTCTGCACCAACGTGCTGGGCGGCTGCCAGGGCAGCACCGGGCCGTCGTCCCTCGCGCCCGACGGGCGGGCGTGGGGGAGTCGCTGGCCCGCCACCACCATCCGCGACCAGGTCGCCGCCGAGGTCCCGCTGGCCGACGCGCTCGGCGTGCGCCGTTGGGCCGCGGTGATCGGTGGCTCGATGGGCGGCATGCGCGCGCTGGAGTGGGCTGTGGCCCACCCCCGGCGCGTCGAGCGGGTGGTGGTGCTGGCCGCGGCCGCCGAGGCCAGCGCCGACCAGGTGGGGCTGTGCCGGATCCAGGTCGACGCCGTGCGCGCCGACCCGCTCTGGTACGACGGCGACTACGCCGACCACGGGGTCACCCCCGACACCGGCCTGGGCATCGGCCGCCGGATCGCCCACCTGAGCTACCGCACCGCCCACGAGGTGGACACGCGCTTCGGGCGGGTGGTGCAGGAGGACGGCCGGTTCGCGGTGGAGTCCTACCTCGACCACGCCGCCGACGGCCTCGTCGCCCGCTTCGACGCCGGTAGCTACGTGGCGCTGAACCTGGCCATGAGCAGCCACGAGATCGGCCGCGGCCGGGGCGGCACGGCGGCCGCGCTCGCCGGGGTCACCGCGCGGGCGACGGTGGTGGGCGTGGACACCGACCGCCTCTACCCGCTCCACCAGCAGCGCGATCTGGCCGACGCACTGGGTGTGGAGCTGCAGGTGGTGACGAGCGAACGAGGCCACGACGGATTCCTGGTCGAGGTGCCCCAGGTAGGTGCCATCCTCCGGAGGGCCCTCGAATCCGGACCGACGAACGGCACTCTCGTCGCATAGGTTCCGACGAGAGTGCCGTTCGTCGGTGGTGGGGATCAGCCGAGGAGCGCCGTCACGATCGCGCGGAGGATCCAGAACACCGGGGCCGTGGCGAGCAGCAGGAGGCCGAGCCCCCACGCCCGCCGCCGGACCAGCAGCCACGTGCCGACCGCCGTGACCAGCACCGTCACCACCAGGCCGGCCGCGAGCCGGGCCGCCGTCGAGCCGGTGGGCAGGCCGAGCACGAGCAGCACCAGCAGCACGTCGACGACGGCCCATGCCACGGCCGCGCCCAGCACCGGCAGCAGTCCCGTACGCGCCGGCGGCTCGTTCACCGGGGGCGGCGGGTGGTCGATGTTCGCCGGGTACGGCGGCGCGCCGGGCATCGGCGCGTGCGGCGGCAGCTCGGGGTGCGGGGAGTAGCCCGGCGCACCGGCCCACACCGGCGGCGGATCGTCCTCGACGGGGCTCACACAACCACGCTAGCGGTCGGGGTGTGGCGCTGCGCACTCCCACGGTTCAGTGTGGCGCCCGTCGCGGCGGTGGTCGGGAGCCGGGGCTAGGGTCGCGCCTGTGTCTGCGTCGACAACCCCAGTAACCGTTACCGTCACCGGAGCAGCGGGCCAGATCGGCTACGCGCTGCTCTTCCGGATCGCCTCCGGCCAGCTGCTCGGGAAGGACACCCCTGTCCGCCTGCGCCTGCTGGAGATCCCACAGGCGGTGAAGGCCGCCGAGGGTGTCGCGCTGGAGCTCCAGGACTCCGCGTTCCCGCTGCTCACCGGCGTCGACATCACCGACGACGCCACCAAAGCGTTCGACGGCGCGAACGTCGGCCTGCTCGTCGGCGCCCGCCCCCGAACCAAGGGCATGGAGCGCGGTGACCTCCTCGAGGCCAACGGCGGCATCTTCGCCCCGCAGGGCCGCGCGATCAACGCCGGTGCCGCCGACGACATCCGCGTCCTCGTGGTCGGCAACCCGGCCAACACCAACGCCCTCATCGCCTCCGCCGCGGCACCCGACGTGCCGGCCGAGCGCTTCACCGCGATGACGCGGCTGGACCACAACCGCGCGGTCGGCCAGCTCGCCGCCAAGCTCGAGGTGCCGGTCACCGAGATCCACAAGCTGACGATCTGGGGCAACCACTCCGCCACCCAGTACCCCGACCTCTACCACGCCGAGGTCAACGGCAAGATCGCCGCCGAGCAGGTCGAGGAGTCCTGGCTGCGCGACGAGTTCATCCCGCGCGTGGCCAAGCGCGGCGCCGAGATCATCGAGGTCCGCGGTGGCTCGTCCGTCGCGTCGGCGGCCAACGCGGCCATCGACCACGTCTACGACTGGGTCAACGGCACCGCCGAGGGCGACTGGGTCTCCGCCGCCATCCCGTCCGACGGCAGCTACGGCGTGGCCGAGGGCATCATCTCCAGCTTCCCGGTCACGTCCGAGAACGGCGTGTGGAAGATCGTCCAGGGCCTGGACATCAACGAGTTCTCCCGTGAGCGCATCGATGCCTCCGTCAAGGAGCTCGTCGAGGAGCGCGAGGCCGTGAAGGGCCTCGGCCTCCTCAAGTAGCCACCCCTACCGGCGGCGATCACCCACGACGGGTGGTCGCCGCCGAGTAGTACCCGGGCCAGTCGAACCGGGAGGGGGAGCCGTGGCCGCACGGCGGCGTTCTGCTCGTCACCACCTCGGCCCGGAAACGAACAGCTACGCGTTGGTCAGCGATCTGCTGGGCCGTCCCGGCCTGGCCGAGTTCGTCCTGCCTCACAAGCGCTGATAGCCGCCCACCCGGTCGGCGGGCGGCCCGGTCGCTCAGCCGCCCAGCGCCTGGTTGTACGCCGCGATCTCGCCGTTCGCCTTCGTCTGCGCCGCGGTCAGGGCCGCCTTCGGGTCCTGGCCCTGCAGCACGGCCGCCTGCATCGCGCCCTCGACGTCCTTGCGCACCTGCGGCATCACGCCCACCGAGCAGCCCTGGGTGGCGGTGTTCGACGGGGTGTTCTGCAGCTGGGTGATGGCGGTGGCGAACTGCGGTCGCTGGGCCACCCACTGCTGGTCGCTGGGGTCGGTCAGGGCGCCCTTGCTGATCGGGAAGTAGCCGGTGGCGGTGTGCCAGCTGACCTGCTGCTGCTTGGCGGCCAGGAACGTCGTCAGCTCCCAGGACGCCCGCTCGTGGGCGGCGTCCTTGCCCTGCCCGACGATCCACAGCGACGCGCCGCCGATGATCGGCCCGCCCGCGTCCCCCGTGCTGATCTTCGGGTAGGCGCCGGTGGCGATGCCGAACCTCCCTCCCGCGGCCTTAACGAAACCGCCCAGCGACCCGGTGGACTCCAGCGTCATCGCCACGGTGCCGGAGGTGAACGCGTTGTCGCCGTTCTTGGTGTCGCTGTCGAGCTTGAGGGCCAGCCCGTCGCGCACCATGCCCTGCCACCAGCTCAGGAGCTTCGTGTTGGCGTCGGTCGCCAGGTTGACCGTGGACGCGCGGCCGGTGCGGCCGTTGTCGGCGTCGCACAGGGTGGCGGCCGAGTTCGCGGTGAACTGCTCGAGGAACCAGCCGTAGAGGCTCGCCCCGAACCCGAACTGGACGGTCTCGCCGGAGGTTGCCTTGATCTTCACGGCGTCGGCGCGGATCTCGTCGAGCGTGGTCGGGGGCCTGGCCGGGTCCAGCCCGGCCTTCCGGAACGCGTCGGCGTTGATGTACATGAGCGGCATCGAGGTGTTGAACGGCATCGAGTACAGCTTCTTGTCGACCGTGTAGTACCCGGCGATGTTCGGCTGGATGTCGCTCGTGGCGTAGCCGTCCTTGTCCACGAACGCCTGCACCGGCAGCACCGAGCCCGAGTCGATCATGAAGCGGGTGCCGATGTCGTAGACCTGGACGAGATCGGGCAGCTGTCCGCCCTTCAGCGCGGTCTTGTACGCCGAGACCGTGTCGTCGTAGGTGTTCTTGAACGCCAGGGTCGCCTTGATCTTCCCGGCGTGCTGCTGGTTGAACTCGTCGACAAGCTTCGTGAGGGCGTCGCCGTTGGCGCCGGTCATGGCGTGCCAGAAGGTGATGTCCACTTCCGGCTGCCCGTTCAGCGCGTCGGCGCCCGGGGCGGTCGCCGTCGTCGTCGACGGGGTGGGGCTCGCCGCCGACGAGCACGCCGCCAGCGCCATCGCGGTGCCCAGGGCCACCGCCGCCATCCCGATCCTTCTCCGCACGTCCATCTCCTCCGCGTTACTTGACCGCGCCCGCGGTGAACCCGCGGACCAGCCACCGCTGCCCGAGCACCACGAGGAGCGCGGTCGGGACCAGGGTGATCGTGATGCCGGCCAGCAGCAGGCCGGGTTGGGTGCCCTCGTTGCTCTGCAGGGCGAACACGGCGGTCTGCAGCGTGTTCAGCGAGTTGTTCGTCGACGAGACGATCAGCGGCCAGAAGTACATGTTCCAGCCCTGCAGGAACGAGTAGACGGCCAGCGCCGTGAGCGTCGGGCGCACCGCGGGCACCACGATGGAGATCAGGAACCGCAGGTGGCCGCACCCGTCGAGCTGGGCGGCCTGGTGCAGCTCCACCGGCACCTGCCGCATGCCCTGGCGGACCAGGAAGATCCCGAACCCGGTCGCGAGGAACGGCAGGACGAGGCTCCAGCGGCTGTCGCCGAGGCCGGCGCTGCGCACGAACAGCGCGTTGGGCACGACGATCGCCTCGTACGGCACCATGATCGTCGCGAGCACCAGGCCGAACGCGGGACCGCGCAGCGGCGTCCGGACGAACACGAGCGCGTACGCCGCGAGCAGCGACGTCAGGACCTGCGCGGCCATGATCACCAGGCCGACGAACAGCGAGTTGACGAACGCCGGCAGCAGCGGCACGACCTCCTGCTGCCAGGCGTGCACGTAGCTCTCGACGGTGTAGCGGCCGCTGAACACCCCCGGTGGGCGGTGGACCAGCGCGGAGGCCTGCGTGAACCCGCCGACGACGGTGAGCAGGACGGGGAACAGCAGCACCACCGCGGCGACCGCGAGCCAGACGTAGGTGGCGACGGTGGTGGGCCTCGACGGGCCCGTCGCGGTGGCCATCAGTAGTGCACCCGCCGCTCGACCACGCCGAACTGGATCGCCGCGATCACCACGCCGACGGCCAGCAGCACCAGGCCCTGCGCGGAGGCGAGCCCGTAGTTGCTGCTGCCGTTCTCGAAGGCCTGGTGGTAGATCGAGAACACCAGGGTCTCGGTGGAGCCGTTCGGGCCGCCGTCGGTGGTCACCTGGATCTGGCCCAGGGCCTGCAACGCCGTGAGCGTCGTGGTCACCACCACGAAGAACACGCTGGGGGAGATCATCGGGAGGACGATGCTGCGGAACATCCGCCACCCGGTGGCGCCGTCGATGCGGGCGGCCTCGATCACGTCCTCGTCCACGGCGGCCAGGCCCGCGGCCAGCACCAGCAGGTTGAAGCCCGAGACCATCCACATCGTGATCCAGGCGACCACCACGAGCGGCCAACCCGAGCCCGTCGTCCAGTCGGGGGAGCCGATGCCGACGAGGCCGAGCGCCCAGTTGACCGGCGACATCGACGGATCGACCATGATCAGCCAGACCACCGACGCGCCCGACGCGGAGTAGGCGAAGGGCAGCGAGAACAGCGTCCGGATCGTCTTCATGCCGGGCAGGCGCTGCGCCAGCGGGACGGCGAGCGCGAGCGGCACCACCAGACCGCCCAGCACCACCATCGCGGTGAAGCCGGCCGTCTGGGCCACGATGCGGCCGAACTCGGGCGTCAGCAGTGCGGCGAAGTTCGCCAGCCCCACCGACCGCGTCGGGTTGCCCAGGATGTCGGACCCGCGGGTGGCCAGGTACACCGCCTGGAACAGCGGGAACACGACGAAGATCCCGAGCCCGGCCAGCGCGGGCAGCAGGAACGCGAGCGCTGCCCCGGACTCCCGGACGTCCCGGCCGAGGTCGCGCCGGCGGGCGGGAGCCGCAGGGGGAGCGGGCCGGGTGTCCGGCCGTTCGTCGAGTCCCGCCGCCACCGGCCCACCTCTCCTCCGCCGCTCCCGGGTGGGTACGGCGGGGTGACGCTAGGTGGGCCGCTCACCCCGTCGGTGACGCCGAGACGAACGCGGCCGTCACGTCAGGTGAACGGAGCAGCGGAACGGGACGAACGGCGCAGCGGGGATTGCGGCAGAGCCACGTTCACGCCACCACATGGCAGCAACGTGGCTCTGCTGCAATGCGGGTCAGGCCAACCGGACCACCGCGAACGCCTCCGGGGGCAGCGCCAGCGCGTCCTCCTCACCGATCACGGGCTCGCTGGCCAGCAGGATGGTGGCGATCGGGCCGACGGTGAGCGCTGCCGGCTCCGTGCCCAGGTTCACCGCCACCCGCAGCCGCCCGCGGTGCAGCACCACCGTGCGCTGCTCCTCGTCGACGTCGATCTCCACCTCGTCCAGCCAGGGGTCCGAGAGCTCCGGGTGGGCCTTCCGCAGGGCGATCAGCTCGCGGTGCACGGTGAGCAGGGTGGCGTGCGGCTCCTGGGTGTGCTCGTCCCAGTCGAGCGTCGAGTCGGTGAACGTGCTCTCCGCGTTGGGATCCGGAACCTCGACGTCGTCGCCCCAGCCGTGCTCGGCGAACTCCGCCGTGCGGCCCTTGCGGACGGCCTCGCGCAGGTCGGGATCGGGGAAGTAGGAGAAGAACTGCCACGGCGTGCGCGCGCCCCACTCCTCGCCCATGAACAGCATCGGGGTGAACGGCGAGCAGAACACCAGCGCCGCGCCGCACGCGAGCAGGCCCGGCGTGAGCGCGTGGGTGAGCCGGTCGCCGGTGGCGCGGTTGCCGATCTGATCGTGGTTCTGCAGGTAGGCCAGGAACCGGTGGCCCGGGATCGTCCGCGTGTTCACCGGCGCGCCGTGGTTGCGCTGCCGGAAGCTCGACCACGTGCCCTCGTGCAGGAAGGCCCGGGTGAACACATGCGCGAGACCGGTGAGCCCGGCCGCTGCGAAGTCGGCGTAGTAGCCCTGCGCCTCGCCGGTGAGCGTGGCGTGCAGCGTGTGGTGGATGTCGTCGGTCCACTGGGCCGCCAGGCCGTAGCCGCCGCCCTCGCGCGCGGTGACCAGCTTCGGGTCGTTGAGGTCGCTCTCCGCGATGAGCGACAGCGGCCGGCCCACGTGCGCCGACAGCGACTCGACCTCGACGGCCAGCTGCTCCAGCACGTGCGTGGCGCGGGTGTCGCGCAGCGCGTGGACGGCGTCGAGGCGCAGGCCGTCGACGTGGAAGTCCCGCAGCCACATGAGCGCGTTGTCGATGATGTAGCGGCGCACCGGCTCGGACTGCGCACCGTCGAGGTTGACCGTCGGGCCCCAGATGTTGGAGCCGGCGAAGTAGGGGCCGAAGCGGTCCAGGTAGGCGCCCGACGGGCCGAGGTGGTTGTAGACCACGTCGAGCACGACGCCCATGTCGCGGGCGTGGCAGCCGTCGACGAAGCGTTTGAACCCGTCAGGGCCGCCGTAGTTCTCGGTGACCGCGTACCAGCCGACTCCGTCGTAGCCCCAGTTGCGCGGGCCGTCCACGGCGTTGACGGGCAGCACCTCGACGAGGTCGATGCCCAGCGCCGCGAGGTGGTCGAGGCGCTCGATGGCGGAGTCGAACGTGCCGCCCGGGGTGAACGTGCCGATGTGCAGCTCGTAGACGACGCTGCCGGGCAGCTGCCGGCCGGTCCACGAGCGGTCGGTCCAGAAGAAGCCCTGCTCGTCGTACACGCGGCTCGCCCCGTGCACCCCGGTCGGCTGCCAGTTCGATCGCGGGTCGGGCAGGGGGGTCTCGTCGTCGTCGAGGAGGTAGGCGTAGGCGGTGCCGGGGCCGGCGTCGACGGCGGCCCGCCACCAGCCGCCCCCGTCACGGGTCATCGGGTGCGGCGCCCCGTCGACGAGCACCCGGACCCGGTCACGCTGCGGTGCCCATACGGCGAAATCAGTCACCGGGCGATCCTGCCGTGTGCGGGTCGCTTCCGCTCAGCCGAGGTGGCCCCGATCCTGACCGACGAGCGGCACTCTCGTCGGAACCTGTGCGACGAAAGTGCCGCTCGTCGTGAGCGGCAGCTATGCGGGCCTGACCAGGAGTGCCACCGGGTAGCGCGCCAGCAGGCTGCTCAGCGCGAGGGCCGAGCCGTCGACGGGGGTGTCGGTGACGATGTCGTGCCAGTCCGTGGCCGCTCCGGGGAGCGGCAGCACCGTGTCGCCCCAGCCGCCGCGCTTCTCCAGGCCGACCGGCAGCCGCGTGGCCACGGCCACCAGCGACGGCGACCGCGCGAAGGCGACCGCATGCGATGCGGCCGGGCCCTCGGCGGGCACCGGGCGGTAGCCGCGGAACAGCTCCGGGCGGTAGCGGCGCAGCCGCAGCCCGCTGAGCGTGACGAGCAGCTTGGCCGCGCCCTCGGCGTCGACGTCGGGCAGCCAGCCCTCGTCGAGTCGGGTGAGCAGGGTGCGCCGCAGCTCCCAGTCGACGGGGCGGCGGTTGTCCGGGTCCACCAGGGAGTACTCGAACAGCTCCGTGCCCTGGTAGACGTCCGGCACGCCCGGCCCGGCCAGCTGCAACACCTTCTGCCCGAGCGAGTTGGAGCGGCCCGGGCCGGCGATGCGTCCGACGAACTCCTCGATCTCGGCCACCACCTCGGCGTCGGCCATGACGGCGGCGGGCCAGGCGGCGACGGCGTCGTCCACCTCGGCCACGGCATCGACGTGGCTGGTGACGAGCTTGGCCTCCTTGGACGCCTTGCCCAGATAGGACGCCATGCGCTCGGCCGGGATGGGCCACGCGCCGACGAGGTTCTGCCAGGCCAGCAGGTCCAGCGAGCGGTCGGGCAGCGGGTGACGCGCCGACCAGCGCCGGACGCGCTCCGCCCACTCGCCGGGGAACTCCGCGAGTACGGCCAGCCGCGCGCGCACGTCCTCGGAGCGCTTGGTGTCGTGGGTCGAGAGCGTGGTCATCGTGGCCGGCCAGGACGCCTCGCGGCCCGCCTGGGCGGTGTGGAACTCGGCGGGGGAGACCCCGAACCGCGAGGGGTCGCCGCCCACCTCGTTGAGCGCCACGAACCGGTTCCAGCGGTAGAACGTGGTGTCCTCCACGCCCTTCGCCATGACCATGCCGGACGTCTGCTGGACGCGGGTGGCCAGCTCGCCCTGCGGCTCGGCCAGCATCGCGCCGCGGAGGGCGTCGAGGATCTCGCCCAGGTCGGGACGGTGGGTGCGGGCCACCGAGACGGCGACGTCGAGCGCGGCCCGGCCCTCGGGCAGGTACGACCGGTAGACCGGGACACCGCACAGCAGCTCCGCCACGGCCTCTTCGAGGCTCGTGAGTGGCAATGCAGGCTGGGGCGACGATTGCCGCGCACGGGCGGCGACAGCCGCGATTCGCTTCACCTCGGCCGACAGGATCGTCGCGGCCACGGAGCGACGGGCGTCGTGCTCCGCCGCGTGCAGGGCCTGCTTGCCCCCGGTGTGCTCGGCGGAGAGCTGGGTGAGGAGGCCAGCGCCGTCCGGGTCGACGAACACGCCCTGGTTCTCGCGCAGCGCCTCGTAACCCGACGTGCCGTCCACCGGCCAGGACGGCGGGATCTCCTCGCCGACGCCGAGGATCTTCTCCACCAGCAGCCAGCGGTCGGGCCCGATGGCCTCCCGGAGACGTCTCGCGTAGGCGCCGGGGTCGGACAGGCCGTCGGGGTGGTCGACGCGGATGCCGTCGACGTCGCCCTCGTGCACCCAGCGCAGCACCTCGCGGTGGGTGGCCTCGAAGATCTCCGGGATCTCGACGCGCACGGCGGCGAGCGTGGACACGTCGAAGAAGCGGCGGTAGGTGAGCTCGCCCGCGCCGCGCTTCCAGGAGACGAGCCGGTAGTGCTGGCGCTCGTGCGCCTCCTGCGCGGTGCCTTCCTCCGTGCCGGGCGCGAGCGGGAACGCGTGCTCGAAATAGCGCAGCTCCCCGTCGGTCACCGCCAGCTCCGAGAGGGCCTTCTCCTCGTCCGCGTCGAGGATGGGGAGCAGGATCGGGCCCGCCGCCCAGTCGACGTCGAAGTACGTGGCGAACTCCGACGCCTGCCCCAGGCGCAGTACGTCCCACCACCACGGGTTGGCCTTCGGTACCTCGACGCCGACGTGGTTGGGCACGATGTCGAGGAGGAACCGCATGCCGTGCTCGCGGACGGCGGCCACCAGCGCCTTGCGCCCCTGCTCGCCGCCGCGCTCGACCGAGACGTGGGTGGGGTCGACCACGTCGTAGCCGTGGTTGGACCCGGCACCCGACTCCAGCAGCGGTGACGCGTAGAGCGCACCGACCCCGAGCGCGTCGAGGTAGGGCAACAGCGCCACCCCGTCGGCGAAGGTCGTGTCCTTCGAGAACTGGATGCGGTAGGTGGAGGAGGGGGCGCGGCTCATGAACCCGTCGTTTCCGTACGTTGGAGGACCAGGACGGAGCGGGCCGGCACGGTGTGCACGGCCCCGCCCGCCACCATCGGCGGATCGGCTGCCACCACGCCCGGCGCGGTGGACAGGGTGATCACCTCGCCCGCCGCGGTGTCGACGACGACGGCCCACTGCGAGCCGTACTCGGCGGGGGGCAGCGTGACGTCGATGTCCTCGTAGTGGGCGTTGAGGCACAGCAGGAACGAGTCGTCGGTGACGCGGTCGCCGCGGGTGTCGGGCTCGGTGATGCCGTCGCCGTTGAGGAACGCCACCACGCACTTGCCGAAGCCCGAGTCCCAGTCCTGGTCGGTCATCTCCTGCCCCGACGGCTGGAACCACGCGATGTCGGGGAGTGCCGTGGCGGGGTCGTTGCGGCGCGGCCGGGCGATGGGGCGCCCGGCGAAGAAGCGGCGGCGCCGGAACACCGGGTGGCCGTGGCGCAGCGCGATGACCCCGGACGTGAAGCCGATCATCCCGGCGTTCTTCCCGGCGAGCGACCAGTCGACCCAGGCGATGTCGCTGTCCTGGCAGTAGACGTTGTTGTTGCCGCCCTGGGTGCGCCCCAGCTCGTCGCCGTGCAGCAGCATCGGCACGCCCTGGGAGAGCATCAGGGTGGTGATGAAGTTGCGCTGCTGCCGCGCGCGCAGGTCGAGCACCGTGGCGTCGTCGGTGGGGCCCTCCACGCCGCAGTTCCAGGAGCGGTTGGTGCTCTCGCCGTCGTTGCCGCCCTCGCCGTTGGCGTCGTTGTGCTTGTCGTTGTAGGACACCAGGTCGTGCAGGGTGAACCCGTCGTGCGCGGTGACGAAGTTGATGGACGCGAACGGGCGGCGGCCGTCGTCCTGGTAGAGGTCGGAGCTGCCGGTGATGCGGGAGGCGAACTCGCCGAGCGTGCCGGGCTCCCCGCGCCAGAAGTCGCGGACGGTGTCGCGGTACTTCCCGTTCCACTCGGTCCACAGCGGCGGGAAGTTGCCCACCTGGTAGCCGCCGGGGCCGACGTCCCACGGCTCCGCGATGAGCTTGGCCTGGCTGATCACCGGGTCCTGCTGGACGAGGTCGAAGAACACCGACAGGCGGTCGACGTCGTAGAACTCGCGGGCCAGCGTGGACGCCAGGTCGAAGCGGAAGCCGTCGACGTGCATCTCGGTGACCCAGTAGCGCAACGAGTCCATGATCAGCTGCAGCGTGTGCGGGTTGCGCACGTTGAGCGAGTTACCGGTGCCCGTGTAGTCCATGTAGAACTTCGGGTCGTTCTCCACCAGGCGGTAGTAGGCGGCGTTGTCGATGCCGCGCATGGACAGCGTGGGGCCCATCTGGTTGCCCTCGGCCGTGTGGTTGTAGACCACGTCCATGATCACTTCCATGCCCGCGTCGTGCAGGTCGCGGACCATGGCCTTGAACTCCTGCACCTGGTTGCCGGGCCGGTGTCCCGGCATCGCGTAGCCGTGGTGCGGGGCGAGGAACGCGATGGTGTTGTAGCCCCAGTAGTTGGAGAGGCCCTTCTCCTGCAGGTGGTGGTCGTTGAGGAACTCGTGGCACGGCATGAGTTCCACGGCCGTGACGCCCAGGTTCTTCAGGTGCTCGATCATCACCGGGTGGGCCAGCCCCGTGTAGGTGCCGCGCAACGGTTCCGGGATGTCGGGGTGGGCGATCGTCAGGCCGCGGACGTGGGCCTCGTAGATGACGGTCTCGTGGTACGGGATGCGCGGCGCGCGGTCGGTGCCCCAGTCGAAGAACGGGTTGACCACCACCGACTTCGGCACGAACGCCGCCGAGTCGGAGTCGCTGCGCGCCTCGGGCTCGCCGAACGGGTACCCGAACACGGCCTCGTCCCACTTCACCGGGCCGTTGACGGCCTTGGCGTAGGGGTCGATGAGCAGCTTGTTGGGGTTGCAGCGCAGGCCGGTGGCCGCGTCGTACGGGCCGGTGACCCGGTAGCCGTAGAGCTGGCCGGGCTCGACGTTGGGCAGGTAGCCGTGCCACACGAACCCGTCGACCTCGGCGAGCGGGACCCGCGTCTCCTTGCCCCGCGCCGAGAACAGGCACAATTCGACCTTCGTGGCGACCTCGGAGAACAGGGCGAAGTTCGTTCCCGACCCGTCGTAGGTGGCGCCCAGGGGATAGGCGTGACCCGGCCACGGCCGCATGAGGTTCCTCGCTTCTTTCGTGTCCGAACTGCCCGGCAGAGGCTACCGGGGGTAGCTCAGGCGAGGCGGGCCGGGAAACCCCCCGTGGCGATGGGGCTCCATCGGGTGGGGGTGATGCGGATCAACGCCTTGCCCTGGTCGATCATCGCCTGGCGGTACTCGTCCCAGTCGGAGTGCTCGCCCGAGACCGACCGGAAGTACTCCACGAGCGGCTCGACGGCGTCGGGCAGCGTGAGCAGCTCCGCATCCCCCTCCACCTGCACCCACGGCCCGTTGAAGTCCTCGGACAGGACCACCACGGCGGCCTTCCCGTGCCGGGCCACGTTGTTCGACTTGGCCCGCTCCGGGTAGGTGGCGATGACGATCCGGCCCTCGGAGTCGACCCCGGACGTGACAGGCGAGCCCTGCCAGCCGCCGTCGTTGCGAGGGGTCATGAGGATCACGTGGTGGCGGGGCCGCAGGAACTCGGTGAGCTCCTCGCGGCCTACGGTGGTGTTCGTTGCGACGGTACGAGCCATGATCCGAGCCTAGGCGGTGAGGCGGACACGGGCCGGGCGGCAGCGGCTAGGCTGCCCGACGATGAGCACCCTGTTCACGAAGATCATCGACGGCGAGCTGCCCGGGCGGTTCGTCTGGTCCGACGACGTCGCCGTCGGGTTCCTGTCGATCAATCCGCTCGGGCCGGGCCATACGCTGGTCGTGCCGCGCGTCGAGGTCGACGAGTGGATCGACGCCGAGCCCGGCCTGCTGGCGCACCTCACCGAGGTCTCCCACGCGATCGGCGCGGCCGTGCGCACCGTGTGGTCGCCGCCCCGCGTCGGTTGGCTGGTGGCGGGCTTCGAGGTGCCCCACCTGCACCTGCACGTCTTCCCGGCGTGGGAGATGGCGGCGTTCGACTTCGCCAACGCGGCACCGTCCGTCGACGCCGCCGAGCAGGACGCCCACCAGGCGGCCCTGAAGGCGGCCCTGCGCGACGCGGGCCACGGCGCGTCCGTGCCGTCCTGAGAGTCGGCTGACGTGCAGCTCGTCCTCGTGCGGCACGCCCTGCCGGAGCGCGTCCAGGACGCCGCAGGCCCGGCCGACCCGGCGCTGACGCCGTTGGGGGAGAAGCAGGCGGCCCGGCTCGTCGACGCAGTCGGGGCCGACGTCACCGCGCTCTACAGCAGCCCGCTCGCCCGGGCCCGTGCCACGGCGGCCCCGCTGGCGGCCGCGCTCGGCCGGGAAGCGGAGATCGTCGCCGACCTGCGCGAGTACGACTCCGACGCCGACCACTACGTGCCCGTGCACGAGATGGCCCAGGTCGATCCGGCCGCCTGGGAGCGGATGCGCGCCGGCCTGCTGCCCGCCCACATCGACGTCCCGGCGTTCACCGCCCGCGTCGACGCCGCGCTGGAGCGGATCGTGGCCGGCCACCCGGGCCGGGCGACGGTCGTCGTGGTCGCCCACGCCGGTGTGGTCAACGCGTGGCTCGCCCACCTGCTCGGCATAGACCGCCCACTCGCGTTCCCGCTCGACTACGCGGGGATCACCCGCGTCCTCGCCGGCCGCGACGGGCGCCGCCTGGTGCGCTCGGTCAACGAGACGACGCACGTCGGTGACCTGCTCGTGCCGCTGCGCTGATCGCGCCTGTCGATGCATCGTTCGGGGGAATCCGGTGAACGACGCACACGCGGAGCGCACGTGTGCCTACGCTCGGTTCCGCTCCGGGGCGGGGTGCGCGGGTCCGAGGGGGACGACCGGATGCGGAACGAGGGAACGGACCGGCTGACGCAGGTCTTCCGGGTGCGGGAGTTCCGCGCGATCTGGCTGGCCGACCTGATCTCTGTCGCCGGCGACCAGCTCGCCCGCGTCGCGCTGGCCGTACTCGTCTACGGGCGCACCGGCTCGGCCGCCTGGGCGGCTGGTGCCTACGCGCTGACCTTCCTCCCCGCGGTGTTCGGCGGGGTACTGCTCTCCGGGGTCGCCGACCGCTTCCGGCGCCGCGAGGTGATGTTCGCCTGCGACGTCCTGCGGGCGGTGCCCGTCGGGCTGATGGCCGTGCCCGGGCTGCCGCTGCCGGTGGTGTGCGCCCTCCTGGTGGTGATGGTGCTGCTCGGTGCCCCGCACACCGCCGCGCGCGGTGCCCTGCTGCCCGACGTGCTGCCCGGCGACCTGTACGAACGCGGCCTCGCCGTCGTCCAGATCTCGAACCAGACCGCGCAGCTGGTCGGCTTCGCCACCGGCGGGCTGCTCGTCGCGGCCCTGTCGCCGGGGGCGGCCCTGCTCCTGGATGCGGCCACGTTCCTGATCGCCGGCGCCGTCGTCCGCCTGGGTCTGCGGGACCGGCCGAAGCCGGAGACCGCCGGCGACCGCGAGCGCGGTCACTGGCGCGACACGGTCGACGGGATCGTCGACATCGCCACCGACCGTCGGCGCCGGGCGCTCGTGGCGCTGGTGTGGATGGTCGGCTGCTACGTCGTTCCGGAGGCGCTGGCCGCCCCCTACGCCGCGGAGCTCGGACTCGGTGACGCCGCAGTGGGGCTGCTCATGGCCGCCGACCCGCTCGGCAGCGTCGTCGGCGCCTGGTTGTTCGTGCGCTTCGTCCCGGCCCACCGTCGCCCCGGGCTGGTCGGGCTCATCGCCGTGGCCGGCGGGATCCCGCTGCTGTTCGTCGGCCTGCGGCCCGGCATCGTCGTGACGATGGTCCTGTGGAGCCTGTCCGGGATGCTGTCCACGGCATACCTCATGCAGGCACAGGCGTCGTTCGTCCGCGCGACGCCGGAACAGATCCGGGGTCGCGCCATCGGCGTCGCCGCATCCGGCATCATCGCCGGTCAGGGCGTCGCCGTGCTGGGCGGCGGCCTGCTCGCCGACGCCGTGGGCCCCGCGGCGGCCATCGCCGTGAGCGGGGGGGTCGGGATCGTCCTGGCCACGGCCGGGGCCGTCGCCTGGTACCGCGCCGGCGCGGAGCGCCGGGTCCAGCCGCCGGTGACGGTGGTGTCACGACAGAACGGCTGATCCCCGGCGGCATCCGCTCCGGGCCGGTCGTCACCGATCAGGTCCATTCTTTGCCGGACATGGGTTTCTCCTTTCTGTTGTGGGTGCGGTGGCGGGTGGGGTCAGGTCCATTCCTTGCCGCGCATGGCTTTCTCCTTCCGTTTCGGGTCAGGGTGATTGCCGGACCCGGGGAGCGTTCGACCCGGGCCCGCGGCGGGTGACGTAGGGCCATCGCCGGTTCCCCACTGGAGTGTCACCCGGACAGGGTGCTCCGGGTGTCGAAGGTGCAGGGTTCGGCGGTCAGGCGTATCCGAGGTGCGGCATTCGGATGTCGGTCACTGATCTGTCCGGGCCAGCGTGTGCAGGGTCCATCGCACCGTGCTGACAGGTCGGACGCCGTCGCCTATCGTGCAGCGGTGTCCGTGCTGTCGGCCGGTGTCGGTGTCCATGTCGCTGAGTGAGCGGGTTCCTCGAACCGTCATGGTGGCGATTCGCAGAATTTCTGTGCGCGGCTGGGCCATCTGGGGAATTCCCGCGTCGCTCGTGATGTCGGTTCTCGTCGTGGAGGCCACAGCGCTTCTGCTGGTCACGCTGGGTCTGGTGGCGGACGGCCGGCCACAGGAGATGGCGCTGTTCACCTTCGCCCTGCTGTGCGTCGCGGGAATCGTCCACGGGGAGGTCGCCCGGAAGATCGAGCAGGTCCGCCGTCAGGTCCTCGTCGGCGAACTGCACGTGAACCTGGGTTCCATCTGGTTCTTCGCGGCGGCGGTACTGCTCACGCCCGCCTACGCCGGCATCTGCGCCGCCGTGGTCCACACCCATCTGTGGCTGCGCTCCACGGGGGCCCGGACGCCCCTCTACCGCCAGGTGTTCACCACGGCGGCATTCGTGCTGTCGGGGTACGCGAGCTCCGCCGCGATCACGTACGCGCACGATCTCGGCGGCTGGTTCGGTGGCGAGCCGGGGATCCCCGCGATCCCGGTGCTCGTCATCGGGATCCTGGTCTTCCTCACCGTCAACACGGCCCTCGTCGCCGGGGCCATCGCTGTGAGCAACCCGCAGGCGAAGGTCGACCAGATGCTCGGCGACTGGGACGAGAACCTTCTCGAGGTCACGACGCTGTGCCTGGGCGCGCTGGTGGCGGTGGCGGTGTCGGTCACGCCGTGGCTGGTGGTCTTCGTGCTGCCGCCGTTGCTGGTGCTGCACCGTGCGGTCCTGGTCCGCCATCTGGAGGAGGCCGCGTCCACCGACAGCAAGACCGGCCTGCTCACCGCCGCCGCCTGGCACACGCGCGCGGAGCGCGAGTTGCGGCGGGTCGGTCGCGGGGACGGGTCCCGGGCGGTGCTGGTGCTCGATCTCGACCACTTCAAGACGGTCAACGACACGCACGGTCACCTCGCGGGGGACCGCGTGCTGGCCGCGGTCGCGGACACGTTGCGGTCCGAGGTGCGGGACCGGGACCTCGTCGGGCGGTTCGGGGGCGAGGAGTTCGTCGTGTTCCTGACCGGGCGGGGCGCCGGCGACGACACCGATCTCGAGGCGGTGGCCGACCGGATCCGGCGTCGGGTCGCGGCGCTGCGGGTGGAGATCCCCACGGCCGACGGTCCGTTGACGATCGCGGGGTTGAGCATCTCCGTCGGTGGAGCGGTCCACCCGGATGGTGTGGGTGACCTGCGTGAGCTGCTCCAGGTCGCCGACGCGGCGCTGTACTCGGCCAAGAGGGCGGGTCGCAACATGGTGCGTATGGGGACTGCCGCGGGTGGCCGTGCGCAGATGCCGCTGTTGATGCCGGTGGACGAGCGTCAGGCCCCTGTCCCTGACGCCCAGTGATCGACCGGACCACGTACGACGCCGTTGCCGGGGAGCGTCGCCCGGCGCCGGAGGGCGCCGGGTCCAGCCGCTGGTGACGCGGGCGTCACGAAACGGCTGACCCCGGCGTCGGGGCATGGCAGTGCCGGGTTGTGGTGCTCGGATGGGGTCAGGTCCAGCTGTGTCCGCGCATGGGTGGGCTCCTTTCTGGTGGTGGGGGGTGGTGGGGTCAGCTCCAGCTGTGTCCGCGCATGGGTGGGCTCCTTTCTGGTGGTGGGGGGTGGTGGGGTCAGCTCCAGCTGTGTCCGCGCATGGGTGGGCTCCCTTCTGGTGGTGGGGTCGGCCGGTTCTGCTCCGGCCATCGGATGGACGACGACGTGCCCCTCCCGTCGAGGCGGCCGCGGTGGTCGTGACCGGCGGCCAGGGAGTCGTTCCCGGCCGCGCGTTCCGCGGCTGTTCGGGTGCCGACGCGCTGTCGGACACAAGTGGTGCGCACCCCGCCGGCAGAGTGCGAGTCGGACGTGCTGGACGTCACACCACCTGGTGACGGGGTACGGCCATATTGGCACGGCACGTGGCTGTACATACTTCGATCGGGTGACTCGCGGTCCCGCACTGCACTAAGGTCCTGACAGGAATTCGCCGATCGAAGGTTCCTCATGCCGCTCGCCCCGCCCGTACCTCCCGTGCCGCCGAGGCGGCCGTGGTCGGTACGCAGCTGGCCGATGTGGGAGATGCCACGTCATCTGCTCACGTCGATCGTGCTGGTGGAGCTCACCGCGGTCGGGCTGGTGCTCACCACGGCGACGGCGGGTGGCCTGCCTACCCGTATGGACGTGATCCGGGCGCTGATCATCGGGATCCTGGGCGTCGCGCACACCGAAGCCGTCCTCCGGACCGAACGTCTTCGCCGGCGCATGACCGCGCCACACCACATCGACCTCAGTTCGGTATGGATCTTCGCCGGGGCGATCGCGCTGCCGACGTCACTGGCCGTGGCCGTGGCCGTGGTCGTGCAGTTCCACATCTGGGTGCGGACGGGCCGGCCGAAGGTGCCGTACTACAGGCACGCCTTCACGACCGCCACCATGGTCCTGGCCTGCATCGGCGCATCCGTCGTCGTCGGGCACCCGCCGTTGACTCCGGGCGGGGCGGGCATCGCTACCGTGGTGCTGGCGCTGTTGGTGTTCACCACGGTCAACACAGCGTTGGTCGCGGGCGCCATCGCCATGAGCAGTGCGCAGCCGAACCTCGCGGTGGCCATCGGCGATTGGGACGACAACGTCCTCGAGGTCGCCACGCTCTCGCTCGGTGGGCTCGCCGCCGTCGCCATGCTCATCAACTCGTGGTTGGTGCTCCTGGTCCTTCCGCCGTTGCTGGTGCTGCACCGCGCCGTTCTGGTCCGCCATCTGGAGGAGGCCGCGTCCACCGACGGCAAGACGGGTCTGCTCACCGCCGCCGCCTGGCACACCCGGGCGGAGCGGGAGTTGCGGCGGGTCACCCGCGGCACCGAGCCCCGCGCGGTGCTGGTGCTCGACCTCGACCACTTCAAGGCCGTCAACGACACGCACGGTCACCTCGCGGGCGACCAGGTCCTCGCGGCTGTCGCCGACGCGTTGCGCTCGGAGGTGCGCGAACGGGACCTCGTCGGGCGGTTCGGCGGGGAGGAGTTCGTGGTGCTGCTGGCGGGCCGGGCCGGTGGGGACGACACCGACCTCGAGGCCGTCGCGGAGCGGATCCGGCGTCGGGTCGCGGCGCTGCGGGTGGAGATCCCCACGGCCGACGGTCCGTTGACGATCGCGGGTCTGAGCATCTCGGTCGGTGGGGCCGTGCACCCGGAGGGTGTCGCTGACCTGCGCGAACTGCTCCAGATCGCCGATACCGCGCTCTACTCGGCCAAGCGGGCGGGCCGCAACATGGTGTGCATGGGGACCGTGTCGGGCAGTCGGACGCAGATGCCCGCGCTGATCCCCTCGGACGGCCGCCCCGCTCCCGTCGCTGACGCTCAGTGATCGATCGCTCGCGCATTCCACCCCGATGAGGGATCTCCGTCCCCCTGACACGCCGCCCCGGCCTCACTAGCCTCGCTGAGGAACACCATCGTGGTGAGGGGGGGAGGATCTCGTGGCCGTGGATGCATCGTCCGTGCCCGGTCTCGGCCTCCGCACACTCCCGTTGCCGGCCGTCGTCGTCGTGCTGCTGGTCGAGGTCGGAGCCGTCGCGGCGGTCGTGGGCACGGCGCCGTTCCTCACCGCCCCCCGCCTGACCGACGTCGTGCTGGCGGCCGTCGTCGCCGGTCTGAGCGTGGTCCACACGGAGCTGGCCACCGGGATCGAGCGGATCCGGCGACGCTCGTCGGAGACCTCGTACTTCGACCTCAGCTCGGTCTGGACCTTCGCCGCCGCCCTGCTGCTGCCCCCGGTCCTCGCGACGGGCGTCGTGCTCGTGGTCTACGCCCACCTGTGGCAGCGCGTCTGGCGGCCGGCGCGGGTGCCGCTGTACCGGCACGTCTACACCACCGCCACGGTGGTGCTCGCCGCGCTGGCCGCGCACCTCGTCGTCCAGTGGGCGGGCGGGCTGCCGTCCGGCCCCACCGACGTCACGGGCGTCCTCGGGGTGGCGGGTGCCGTCGTCGCCTACGTGCTGGTCAACACCGCGCTCGTCGCCGGCGCGATCTCGCTCAGCGGCGTCGGGTCCTCCCCCCGTGAGCTGTTCGGCCGCTGGGACGACAACGCGCTCGAGGTCTCCACGCTCTGCATGGGCGCGCTCGCTGCGGTCGCGCTCGGCGCGGCACCCGGCCTGATCGCGCTCGCGCTGCCCCCGATCCTGGTGCTGCACCGCGCGGTGCTGGTGCGTCAGCTCGAGGAAGTGGCCTACACCGACGGCAAGACGGGCCTGCTCACAGCGGCGGCCTGGCAGGCGCAGGCGGCGCGCGCGGTGCGGCGGGCGCAGCGGGCCGGCACCGGAGCCGCGGTCATGATCCTCGATCTCGACCACTTCAAGGCCGTCAACGACCGTCACGGCCACCTCGCCGGTGACGACGTGCTCGCGGCCGTCGCGGCGGAGCTGCAGGCCGGGGTGCGGGCCAACGACGTCGTCGGGCGGTTCGGGGGCGAGGAGTTCGTGGTGCTGATGCCCGACCTCCCCATCCCGGACGGGTGCCGCGACGAGCTGCGTCTCGTGGCCGAGCGACTGCGCCGGCGCATCGCCGCGCTACAGGTGCCGGTCGACACCGCGGACGGCCTGCTCACGATCAGCGGTCTGTCGGTCTCGATCGGCGGGGCGCGCGTGCCGGGTGACGCCAGCACCCTGGAGCAGGTGCTCAAGGCCGCCGACGCCTCGCTGTACGCGGCCAAGCGCAGCGGCCGCAACCTGGTGCGCATCGCCGGCCCCGCCGAGATCCCGAGCCCGCGCCGGGGCGAGGACACCGAGGTCCCCACCGCCAGCTGAGTCCCCAGCGACCTCGGATCCGGGCGCCGGGCCGCGGTGGCCCGGTTTCCGTACGATGGGACGGTGGCGCAAGCGATGAGTGTGTTGAAGTCCGTGCGCGGTCCGGCCGATCTGAAGCGGCTCACCGGGGAACAGCTCGACGTGCTGGTCTCGGAGATCCGCACGGAGCTGGTCAACACCGTCTCGCGCACCGGCGGCCACCTCGGCCCCAACCTGGGCGTCATCGAGCTGACGATCGCTCTGCACCGCGTGTTCGACTCCCCGCGCGACACACTGATCTGGGACACCGGCCACCAGGCGTACGTCCACAAGCTCCTCACCGGCCGCCAGGACGGCTGGGACCAGCTCAAGAAGTCCGGCGGCCTGTCGGGCTACCCGTGTCGCGCCGAGAGCGAGCACGACCACGTGGAGAACAGCCACGCGTCCACGTCGCTGTCGTGGGCCGACGGCATCGCCCACGCCTACGCGCTGACGGGCCAGCAGCGCCACGTCGTCGCGGTCATCGGCGACGGCGCGCTCACGGGCGGCATGGCCTGGGAGGCGCTGAACAACATCGCTGCCGGGCGCAGGCCCGGCGACAACGGAACAGGGGCGAAGGACCGCAACCTCGTCATCGTCGTCAACGACAACGGCCGCTCCTACGCCCCCACCATCGGCGGGCTCGCCGACCGGCTGGCGTCGCTGCGGCTGCAGCCGGGTTACGAGCGTGTGCTGGAGGCCGGCAAGAACGCCCTGGCCCGCACGCCGGTCGTCGGGCCCACGCTCTACGCGGGCCTGCATGCGCTCAAGGCGGGCGTCAAGGACGCGCTGAGTCCGCAGGAGCTGTTCTCCGACCTCGGGCTCAAGTACTTCGGCCCCGTCGACGGCCACGACGTCGCCGCGATGGAGTCGGCCCTGCGCCGGGCCCGCCACTTCGGCGGTCCGGTGATCGTGCACGCCGTCACCCGCAAGGGCAACGGCTACCCGCCGGCCGAGAACGACGAGGCCGAGCAGATGCACAGCCCGGCCGCGTTCGATCCCGAGACCGGCCTGCCCACGGCCGCCCCGTCCACCGGTTGGACCAGCGTGTTCGCCGAGGAGATGGTGAAGATCGGGGCGGCCCGCGACGACGTCGTCGCGATCACGGCGGCGATGCTGGGGCCCGTCGGCCTCGTCCCGTTCGCCGAGGCCTACCCGGAGCGCTGCATCGACGTCGGCATCGCCGAACAGCATGCGCTGACCTCCGCCGCCGGGCTCGCGCACGGCGGGCTGCACCCGGTGGTGGCGCTCTACTCCACCTTCCTCAACCGCGCCTTCGACCAGCTGATGATGGACGTCGCCCTGCACCGCCAGGCCGTCACGCTCGTACTCGACCGGGCGGGCGTCACCGGTAACGACGGCCCCTCGCACAACGGCATGTGGGACCTGTCGATCCTCGGCGTCGTGCCCGGCATCAGGGTGGCCGCCCCGCGTGACGCGGCCACGTTGCGGGAGGAGCTGGGGGAGGCCGTCGCCATCGACGACGGGCCCAGCGCCCTGCGGTTCCCCAAGGGGCCGGTGATCGAGTCGGTGCCGGCGCTGCACCGCGTGGACGGGGTGGACGTGCTGCACGCCGCACCCGACGCGTCGGTCCTGATGGTGTGTGTCGGCGCCTTCGGGGAGCTCGGGGTGGCCGCTGCGCTGCGGCTGGAGCGCCAGGGCGTGCCGGTCACGGTGGTGGATCCACGCTGGGTGCTCCCGGTGCCCGATGTGCTCGTCGACATGGCGCGCGGGCACCGGCTCGTCGTCGCCGTCAGCGACAGCGGCCGGCACGGTGGCTTCGGCTCCGCGCTGTCGGACGCGCTGCGCGCCGCCGAGTGCGACGTGCCGTTGCGCGACCTCGCCATCCCTCAGCGGTTCCTCGACCACGGCAGCCGTTCCGACGTGCTCGCCGAGATCGGGTTGACGGCGCAGGACGTGGCGCGCCGCGTCACGGAGTGGGCTGCGGTCCTGCCGGGTGCCCTGGTTGCCTCCAACGACGGGCAGGCCGGCTGATGCGCGTTCTGGTGGTCGAGGACGAGCAGGCCCTCGCCGACGCCGTCGCGCGTGGGCTGCGCCGCGAGGGCATGGCCGTCGACGTGGCCTACGACGGCGACACGGGCCACGAGAAGTCCACGGTCACCCGCTACGACGTGGTGGTGCTCGACCGCGACCTGCCGGGTATGGGCGGCGACGAGCTGTGCGCCCAGATCGTCGCCTCCGGGGTCACCACGCGGGTGCTCATGCTGACCGCCAGCGGCACCCTCGCCGACAAGATCGACGGGCTGTCGCGCGGCGCCGACGACTACCTCGCCAAGCCCTTCGACTTCCCGGAGCTCGTGGCCCGCTGCCGCGCCCTGGGCCGCCGCGCCACGCCGGCCGTGCCGCCGATGCTGGTGGCGGGCGACGTCGCGCTCGACCCGTCCAAGCGCACCGTGCGCCGCGACGAGCGGCCCGTCGAGCTCACGCGCAAGGAGTTCGGCGTGCTGGAGGTGCTGCTGTCGGCCGGGGGAGCGGTGGTGAGCAGCGAGGAGCTGCTGGAGCGGGTCTGGGACGAGAACGCCGACCCGTTCACCACCACCGTGCGGGTCACCGTCATGACGCTGCGCAAGAAGCTCGGCGATCCCGGCGTGATCGAGACCGTGGTCGGCGCCGGCTACCGGGTCCCGGCCGCGGGCTGACCCCATGGTGCTGGGCCTGCGGCCACGCCTGACGCTGGTCAGCACGGCGGTGGTGGCCGCGGTCAGCGCATTGCTGCTGTGGCTGGGCTGGTGGCTGGTCGGCGGGGTCGCTCGGGCGTTGCCCGCGCTCCCGCCCGGCAGCACGGTGCGCGTCGGCGATCAGGTCGTGCCCGCCGAGCAGTTCGCCGACGCGGTCGGCCAGGCGGCGCAGGGCACCGTGCTCACCGCGGGGCTGGCGGCGTTCCCGCTGGTCGTCATCGCGGCTGCCCTGGTGTCCTGGTGGCTGGTGGGGCGCGTCCTGAGCCCGCTGCACGCCGTGACGGCCACCGCGCGACGCCTGTCGGTGGAGTCGTTCGACACCCGCACCGGGGTGCGGGACGCCCGTGGCGAGGTGGCGGAGCTGGCCGCCGGTTTCGACGCGATGCTCGACCGGCTGCAGGCCGCGTTCGACGCCCAGCGCCGGTTCGTGGCGAACGCGAGCCACGAACTGCGTACCCCGATGGCCGTGCTGCGCACCGAGGTGGACGTGACCCTGTCGGACCCGGCAGCCGACGTCGACGAGCTGCGCCGGATGGGCGGCGTCGTGCGCGAGGCCACCCGCCGCGCCGACGACCTGGTCGCCGGCCTGCTGCTGCTGGCCCGCACGGAGGGCGCCGGGCTGGCCGACGTGCGGCCTGTGGACCTGGCCGACCTCGTGGGGTCGGCGCTGGCCGCCGTCCGCGCCGACGCCGGGCACCGGGGCCTGCGGATCCAGGTGCACACCGCACCCGCGACCGTCCGTGGTGACCCGGTGCTGCTCGAGCGGGTGGCCGGCAACCTGCTGGAGAACGCGGTGCGCCACAACGTCGGCGGCGGCTGGGTGGAGGTGTCCACCACGGCCTACGACGGCTCCGCGGAGCTGCGCGTGGCCTCCAGCGGGCCCGAGATCCCGGCGGAGAAGGTGGCGGAGCTGTTCGAGCCGTTCCGCAGGGGGCCGGTGGAACGCACGGGCACGGTGCGCGGCTCCGGGCTGGGGCTGTCGATCGTGCGGGCCGTGGTGGCGGCGCACGGCGGCACGGCGGGGGCCGAGCCGGTGCGCGGCGGCGGCCTCGCCGTCACCGTCCGGCTACCGGATGCCGGCTGACCGGAGCGTGCGCGGGGGCACCCCGTGCCAGCGCCGTACGGCCCTCGTCAGCGCCGACTGCTCGGCCAGCCCGACCATCGACGCGATCTGGGAGAACGGCAGGTCGCTGCGGGTGATCAGGCGGTCGGCGGCGTCGCGGCGCACGTCGTCGAGGATGGCCTCGAACGTGGTGCCCTCCGCGGCCAGGTAGCGCTGCAGCGTGCGCGGATGCAGGCGCAGCAGCCGGCCGACGGAATCGATCCGCACCGGCGACGACCCGAGCGACTGTGTCAGGGCCGCGCGCACCCGCGGCGCGACCGTCGCGCCGGGGTCGGGGAAGTGGCTCTCCAGGAACTGGACGGCGATGGTGTGCAGCACCTCGTCGCCGCCGTGCACCGGGGTCGCAGCGAGCCCGGTCGGCACGCGGAGCACGGCGGCGTCGTGGGCGAAGCGGACGTCGGCGCCGAAGAAGTCGGTGTAGCGGGCCACCGGCGCCAGGGGCGGGTGTGTCAGGTGCACCGAGCGCAGGCCGTAGGGGCCGCCGTGCAGCAGCACGATGATGCGGTGCCACAGGCCGATGCCGAGGTCGACGACCTGCGGGGGTGGGATCTCCCCGCCTGCGCCCCCGTACCGCAGTCCGATGACCCCGCGGACGCCCTCGGGATCGGGGACCTGGGAGGTGCGCAGCGCCGAGCTGTGCACGGACAGGAAGCGCGACGCGCAGTCCAGGGCGTCGCCCATCGTCCGCGAGCTCTCGATCGCGACGGCCAGCGGTCCGAGGATGCCGACGTCCTGCTGCTCGGCCAGGCGCAGCCCGAGATCGGGGCAGCTCAGCTCGGCCGCGGCCGTCTCCAGCAGGCGCCCCACCGCGGTCGCGGGCACCAGGGCGTCGTCGGCGATGCCGGGCCGGATCCCGAAGCGCAGCAGCAGCGTGGCGCCGTCGCCGCCGAGGCCGTCCACGAGGGGCTCGAGCCCCCGCAGCGCCGCTGCCCGCACCATCGCTCTCATGTCGCGCCAGGGTAAATGACTGTCGTCTGAAGTCAACTTTTCGTGCCCGAGGGCGGCCAGACTGTGTCCATGACCATCGAGCATGTCGACGTCCTCATCGTCGGTGCGGGCCTGTCCGGCATCGGCGCCGCCTGGCGGCTGAGCCACGAGCGGCCGGGCAGCAGCTACGCGATCGTCGAGGCCCGCGAGGCCATCGGCGGGACCTGGGACCTGTTCCGCTACCCGGGCGTGCGCTCGGACTCCGACATGTTCACGTTCAGCTACCCGTTCCGCCCCTGGCAGGGCGAGCGGTCGATGGCCGACGGCGCCGACATCCGGGCCTACATCCGCGACACCGCCACCGACGCGGGCATCGACCGGCACATCCGGTTCGGCACCCGGGTGGTGGGGGCGGCGTGGTCGACACGGGAGGCGCGCTGGACGGTGCGCATCTCGTCGAACGGGCAGGAGAGCGAGCTGACCTGCGGTTTCCTCTACGCCTGCGCGGGCTACTACAACTACGAGCACGGCCACCAGCCCGAGTTCGCCGGCCGTGACGACTTCGCGGGCGAGTTCGTCCACCCGCAGTTCTGGCCCGAGAACCTGGACTGGACGAACAAGAAGGTCGTGGTGATCGGCAGCGGTGCCACCGCCGTCACGCTGATCCCGGCCATGGCGGAGAAGGCCGAGCACGTGACGATGCTGCAGCGCTCGCCGTCCTACCTCACGGCGCTGCCGCAGCGCGACGCGTTCGCCGACCGGCTGCGCCGGTTCCTGCCCGCGCGCCTGGCCGCGACGATCATCCGCGCGAAGTACGTGGCCATGGCGCAGGGCTTCTACCAGCTCGCCCGCCGCCGCCCGGAGCGTGTGAAGCAGATCCTGCGCGGCATCGCGCTCAGGTTCCTGAAGGACCCCGCGTACGTCGACGAGCACTTCACCCCGAGCTACCAGCCCTGGGACCAGCGGCTGTGCGTCGTCCCGAACGGGGACTTCTACCGGGCCATCCGCGCAGGCGACGCGTCGGTGGTCACCGACCACATCGACCGGCTCGTGCCCGAGGGGATCCGGCTGACGTCCGGGAAGGTGCTGGAGGCCGACATCGTCGTGTCGGCCACCGGGCTGTCCCTGCTGCCGTTCGGCGGGCTCGACCTGAGCATCGACGGCACCCCGGTCGAGCTGTCCGACACGCTCACCTACCGCGGCCTGATGCTGTCCGGTGTCCCCAACTTCGCCTACTGCATCGGGTACACCAATGCGTCCTGGACGCTGCGGGCCGACCTGTCGTCGCGCTACGTCTGCAGGTTGCTGGCGTACATGGACCGCCACGGCTACGCGAGCGCCGCCCCAGACCACGCCGTAGCGGGCGAGGGCCGCCGCCCGCTGCTGGACCTCACGTCGAGCTACGTGCAGCGCTCGGCCGCCCGGTTCCCCCAGCAGGGTGACAAGGATCCGTGGACCACGCGCCAGAACTATGTCGTCGACATGATCAGGACCATCCCGGTGAGCGTGCGCCGCGACATGACGTTCGCCGCCGCTGCTCCCGCCGTTCTCCAGGAGGTTGCCCGATGAAGCCCTACCGTTTCGCGGGGAAGACCGCGGTGTTGACGGGCGCCGCGAGCGGCATCGGCGAGCAGCTCGCCTACGGGCTCGGGGTGCGCGGCAGCGACCTCGTGCTGCTCGACCGCGACGCCGACCGGCTCGACGCCGTGGCCGCCACCGTCCGGCTGCGCCATCCCGGCATCACCGTCGAGACGATCGTGGTGGACCTCGCCGACCGCAAGGCCACCCTCGCCGTCGCCGAGCAGATCCTGGCCGACCACCCTCGAATAGGGCTGCTGGTGAACAACGCCGGTGTCGCTCTCGGCGGGCGGTTCGACCAGGTCACGCTCGACGAGTTCGAGTGGGTCATGGACATCAACTTCCGGGCGCCGGTACTGCTGACGCACACGCTGCTGCCGGCGATCACCGCCGGTGGCCACCTCGTCAACGTCTCCAGCCTGTACGGGCTGATCGGCCCGGCCGGGCAGTCGGCGTACTCGTCGAGCAAGTTCGCGATCCGCGGGCTCACCGAGGTGCTGCGGGCCGAGCTCACGCCGCAGGGGATCGGCGTCACCACGGTGCACCCGGGTGGGATCAAGACGCGGGTGGCCGAGAGCGCGCGCGTCGGGTCCGGGGTGGGCCGGACCGACGTCGAGGCGACGCAGAAGGCCTACCGCGCGCTGCTGAGCTACCCGGCGGAGAAGGCGGCCGAGGAGATCCTCGCCGGCGTCGAGCACCGCAAGGCGCGGGTGCTGATCGCGGTCTCGGCGAAGGTCCCGGACGTGCTCGCGCGGCTGCTGCCGACGTCGTACCCGCGCGTTCTCGACGTCCTGACGAAGGCGCTGGTGAAGCGGGGATGAGCTACGTCGGCGTACGCGGCGCGCGGATCCACGTCCGGGAAAACGGCGACCCCACCGGGGATCCGGTGCTGCTGCTGCACGGGATCGGCCGCAGCCTTGAGGACTGGGAGCCCCAGCAGTCGCGTCTCTCCGACGCCTACCGCGTGATCAGCGTCGACATGCCGGGGTTCGGCCTCTCGCAGCGCCTCCCCGAATCGACGACGCTCCGCACCCGGGCCGAGGGAGTGCTCGGCGCGCTCGACGCGCTGGGCGAGCGGCGGCCCGTGCACGTGATGGGGAACTCGCTCGGCGGCGCCGTGGCGATGCAGCTGTCGGCGCGCGCTCCCGATCGCGTGCGTACGTTGACGCTGGTCAACAGCGCCGGGTTCGGCAAGGAGGTCACCGTCGTGCTGCGCCTGCTGGCCATCCCCGGTCTCGGGCGGGGGATGCTGGGCGCCGCCGACCGCAATGCGATGCGCCGCACCGAGCGCGCGCTGTTCTTCGACGGCTCGTTCGTGACGGAGGAGCGGATCGACCACGCCGTGAAGGTGGGTCAGCAGCCCGGCTCGGCGGCGGTGTTCCTGGAGGCGGCCCGCGCCCTGGGTACCCTCCGCGGGGTCAGCCGCGGCTGGCGGAGTGCCCTGCTGGCGGAGGTGGCGGCACACCCGAAGCCGACGCTGGTGGTGTGGGGCGAACGCGACCTGATCCTCCCCGCGCACCACCTGCGCGCGGCGCAGCGAATGCTCCCGTGGGCGCAGACGCACGTGTTCGCGGACACGGGACACATGCCCCAGGTGGAGAAGGCGGACGAGTTCGCGAAGCTGACCAGGGGGTTCCTGGCGGCCCGGCAGGGGGCGAGCGTCTGAGTCGCTGATGGCGGTACAGCAGCTATCGGGCTCCATGTCGCCCGTTTTGCTGCTGTAGCGCCATCAACGAGGTGGCCTGTGGACAACCGGCGACGTCGATCGTGCTTTTCCGCCACCCTGATCCCGTGGGACGACGTCGGGAGCCGCTGCCGCCGGAGCTGCGTGCGCTCAGCGCCCGGATGCGCGTCGCCGCCGCCGAACAGGGTGGCGCGATCACCGCAGCGGAATGCCACGAGCTCGGTGCCGACTCCTCCGACATCCGGCGCCTCTGCAACAGCGGTGAGTGGCGGCGGATCCGGCGCGGGGTGTACGTGGATGCGCTGTCCGCGCGGGGCGAGCCGTCCGGGCATCTGCGCCGCTGCGCCTCGGTGCTCGCCGGCCTTCGGAGCGGAAGCGCCGTGGTGTCCCATCTGAGCGGGGCCCGCCTGCTCGGCCTGCCCCTGCCTCCGCTGGTGGATGCCAGGGTGTCGCTCACCCGCCGGCCACCGGCGCCGCGCCCGGGGCCGCGGTCGTGCAACGGCATCGGGGTGGCTGTCCACGTGTCGGACTACGACGACGCCGACGTCCGGTACGTCGGCGGGGTGCCGGTGCTGGCCGGGGCCCGCCTCGTCCTCGACTGCTGCGCGGTCGTGCCGCCCGATTCGGCGCTGGCGATCGCCGACCAGGCCCTGTTCCGTCGAATCACCACACGGGAACGTCTGCGCGACGAGCTCGATCGGCGGCGCGGACGCCCCGGTCTCGGGGTGGCGCCGCAGGTCGTGGAGCGGGCCGAACCGGGGCCGGACAACTGGTTCGAGTCGTCGTCCCGGTGGTGGCTGCTCGAGGCGGGGCTTCCCTCGCCGGAGGTGCAGCGGTGCTTCACCGACGAGCTTGGAGTCGTGCGTGCTCAGGTCGACCTGTGGTTCCCCGCGCAACGCACCGTCGGTGAGGCCGACGGCGCCGGCAAGTACGACGAGCCGGGCTCGCTGTTCAAGGAGAAGCAACGCGAGGACTGGCTGCGCGACACCCACCAGGTCGAGGTGGTGCGCTGGGTACCCGGCGAGATGCGGGACGAGGTAGGCCGGGCGACGGTGGCCCACCGCTTCCTCCGCGCCTTCGACCGGCGCCGGCGGGCCGGATGAGCCGGTCGTTGATGGCGCTACAGCAGGAAAACCGGCACCTGGCAGCCCGATAGCTGCTGTACTGCCATCAACGAGCTCACACGGCGCGGGACTGGAGCGCCGCCTCCAGCTGCTCCGCCAGCAGTGCCACCTGCCAGTCGCGCGCGCCGGCCTTGCTCATCGCTCCGCCTACGTCGCCGTCTCCCGGCGGCGTCCAGCAGAGGCGTCTGAGGAGGTCGGGTTGCAGCAGGTTCTCCACCGGTATCGTCCACTGCTCGCCGGTGGTGGCCAGGGCGGCGCGGGCCGAGGCGAGGCGGGCGGCGGCGTCGGGGTCGCGGTCGGCCCAGCGGGCGACCGGTGGGGGTCCGTCGGCCGGGGCCGAGGGGCGGGGTAGCGCGTCGGCGTCCAGGGCCGCGGCCTCCTGCAGCGCGGCGAACCAGTAGTTCGTCAGCCTGCGCTGGGAACGCCCGCGGAAGACGGCCATGCCGGCCAGCGCGTGGGCCGTCTCCGGCGCGCTGACGGCGGCGTCGACGATGGCGGCGTCGGGCAGCACCCGGCCGGGTGCGATGTCGCGCTCGGCGGCGAGCCGGTCGCGGGCCTCCCACAACGACCGGACGGCGGCGAGCGCCCGCGGCTTGCGCAGCTTGTGGATGCCCGACGTGCGACGCCACGGCTCGGCGCGCGGTGCGGGCGGGCCCGCGGTGCGGACGGCCTCGAACTCCTGCATGGCCCAGTCGTACTTGCCCTGCTCGGTGAGCAGGCCGGCCAGCACGTCACGGAGCTCGACGAGCACCTCGACGTCGAGCGCGGCGTAGACGAGCCAGTCCTCGGGCAGGGGTCGGCGCGACCAGTCGGCGGCGCCGTGCCCCTTCTCCAGCCCGAGGCCCAGCAGTTGCTCGACCATGGGGCCCAGGCCGACACGGGGGAGTCCCGCCAGCCGACCCGCCAGCTCCGTGTCGAACAGCTTCGACGGTGCGAGGCCGACCTCGGCGAGACACGCGAGGTCCTGGTTGGCGGCGTGCAGCACCCATTCCGGCCCGGTCAGCGCCGGGGCGAGCCCGGACAGGTCACTGCCGAGCGGAATGGGGTCGACCAGCGCCGTACCCGCGCCGCCGCGGCGCAGCTGCACGAGGTAGGCGCGTTGCGAGTAGCGGAAGCCCGACGCGCGTTCGGCGTCGACCGCGATCGGGCCGCTGCCCGCCGCGAACTCCGTGGCGGTGCGGGCGAGCGCGGTGCGGTCGGCGACCACATCGGGCAGTCCGTCAGCGGGTCGCAGCAGAGGAACGGGCTGTACCGATTCCTTCTGCGGCGCACCTGACTCGTCGTCGAGTTCTGCTGGATCTTCGGTCAGCGGATGACCCCGGCCCTCATGGCCAACGCCACCATCTGGGCGCGGTCGCCGGTGCCGAGCTTGCGCCCGATCCGGGACAGGTGGCTCTTGACGGTGAGCGCGGAGAGGCTGAGCGCCTCGCCGATCTCCTTGTTGGACTGGCCGTCGGCCACCAACTGCAGCACCTCCACCTCGCGAGCCGAGAGCTCACGCGGGGTGTTGTCGGTGCCCGGCACGCGCGTGCCCGTGGCCAGTAACGGCGCCACGGTCGGGTCGGCGTACACGCCGCCGTCGAGCACCCGCTTCACGCCGTCGGTGACGATCGCCGCCGACGCCGACTTGAGCAGGTACGCCTGCGCGCCCGCCTGGAACGCGGAACGCACGGCGTACGGGTCGTCCGAGGACGCCAGCACCACCAACCGGCTCCAGCCCAGCGAACGGAGCTCCGTCACCAGATCGAGCCCGCTGCCGTCGGGAAGCCCGAGATCCAGGATCGCCAGGTCACATGGACCGTTGGCGTGTGCCCGGGCTCGTGCCTCGGCGATCGACGCGGCCTCGTACACCGTTCCCGCTCCCATGGAGCGCAGACGCGCGGCGATCGCCTCGCGCAGCAGCGGGTGGTCGTCGACCACCAGCACAGAGAACAGTTCCTCCCGCGGATGCGGGACCATTGCGGGCGACAGCACGGGGTTCGATGGATTTCCCACCACGCCACGTACTGGTGAGCCCTGGCCCACTACGGCCACGTCACTACCTCCCTGGAGTCGGTCGTTGCCCCCCGACCGGCACCAGAACCCCGGTCGCGTAGAGCGTTCGCCCGACCGCCCGAGGAGGTGTCGTGGAGGAAGCGTAGCCCCCCAAGCGGTCTAACGTCGTGTATCGGATCGAACTTTGCCGGGTGAAAGTTACAGCGTTGTCGCGAGCCGTCCACTCGATCGGGTGACGGAGCTGATCACGGCCAGCATCGTTACTGCAGGTGAGCACCGTGATCAGACCGTTCGATGAGAAAGATAAACTGCTCCGACCGGAGGAAGCCCGGCGGCCGATGCGACGAGCTGACAGAACGCCTCGGCGTGCGCGGCGAGATCCGTGTCGGTCGGCGTCCACGACGCGCGCAGCTCCACGTCGTCGTCGCGGCGCGATCCCGCGATATCGCCGAACCGCACCGACGACGTCTGCGTGACCGTCCCGCCCAGCGCCGTGTAGCCCGCGCCGTTGTGCTGCAGGGCCTCCGTGAGCCACGACCAGCCGACGACGGGGAACATCTCGTCGCCCAGCTGCTCGGGCTCGAGTCTGGCCTGCACGAAGCACACCAGACGGAACACGCCCTCCCAGGCGTCCTGTCCGGCGGGATCGTGCAGCAGGATCAACCGGCCCGACGTGTCGGGCTCGTCGAGATCGTCGAGGGGCTCCCCCGCCCGCCCGGCCCCCGCGTCGGCCTCCACGCTGAACGCCCACGTGTACGGCGCGAGCCGGGGCGGCGCACTCAGCGCGGAGACGAGCAGCTCCGGTCGGTGCCGCGGCGCGCTCAGCGAGGCCACGGCCCGCCGGAACTCGATGGGGGGTGGGGCGGTCGCGTCGGGCACGAGCGGGAACTCTAGGTTGCGCTCCGTGTCTGTTCCGGCAGGCGCGCCGGTACCCGATCGGGGCCGTGGCCCGACGCGCGGCGGCCCGCCGCGGGGTGGAAGAATCAGCGGCCTCATGGTCACGAACCCCGCCCCCGTCACCCTCGGTCGTCGCGACCAGAGCACCGCGCCCCTGCTCGTGGCCGCCCACGGTGGCCGGCCGTCGCGGGTGCCCGTGTGGTTCATGCGCCAGGCCGGGCGGTCCCTGCCGGAGTACCGGGCGCTGCGGGCCGACACCGGGATGTTGCAGGCCTGCATGACGCCGGACCTGACGTGCGAGATCACGCTGCAGCCCGTGCGGCGGCACGGGGTCGACGCCGCTGTCCTGTTCAGCGACATCGTCGTGCCCCTCTACGCCGCGGGTGTCGGGGTCGACATCGTGCCGGGCACCGGGCCGGTCGTGGCCGAGCCCGTCCGTACCGCCGCCGACGTGGCCGCCCTCCCCGATCTCGACGCCGGCCAGGTCGCCCCGGTCACCGACGCGATCGGCCTGCTGCTGCGCGAGCTCGGCGACACCCCGCTCATCGGGTTCGCCGGCGCCCCCTTCACCCTCGCCTCGTACATGATCGAGGGTGGGCCGAGCCGCAACCACGAGCGCACCAAGGCGCTCATGCGCGCGGCCCCCGAGGTGTGGCACGCACTGATGGACAAGCTCGTAGGAATCACCACGCACTTCCTGCAGGCTCAGGTGCGGGCCGGCGTCGACGCCGTGCAGCTGTTCGACTCCTGGGCCGGGGCGCTCTCGCTGCGCGACTACCGGCAGTACGTGCTGCCGTACTCCTCCCGGGTGCTCGGGGCGCTCGCGGACGCCGGCGTGCCGCGCATCCACTTCGGCGTCGGCACCGGCGAGCTGCTGGGGGCGATGGCCGAGGCCGGTGCCGACGTCATCGGCGTCGACTGGCGCATCCCCCTCGACGACGCCGCCCGGCGCGCCGGCGGCACCCGCCCGGTGCAGGGCAACCTCGACCCCGCGGTCCTGTTCGCCGACCGGGCCTCGCTCGAGGCCGAGGTGCTCCGCATCCTCGACGAGGGACGCCGCACCCCCGGCCACGTCTTCAACCTCGGCCACGGCGTGCTGCCCGACACCGACCCGGACGTGCTGACGCGCCTGGTCGAGCTGGTGCACAGCCAGCAGCCGTGACACCGAAGGTCGCGGTCGTCGGGGCCGGCGTCTCCGGCCTCGCCGCCGCCCACCGGCTGCGCACGCTGCTCGGCCCGTCGGCGGTGATCACGGTGCTGGAGCAGCGCGACCGGATCGGCGGCGTCCTGCGCACCGTCGACCTTGCCGGGGTGCCCTACGACGTCGGAGCCGAGGCGTTCCTGGCCCGGCGCCCCGAGATGCCGGCGCTGCTGGCCGAGCTCGGCCTCTCCGCGGTGCACCCCACCGGCGCGTCGGCCTCGGTCCGGGCCGCTGGACGTACGGGACCGCTCCCCGGCGCCACCCTGCTCGGCGTGCCCACCAGCGCCGCCCGCCTGGACGGCCTGCTCTCGCCCGCGGGCCTGGCCGCGGTGGCCGCCGAGCCCGGCCGGCCGCTGATCTGGGACCGCGACGCCGACGTGGCCCTGGGCGGGCTGCTGCGTGAGCGCTTCGGTGACGAGCTGGCCGACCGCCTCGCCGACCCCCTGATCGGCGGCGTCTACGCGGGCCGCGTCGACCGGTTGGGCGTCCGCGCCACGATCCCGGCCCTGGCCGCGACCCTCGACGCAGGCGCCCCGTCCCTGACCACCGCCGCCGACCGCGCCACGAGCCCCCCGCCCGCGAGTCGGGCCGTGGATGCGCGTGAGTCGCGCCCAGAGACCGCGCGAGTCGACCGATCCGACACGCCGAGTTCGCCATCTCGCCCCGCGAGTCCGCCATCTCGCGCGGCGGGTTCGCCGACCCGCCGCCCGCCGCCCGTGTTCGGTGCCGTCGCCGGCGGCTACCGGGTGCTGCTCGATGCGCTACTGGCCGCGTCGGACACGCAGGTACGGCTGGGCGTCACGGTCCGGACCCTCGAACGCCGCGAGCAGGGCTGGCGACTGACCCTCGGCCCGACCACCGATCCCGAACCCCTCGACGTCGATGCCGTCGTGCTCGCCGTACCCGCCCCGGCTGCGGCGAGACTGCTGGCCGACGTCGCCCCGGCCGCGTCGCGAGCGGCGTCGGGCATCGAGCTGGCGTCGTCGGTCGTCGTGGCGCTGGCCTACCGCCCGGAGGACGCGGCGGCCCTGCCCCCTTCGTCCGGGATGCTGGTGGCGGCGGGGGAGCCGCTGTCGGTCAAGGGCGTCACGCACTCGACGAACAAGTGGCCCCATCTCGCCCCCGACGGCCTGGTGCGGCTGCGGGCCTCGCTCGGCCGGTTCGGTGAGGCGGCCACCCTGCAGGTCGACGACGACGAGCTCGTGGCGCGCGTCCGCCGTGATCTCGCCGAGGTGGCCGGGCTGACGGCCGCGCCCGTCGCCGTCCACGTCCAGAGGTGGGGAGGCGGCCTGCCCCAGTACGGCGTGGGCCACCTGGACCGCGTCCGGGCGATCGAGGCCGGGCTGCCGGCCGCGCTGGCCGTGGCCGGGGCGGCGCTGCACGGCGTCGGCGTACCGGCGTGCATCGGCACGGCCCGTGCGGCGGCCGAGCGGGTCGCCGCCGACCTGAAGGTGGCCATGGCGCGCTGACCGCGTCGTGCACGAACGGCGAACTCGCCGGGCCGAGATGGCGAACTCGCCCGGTGGGATGCCGAACTCGCTGTTCGGATGGGTCGACTCGCGCGCAGTTACGCCCCGACTCGCGGGGGTTCGGGCGGGTGGCACCATGGGGGCATGGCACGCCTCGACTACGCCGAGCTCAACAGCACCATCCGCTACACGATGTGGTCGGTGTTCCGCGTCGAACCGGGGAAGCTCGGTGACGACCGTTCCGCCGCCGTCTCCGAGATCGCCGAGTTCATCGAGGGGCTGGAGGGCAAGGGCGTCGTCGTTCGCGGCGTGTACGACCTGGCCGGCATGCGCGCCGACGCCGACTACATGATCTGGTGGCACGCCGACAGCGTCGAGGCCCTGCAGGGCGCGTACGCCGCACTGCGCCGCACCACCGCCCTCGGGCGGGCCAGCGTTCCGGTGTGGAGCCAGGTGGCGCTGCACCGGCCGGCGGAGTTCAACAAGAGCCACGTGCCGGCGTTCGTGGCGGGCGAGGAGCCCAAGGGTTACCTCTGCGTCTACCCGTTCGTCCGGTCCATCGACTGGTACCTGCTGCCCGACGACGAGCGCCGCACGATGCTCGCCGACCACGGCAAGGCCGCCCGCGGCTACGCCGACGTCCGCGCCAACACCGTGCCCGCGTTCGCACTGGGCGACTACGAGTGGATCCTCGCGTTCGAGTGCGACCAGCTCGACCGCATCGTGGACCTCATGCGCGACCTGCGCGCCACCGAGGCCCGCCGGCACGTGCGCGCGGAGGTCCCGTTCTTCACGGGCCCGCGCGTGCAGGCGGGGGATCTGGTCACGACCCTGCCGTAGCCGGGCAGGCCGCGAACAGGCGGCGCGTGTCGGTCTGCGACGGCGGACCAGCCGCGGCGTAGGCGGCCGGGTCGGAGAAGCGGCAGCCGAAGGCCGGGTCGGATGTGGCCGTGACCTTGTCACCGGCCGGTCGCTTCCCCCCGTTCGTCCATGCCACCAGGTCGTCCCAGGCCTTACCGGCCTCGACGTCGGAGAACTCGCAGTGCCCGGTGGTGCGGATCGCGCGCTGCACCAGCAGGTCCGAACGGTGGGCCTGGGCGACCTCGCCCGCGTAGATCTGCTCCATCGAGAACGGCACGAACAGGTCGCCGACGCCGTGCAGGGTCAGCACGGGCACGCGGGGTCTCCCGGCGACCTGGGCGACCGGCGTGAGCGCCCGGGAGTCGCGGGCGGCCGGGTCGGCGGGCCGCACCCGCTGGACGGTGGCGTCCAGGTTCACGGGCGAGTCGGGGGCGTAGTCGTGGCGGACGTTCGTGGCCACCACGCTCGGGTTCAGCGCCACGCCCGTGACCGGCGTCGGCGCGGTGCTCGGCACGGCCAGGGAGAACAGGAAGTCCTTCCAGTAGGAGAAGGACGCGTCGGCGCCGGGGCGCACCCCGCCGGAGTCGAGGACGGTCTCGGCGCGCAGTTGCTGCGCCTTCGGCGTGGTCACGGCCGGGTTGTTCGGGGCCAGGCCCAGGCCGGCGTAGATCGCGGGCAGCGCAGCGGTGCCGTAGTCGGGGCCCGGCGGGTAGGCGCGGACGCCGGCGAGGGCCTGCGCGCTGACCTGGAAGTTCAGGAAGTAGTCGAACAGGTCGTGGTCGCCCAGGACCCCGCACATGGGCAGGGCGGCGTCGTAGAAGCCGGGATACTGCTCCAGGGACCGACCGATGACCTGCCCGCCCATCGACACACCCGCCACGAACGTGCGCGACGGTTTCCCGACGAGCCGCGCGAACTGTTGCGCCAGCTCGTGGGTGGACTGCACCCCTGAGGCCACGTCGTAGCCGTTGCGGTCGTACGAGGAGGCCGCCCAGGCGTAGCCCTGGTCGACGAACCGCTGGCGCAACCCGTAGGAGGGCGCGTCGACGGTGAGGTCCGCGCCGTCGCCGCGGAACCCGTGCGCCCACATGACGAGCTGGCCGTTCCAGTACGCCGGGATCTCCACGGCGTAGCCGGCGTGGTCGTTCACGCCCGTGAGCACCCGGGTCGGCTTCCCGCCGGCGACGAGCGGAGTGAGCTGGGGCGAGACGATCGTGTAGCCCGGGTGGGCCGCGGGTGGGGCGGCCGAGGCGGCCGGGGCCCCGAGCAGTGCCACGGCCAGTACGGAGGCAAACACGACGACCACACGCACGGGGGTACCTCCGGGGGCGACGGTGACGACGGGGCGCCATCCGTCATACCGGGCATCCGGCCCCGGCGGTACCCCCGAGCGGTGGGTCAGGCGTCGGGTACGAGCTTCAGCGAGATGCTGTTGATGCAGTACCGCAGGTCCGTCGGCGTGCCGTAGCCCTCGCCCTCGAAGACGTGCCCGAGGTGGCTGTGGCAGTTGGCGCACACGACCTCGGTGCGCTTGGCGCCCATGCTGTAGTCGACGCGCTCGAGGACGGCCTCGCCGGCGAGCGGGGTGAAGAACGACGGCCAGCCGCAGTGCGACTCGAACTTGGTGTCGCTGCGGAAGAGCTCCGCGCCGCACGCGCGGCACTCGTAGACGCCGGTGGTTGTGGTGTCGGTGTACTCGCCGACGAACGGGCGCTCGGTGCCGGCCTTGCGCAGCACCTGGTATTCGGCGGGGGTGAGCTGCTCGCGCCACTCGGCGTGGGTCTTGACGACCTTGGCGTCGGGTTCAGCCTCGCGTGAGCTCGCGAGCGTGTTCTCAGTAGAGCCTTTGTCCATGCGTTCCAGACTATGTCCGCGCCCCCACAGTGCGCTCGTGATGCGCCCTAACAGGCCTCTTACAGCCATGTGGTCACCACGAAGTGCAGGACGTCCCACACCAGGTACGCCGACACGGCCAACAGCAGGAGCACCACGAGGACCGCTCCCCACCGCCGCTCGCCCTCGGCCCGGTTGGCGGAGTCGGCGAACTCGCTGACGCCGGCCAGATAGCCCTCGATGGTGAACGCTGGCCGCTCGCGCTGCATGCGGTCGAGGTGGGCGGCGAAGGCCCGCGCCTCGGGATCCTGCGGATCGAGGCCCACGAGCTCGTCGTCGAACTGACGAGACCTGTCCGGTTCGGGCACGACATCGAGCGTAGCGGGTACCGTGCGCCACCGTGGCGACCAAGGCGGCGGCGGTGCTGCTCACCGTGCCGGGACCCGACGGCGACCGTGAGGTGCGCCTGACCAGCCCCGACAAGATCTACTTCCCGGAACCGGGGATCACCAAGCGGGAGGTGGTGGAGTACTACCTCGCGGTGGTGGACCCCCTGCTGGGCGTGCTGCGCGAGCGGCCCACCAACCTCAAGCGCTACCCCGACGGCGTCGAGGGCGAGCCGTTCTACTCGAAGCGGCTGCCCAAGGGGGCGCCCGCCTACACCGAGACGGCGCAGGTGACGTTCCCGAGCGGGCGCAGGGCCGACTCGTTCTGCCCCACCGAACCGGCCGTGCTGCTGTGGGCGGCCAACATGGGCACGTTCGACTTCCACCCCTGGCCGGTACGGCGCGCCGACACCGACCGCCCCGACGAGCTGCGCATCGACCTCGACCCGCAGCCGGGCACCGACTTCGCCGACGCCGCCGCGGTGGCGGCCGTGCTGCACGAGGTGCTCGACGAGGCCGGGCTGGTGGGCTGGCCCAAGACCTCCGGCGGGCGGGGGATCCACGTGTTCTGCCGGATCCGGCCCGAGTGGGACTTCATCGACGTCCGCCACGCCGTGATCGCGATCGGCCGCAAGGTCGCCGAGCGGGTGCCGGAGCGCGCCACCGTGGACTGGTGGAAGGAGGAGCGCGGCGAGCGGATCTTCCTCGACTACAACCAGGCCGCCCGGGACCGCACCATCGCGTCGGCGTGGTCGGTGCGCGGCCGCCCGCGGGCCACGGTGTCGATGCCGCTGAACTGGGACGACCTGCCCGACGTCACGCCCGAGGACTTCGACGTGCGCACGGTGCCCGCGATCTACGCCGAGCGCGGCGACCCGCACGCCGACATGGACGCCCACGCGGGCGGGATCGAGACGGCGCTGGAGTGGTACGCCGCCGACCCGCGCGGGGAGATGCCCTACCCGCCGGAGTACCCGAAGATGCCGGGCGAGCCGATGCGGGTGCAGCCTTCCCGGGCGCGGGCGGTCAGCGAGGAATGAGCCACGTCGGCCGGGCCACGGGGACGGCCCCGGGCGGCCCCAGCGTCCGGGCCGCGGGCTCGATGTCGATCAGGACGACGACGTCGTCGTCGCGTTGGGCGACCGCGACGGTGTCGCCGTCCAGGGCGAGGTGGAGCGGCCAGGTCCCACCGCAGTCCCGCTCGTCGACGAGGCGGGGGAGGGGGCCGGTGACGTCGACCAGGCCCAGGGTGCCGACGTTGCGGTTGGCCACCACGACCAGGCCCGCCGGGTGGGCGAGGACGTCGCTCGGATAGATCCGCCCGTCGGGCTGCCGTGTCGAGCTCGCGTAGGACACCGGGTGGCCCGACGCGGGTACGACGACCAGCGTCGCGTCCAGTTCGCCGGATACCGCGACGCGACCGCCGGGCAGCGCAGCGGCGTGACGCGGCCCGCACCCGGGGGCGAGGGCCTGACGCCGCACGACGGCGAGGTCGGTGGGGTGCAGCCACCAGAGGCAGTCGGAGCCGAGGTCGGTGATGACCGCGAGGCCGTCGTGGTCGAGGACCTGGTGCGGGTAGGCGTGGTCCTGCCGGGAGATGTCGGGCCCGCTGCCCTCCAGGGTGATCGTGGTCGGTTCGCGGGGGATCCCGTCGTCGAGGGAGAACGAGGTGACCCGGCCGGCGGAGTAGTGGCCGACGACGAGACGTCCGTCGACCCCTGCCGCGGACACCGAGCCGGCGCCGGGAGGGCGACCGTGGCGAGGTGTTCGCCGTCCAGGTTCCCTACGGTCACCGTGTCGTCGGGGTCCCACCGGAGGCCGTAGAGCACCGGCAGTCGTGGGTGCCGGACGAGACACTCCAGGCCGTCGGCCTGGGCGAGGGTCCGCGTCCCGCCGCTCCCGGCCTGGACCAGGGTGGTCCAGTCGCGGTGGCTGATCCACGTCGACTCCTCGACGGGATCCCCGACGGGCCGGCTGTCGTGGGCGTTGATGCCGCCGAGCCGAAGACTGATCACCTCGAGCCCGCGGGTGGCGAAGTAGGCACCGAGCGCTTCGCCGAAGACCTTGTTCGCGCCGTACGGGCTGTCGACGTCGGTCTTCCAGGCCAGATGGACCACGGTATCCACGCCGGGGAGCGCGGCGTCGAGATGGCCGGGGTCGCGGGCGTCGCGCTCGCGCAGGTCGAACGGCGTCGGCGCGACGTTCCGGAGCCCGTCCACGAGCACCCGGCCGACGACGCCGGAGGAGCCTGTCAGCAGAACGGAAGGACACCCACTTGATCATGGTCCCATACCGCCCGATCAGTAGCCGCTGTTGCCGCCCGCCTGGTGGGCCGGGGCGGCCGCGGCCGGCTTGCCGTCCGGGCCGATCGCCTGCCAGGTGCCACCGACGCCCTGGCCGTTGACGTCGCCGGGCGCCGCGTCCTTCGCGAACCGGTAGAGCGGCCACCCGTTCAGCGTCAGCTGCTGCGTGCCGTCGGCGCGGCCGACCGTGCCGACCAGATCGGCCGACAGGCCGTCCACGGCCGGGACGCCGTCGCTCAGCACGGGCGGCCACGCGGTCGCGCATGCGCCGACGCAGCTCGACGTCGAGGGCTTCGCGGTGTCCTCGGAGAAGCGGTAGAGCGTGTATCCCTCGCTGGTGACGACGGTGCCGACCGTGGTCGACGCCGTGGCCAGGCCCCCCGCATCCGAAGCCGGGGCCTGTACGGCCGCGGCGGGCGCCGAGCCCACCGGGACGGCCTGGCTCGCCGGGACGTAGCCGGAGCCGCACGCGGCCGCCATCAGCACCACGGAGGCGGCGCCGGCCGCGCGGATGGTGTGGACCACCGCTCGGGGCGGCGCGGTGCGCGCAGGTGACCTCATGGGCCGAACACTAGGGACGGGGGTGCCGGCGGGGTTGCGACGCTGAGGGTCCGCCACGGCTCCCGGCACCTCGGGCACGACGGACGGTGCACCGCTGCTCCGAACGGCGGCAGGTCCTGCGCCGACCGCGAGGCAGTGGTCTCAGAGAGCGGTGTGGATCTTCGCTGAACGGCCTCGGTGGGGGCAGGATCGGTGATCATGGCCGGGCTCGCCCGGCAGAACGAGGCGGCACCGACGTCGTCGGTGTCCCTGTGGACAGTGACGCCGCCGTCGGGGCTGCTGCACACGAGCCCGACGATCCCACCGTCCCGGGGTCATGTCCGCGCGACCCTGCGCCGGGCCCGCCCGTTGTCGGCGCGGACCATCGGACCGCTCGCCCTCCGGCCGGGCGCGGTGGCGGCAGCCGGTCGGCGCCGACCGGTCGGGTCCCGCGACGGCCGGGGGCCGGATCGTCGAACGGGCCGCTGGTCCGGCTGACCGTTGTCGTTCCGTTACTTTCTGAAGGCGCTACCGGGCGATCGGCCCAACTCCTACGGCGTCCGGCCCAGCGCGGCGCCGCTTGTCGCGGCAGAGCGGGCATCCGGCTTACGGGGCTCTCAGCTTCGCAACCTCGGTGGGGAAGCGCTGCCTACGGTCTGCCGCCATGACCGACAGGTATTTCCGCACCGCGTGGCTCGCGGGTCTCACGGCCATCATGGTCGGACCGCCGCTGCTGTGGTTGGCGACCGCCCCCGCGGAGCCGATGTGGTCCCGGCTGTCGGTGATCACCGGACTGTTCGCGCTGTCGGCCATGGTCTGTGCGGCCGTGTTGCCCAGCAGGCTCCGCTCGGTCAACCGCGCGTTCGGGATCGAGGGCGTGATAGAGGTCCACCGGTTCCTCGGCCTCGGCGCCGCGGCGATGGTGCTGCTGCACCTCGCATGCGTCGTCGCGGCGGACCCCACGGCCGTCGCGCTCCTCGACGTCGCAGGCTCACCGGCCCGTGCGCAGGCCGCGGTGGGCGCCACCGTCGCGCTCGGGGCTCTGGTGGCCGCCGCGCTGCTGCGCCGGCACCTGAACCTGCCCTACGAGATCTGGCGGTGGACGCACATCGCCCTGGGCAGTGCGGCGGTGGTGTTCTCGGCTCTGCACGTGGTGCTGCTCGACCACGCCGTCCAGGAGGCGTCGATGGCCGTGGCGCTGACCGCGCTGTTGCTGGCGCTCGTGGCCGTCGCGGCCTACCGGTGGGTGTGGCGCGGGCTGCTCGACCCGTCGACGGAGTTCGTGGTGCACGAGGTGCGCGCCGAGAGCCCGACGGTGAGCACGCTGGTGCTGGGCCCCCGGGCCCGCCACGTCGGCGGCCGCCGCCCGGAGACCGCGAACTGGGCGTTCGCCCCGGGCCAGTTCGCCTGGCTGCGGCTGGCCCGCTCGCCTGCCGCCGAGGAGCACCCGTTCACGATCGCGTCGAGTGCCCACCTGGGCCGCACCGAGTTCACGATCCGCCACGCAGGCGACTTCACCCACCGGCTGCGCACGCTGCCGCCCGGCAGCCCCGTCTGGGTCGACGGTCCGCACGGCGCGTTCACCAGCGACATCGGGAGCTGCGAGGGCTTCGTGCTCGTCGCGGGCGGCGTGGGCATCACGCCGATGATGAGCATGCTGCGCACCGCCGCCGACCGCGCCGACCCCCGTCCCTACCGGCTCGTCGTCGTCGCCGGGGCGCCGGAGGATCTGCTCTTCCGCGAGGAGCTCGGGTTCCTGCGCAGCTGCCTCGACCTCGAGGTCACGGAGGTGCTGCGCCGTCCCCGCGAGGGCTGGGACGGCCACACCGGCGACCTCGGCGTCAGCCTGCTCGCCATGGTGCTCGCCACCGTGGCCCGCCCCGACCACGTCGACTGGTTCCTCTGCGGACCGCCCGGCCTCGTGGACGACGCGCTGGAGGTGCTCGACGTCCTCGACATCGCCCCGGCACGCATCCGCACCGAGCTGTTCGACTTCGTCTGACCTGTACTGACCCTCGAAAGGCTCCCCATGCTCCGCCGGATCCCCCGGTTCCTGCGCGTCTCCGTGCTGGTCGCGGTGCTCCTCGCCGTCGCCGTGTCGGTGTTCCAGTCCTGGTCGTCGGACAGCCCCGGCACCGGGGGGTGGACCCAGACCCAGTGGGGGCCGGTCGGGCCCGCCGACCGCGACCTGCTCGCGAAGGTCCGGATGGCCGGCCTGTGGGAACAGCCCACCGCCCAGCAGGCCGAACAGCAGGCCAGCTCGCCCCAGGTACGCGAGGTCGGCGCGCACGTCGCCGACGAGCACGCCACCCTCGACGCCGACGTCCGCACCGTCGCCGACAAGCTCGGCGTCCTGCTGCCCACCAGCCCCAGCGCCCAGCAGCTCGCCTGGACGAAGGAGATCTCCGCGCAGACCGGGTCGGACTACGACCGGATGTTCGTGCAGCTGGTGCGTGAGGCCCACGGCAACGTGCTCACCCAGATCGCCCAGGTCCGGGCCGGCACCCGCAACTCCCTGATCCGCGACTTCGCCACCACCGCGAGCGACTTCGTCACCCGGCACATCGGCTACCTGGAGAGCACCGGCCTGGTGGACTACGACACGCTGCCCACGCCGCCCTCGCCCGGGCTGCTGTCGGGCGCCACCGGCTGGACCGACCTCGCCGTGCCCATCCTCGTGTTCATCGCCGCGCTGCTCGCCGCGTTCGCGCTGGTGGCGGCGATGCGTCACCGCAGCTCGCCGCGGCGGGTCACCGTGACCCGTCCACCGGGCGAGCCGCCGCTCGCCGCCGCGCTGCCGGCGATGGCCGCGATCCCGGCGCCACGGGCGAGCCCGGTCGAGGACTCCGGTGGGTACCGCCGGATGCCTCCCAGCGACGTGTCCGGGCCCTACCGACGCGTGGACCCCGCGCCCGGTGAGAGCACCGGCTCGCACCGCCTTCCTCGTACCGCACCCGGCGAGACCACCGGTCCCCGCCACTCCGTCCGGCGTTAGCCGGGCACCCCGACGGGTCCTCCCCAGCCCGTCGAACCTTCCCGATCGGAGCTCCCCCCGATGCCCGTCCCTCCCGACACCGCCCCCGCCGTCGGCAGGCGGATCACGATCGCCACCGTCGCGATCATGGCCTGCTTCGTCCCGGCCGCCTGCGACGACGCCTCCGCCGGCCCGGCCCGGCGAGCCACCGCGACGAAGGGCCCCACCACTCCGAAGGGCCCCACCACTACGAAGGCGCCGGCGTCCGGACACGACCACGGAGCCACGGCGACGGCCGAGCCGGCCGACACCACGCAGGACCCCACGGCACGCCCGACCTCCGACCCGACGGCACCGTCCGCCCCGCCCGCGGCCGGGAACAACGGCCTCGACCCGGACGGCCTGCAGCGTGGCCACTTCCACACCGCGTGCCGGATCCTGTCCGCCACCGACGTGGCCCCGGACGCCGCGCCGGTGCCCGCGTTCTTCGTGGCCACGCAGGACAACGGCGGCGGGTCCAGGCCCGACGCGGTGGTCGTGAACGTCACCGGGCTGCCCAAGGGCGGGGCCCAGTGCACCGTCTGGGCCGGCGACCGCGCACACCGCGTGCCGATGATGCAGCGCGCGAACCAGACGCCGGCCATCGACTCGGTGCGCATCACCGTCCAGTAGGCCGTCCGACGCAGTTCCGACACCAGGAGACCCGCGTGCCCGCCGCGCTGCACACCCCCACGCCCGATGCCGCCACCGCCCTCGCCCCCATGGTCGAGGTCTGGTTCCGGATCCTGAACGATCACCTACCCGACGCCGAGGGGCGCTGCCGCGCATGCTCGGGGACCACCAGCACCGCCTGGCCGTGTTCCCTGCGGTCGCTGGCCGAGCTCGCCCGCCGCGAGCACGCCGACGGCCGGGAGGCGCCCAGCACCCGTGGCCGCCGCAGCCTGCACGGGGCCCGCGGCACCTCGTGCGCCGTGACACCGAAGGAGCGGCAGTTCCTGCAGATGGCCGCCGAGGGCCGTGACGACGACGAGATCGCCGCTGCACTGGACGTGCCCGAGCGCACGGTCCGCACCACCCTCCGCCGCATCGCCCGAAAGCTGGGAGAGCCCGACCGCGCCGGGCTGCTCGTCCTGGCGTTGCGCACCGGGGTGGTCGTCTGACCCGCCACCAGCGTGGGGTACACCCATGGGGTGAACGAGATCGTCGACGTGGCCGTGGTCGGGGCCGGCCCGGCCGGCAGTGCGGCCGCCCTGCGGGTGCTCCAGCTCCGCCCGGACGCCCGGGTCCTGCTGCTGGACGCCGCCGCCTTCCCGCGGGACAAGACCTGCGGTGACGGCATCGCAGCCCACGTGCTCGACCTGCTCGACGCCCTGGGGGTGCCCGACCTGACGCACCTCGGCCCGGAGGTTCCCCGCCTGCGCCTGCGCAGCCCGGGCGGGCGGGTGGTGGCCCGCACCTGCGCGCGCCCGAACCGGGTGATCCCGCGCGCCGTGTTCGACGCACGGCTGGTGGCGGCGGCGGTCGACCGCGGCGCGGAGCTGCGCCGCCACCGCGTCCGGGCGATCGACGTGCGCGCCGATCACGTCGTGCTCGACGGCGGGATCGCGGCGCGCGCCGTGATCGGGGCCGACGGGGCGAACTCGGTGGTGCGCCGGCTGCTGGGCGCGCCCCGCACCCCGCCGAACGGCACCGCCGTGGCCATCCGCGGCTACGCCCCGACCGCGCTCGAACCGGACGCCCTCATGATCGAGTTCGCCCGGGGACGCTACCCGGCGTACGCCTGGTCGTTCCCGCTGCTCGGGGGCGGCTCGAACGTGGGGTTCGGGGTGTTCGACCGCCGCGGTGGGGGATCGCGGCAGGAGCTCCTCGAGCAGCTGGACGCGCTGCTGCCCGGGCAGGTGCCCGACCCTGCGAGCGTCCGCGGCCACCACCTGCCGCTCTCCACCGCCCCACGCCACCACCCCGACGGACGGGTCCTGCTGGCCGGGGACGCTGCGTCGATGGTCAACCCGCTGACCGGGGAAGGGATCTTCGACGCCGTCGCGTCGGGGGTGCTGGCCGGGCGGGCCGCGCTGCTGGGAGCCGGGGCCGGCGCCGCCCACCGGGGCGCCATGCGCCGGACGTTCGGACGTCACCAGGGGCATCTCGCCGTACTGGCCCGGCTCGTGCCGCACGGCCGGTTCCTCGACGCGGCCGTGGCCGCGGCCGACCGACACCAGTCGGTGTTCGACGCCGCCGTCGATCTCGGGCTCGGCCGCGGCACCGCCAGCCGCTACACGTTGCTCCGAGTGGCCCAGAGCTACATGACGCTCGGTCGCAGCGTGTCGACGGAGCGTCGAACGTGCGGCCGCGCTGCGTGACCGACATCACACTTCCGGTGCTTGTACGTACCAGGGCCGCGCCTTCGCCGCAGGTGGATCGTTGGATGGGGCAGGGTTCGGCCGACGGCGGCCGCCGTGATCGGGGGAGCGCACGATGGTCGGTGAGTCGAGGAGCGGATGGCAGGCCGGGGACGGGACCCCGGAGGGCGTGCTGACCGAGGAGCGGCCCGGCACCCCCCATCCCGACGGTCTCGTGGACGAGCAGCGTCGCCGTCGCCGCGCGGCGGAGGCCGCCGCCGACACCGCGGAGGCCGCCGCGGCGGACGCGGCGGCCCGTGCTTCTGCCGCCATCGCCGCCGCTGCTTCAGCGGCCGCCGAGGCGGAGGCCGCCGCCGATCTCGCCACTCGCGCGGCCGCTGAAGCGGAGGCCGCCGCCGCCGCCGAGCGCCACGCCGTGGAACGGGCTCACGCGATCAGCGCCGTCAGCGCGAACGAGACCACGACCGTCGCGCTGGCCCCGGTGCCGAGCCGTCCGGCCCCCAACGGGTTCCGGCCGTCCCATCACCAGCTGACACCGGTGGCCGTGCCGGGCCAGGCGCTGCCGCCCGACGAGGCGGCCGTGGCCCGGGCCGCCACCATGACGATCTCGGCCACGCCGCTCCGCGGCGCGCCGACCACCGCCACCGGCGGCCGGGCGGCCCGCAGGCGCGCGCAGGAGGCCGCGGCCGCGGCGGCCGCGGTGGCCCGCGAGGCCAACCGGGATCCCGACACCCACGTGTTCACCGTCGACCCCGAGCCGGAGGTGGCCGGGCCCGTCGAGGGTGGCGGCCACCCGCTGAAGGCCCTGCTCGCACGCTTCCGGGGCCGGCCGGGCGGCCGGATGGTGCTGGTCGCCGCCGCCGTGGGTGGGGTCGTCCTGGTGGCCGCGCTGGTCGCCGGCCTGGTCGGCGGGTCCCGCGGGGCGTCCAACGCCGCCGTGGTGCAGGACGCCCCGACCACGGCCGCTGCCGCCGCACCCACCTCTGCCACGGACGATCCCGAGGCGGCCGTCGACCCCACCAGCACCAAGGCCGTCGCCTACCTCGCGGCGCTGCGGGACGCCTCTGTCCCCACGAGCGATTCGGGCCAGTCGGAGACCGAGGCCGCCGAGGTGATCTGTCAGCAGCTGGCCAACGGGGCCGCGGCGGCCGACCTGGTGCGCGCCCTGCCCGCGGTGCTCCCCACCGTGAACAGCAAGCAGGCGAAGAGCGTCGTCTCCATCGCGCAGAAGGACTACTGCTCCTAGTCCGACGACGGGTCTGCTACGGAGGGCACAGGGTGCCGGCCTGGGGCACCACACCGTCGAGGAGCATCGCGTCCACCACCCCCGTCACACACGGGGTACGCGGGTAGGCGCCGGTGCCCGGGCCCTGCCAGCTCAGGAAGCGGGCGGTGGGCAGGGCGTCGGACGCCCTGCGCGAACCGTCGAAGGGATCGCGCGGGTCGGCCGCAGTCCCCAGCACGAGCACGGGCGGCGCCCCGGCCGCGGATGTCGCGGCCGGGGTCGGGCCCCCGGTGGGCCAGGGCGCGCAGTCCAGCAGCCCGAGTGCGGCCTCGCCGCCGAACAGCGGGTACGCGCTGGTCCAGCGGGTGGCGAGCTCGGAGATCTGGGACGGGGAGAGCCGGTTGCGGCTGTCGTTGCAGTCGGTGGCGAGCGCCCCGTCGAAGCGCCCGCGGGGACCGGCGAGCGGGTCCAGCAGATCGAGCAGAGGCGTGGGGTTGCCTGTGCCGGCGGCAGCGATCGCCGCGGTCAGGGCCGGCCAGTCCCGGGGCTCGCCGAGCACCGCCCGGATCGCCGTGACGGCGGAGCCCGCCGTGAGCCTGCGACCGTCCGCAGCGGCGAGGGGACGCGCGCCCAGGGCCTTCAGCAGACCGGTGACGGTGGTGCGCGGCGCGGCCCCCAGGGCGCAGCCGGGCTGGGCGGTGCAGGAGACGGCGAACGCGTCGAACGCGGTCTCGGCGGCCTTGGCGCGGGCCGCGCTGCGGTCGGGCTCGTCGAGACCGGGCTGCGGGGGCCCGTCGAGCACGAGGCGGCCGACAGCCTGCGGTGCCGTGCCCGCCCACGTGGCCAGGGCATCGGCGCCGTCGCCGGTCCCGATCGCCGACAGGTGGCCCACCCCCAGCGCGGTGCGCAGCAGCTCGACGTCCGAGGCGGTGGAGGTGCTGCGGATCGTGCCCAGCGTGTTGTCGAGCGTCAGGTTGCACTCCTGGACGACCGAGCGGGCGTCCTCGAGGAGACTGGTGAGGTCCTGGGGGGAGGTCCGCGCGGGGTCGGCGTCGACGAGTGCGGCCCGGGCGTCGCTGGGCGCGCAGTCGAGGCGGTCGGCCCCGGCCCCGCGCCGGTCCAACCCGACCAGCGTGAACTGCGCGAGGAGGTCCGGGGACACCTGCTCGGCGAGCAGCGCGGCCACCCGCGCGGACGCGTCACCGGCGCTGTCGCCGACGACGAGCAGCGGCGGACGGGTCTCCGGGGCGCCGGGCAGCCCGGCCCGCAGGACGCCCAGCGTGGTGGTGCCGAGCTGGGGGGCGGCGGGATCGGCGGGCACCGTCAGCTCGCCGCACTCGAACCTCAGCGACCGGGACGACGGTGCGCGCAGGGCGGCCAGCGTGTCGGCCGTGCAGTCGGCGAAGGGGATCGACGCGTTCTGGGGTTCGAGGTCCGGCACGGGGTCGGGGGTGGGGGTGGGGGTGGGGGCGGCGGTGCCGGGCGCGACGGGGGCGGCGGGCATCGCGTCGCCGCGGACGGCCACGGGTGGCCGCTGCGAGGGCCCGACGGAACAACCGGTCACGGCCAGACAGATCGAGACGGCCGTGGCGAACCACACCTGCCGGTACCGCGTGCGCACCCGTGGACCCTGCCCCAGAGCCGGTGTGACTCCCGTGAACGGGTGGATCAGGCGACGCGCGCGGTGGGCTGCGAGCGGTCCAGCTCCAGCCGGACGGCCACCGGCAGGGCCGACAGCCCCAGCGACTCGCGGGCGGTCGTCAGCACGTCGCTGTCGAGCCGGCGCAGGACGTCGCGCACGTCGGCGTCGTCGGCCAGCCACAGCGTCACCCGCAGCGCGGGGGCGCTCTCCTCGCCGACCAGCCGCGCCCGGGCCCGTCCGACGCCGGGGAGGCCGCCCGCCTGGGTGGCCACCGCGTCGGCGGCGGCGGCGGAGCTGACCACGATGGAGGTGTCGGGCCCGCCGTCGATCAGCAGGTCGGGGCGGCGCTCCGGACGTACCGAGTTGGACGCCCAGATCAGCCCGAGCAGCGCCAGGACCACACCGACCACGATGGCCACGATCCGCGAGACGAGCGGCTGCGACCGCAGCGTGTCGACGATCATCGGGTCGAGCAGGGGCCGACCGGCGCGCGCGGAACCGAAGATGCCGTAGGACAGCAGGGCGACGAGCACGCCGGCGGCCAGCAGGACCAGCCCGACGATCACGATCGTCCAGCGGTCGCCGCCCGCGGAGCGCGCCACGGCCGACCGGGAGCGACGGCGCAGCTTGGCCGGAGCCGGGGCGGTCTTGGCCTGAGCACCGTCCCTGGTGGGGGCGGCATCCTTCGTGAGGGAAGGCGGGGCGGTCATCGGGGTCCCTTTCGTTCCTGCAGCGACACCGACACGCGGGGGCGACGGCGCAGCGGCAGTTCGGCGAGCAGGTCGTCGACCCGTGAGGTGACGGTGCTGCGCAGCTCGGGGGTGGAGTCGTTCCAGGACTGGGCGGAGACGCTCACCTTGCGGGCCGACGCCGTGACCGTGGCACTCGCCACGTCGTCGGTGGCGCGGACGCGGGTGCCGACGAGCCGGGCCAGCACGCGCGGGGCGGTGGTGACGGCGATCTCGGGGCTCGGCGCGTCGAAATGGACGTCCGAGCGGCGGGCGGCGATCCCGATCAGCACCAGCAGGAGGCCGACGACGGCGACCGTGATGGCGATGGCGGGGACCGGGGTGTCCGCCCAGGTCAGGCTTTCGAGGGTGGCCCGCCAGTCGGGCCATGGCACGACGAGGCCGGTGGTGGCGTCGGGGCGGACCCACGCCGCGACGACCTCGATGACGAACAGCACGCCGGCCGCGGCCAGTGCGAGTCCGAGCAGCGGGGCGAGGATGCGGAGCAGTACGCGCATGCCGACATTCCTTCGTGGAGGGGGAGGGGACTACTGGATGCGGGGTGCGGCGGTCACCGGGGCGCCCCGCAACCCGGACACGGTGACGGTCAGGCTGCGGACGTGGTGGCCGGAGATGCGGGTGAGCTCGTCGCCGACCCTGGCGCGCACGGCGTCGACGACGGTGCGCACCGAGGCCGGGTACTGCAGCGTCAGTTCGAGGCGCACGTCCACGGCCGTCGGGTCCCCGGAGCCGGTGACGATCTTGGCGTGCGAGCCGGACTCGCCGACGTCGATGCCGGCGAGGCGGCGCTCGCTGCGCAGCGTGCCCGGGACCTGGTCGGCCGCGTGCTCGACGATCTTCCGGAGCACGATCGGCGCGATGTCGAGGCTGCCCGGGCCGTCGTCGGAGGGCGAGCTCACCGGTCCTTGCCCCGGCCCAGCACGCCGCTGACGTCGAGGCTGCCGTCGAGCACCATGCCCACGAGAAGACCGACGATCCCGAAGACCAGGGTGATGAGGAAGGGTCCGAAGCCGCCGATGGAGCCGGCGGCACCGAGGATGAGACCTGCCAGGAGGCCGGTCCGGGTGGCGTTCATGGTTTCTCCGTAAGGATGATGTTTCGTTACTGCACGCGGCGCCGGCGGTGCCAGTGCCACGTTCGGATCAGGGCCACCGCCACCCGCATCGCGGCGGGCAGCGGCGTGACGAACTCGACGGGGGCGTCCCAGCGGGGATCGCCGAGATCGGATTCGGGGTCGGAACGCGCATCACCGCCCCCGCCGGCCCCCGACGCCGGCGGGGACGGAGAGACGCGCTCCGACCCAGCCCGGAACCGGGCGAGACCCGCGACGAAGACGTCGGGATCACCGCCGCGGTCCGGGTGGTTGGCACGGACGAACGCTCGGAAGGCCGCTCGTTCCTGTTCGTTCATGGGCGCGCGTCGACCAGCCCGTCGCCGGCGAGCTCGGTGGCGTACCGGGCGGGGACGGCGACGTCGGCGACGGTGATGTCCACCGCCGCTCCGCCGCACAGTCCGGAGACGGCCCGTCGCAGGTCGCGCACGACGCCCGGGATCGGCTGGTCGAGGTGCAGCACCACGGCCAGCTCCACGGGCTCGTCGCCCTCACCGATCCGCACGCCGGTGAGGCGGCGGCCCGGCAGGTAGGTGGCGACCGCACCGAAGATTCCTCCGTGCAGCCCGGCGACGGCCGGGTGCGCGGTGACCACGGCCGCGATCTGCTCGGCGAGCGGAACGGCGGTGGGCTCGGGTACGACGGTGACGGTCACGGCTTGCTCCCGGTTCACGACGACGAAAGGGTAGGACTACTCGACCCGGGCGACGGCGGGAGCCGTGGCGGGGGTGTCGTCCTCCTCGTCGGGGAGGTGGATGTCGTTGACCGCGATGTTGACCTCGATGACCTCGAGGCCGGTCATGCGCTCCACGGCGGTGATCACGTTGCGGCGCACGGCGCGCGCCAGCTCGACGATCGACGCGCCGTACTCGACGACGAGGTCGAGGTCCACGGCGGCCTGCTTCTCGCCGACCTCGACCTGGACGCCCGCGATGTTGGACGCCCCGGTGCCGCCACCGGGGATGCGCTCACGGATGGCGCCGAACGTGCGGGACAGACCGCCGCCCATCGAGTGGACGCCGGAGATCTCACGTGCGGCGATGCCGGCGATCTTCTGGACGACGGACGCGGCGATCGTGGTCTTGCCCTGCGCGGTGTCGTCGGCCAGCCGGGCAGGGCTGCCACCGGTGCCCGTGGGGGACTTGATGGTGGTCGTAGCGGCCGTGGGGGTGGTCATCGCTGCTCCTTCGTGGGTGTACCTCGTTGTTCGTCTGTACGACGCGAGTACCCGCTGGATCCTCCCGCCATGTCACCCTATCGGAGTAACGCGCCGATAACGCAGCAGGAGAGTGCCATCGGCCTCCAGGGCCCCGACCAGCGTCAACGGCCGTGCGGGGGAGTCCTCCCGGCCGCGGGCGATCCGGCCCGCCGTTCCCCCGGCCAGCAGCGGGGCGACCGTCAGGCACAGCTCGTCGACCGCGTCGGCGGCCACGAGCTCGCCGAACAGCGAGGGTCCGCCCTCGCACAGCACCCGGTGCAGGCCACGGCGGCCGAGCTCGCCGAGCAGCGTCGCGGGACGCAGGTCGTCGAGCACGACGACGTCGGCGCCGGCGGCCGCGAGCCGTTCGCGGCGCTCTGCGGACGCCGAGCCGAGCGTCAGGACGATGGGGGCGACCCGGGTGTCGGTGAACAGCCGGCTGCCCGGGTCGAGGTCGGCCGAGCCGGTGACGACGGCGATCGGCGGCGGGGTGTCGCGACCCACCGTGGTGCGCCGCGCGCCCCGGTAGTCCTCGGCGCGGACCGTGCCCGCCCCGACCAGCACGACCTCGGCCAGCTCGCGCAGCACCCCGAACACCTGCTTGTCCGCGTCGGAGCCGAGCCCGCCGGACGTCCCCTCCACCGAGGCGGCCCCGTCGGCGCTGGACACGAAGTTCACCCGGACCCACGGCCGCGCGAGGTCGTCGGGATAGGCGTAGTGCTCGGCGAGCCCCGTGTCGAGTTCTCCAGGGGAGCCGTCCACGGGCAGCAGGGTGATCACCGGTACATCCGAGCACACCACGCCCGGGTCTGGGTTTCCCCGGGTCTGTGTTCCAAGGACAGGCTCACCTATGGTGACCTGAGCACACCCAATCGACGACAGGGGTACCGGATGGTGGTGACGAGCGTGCCCGTGCCGGTCGTCCGCCGCCGGGTGCTCGGCCTGCTGGTGCTGGGCGGGCTGCTGGCCGTCGCCTGTGTGGCCGGTGTCGCCGTCGGGGCGAAGGCCGTCCCGCTCGACCACGTCTGGCAGGCGCTCGTGGCTCCCACCGGCACCGAGGACGACATCGTGGTGCGGTCGCTGCGGATCCCGCGGACCCTGCTGGGGGTGCTGGTCGGAGCGGCCCTCGGCCTGGCCGGCGCCCTCATCCAGGGCCACACCCGCAACCCGCTCGCCGACCCCGGCCTGCTCGGCGTCAACGCCGGTGCGGCGCTGGCCGTGGTGGTCGGGATCTACGCTTTCGGCGTCACGAGCCTCTACGGCTACGTCTGGTTCGCCTTCGCCGGCGCCATGGTGGCCGCCGTTGCGGTGTTCGTACTCGGGTCCACCGGGCGGGGCGGCCCCACCCCGGTGACGCTCGCGCTGGCCGGGGCCGCCGTCACGGCCCTGCTCGCCGCCCTGACGTCGGCCGTGATCCTCGTCGACGTCCGCACCCTCGACGCCTACCGCTTCTGGTCGGTCGGCTCGCTGGCCGGCCGCGACGTCGACGTCACGGGGCAGGTCGTCTGGTTCCTCGGCGCCGGGGCGTTCCTCGCGCTGGCCAGTGCCCCCGCGCTCAACGCGCTGGCGTTGGGTGACGACGTGGCGCGCTCGCTCGGACACCCGGTGCTGCGCACCCGGATCGTGGGCATCGTGGCGATCACGCTGCTGGCCGGCGGGGCCACCGCCGCCTGCGGGCCGATCGCCTTCGTCGGCCTGGTCGTGCCGCACGTCGTGCGGGTGTTCACCGGCCCCGACCACCGCTGGCTGCTGCCGACCTCCGCGCTGGCGGGGGCCGTGCTGCTGGTGGCCGCCGACGTCGTGGGTCGGGTCGTCGCCCGGCCGGGGGAGCTGCAGGTCGGCATCGTGCTGGCCCTGGTCGGTGGGCCCTTCTTCGTGTGGCTGGTGCGACGCCGGAAGATGGCGGCGTCGTGACCGCCGACGTGCTTCGTCCCGCGGAGGCGGCGTCGTGACCGCCGACGTGCTTCGTCCCGCGGAGGCGGCGTCGTGACCGCCGACGTGCTTCTTCCCGCGGAGGCGGCGTCGTGACCGCCGACGTGCTTCTTCCCGCGGAGGCGGCGTCGTGACCGCGGTGCTCTCGCGGGTGCCCGGGCGGCCTGCGCTGCGCGTCGGCCGGGTCTCGGTCGTGTGGCGGCGCCGGACCGTCGTGGTGCTGGTCGTGGCGGCGGCGGTCCTCCTGCTCGGCGTCGCGCTGAACGTCGGGCGCGGGGAGTACCCCATCGGCGTCGGCGACGTGCTGGCCGTACTGGTCGGCGGTGGCGACGCCGGTCAGCAGTTCATCGTGCTGGAACTGCGGCTGCCGCGGTCGCTCACCGGCGTGCTGGTCGGCGCGGCGCTGGCGGTGTCGGGCGCGTTGACGCAGACCGTCGCCCGCAATCCGCTGGCCAGCCCCGACGTCATCGGTTTCACCGCGGGCGCCAGTGCCGCCGCGGTGTTCGTGATCGTGCTGGGTGGCGGGTTCGGCGTCCTCGGCGGGCTGCTCGCGACGGCCGGCATCCCGCTCGCCGCGCTGGCCGGCAGCCTCGTCACGGCGTTCGCGATCTACGCGCTGGCGTGGCGGGGCGGGGTGCAGGGGTTCCGGCTGGTGCTCATCGGCATCGGGATCAACGCGATGCTGATCGCCGTCGTGCAGTGGCTGCTGGTGGCGGCGCAGGTCTACGAGGCCGCGCGCGCCTACACCTGGCTCAACGGCAGTCTCAACGCCGCCAGCTGGGACGACGTGGTGCCCGTGAGCCTCGCGCTCCTCGTGCTGGTACCCGCAGCGCTGGTCCTGGGCCACGTCATGGGCGGGCTGCAGTTCTCCGACGACACCGCCCGGAGCCTCGGGATCCGCGTCGACGGTGCCCGCAGCGGGCTCATCATCGTCGCCGTGGCGCTGGCGGCGGTGGCCACCTCCGCGGCCGGCCCCATCGCGTTCGTGGCGCTGGTGGCACCCCAGATCGCCCAGCGGCTCGTGGGTGCGGCGCGGCCGCCGATCACGGCGTCGCTGCTGGTCGGCGGGGCGCTCACGGTGGTCGCCGACCTGCTCGCGCGCACGGCCTTCGGCGGCACCGAGCTGCCCGTCGGCATCGTCACCGCGGTGCTCGGCGCCCCCTACCTGCTGTTCCTCATCGCGAGACACGGCCGGAAGGGCTAGTCCCTCGGCCCGCCGACATCACGGCTCACCCACCAGCCGCCCCACCGATTCGGAGAACTCGGCAGATGACGCTCCTCCAGACCACCACCGACTCCCGGTTGCGCGCGGAGAACGTCCGCCTGGGCTACGGCGACCGCACCGTCGTCGACGGCCTCGATCTCGAGATCGTCACCGGCACCGTGACCGCGGTGATCGGGCCCAACGGCTGCGGGAAGTCGACGGTGCTGCGTGCCCTCGGGCGGCTGCTCAGGCCGTCGGGCGGCCAGGTCGTCCTCGACGGGAAGCGGATCGACTCCATCCCCACCCGCGAGATCGCGAAGGTGCTCGGGCTGCTGCCCCAGGCCCCCACCGCGCCCGAGGGGCTCACCGTCGGCGACCTCGTCGCCCGCGGCCGGCACCCCCACCAGGCCTGGTACCGGCAGTGGTCGCGCGACGACGAGGAGGCCGTGGCCCAGGCGTGCGAGTGGACCGGCATCGCCGATCTCGTCGAGCGGCCCGTCGACGAGCTGTCGGGCGGCCAGCGCCAGCGGGCGTGGATCTCCATGGCGCTGGCGCAGGGCACCGACCTGCTCCTGCTCGACGAGCCCACCACGTTCCTCGACCTCGCCCACCAGGTGGACGTCCTGGAGCTCGTGCGGCGGCTGCACGCCGAGGCCGGGCGCACCGTCGTGATGGTGCTGCACGACCTGAATCTGGCCGCCCGCTACGCCGACCGCCTCGTCGCCATGCGCGACGGCCGGATCGTCGCGGCGGGGGAGCCCGCCGAGGTGATCACCGAGGAGCTCCTCGCCGAGGTGTTCGGGCTGGCCGCCCGGGTGATCGAGGACCCGGTGGCGGGCTCGCCGCTCGTCGTACCGATCGGCGGCCGGCGGGTCCCCTGATCCGGTGTACTGCGGGGTGACGTTCCGTCGCCGTAGCCTGTCGTCCGCGTCACCGTGTCACCATGACGGGAGTCAGCCACGAGAGGGCGAGGTGCGGCTGTGGACGATGGGGTGTTCGACCATGAAGGTCCCTGGACCGAGGACGCCTTCCTCGGCCTGTCGGTCCCCGACGACGGCCGCGTCGAGTTGGTGGACGGGGCGCTGGTCGTCGGGCCCGGGGCCACGCCGCAGCGGGCGCGCGTCGTCGCCACGGTCCGCGACACCGTCGAGGCCGCCCTGCCCGACGGGCTGCGTGTCGTCGGGCCGGTGCCGCTGCGCCTGGGCACCGACTGCGTGCTGGTCCCCGATCTGGTGGTGACGCGGGCAGCCGGTGGTGACGAACCCGCCGAATCCGTTCTCGACGCCGCCGACGCACTGATGGTGATCGAGGTGGTGGGCGCCGACCACGGGGCGCTCGACCGGTCGTTCAAGCCGCAGCTCTACGCCCGCAGCCGCATCCCGTACTCGCTGCTCGTGGACCACGACGTGCCGTTCGCCGTCGCCAACATGATCATCAGTGGTCGGTACCACAGTACGCGCACGCAGGAGCGCACGAGGTGCTCCGGCTGGAGGAGCCCTTCGCCCTGGAGATCGACCTCGCGGCAGGCGTCGATCAGGACCGGGAGCCCGAGCAGCAGGACGCGGTGCCCGCGGGCGGCTGAGCGAGCCAGTAGGTTCGTGGTGTGCCCAAGTCCGTGCGTGCGAAGTTCCGGGTGTCGCCCGAGCCCGACCTGTCCGCGATCGACCCGCGGTCCCGGCCCGTCGGGCCCAAGGACAAGACCGCGGCCGCGGCCGACATGACCGACCTGGCCGCGCGGCTGGAGGGCCTGCAGGACGCGCTCTACGCGGAGGCCACCGTGGAGGGGACCCGCTCGGTACTGCTGGTCCTGCAGGGGATGGACACCTCCGGCAAGGGCGGCGTGATCCGGCACGTCGCGGGGCTGGTCAACCCCCAGGGGCTGCACATCGCGTCGTTCAAGAAGCCCACGGCCGAGGAGCGCGCCCACCACTTCCTGTGGCGGATCCGCAAGCAGGCTCCCCAGCCGGGGCAGATCGCCGTGTTCGACCGCTCCCAGTACGAGGACGTGCTGATCGCCCGCGTCGACCAGTTGGTGCCCGAGGAGGTCTGGCGGGGCCGCTACGACGAGATCAACGCGTTCGAGGCCGAGCTCGCCGCGCAGGACGTCACGGTGCTCAAGGTGATGCTGCACATCTCGCCACAGGCCCAGCAGGAGCGACTGTTGGCGCGGCTCGACGACCCGCTCAAGCACTGGAAGTACAACTCGGCCGATCTCGATTCCCGGTCCAAGTGGCCCGCCTACCAGGAGGCCTACACCGACGCGCTGCGGTTCTGCGACACCGACACCGCACCCTGGTACGTCGTGCCGTCGGATCGGAAGTGGTACCGCAACTGGGCGGTGGCGGCGCTGCTCGTGGAGACCCTCGGCGAGATGGAACCGCAGTTCCCGGAGACCGACATCGACGTCGAGGCCGAGCGCGCCCGCGTGCTGGCGAGCGTGGTGGCATGAGGCGTCACCTGGCCCGCGGAGCCGTGCTGCTCGTCGTGCTCGCGGGCTGCAGCGCCCCGGCACCCCAGCCCGCCCCGGCCCCGGTTCCGACGGCGGCCGCGGCGCCCACGACGTCCGGGGCGACCTCGGACGCCCAGCTGTGCGGGAGGTCGGCCGAGCTGGCGAGCAACATCCGCAACGCGGCCCACATTCTCGACATCGGCCCCGTGCTGCCGGCCGCCATCCCGCTGCTGTTCCTGGCCAGCCGCCAGATGGCCGCGCAGGGCGGGCTCACCGACCTCGCCCTCGGCCAGGCCTCCACCGAGCTGGTGGCGGCCATCGACGACCTGGACGCCCAGTCGAAGGCGGGCAGCACCCAGGCCGAGCCCACGCTGGAGAAGCCGGTGCAGTACAACACGAAGCGGCTGATCGCGGCGACGGCCGGGCTCGAGCGGGCGTGCGCCGGCCGCTGAGAGTCAGCCCACCAGTGAGCGGCCGATGATCTCCTTCATGATCTCGTTGGTGCCGCCGTAGATGGACTGCACGCGGGAGTCCACGAACGCCTTGGCGATCGGGTACTCCATCATGTAGCCGTAGCCGCCGTGCAGCTGCACGCAGCGGTCCACCACGCGCTTGAGCACGTCCGAGGCCCACCATTTTGCTTTTGCGGCGTCCGCGATCGACAGGCGTCCCGCCACGTGCTCGCTGATGCACCTGTCCACGAACACCTGGGTGACCGTGATCTCGGTGTCCATCTCGGCCAGCTCGAAGCGCGTGTTCTGGAAGGTGGCCACCGGCTTGCCGAAGGCCTTGCGGTCCTTCGTGTAGTCGAGCGTCCACGTCAGGGCCTGGGCCGCGCCCGCGATCGAGCCGACCGCGATGGACAACCGCTCCTGCGCGAGGTTCTGCATCAGGTAGACGAAGCCCTGGCCGAGCTCCCCCAGCACGTTGGCGGCGGGCACGCGCACGTCGGTGAACGACAGCTCCGCGGTGTCCTGCGCCTTCATGCCGACCTTCTTGAGGCGGCGGCCGCGCTCGAAGCCCTCCATCCCGCGCTCGACGACGAGCAGGCTGAACCCGCGGCTGCCCGCCTCCGGGTCGGTCTTCGCGACGACGATCACCAGGTCGGCGAGGATGCCGTTGGTGATGAAGGTCTTGGACCCGTTGAGGATCCAGTCGCCGTGCTCGTCCTTTTTCGCGGTGGTGGCGATGCCCTGCAGGTCCGATCCGGTGCCCGGCTCGGTCATCGCGATGGCGGTGATGATCTCGCCGGAGCAGAAGCCGGGCAGCCAGCGCTGCTTCTGCTCGTCGGTGGCCAGGCGCAGCAGGTAGGGCGCGATCACGTCGTTCTGCAGGGGGAAGCCCAGGCCGCTCGTGCCGGCCGCCGAGATCTCCTCGGTGACGATCGAGTTGTAGCGGAAGTCGTCGACCCCTCCGCCGCCGAACTCCTCGGGTACGTCGGTGCCGAGCAGGCCCGCCGCGCCCGCGGCCTTCCAGACCTCGCGGTCGACCTGGCCGTCGTTCTCCCACTGCTCGTGGAACGGCACGACCTCTTTCGTCAGGAAGGTGCGCACCAGGTCGCGGAAGGCGTCGTGCTCGGCGTCGAAGATGTCCCTCTGCATGCTCCGCAGTGTCACATACCGACCGGTAACCTGAAACAGTCGGGGTCGACTGTTTTCCCGCACCCACTAGGTTGACCAGATGGATCTCGGGGCCGCTGTGGTCAACCTGGCGGGCAAGCTCCGCGGCGGTGTGGCCGACCTCCGGCGGATGCCCCGCGACGTGGTCGCGGAGCACGGCGCGGTGCTGCACCGCTACCGCCCGGACGTGGGAGCTCCGGACGTCGGGGGAGCGCCGGTGCTGCTCGTCCCGCCGCTCGGCGCGCCCGACTTCGCCTACGACCTGCGCCGGGGCTGCTCGCTGGTGGAGCACCTGCTGGCGGAGGGCCGCACCGTGTACCTCGTGGACTACGGCGCCATCCACTTCGCCGAGCGTGGCCTCGGCATGGAGCACTGGGTGGACGACGTGGTGCCGTGGGCGGTGCGGGAGACCGCGGCGCACGCAGGCGCGGGTGACGTGCACCTGCTGGGGTGGTCGCTGGGCGGGATCTTCTCGATGCTGACGGTGGCGGCTGGGGCTGACGCCGGTGAACCGCTGCCCATCGCGTCGCTGACGGTGATCGGCAGCCCCGTCGACATCGCGGCCGTGCCGCTGGTGGCGCCGCTGCGGCCCCTCGCCGTGGTCATGGGTGGGCGGGGGCTGCCGTGGGTGTACCAGGCCATCGGCAGCTTCCCGGCCCCTCTGGTCAGCGCCGCGTTCCAGCTCACGGCGTTCGAGAAGCTGGTGACCAAACCGTTGACGCTGCTCTCGCGGCTCGACGACCGCGACTGCCTCGCCCAGATCGAGGCCGTCGACCACATGATGAACAACATGCACGGCTACCCGGGCCGCGTGTTCGGGCAGCTCTACCACCTGCTGCTGCGCAGCAACGACCTCTCCGACGGCAAGCTCGCCCTGGCCGGCCGTTCCATCCCGCTCGGTGCCATCGACGTGCCCGTCCTCGTGGTGGCCGGGCGCACGGACGTGATCGCCCCGATGGCCGCGGTGCAGAAGGTGGTGGAGCTGCTGACCGGGGCGCCGCAGGTGCGGTTCGAGACCGCCCCCGGCGGCCACCTCGGCGTCCTGACCGGCCGCGACGCCCGCACCACGACGTGGTTCCACCTGGACACGTTCCTCACCGACCATTCCTGAGACCCCCCGCTCCGGGCCAGTGTGGTGATCGCCGCCTCTGTGGGAGCGCCGTGGCCGCAATCGGGCCATGCTGGTGTCATGCGCTATCTCGAACTGGACACCGCCAAGCGGTACTCCGTCATCGGTCTGGGCACGTGGCAGTTCGGCTCCCGGGAGTGGGGCTACGGCGCGGACTACGACGAGGGGGAGGCGGCCCGGATCGTCGCCCGGGCCCGGGAGCTGGGCGTCACGGTGTTCGACACCGCGGAGGTCTACGGCTTCGGGCGCAGCGAGCGCATCCTCGGGAGCGCGCTGGCGGCCTCCGGCGGCACGGACGACGTGGTGGTGGCGTCGAAGGTCTTCCCCGTGTGGCCGACGGCGCCGGTGGTGCAGCAGCGCGGGGTGGCCAGTGCGCAGCGTCTGGGCGTCAAGCAGATCGACCTCTACCAGGTGCACCAGCCCAACCCGGTGATCAAGGACGGCACCACGATGCGGGGCATGAAGGCCCTGCACGACGTAGGGGTGGTCGACCAGGTCGGCGTCTCGAACTACTCCCTCGACCGGTGGAAGCGCGCCGAGGTCCACTACGGGGCGAAGGTCCTGTCCAACCAGGTGCAGTTCAGCCTCGTGGCCCGCGAGCCGCTGGCCGAGATGGTGCCGTGGGCGCAGCGCACCGGACACGTCATCCTCGCGTGGAGCCCGCTCGGGCAGGGGCTGCTGTCGGGGCGCTACACGTCGTCGAACAAGCCGTCGGGCGGGGTCAGAGCGGCCAACGCGCTGTTCCTGCCGGAGAACCTCGACGCCGCCCGCCCGCTGCTGGACCTGCTGCGCGACATCGCCTCCGCCCACGACGCCTCGCCGGCGCAGATCGCGCTGGCCTGGCTCGTGCACCTGCCGAACGTCGTGGCGATCCCCGGCGCGTCCAGCGTGGCGCAGGTGGAGAGCAACGCCGCCGCGGCCGACATCGCGCTGACCGACGACCAGCACCAGGCCCTGACGGCGGCGGCGGAGGCCTTCCGCCCGACGACGGGCGTATCAGCCCTGCCGAGCCTCGTGCGGGGCCGCCTCACCCGCACCTAGACACGTTGCAGCAAAGCCACGTCGACGCAACGAGATGGCGTGAACGTGGCTTTGCTGCAATGCGGCCGCTACTTGACGTGCGCGCGGAGGAACTCCAGGGTGCGGTTCCAGGCCACCTCGCCCTGGGCCTTGTCGTAGGTGCCCATGTGGTTCTCGTCGTTGAAGAACGCGTGACCCGCCGGGTAGGTGAAGAATTCGGGCTGCACCCCGGACTCGGTCTGGATCCGCTCGGCGAGGGCCGACACGGAGGCTGGGTCGGCCATCTGGTCCTGCTCGCCGAAGTGCCCCTGCAGCGGCGCGGTGAGGTTCCCGAAGCTGGGGAACTCCTCCTTGAGCACGCCGTAGAACGGCACCGCGGCGCCGATCCGGTCGCCCTGCTGGGCGGCGAGGACCAGCACGAAGCCGCCGCCCATGCAGAATCCGACGGCGCCGACCGTCGACGAGGTGACGGCCTCGTGGCCGAGCAGGAAGTCGACGGCCCCGGCGAGATCGGCGGCGGCCTGGTCGACGGGCAGTTCGCCCATCAGCTTCCCGGCCTCGTCCGAGTCGTGGGTGGTCTTCCCGCCGAACAGGTCGGGGGCCAGGGCGACGAAGCCCTGCGCGGCGAAGCGGTTGGTGACGTCGGCGATGTGGTCGGTGAGTCCCCACCACTCCTGGATGACGATCAGGCCGGGGCCGCTCCCGGACTCGGGAACCGCGAGGTAGCCGTGGGCGGTACCGCCGGTCGAGGGGAACGTGACGTTCTGCAGTGGATTCGTGTCGGACACGACACGCATCAGACCACGGGCCGAAGGGCCCCGCTCGATGATCATCTCGACGGCAAAGGGGACAAATCCGGCGACCGCCCGGTTGGTGTGACGAAAGGCCTGGCCGAGAGGTTGGGTTCGCCGTCCCGGTCGGACTAGCGTTCCCCTCCATGGGCGTGGTCGGAACACCGCTGGAGGCACCACCGCTGGTCTCACCCGCCACGCATGCCGCGGCCGTCGCCGATCTGCTGCGACGGTTCCGGGCACTGCCGGCGGGCACGCGGATGCGGTTGGGCAAGAAGTCGTCGAACCTGTTCCGCTTCGGCGGGCGCGAACAGATCACCGATCGGCTCGACACGAGCGACCTCACCGGGGTGATCGCGGTGGACCCGGTCGGGCTCACCGCCGAGGTGCAGGGCATGACCACCTACGAGGATCTCGTGGCGGCCACGCTCCCGTACGGGGTGATGCCGCTGGTGGTGCCGCAGCTCAAGACGATCACGCTGGGCGGGGCCGTGACGGGCCTGGGCATCGAGTCGACGTCGTTCCGCCACGGGCTGCCGCACGAGTCGGTGCGCGAGATGGACATCCTCACCGCCGACGGCGACGTCGTCACCGTCACGCCCGACAACGAGCACGCCGAGCTGTTCCGTGGCTTCCCCAACTCCTACGGCACGCTCGGCTACGCGCTGCGCATCGTGATCGACGTGCAGCCCGTCAAGCCGTACGTCCGCATCGAGCACCACCGCGTCGACACCGCCGACCTGGAGAAGCAGATCGTGTCGGTCTGCGAGCTCGATGCCGTGGACGGTCCCGATTTCGTCGACGCCAGCGTCCTGGCCGACGGCGAGCAGTACCTCACGCTCGGCTGGTTCACCGACGAGCCGGGCCCCGCAGGCCCCAGCGACTACACCGGTCAGAAGATCTTCTGGCGGTCCATCGACCGGCTCCCCACCGACGTGCTGACGGTGCACGACTACATCTGGCGCTGGGACACCGACTGGTTCTGGTGCTCCCGCGCGCTGGGCGCGCAGAACCCGGTGGTCCGGCTGTTCTGGCCGCGCCGCTACCGCCGTTCCGACGTCTACCGCCGTCTCGTGTCGCTGGACCGCCGGTACCGCTTCTCCGGGCGCATCCGCGGTCTGTTCGGCAAGCCGCAGGAGGAGCTCGTCGTCCAGGACGTGGAGATCCCGGTGGAGCGGCTGGCCGAGTTCCTGGAGGCGTTCCACCGCGACATCGGGATCGCGCCGTTCTGGCTCTGCCCACTGCGGCTGCAGGGGCAGACCACCTGGCCGCTCTACCCCATGAAGGCCGACGAGCTCTACGTCAACGTCGGGTTCTGGTCATCCGTCGAGGAGGTGCCGGGTCAGCCCGACGCCCACAACCGGCGGATCGAGGAGTTGGTGGCCGAGCTGGGGGGCCACAAATCCCTGTACTCCACCGTCCATTACGACGAGCGTGAGTTCTGGGAGCACTACAACGGGCCTGCCTACCGTGCGCTGAAGGGGCGCTACGACCCGCACGGTCGGCTGCCCGATCTCTATACGAAGGTGACTGGATCAGGGAGGGCATGATGCAGGTCGCTGATGTCATCGCGGGTGTCGTCGGAACCGACATCCCGGTACGGGTGATCGCCTACGACGGCAGCAAGGCGGGGCCGGACAGTTCGGAGGTGGCCCTGCGGATCGTCTCGCCACGGGCCATGGCGCGGCTGGCCACCGCACCCGGCACGCTCGGGCTCGCCCGGGCCTACGTGGAGGGTGAGATCGAGGTGGAGGGCGAGCTGTACGACGTCCTCGACGCGATGGCCGACATCACGTTGCACGACATCACGAGGGCCGACCAGTTGCGGCTGGCGCGCAAGATGGTGCCGCTCTGGCTGCGCCACCGGCAGCCGCCGCCGGAGCTGGAGTACCGGCCGCCGGGCCGGTTGCACTCCAAGTCGCGCGACAGCAAGGCCATCTCCCACCACTACGACGTCTCCAACCAGTTCTACGAGTGGGTGCTGGGCCCGTCGATGGCGTACACGTGCGCGGTCTACGACAGCGACGCCACCACGCTCGAGGAGGCCCAGGCCACCAAGTTCGAGCTGGTCGCGCAGAAGCTGGCTCTGGAGCCGGGCATGCGTCTGCTCGACGTCGGTTGCGGCTGGGGCGGCATGGTGATGCACGCGGCGGCCGAGCACGGCGTGAAGGCGCTGGGCGTGACGTTGTCGCGCAACCAGGCGGAGTGGGCGCAGGCGGAGATCGAGCGCCGCGGCCTGGGCCACCTCGCGGAGGTCCGGCACATGGACTACCGCGACGCGCCCGAGTCGGAGTTCGACGCGATCAGCTCGATCGGGCTCACCGAGCACATCGGCAAGGACCAGCTCCGTTCCTACTTCACCTCACTACACGCCCGGCTGCGCCCGGGTGGGCGGCTGCTCAACCACTGCATCACCCAGCCGCACGTGCCGCCGAAGAAGAAGCTCGACCCGTTCATCGCGCGCTACGTCTTCCCCGACGGCCAGTTGGAGCCCATCGGCCAGCTCGTCTGGGAGATGAACGAGGCCGGGTTCGAGATCCGGCACGAGGAGAACTTCCGGGAGCACTACGCCAAGACGCTGCAGGCGTGGGGCGACAACCTGGAGGAGCACTGGGACGAGGCCGTCGCCGACGTCGGCATCGGGCGCGCCCGGGTGTGGCGGCTCTACATGGCGGCGTGCCGTCTGGGCTTCGAGCGTGACAACATCCAGCTGCACCAGGTGCTCGGGGTCAAGCTCGAGGAGCGGGGCCGTTCCGGCTTCCCCTGGAGGGGGTGGAGGTAGAACAGTTGCCCGATCGGCTCTCCCCGCTCGACGCGTCGTTCCTGTTCGCGGAGCACCGCACGGCCGCGATGCACGTCGGTGCGGTGATGACCTTCGCGCCGCCGGAGGACGGACCGTTCGACGTGGCCGCGTTCACGGCGCTGATCGAGCACCGGCTGCCCCTCGTACCGCGCTACCGGCAGAAGGTGCGGGAGGTGCCGGGCGGGCTGGGGCTGCCGGTGTGGGTGGACGACCAGGACTTCGACATCCACTTCCACGTCCGCCATGCCGCGCTCCCGGCGCCGGGCACCGAGGACGTGCTGCGCGAGCTGGTGGGCCGGCTGCTGGCCCGCCAGCTCGACCGGTCGCGGCCGCTGTGGGAGGTCTACGTCGTCGAGGGGCTGGCCGACGGGCGGCTGGCCGTCGTCACGAAGACCCACCACGCGATGGTGGACGGGCTGGCGTCCATGGACATCGGCGCGGCCCTGCTCGACCTCACGCCCCAGCCGCGGGAGACCGAATCCGACGACTGGCAGCCCGCACGCGAGCCGTACGGGGTCGAGCTGGCGGCCCGGGCGGGCGTGGACGCCCTGCTGCGCCCGCGGCGGCTGGTGCTGGGCGTCGCGGGCCGGGCCGTCCGCGACGTGCGGGAGACGACCGCGGCGGTGGGCCGCACCGTGGGCGGCCTGGTGTCCGCCGGACGTGGGGCCGCGGGCTCCCGCCCGGTGCCGGCCCTGAACGCCGCCACCGGGGCCCAGCGCCGCTACGGGATGGTGCGCACCTCGCTGGCCGAGCACCGGGCCGTCCGCAAGGCGCACGGGGGCACCGTCAACGACGTGGTGCTGGCGGTGGTCACGGGCGGGCTGCGGCGGTGGCTGATCTCGCGGGGTGAGCCGCTGACCGAGGGAACGGCCGTCCGGGCGCTCGTCCCGGTGAGTGTGCGCGCCCGTAAGGGGGGAGGGGGCAACGCCATCTCGGCCTATTTGGTGGACCTGCCCGTCGCGGAGGACGACCCGGTGGTGCGGCTCGCCACGGTTCGGGACGCGATGGAGGAGCACAAGCGCAGCGGCCGGGCCGTCGGGGCGTCCGCACTCGTCGGCCTGGTCGGGCTGGCCCCGCCGGTGCTGCACAGCATCGGCGCGCGGCTGGCCAGCCAGTACTCCAGCCAGCTCTACAACGTGCTGGTCACGAACGTGCCCGGCCCGCCCCGCCCCCTCTACGCGATGGGCGCCCGGATGATCGACATGTACCCCGTGGTGCCGCTGGCCGGCGGGCAGGCCGTGGCGATCGGCATCACCTCCTACGACGGCGGCGTGCACTACGGCCTCACCGCCGACCGCGACGCGATGTCCGACGTCGACGTCCTGGCCGACGCGCTGGCCGAGTCGCTGTCGGAGCTGCTGGACACCATCTGACCGCGAGTTCGCCATCCCACCGGGCGAGTTCGCCATCTCGCGCACCGAGTTCGCCGATCGGTCACGGTCAGCCGCGTGATCTACTCCGGTACGTGGACGACCCGCGGCTGACCGCGCACCTGCAGACGTGGCTGGGCCGCTGGCCCGGCACGGGACCGGGCCTCACCGTCGTGGGCTCGGCCAAGCGAGTCGAACCGGGCTGGGACGGCCTCGTGCACGCCGTACTCGGGGTCGAGTCCACCGAGGGCGGGGTCATCTCGGTGCCGCCCCTCGCGGCGGAGGCCGTGGCCGCCGTGGTGGCGGGCGGCGACGACGGTCCCGGGGTGCCCGCGGCCGCGAGCGTCGACGGCGGGTTCTTCCGCGGGGTGTTCCGCTGGAGCACCGCACCCACCCCGCTCCCCGACGCCGGTGTGTGGGTGCCGGCCGTCGACCCGTCGGTGCCCGAGTGGCTGCGGCCGTTCGGCCACGAGGTGCTGGTGGCGGTGGACCCCGACACCGGCGAGCACCTCGCCGGCGTCGGGATCAAGCGGCACGACGAGTACGGCCACGAGCTGGCCGTCGTCACCGCGGAGGCGGCGCAGGGCAAGGGCCTCGCGCGGCGGCTGGTGACGCAGGCCGCCCGCCGTGTCCTGGACGAGGGTGCGATCCCCACCTACCTGCACGCACACAGCAACATCGGCTCGGCGAGGGTCGCGGAGGCCTCCGGCTTCCCCGACATGGGGTGGTCGATCCTCGGCGTCGGCTAGCAGTTCCGCGCCGCCGCGGCCGCCTGCGCGCCGTAGCCGCCGCCGAACAGGGCGGCGTGCACGAGCAGCGGGAACAGCTGGTGCAGTGGCACCCGCTCGCGCCAGCCGTCGGCGAGCGGGGCCACCTCGTCGTAGCCGTCGAGCACGGCGTCGAGGTGGGGGCAGCCGAACAGGGCGAGCATCGCGAGGTCGGTCTCGCGGTGACCGCCGTGGGCGGCCGGGTCGATCAACCAGGCGCCGTCGGTCGACCACAGCACATTGCCCGACCACAGGTCGCCGTGCAGCCGGGCCGGTGGCTCGTCGAGCCGGGGGAGCCGACCGCACGCCCGCTCGACGACGGCCGCCCCGGCGGCACTGATCGCACCCGCGTCCCGGGCGGCGCGCAGGTAGGGCAACACCCGGTCGGCCGCGTACCAGGCGGCCCACTCCGGTGCCGGCTCGTTGGTCATCGGGGCGAGCCCGATCGTCGCGGTGCGCGGGCCGCCGGGTGGGGGCGACCCGAAGGCCGGTGCCCCTGCGGCGTGCAGCACGGCGAGGCGTCGTCCGAGGTCCACAGCGGCGGAGCGGTCCGGGACTCCGGCCGGGACGTAGGCGATGACGAGCCGGTCGGGGCCGGCGTCGAGGACCTCGGGCACCGGCGGGCCGCCGGGCACCGCGAGCCAGCGCAGCCCCGCGGCCTCCGCGGTCGGGTCACCGGACTTCACCACGACCGTCCGGCCGTCCGGGAGCTCGACCCGCTCCACGCCGCGGTTCACCGTTGCGTGCGCACCCAGTCGATCATCCCCGGCACGGCGGCCCGGATCATGCCGAGGACCTCGGCGAAGCCGTCGTCGCTGCCGTAGTACGGATCGGGCACGTCGGCGCCGCTCGGGGCGGCGGGGTCGAACGAGCGCAGCAGCCGTACCCGCTCCGGCTCCGGAACCTTGGACTGCAGGGCGCGGCGGTGGGTGTTGTCGAGGGCGACGATGAGGTCCGCCGAGAGCAGGTCGGAGTCGATCTGGCGCGCCCGGTGCTCGGCCGGGTACCCCTCGGATCGCAGCACTGCGGCCGCGCGGTCGTCGGCGGGGGAGCCGACGTGCCAACCGCCGGTGCCCGCGCTCGTGACGCGGACGCCGTCGGCCAGCCCGGCGCGTTCCAGCTCGGCGGCGAACACCTTCTCGGCGATGGGGGAGCGACAGATGTTGCCGGTACAGACGAACGTGACGTGAATGCTCACACACCCGAGTCTGGCCGACGGGGCGCATCGGTGACACTCCGGCCCACCCCGGGCCCGATCACGTCACATGTGCACGGACGTGTTCACCACTCCGGGTACAGGAACGCGCACAGACGGCACTCCGGGGGCAGATCGGACTATCCATGTCCGATGCGGGCGACCCGGGTGGTTCTGACGGTGGTGGCGACGATCCTGGCCGGGTTGGTGACCGCCCTGCCCGCGGCCGCCGCGACCCCGTCCGTCGACCCGATCACCATCACCGGCGTCGACCTGCACGACGGCATGATGCTGAAGTCCGGCTCCACCTACTACCTCTACGGCACGCAGTACGGCTGCGGGTTCGAGTGGACGGTGAGGAGGACACCGTTCTGCGGGTTCGGGGTGTCCACCGCCGCGTCGCCCGCCGGCCCGTGGAGCGCGCCGCGGCAGCTGTTCTCGCCCACCGCCACCAGCCCGTTCGCGAAGACGACCTGGCAGGGGCTCTGCGGCGACTCCGGGCAGGGCTGCTTCAACCCTCGGATGATCCAGCGCAGCGGCTGGGGTCTCGACGACGGCGCGTGGATCCTGTGGTTCAACGCGCCCACCGACTACTCCCGCTCGCGCGCCAACGCCTACTACGCGCTGACCTGCAAGGGGCCGAGCGGGCCGTGCGGCCAGGAGAACGGTGGCGCCACGATCAAGCCCGCCCTCTACCGCTGCGGCGGCAACGGCGACTTCTCGCTGGTCCTCGACCTCCCACGCCCCCCGATGATGCTCTGCACCATGCCCGACCAGACGCTGAACTCCGAGCGGCTCAGCGCGACCGGGACCAGCGGCACCGGCGAGGGCGCCGCGAAGCTCGCCGGCATGACGAACACCGAGGCCCCCGGCGCCTACCGCGACCCGTCCGGCATCTGGGTGCTGACGTTCAACGAGCAGAACTGCGGCTACTGCAACGGCACCGGCACGAGCTACGCCACCGCCAACAGTGTCAACGGGCCGTGGAGCTCACCGACCACCATCGGCTTCGGCGGCCCCGCGTCCGGGCACCGCGTGATCTCCGGGACGTCCTGCGGCGGCCAGAGCCGCACGGTCGTCACGCTCGACGACCAGCCCTACGAGTTCATCGACCTCTGGCTCGGCACCCGCAACGAGTCCGCCGCCGGGATCCACCTGGAACCGCTGACCTACCGCGGCCCCTCGGCGCCCGGGCGGCCGTGGGCACCGTTCGTCACGTGGACGTGCCAGGACAGCGGCCCACCGTAGGGTGCCGGTATGGATCACGGCCTCCGCCACCACGGCGACATCGACGCCGAGCCGGGCCTGCTCGACTTCGCGGTGAACGTGCAGGGCGACGGACCGCCGGCGTGGTTGCGCGACCGGCTCGTCGGCGTGCTGGACGGCCTCGGCCGCTACCCGTCGGCGGCGCACGACGCCCGTGCCCGTTCCACCGTCGCCGCACGGCACGGCCGCACCCCGGACGAGGTGCTGGTGCTGGCGGGCAGCGCCGAGGGATTCGCGCTGCTCCCGGCCCTGCGCCCGCGCCTGGCTGCCGTGGTGCACCCCGGGTTCACCGAGCCGGAGGTGGCGTTGCGCGAGGCCGGGGTGCCGGTCGTGCGGGTGCTCACCGATGCCTCCGACGGGCACCGGCTGCACCCCGCCGACGTGCCCGCCGAAGCCGACCTGGTCGTGGTCGGCAACCCCACCAACCCCACCGGCGTGCTGCACCCCGCCGCCGACGTGGCCGCGCTCGCCGCCCCGGACCGGGTGGTGCTGGTGGACGAGGCGTTCGCCGATGCGATCCCCGGTGAGGCGGAGTCCCTCGCGGCGCAACGGATCCCCGGCATGCTGGTGTTCCGGAGCCTGACCAAGACCTGGGCGCTGGCGGGCCTGCGGGCCGGGTACGCGCTCGGCCAGCCCGCGCTGCTCGCGCGGCTGGCGGCGCCGCGGCCGCCGTGGCCGGTGTCGACGATCGCCCTGGAGGCCGTGATCGCGTGCTGCGAGCCGGCGGCCGTGGAGCTGGCGCAGGAGGCCGCCCGGCGGCTCGTGCCCGCCCGCGCCGGGCAGGCGGCGGCGCTGGCCGCGGTGCCGGGGGTGGAGGTGCTGCCGGGGCGGGCGCCGTACCTGCTGCTGAAGGTGCCTTCCGGTCGCGGGCCAGGGGTGCGTGCCGCGTTGCGTGACGCCGGGATCGCCGTGCGGCGGTGTGACACGTTCCCCGGGTTGGACTCTGATCACCTGCGCGTCGCTGTTCGACCGCGCGAGTCCGTTCTTCGGCTCACTTCTGCGATCGCCTCCGCCCTGGGGGGCGTCGGCGACGCTCGTGCGCGCCAATCACTGCCCCAGCGACGATTCCCGCTCACGAGCGGGCGGAGCCCGCAGTGAGCGTGCGTGTGGGCGACGTGATCGCCGCATTGGAGAGTGCCTACCCGCCCGCGCTGGCCGCGGACTGGGACGCCGTCGGGCTGGTCTGCGGCGACCCGGAGGAGCCGGTCTCGTCGGTGCTGGTCGCCGTCGATCCCGTGCCGGAGACGGTGGCGGAGGCCGCCGGCGACCAGCTCCTCGTCACCCACCACCCGCTGCTGCTGCGCGGCGTCCACGGCGTCGGGGCCGACACGCCCAAGGGCGCGCTGGTGCACCGGCTGATCCGCTCCGGCACGGCCCTGTTCACCGCGCACACCAACGCCGACTCCGCCGACCCCGGCGTCTCGGACGCGCTGGCCGCCGCGATCGGTCTGACGGTCGAGGGCCCGCTGCAGGGCGTCCCGTTGCCGGCGTTGGACAAGATCGTCACGTTCATCCCGGTCGGCCCGTCGATCACCGCGGTGCACGACGCGCTGTCGGCGGCGGGGGCCGGCGCGATCGGCGACTACAGCCACTGCTCGTTCGCCACGGCCGGAACCGGCCAGTTCAAGCCGTTGAACGGTGCCAACCCGGCGATCGGGGAGGTCGGACGGCTGGAGCGCGTCGCCGAGACCCGCCTGGAGATGGTGCTGACCCGCGGGAAGCGCGCAGCGGTGGTGGCCGCGCTGCGGGCGTCGCACCCCTACGAGGAGCCCGCGTTCGACGTGCTGGAGCTGGCCGAGCTGCCCTCGTCGCAGGGGCTGGGCCGGATCGGCACGCTCCCCGAGCCCGAGCCGCTGTCGGCGTTCACCGCCCGCGTGGCCGCCGCCCTGCCCGAGACCGTGTGGGGCGTACGGGCTGCCGGCGACCCCGGGCGCATGATCTCCCGCGTCGCCGTCTGCGGCGGGGCGGGCGACTCGGCGCTGGGTGCGGCCGCGGCGGCCGGCGTCGACGCGTACGTCACCGCCGACCTGCGCCACCACCCCGCGTCCGAGCACGTACTGCTCCCCGGGGCGCCCGCGCTCGTCGACGTCGCACACTGGGCGTCGGAGTGGCCGTGGTGCGAGCAGGCGGCGGGCGTCGTCCGCTCGGCACTGGGCGGTAGCGTCGAGGTCCGCGTCTCGCGGTTGCGCACAGACCCATGGAGTATCGGAAGGACCATCTGATGAAGGCCGACCCCGCCGTCCAACGGCGGCTGCTGGATCTCGCCGAGATCGACGCCGAGCTGTCCCGGCTCGCCCACCGGCGCCGCACCCTGCCCGAGGTGGCGGAGCTGGTCGACGCCGAGGCGGCCGTGCGCACCGCCAAGGACAAGCTCGTGGAGGCGGAGACGCAGGCCGGTGACCTCGACCGCGACATCCGTCGCATCGAACGTGACGTCGAGGGCGTCCGCACCCGCACCGACCGCGACAACCAGATGCTCGCCGGCTCCGGCATCGCCGCGAAGCAGGCCGCCGACCTGCAGCACGAGCTGGAGACGCTCAAGCGCCGCCAGGGTGTGCTCGAGGACGAGCAGCTGGAGATCATGGAGCAGCGCGAGGCCGTCGGGCTGGACGTCGACCACTCCCGCACCGTCGTCGACGCCGCCGAGAAGCTCGTCGCGGAGGTCATCGAGCGCCGCGACACCGCCATCGCCGACATCGACGCGGCCGAGGGCGGCCGGCGCCGCGCCCGCGAGGAGGCCGCGAAGGGCTTCCCCGAGGAGCTGCTCACGGCCTACGACAAGCGCCGGGCGTCGCAGGGGGTCGGGGCGGCGCTGCTGCAGGCCCGCCGCTGCCAGGCGTGCCGCCTCGAGCTCGACCGCACCGCGATCTCCGAGCTGAAGGCCGCACCCGCCGACGAGATCGTGAACTGCGAGGAGTGCGGCGTGATCCTGGTGCGCACCGCGGAGTCCGGCCTGTGAGAGTGATCCTCGAGGCGGACGGGGGCTCGCGCGGGAACCCCGGGCCCGCCGGCTACGGCGCCGTCGTGCTCGACGCCACCACCGGGGAGGTGCTCGCCGAGCGCGCGGAGGGGCTGGGCGTCACCACCAACAACGTCGCCGAGTACCGCGGCCTGATCGCGGGTCTCCAGGCCGCGATCGACCTCGGCGCGGACGACGTCGAGGTGCGGATGGACTCCAAGCTCGTCGTCGAGCAGATGGCCGGGCGCTGGAAGGTCAAGCACCCCGCGATGCAGCCGCTGGCCAAAGAGGCAGGCGCGCTGGTGGCGGCGCTGGGCTCGGTCCGGTTCGGCTGGATCCCGCGTGCCCGTAACACCCGCGCCGACGCCCTGGCGAACCAGGCGATGGACTCCCAGGCAGCGGCCCGATGATCGGCCCCGCCCCCGTGCCCCCCGGTCCGGCGCCCGCCACCCCCGACCCCGCCGCGTCGGCGGCGTGGACCGGCCAGGTCGGCGCCCCCACCCGCATCCTGCTGTTGCGCCACGGTCAGACCGAGCTGTCGGTCGGCCGCCGCTACTCCGGCCACGGCGACCCCGAGCTCACCGCGCTGGGCCACCGGCAGGCGGCCGGTGCCGCGATCCGGCTCCGCGAGATCCCGGACATCGCCGCGATCCTGTCCTCCCCGCTGCGCCGGGCCCGTCAGACCGCCGCCGCGGTCGCGGAGACCACCGAGGCCCCGCTGGTGGTGCGCCACCGCCTGATCGAGACCGACTTCGGCGCCTGGGAGGGCCTGACGTTCGGCGAGGCCCGCGAGCGCGACCCCGAACTCCACGCCCGCTGGCTCGGCTCCGAGGACGTCGCCCCGCCCGGCGGGGAGAGCTTCGCCGACGTCGGGGCCCGCATCGCCGCGGAGCGCGACGAGACCGTGGCGGCGTACCCGGGGCAGACGGTCGTGGTGGTCAGCCACGTCACGCCGATCAAGATGATGCTCCGCCACGCGCTGGCCGGCGGTCCGGAGATCCTCTACCGCCTGCACCTGGACCTCGCGAGCCTGAGCGAGGTCAACTTCTACCCCGACGGCGGCGCGAGCGTCCGCCTCGTGAACGACACGCACCACCACCCCGCGCCCTGATCGCCGCCGCGTTGCGAGCGTGAGAGCGCAACGCGGCGCACGATCATGGAGGCGTGGGGTTGCGCGTGCCGCGATCACGACGATCGTCGCGGGAGCAACGTGGTGTGGTGGTGGCATGAAGTGGCGGGCGCCGCGATCATGGCGATCTCCGGACGGCGCGCTGGGCTGATCACCGAGTCGAGCACGCTCCCCCGCCCATGATCGCGTCGGCCGCAACAGAGCACATCCGCGGCCAGGCGTGGTGTTGCGCGCGCGGCGATCACACTCCCGTAGCGTCGCAGAGATCGCCGGAGACGCAACGTGGCGCCGGTGCACGGAGTGCCATGTTGCGGCCGAGGTGATCACGACGCGGCGCCGTGGCGATGATCGTGCCGGCCGCGGAGTCGCATCGGACGCGGCGCCCACGCCGCCTCGTCAGGTGATCCGTGCGGGTGCAGCGTTACGCACTGCCGCGCCTGCGTGAGGTTGCGGCCACGACGGTCTTGGTCCGGGGTGGAACCTGGCGGCAGCGGGATCCGTCTGTGCTGCCATGGATCTCAGTGGACCGTTTCGTGGATCGTTCGTCGTCGCTTCCGGTGCCCTGACGAGGGGAGTGCTCGCCGGGCCGCGGTTCCGCCGGCTCTTCCCCGACATCTACGTGCCGGCCAGGCTCGAGATCACGCTCGCGGTGCGGGCTCAGGCCGCGTGGCTGCTCGTCGAGCCGGCCGGGGCGGTGTCGGGGTGGTCGGCAGCCGAGCTGCTCGGGGCCTCGTCGGGGCCGAAGGAGGCGCCTGCGGAGGTCACGGTGCAGAGGTTCCGCCGCCCGCTGCCGGGGCTGCTGATCCATCGCGAGTCCCTCAGCTCCGACGAGGTGGTGCGGTGCTGCGGAGCCACCCTCACCTCGCCGGCCCGCACCGCCTACGACCTGCTGCGATGGCTCGACCTGACCGAGGGCGTGGCTGCGCTCGACGCCCTCGCCCACAGGTACCCCTTCACCGCCGACGACGTGCGGGCCCTGCGCAGCCGCCACCTCGGTCTGCCCGGCAACCCGTCGGTGGAGGCGGGCCTGCGGCTGATGGACCGCCGCGCCGACTCCCCGATGGAGAGCCGCATGCGCGTCGCGCTGGTACAGGCGGGCCTGCCGCCGCGGGTGCAGCACCCGATCACCGTCGACGGGCGCGACTTCCGGCTCGACCTGGCCTACCCGGACGCCATGCTCGCCGTCGAGTACGACGGTGGTCACCATCGCGAGGCATCCCAGGCGCTGAAGGACCTGGAGCGGGAGGGGCTGATTCACCGCGGCCGGCTGGAAGATCGTCCGTTTCGACGCGGCGACGGTGCTGGGCTGTCCGGCGCTGGTGGTCGCCCGCACGCGGGCGCTGATCGCCGCCCGGCTGCGCCGTGCAACCACCGCGTCATGATCGCGCCGTGCGCAACCGCGCGCCTGCGCCCGTCGTCGTCAGGTTGCGCGTGCGCCGATCGATTCGCGCCGCCCGGTGCAAGATCGCGTCGCGCGCAGCTCCACGCAGGCGCGCGTCGACGTGACGTTGCGAGTGCTGCGATCACAACACCAGCCAGAGCGCCAGCACCGATGCCGCCAGCGCCGGGGGCACCGTCAGTACGCCGAGGGCCGTGAACTCGCGCAGGCTCGGCGCGCGCTCCGCCCCGAGCACCTGCCGCCACAGCAGGGTCGCGAGGCTGCCGACGTAGGTGAGGTTGGGGCCGATGTTGACGCCGAGCAGCACGGCGAGCACCAGTCCGGCCGACGGGTGCGGGCCGAGCACCTGGAGCAGCACCAGCGTCGCGGGCAGGTTGTTCACCACGTTGGCCAGCACCGCCGCGATGGCCGCCATGGCGAGGAGACCGAGCAGCGTCGGGGCGTCGGGGGTGATGGTGCGCAACGCCGCCGTCAGCCCGCTCGCCCCGAGCGCGGCGACCACCACACCGAGGGCCAGCACGAAGAGGCAGAACGGGATCGAGAGCGCCGCCGCGACGCCCCGCGGCGTGATCGAGCGACGGAGCAGCGCGCGCACGGCGAGCACCAGCGCCCCGGCCGTCGCGACCCACACCGGCTCCACCCCGAGGGGCGACGACACCCCGAACCCGACGAGCGTCAGCCCGAGCAGCGCCAGCGCGAACACCGGGGCGGGGCGGTCGTCCGGAGCGGCCGGCGGAGCGGGCTCGCGCAGCTCGGCACGGAACCACCAGCGCAGCACCAGGTACTCGACGAGGATGCCCGCCAGCCACGGCAGCACCATCAGCGTGGTGAACCCCAGGAACGTCAGCCCGGACGCCGCGAACGCCAGCAGGTTGGTGAGGTTCGAGACCGGCAGCAGCGTCGATGCCGAGTTCGACAGATGTCCGCAGGCGTAGACGTGCGGCCGCTCCGGCAGTTTCACCCGCGCGGCCGTGGCGAGGACGACGGGCGTCAGCAGCACGACGGTCGCGTCGAGCGACAGCACCGCCGTGGTCCCGGCGGCGGCGGCGAACACCAGCAGCAGCAGCCGCTGCGGCCGTCCGCGGGACGCGGCGGCCAGCCGGACCCCCAGCCAGGCGAACACGCCCTCGACGTCGGCGAGGTGCCCCAGCAACAGGATCGCCGCGAGGAAGCCCACGGTGGGCCCGAGGTCGGTCACCTCGGCCAGCGCGGCCGGGAACGACACCAGCCCGAGCACGACGGCGAGCACGGCGGCCGGGATCGCGACCGCGGCCTCGGGGATGCCCCACGGCCGGGCCACGGCCGTGACGAGCACGGCGGCCAGGAGCACCGCCGCGAGGACGACGTTCACGTGAGCAGAAGGTAGATGCCCACCGCGAAGCCGAGCACCACCACCGACCAGCGCAGCACGCTCTCCGGCAGCCGCCGCGCCACCTTGGCCCCGAGGAACCCGCCGATGAGCGTGGTGGGGGCGAGCAGCGCGACGGCGAGCCAGTCCACCGGCGCGTTGAGCGAGAAGACCACCACCGTCACGCTGGCGACCACCAGCGACAGCAGCCCCTTCAGCGCGTTGAGCCGCACGAGGGTGTCGTGGGCGCACAGCGACAGGGTCGCGATGAGGATGACGCCCAGCGCCCCGCCGAAGTACCCGCCGTAGACGGACGCGAGGAACACCGCGGGCAGCAGCACGGCCACCCGGTCGGGCGCGCCCGGTTCGGGGGTGCCGATCCACCGCTTGATCTGCGGCGACACCGCCATCAACGCGCTGGCCGCCAGCACCAGGACCGGTACGACGGCGTCGAACACCGCGCCCGGCAGCGTCAGCAGCAGCACGCACCCGATCGCCGCCCCCACCACCGCCACGGCCGAGGTCGTGAGGATCCGGCGGCGTTGCCCGCGTAGCTCGACCCGGTTGCCGGCGACGTTCCCGACGTAGCCGGGCCACTGCGCCACGGAGTTCGTCACGTTGGCCTGCAGCGGCGGCAGCCCGACGGCGAGCAGGGCCGGGAACACCAGCAGCGACCCCCCGCCCGCCACGGCGTTCACGGCGCCGGCCACCAGACCCGCCAGCAGCAGGAACACCAGCCCGGCGGGCGACGCGGAGATCACCGGGGCACGCTATCCCGGCGCCGCTTCCCCGGCTCGCTCCGAGGGCGGATGCTGGTCACATGTCCGGAGACCCCGTGTGTTGGCTGGGGCAGCTGTGCCCGGAATGCGGCGCGATGCCCTCGGACGAGACGCCGGAGCGGTGCTGGCGCTGCGGTACTGATCGCGACGCGTCGCACCCGACTGCCCCCGACAGCGCGCCGGTGTGCGAACCGTGACGATCTTCCGACAGCGGTAGTCACGGCAGGACGTCGTAGCTGCTCCATCCCGCCCCGTCACGGACGAAGCGGGTCTTGTGCGGAGGGGTGCCGCCCCGCCAGAAGTCCATCCGTTCCGGCGTCACCTCAACGGTCGTCCAGCTCGGGGGCATGTCCTCACCGGCGGCGTCGAAGACGCGTTGTACGTCCTCGCCGATCACCGGCTCGTCGGCCGCCAGTTCCTCGTACACCCACGCCAGCTGCTGCAACGCCCGCGGCCGGGTGGGGAAGGCGGCCTTCGAGGTGGCCGCGTCGAGCTCGACGGCCGTGCCCGTCAGGACCACCTGCCGGCCCCGGTCGGCCCAGAGGAACACCGCCGAGACGCGCGGATTGACGGTGATGTCGCGCGTCTTCGTCGTCGGTGTGGACGAGTGGAAGCGCAGCGACGTCCAGTCGACGACCGTGGCCAGCACCGTGCGGGCGTGCGGGGCGCCGTCGGCGTCGGCGGTGGCCAGGGTCATCGCCGAGGGCAGGCCATCTGCGTCGGCGATCCATTCCGCCAGCAGGGACAGGGGGTTCTCACGCTCCACTGTGGATCACCAGCACAACGCACTCCTCGGGCCCGACCTGGCGGAAACGGTGTTCGACGGTGCCTGCGTAGCCCACGCTCTCCCGGGCCCGCAGCACGGAGCACGTACTCACCCCGTGCTCGCGCAGCTCCAGCTCCAGCGTGCCGCGCGCGACGTAGAGCAGCTCGTGGCGGTCGTGGCGGAAGAACTCGGCGAACTCCCGGGACATGCCCACGAACTCCGTGACGTCGGCGCCCGGACGGTGCATCAGCAGTCGTGCACCGCCGTGCGCGCCGTTGTCGAAGGGCACCGTCTCGCCCGACGGCGGTGTCGCGAGGTCCAGCAGGGCCTGCTGGGTGGTGCCGAGCGCCTCCGCGATCCGGAACAGCGACCGCATCGAGGGCCGGGTGCGACCCAGCTCCAGCTGGGACAGGAACGGCTGCGACAACCCCGACGTCGCCGCGACCTGCACGAGCGTCAGCCCGCGCTCGCGGCGGATCCCGCGGATGGCCCGCCCGAGCCGGGCTTCGGCATCCCGGGCCTCGCGCTGGGGGGAGCTCTTCATGGTTCACACGTCCGAGGGATGTCGGTGACAAGAACGAAACACGGGCTACCTAACGTTGGCACCTATAGTACCGGCATCAATATTCAGCAGGTCAGGAGCAAGTAACGAATGAGAGTCATCGGCACGCCGGACGGCGCCGCCCACCTCGCCGGAGCGGCGGTCGGGGCGTTGCGCGGAGTCCGGCTCCCCGACGGCACGCTCGGTGACGTCGCGCTGGACGGCACGGTCGTCTCCTCGACGCCCGGGGACGGCGTCACGCTGGACGCCTCGGGATGGCGGGTGCTCGTCGGCGCCTGCGAGCCCCACGCCCACCTCGACAAGGCCCTCACCGCACCCCGCGCCGACCCAGGCGCGGGCAACGACCTCGTGGCAGCCATCGAACAGTGGCGCGCCATCCTCCCGGGCATCGACGGCCCCGACGTGCACGCCCGGGCGCTCGCCGCCGTCCACCGCTACGTGGCCCGCGGCATCACCACCCTCCGCACCCACGTCGACGTGGCCCGCGAGGGTGACCCGCTGCGCGGCGTCGACGCGTTGATCGCCCTGCGCGAGCAGTTGCGGGGCCGGGTCACCCTGCAGGTCTGCCTGCTGGCCGGCTCCGAGGCGTCCGACGCGTCGGTCGAAGAGGCCGTCGCGCGCGGCGTCGACGTCCTCGGCGGGTGCCCGCACCTCGCACCCGACCCGCACCACGAGGTCACCCGGATGCTCGACGTCGCAGAGCGCACCGGCCTGCCGGTGGACCTGCACGCCGACGAGCAGCTCGACGTCTCGGGCGAGTACCTCGACGTCGTCGACCTCGCGCAGCAGGTGATCGCCCGCGGCCTGCAGCAGCGCGTCACCGCGAGCCACTGCGTGCGGCTGGGCATGCTGCCGCCCCGACGCCTCGGGCCCGTGCTGGAGCTGGTCGCCCGTGCTGGGCTGGGCATCGTCACGCTGCCGATCACCAATCTCTACCTGCAGGCGCGCGAGGTCTCCCACGCCGCTCCGCGCGGGCTCGCCGCTCTGCGTCCGATACTCGACGCCGGCATCCCGCTCGCCGCGGGCGCGGACAACCTGCGCGACCCGTTCAACCCGGTCGGCCGCGCCGACCCGTTCGAGACGACGTCCCTGCTCATGACGGCCGGGTTCCTGACGGCCGAGCAGGCCCTGGCCGCCGTCACCACCGGGGCCCGCACCGTGCTCGGCCTGCCGCGGGCCGGCGTCGTGCCCGGTGACGTCGCCGACCTCATGCTCGTCCCCGACACCGCCGCCGGCGACGTGATCGCCGGCGCGGAGGACGCCCGGATCGTGCTCCACGGCGGCCGTGTGGTCGCCGACACCCGCGTCCACCGTTCGGTGGACCTGCCCCTGCTAGTCACGAGGTGAGCTCTCTGAACGCGCCGACCGACACCACGACCCCTGTCCCCGCCGCGCGTCCGGCAGAGGAGACCTCGGCATGACCGCGACCGCGCTCACCCGCCCCCGTCTCGTCATGGACGGCGTCACGAAACGGTTCTCCACCGGAACCGTGGCCCTGACCGACGTGAGCCTGTGTCTGAACCCCGGGGACTTCGTGTCGGTGGTGGGTCCGTCGGGCTGCGGGAAGTCGACGCTGCTCCGGCTCGCGTCCGGCCTGGACGACGTCACGAGCGGCGCGCTCGGTGGCGACGCGGGGTCCACCAGCTACGTCTTCCAGGACCCCACGCTCCTGGAGTGGCGCACCGCCGCCCGCAACGTCGAGCTGGTGCAGGAGCTGCGCGGCGTGCCCCGCGAGGAACGCCACCGCCGCGCCCAGGAGGTGCTCGACCTCGTCGGGCTCACCGGGTTCGAGAAACAACACCCCCGCCAGCTGTCCGGCGGCATGCGGATGCGCGTCTCGCTCGCCAGGGCGCTCGTCGCGGAGCCCGACCTGGCCCTGTTCGACGAGCCCTTCGGCGCCCTGGACGAGATCACCCGCCTGCAGATGCAGACCGAGCTGCAGACCATCTTCCGTCTGCGCCGCTTCGCGGGGCTGTTCATCACGCACTCGGTGTCGGAGGCGGTCTACCTCTCCACGCGCGTGCTCGTGATGAGCGGGCGCCCCGGGCGGATCGTGGCCGAGATCCCGATCCCCTGGGAGTACCCGCGCCCACCCGAGCTGCGCTACGACCCGGAGTTCGCGGCCCTGACCGGCCAGGTCTCCGCGTCGTTGGGAGAGCACTCGTGACCACCACCGCTGCACCCAAGGCCCCGCCGGTGCTCGCCGTCGCCGAGGCGCCGGGCGCGCCGTGGTGGCGTGCCGCGCTCGTCCGCACCGTGACGATCGTGCTGGCGCTCGGCGGCATCGCGGCCGTCTGGTACGCCGTGAGCTACCTCGTGCTGCCGCCCGACCAGCGCTTCCTGCTCCCGCCGCCGCACGAGGCGTACGGCACTGCGCTGTCGAACCCCAACGTCATGGGCCCGATGCTGGAGAGCCTCGGTCGCAGCGTCGCGGTCGCGATCATCGGGCTGGCGCTCGCGGTGGTGATCGGCATCGGCTGGGCCGTCGTGATGTCCCAGTTCCCGTGGGCGGAGCGGATCCTCTACCCGTACGCGGTGATCCTGCAGACCATCCCGATCCTCGCGCTCGTGCCGCTCATCGGCATCTGGATGGGCTACGGCTTCCCGGCGCGCATCACGGTGTGCGTGATCATCGCGGTGTTCCCGATGATCTCCAATACCTTCTTCGGCCTGCAGTCGGCTACCGCCGAGGCGCACGACCTCATGACGCTCAACCGCGCCACCCGCCTGCAACGGCTGTTCAAGCTGCAGTTCCCCGCCGCGGTCCCGTCGATCTTCACCGGGCTGCGCAACGCCGCGGGCCTCGCCGTGATCGGCGCGATCGTCGGCGACTTCTTCTTCCAGCAGGGTTCCCCCGGTATCGGCGGGCTGCTGCGCGTCTACACGCAGCGTCTGTCGATGGAACCGCTCCTCACCGCCGTCACCCTGACGGCTCTGTTCGGCGTCGTGTTCTTCACCGCGTTCGCCGCCCTCGACCGTGCCGTCGTCGGCCGTTGGTACGGCCGGTCCACCCGATGAAGCAGGAGCCCACCTTGCGTAGAACCGCTCTCCTGGCCGCCGCAGCCGGCCTCGTCCTTCTTGTCGCCGCCTGCGGCTCGGGCACCGGTACCGCCACCGCCGCCGCAGCCGCCCCCGCCGCCCCGGCCGGCGGCCCGCTCGACCTCAAGGGGGCCGGCTGTCCGGCGACCGTCGTCCTGCAGCAGGACTGGCAGCCCGAGGCCGAGCACGGCGCGATGTACTCCGTCGTCGGCCCGGGCTACACGATCGACTCCGACAAGAAGTCCGTCACCGGGCCGCTGGTCGCCCAGGGCGTCGACACCGGCGTCAAGGTCGAGGTGCGCGCCGGTGGTTCCAACACCGGCTTCCAGCCCGTGCCCGCGCTGATGTACATCGACCCGACGATCACCCTCGGCGCGGTCAACACCGACGGCGCGATCGTCGCGCAGGCCAAGCAGCCGACGGTCGCCGTCGTGTCCCAGATGACGGTGAGCCCGCAGATCCTCATGTGGGATCCCGCCTCCCACCCCGGCATGACCACGCTCAAGCAGGTGGCGGCCACCGGCGCGCCCGTCGTGACGTCGGGCGACATCATCCCGGCGCTGCTGGAGTCGCAGGGGCTGATCAAGAAGGCGCAGTCCGACCAGAGCTACGACGGCACACCCGCGCGGTTCGTCTCCGACCCGAAGATCATGCAGCAGGGCTTCGCGACGGCCGAGCCGTACATCTACGAGAACGAGATCGCGCAGTGGCGCAAGCCGATCGCGTCGCAGCCGCTGTCGGACTACGGCTACTCGATCTACCCCGAGCCGCTCGCGGTGCGCGCCGACAAGCTGACCGAGCTGACGCCGTGCCTCAAGAAGCTCGTGCCGATCATGCAGCAGGCCCAGGTGGACTACCTGAAGACGCCCGCCCCGACCAACGACCTGATCATCAAGCTGGTCGATTCCTACCAGACCGGTTGGAGCTACACCGCCGGTGACGCCGACTTCTCCGCGAAGACGCAGATCAGTGGTGGCTTCGTGAAGAACGACCCGGCCTCGGGGGTGTTCGGCCAGTTCGACCCGGCCCGGATGAAGGACACCGTGGCCCGGTTCGTCCCGCTGCTGCAGACCTCGGGCACGCTGACCGGCGCCGCGCCGACGGCCGAGTCGCTGTACACGAACCAGTTCATCGACAAGAACGTGAAGCTGTCGTGACGATCGCAGCGCAGACGACCGCGGCGGCAGCGGAGATCGCGGAGTTGGGGGCGGGCACGGTCTCCACCGAGAAGGGCCTGATCACAACGGTCTCGTCGGACTGGTCGCGGATGTCGCCGGTGCTGCAGGAGAAGGTGCCGCCCGGCCGCTACCTCGCCGATGCGGTGGTGCGCCCGGCCACCGGCCAGGACGTGGCCACGATCCTCAAGGTCGCCTACGAGCACGACGTGCCGGTGACGCCGCGCGGGGCGGGCACCGGCAACTACGGCCAGGCCACGCCGTTCGACGGCGGCATCCTGCTGGACCTGCGCGGGCTCACCGACGTCTCGGTCAACGAGGACACGGTGACGACGGGCGCCGGCGCGCGCATGACCGCCATCGACAAGGTCCTGCGCGCCGCGGGCCGCGACATCTGGATGTACCCGTCCACGAAGACGTCCACGCTGGGCGGCTTCGTGGGCGGCGGGTCCGCCGGCACGGGTTCGATCGAGCACGGCACCACCAGCGACGGCCTCGTCGTCAGTGCGACGGTGGCGCCGTGCGACGGCAGCGGTCAGCTGTTCACCGTCAGCGGCGACGACCTGACCCCGTTCATCCACACCTACGGCGTCACCGGCATCGTCACGGAGCTGGAGGTGCGGACCGATCCGGCCCGGGACTGGACGGCGGTCTACGCCGCGTTCGACACCTACGCCGAGATGGTGGTGGCGCACCGGTCGATGCTGGACGTGCAACCCCTGCCGCGCCTGGCGTCCTGCGACGAGCCGGCGCTGATCCCGACCCTGAACGCGCCGGTCGCGCTGGATCCGACCAGGTTCAGCCTCCGCGTCATCGCAGAGTCATCCACCGTGGACGCTGTCGGGGAACGCGTGCGGGCCGCGGGCGGCGAGATCGTGGCCGCGCTGAACGACTACGCCGAGACCGACCGGCTCTCGGGAATGTCCTACAACCACCCCATCTGGTTCCTGCAGCGCGCCCATCCCGAGAGCACGTGGTTCCACATGGAGACCGGCGGCACCGCGATCTGGGACGACCCCGACGCCGTCCGCGCCTGCTACGACGGCCCCGTGCACCTGCACCTGGAGATCTTCGCCCACGGCCCGGGTGCGATGGTCGTCGCCGAGTACGCCGGTGAGCAGGCGATGCTCGACGGCATCCCGAAGATGGAGGCCCTCGGGATGGGGGTGCACTCGCCGCACCAGTGGTACGTCGACCGGTCGGTGGAGCTGGCCATCGACACCGCGAGGCGCACCGACCCGAAGGGCCTGCTCAACCCGGGCAAGCTCACGTCCACCCCGCCCGTCGACACGCGCGTGAACATCGGAGTCCGATGAACTGGATGGACCTCACCTGGCCGGAGGTGGTGGCGCTGCCCGCCGACACGGTCGCCGTCCTGCCGCTGGGCGCGATCGAGCAGCACGGGCCGCACCTGCCGCTCTCCACCGACTACGTGACGGCGACGTCGATCGCGGCCGCCGCGGTGGAGGTGGCGGACGTGCCGGTGGTGCTCCTCCCCGCACTGGCCTACACGAAGTCCGACGAGCACCACGTGTTCCCCGGTTCGATCTGGTTGTCGTGGGACACGCTCATGGCAACCTTGGTCGACATCGGACGGTCGTTGCAGGTCTCGGGCATCACGCGGCTGCTGTTCGTCAACGGGCACGGCGGCAACTCCGCGCTCGGGCAGGTGGCCAACCGGGAGCTGCGCCGCCGGTTCGGGCTGCGCACGTTCTTCGCCCACCCCGGGGTGCCCGTCGACCAGGGCGGCTCCGGCTCGGCGGCCTCCGAGCTGGGGATGGGGGTGCACGGCGGCCACGGCGAGACGTCGCTGATGCTGCACCTGCGTCCCGAGCTGGTGAAGATGGACCTGGCCGTGCCGCGGGTGCCCACGGTGCTCACGGAGTTCGAGCACATCGGGTTCGGCAAGCGGGTGTCCTTCGGCTGGACCAGCGACGACTTCGGCCCCGACGGCCACATCGGCGACCCCACCGGCGCCACCGCCGAGGACGGGAAGCGGTTCTTCGAGGGCGCCGTGCCGCTGCTGGCCGAGGTGATCGGGGAGGCCCACCGCTTCCGCACCGTATGACCAGTGACCACGCCGGCCGCGGAGGACCCGGCATGCTGGTACACAACGCCGTCCTGATCCCCGTCGCCGGCCCGGACTGGTTCCGCGGCTGGATGACCGTCGGCGACGACGGCCGCATCGCCGGCATCGGATCCGGCGACCCGCCGCCGCACCACGGTGAGGTGCTCGACGTCGGCGGCGCGATGGTCGCCCCCGGCTTCGTCTCCGCGCACTCGCACCTGTTCACGTCGGGCCTGCGGGGGATCGCGGCGAGCTCGACGCTCTACCCGTGGGTGCGGGCGATGATGGAGGTCCTCCGGCACTGCGACGCCGACGACATCTACTGGGCCACCGTCCACGGCGCCTGCGACTTCCTCGCCAACGGCATCACCAGCGCCTACAACTTCACGCAGTCGCGCATCACCTGGCTCTACGACGCCGCGACCGCGCGCAACACCGTCGGCGGCACGCACCCCCCGGAGTTCGTGGCACGCCAGTTCGCGGGGGCGGCCGACGCCGGCCTCCGCACCGTGAACGCCATCCGCCTCGACGACGAGGCCGGCCCCGAGGCCGACACCCTGGCCGTGTTCGCGGAGCTGGCGGCGGCGTCCGGATCCCTCGGAGCGTCGGTGTTCGGCGCCGTCCAGTGGGCGTCGGGGCCGCGCACGGCCGAGCTCGAGGCACAGATCATGCGCAAGCACGGCGTCACCAACCAGGCCCACCTCGTCGAGACCGCCGAGGGCCTCGACGTCCAGCGCGCCAAGTTCGACTGGTACCGCCGGGCCGGCGCCCTCGGACCGGGCTTCCTCGTCGGCCACTTCGTCCACCCGACCCCGGACATGATCGACACCGTGGTCGATGCGGGCTGCGGCATGGCGTGGCAGCCGACGTCCAACGGCCGTCTCGGATCGGGATTCGCCGACGTGATCACGTTGCGGCGCAGGGGAGTCCGGGTCGGGATGGGGCTCGACGACCAGTCCTGCACCGACATCTCCGATCCCTTCGCGAACATGCGGATGGGCCTGTACACGCAACGGGCTCTGCACACCGATGCGCACGTGCTGGAACCCCGCGACGTCCTGCGGATGCACACCCTCGGCGCGGCGGAGGTGCTCGGCGTCGCCGACCGGATCGGGAGCCTCGAGGTGGGCAAGCTCGCCGACTTCGTGGTGGTGGACCACCGCGACCCGACCACCGGCCCGGTCTGGGACGTCCTCGCCACCTACGTCCTGGCCTGCGGGTTGCGCAACCTCAAGCAGGTCTACGTCGGAGGCAGGCTCGTGGACAACACGCTGGCCGCGAGGGCCGACGACGAGCTGCGCGAGCGCATGGTCCGCGCCGCCCACAAGGCGGGACTGCACCCGCAGTTGTGACGCCGGTCATGGACCGAGGGCAACCTGAGAGTTTCTGAGACGTCCTCAGGTTGTGCGCATCCACGACCCCTGAGGAGGGCGTCATGGCCAGGACCGTCCGTGTTCTCGTCGTACTGCTTCTCGCTCTCTCCGGCGCCGCGGCCGCGGTACCGGCCCTCGCCGCCCCGGCGTCGTGCTCGACCCCGTGGGGGAGCACGACGGACGCCCGGGACGTCGGGCACGGCGCGCCGATCGTCGCGATCCGGGCGGGGAGCAACGCCTGCTTCGACCGGCTCGTGTTCGAGACCGACGGACCCGCGGGCGGCTTCACGGTCCAGTATGTCGACGTCGTGACGCAGGACGGATCGGGCAAGCCGTTGGTGGTGCCCGGTGGGGCCCGGCTGCAGGTCCTGCTCCACAGCCCGTCCTACGACGCGGCCGGCAACGACACGCGCAGCGGAACCCCGGACGTCACGGGGTTCCGCACGCTGCGCTCGGTGGTGGACGCGGCCGGCTTCGAGGGCGACTCGGCGTTCGGCGTGGGGACGCGCGGCCGCCTCCCGTTCCGGGCCTTCACGCTGCCCGGGCCGGGCAGTCACGCGCGGATCGTGCTCGACGTGGCGCACGACTGGCGGTGACGAGGCCCGGCGCGCGCCAACCCCTCGTGCGCGGATACCGCCGTTCTGGCGACGTTTTCCGCGCACGGGTGGGTCAGTCCACGGCCAGGTCCCGGCCGCGCGTCTCCGGCATCCGGATCAGGGTGATCACCGAGATCACCAGCAGCGCCAGGGCGTACCACTGGAACGCGGCGGAGGTGCCGCTGTCGGCGAAGTAGGACTGCAGGTACGGCGCCGTCCCGCCGAACAGGGCCACCGCGATCGAGTAGGGCACGCCCACGCCGGCGGCCCGGACGCGCGTCGGGAACATCTCGGCGTAGACGGCGGGCCCGACGGACGCTCCCGCGGCGATCAGGATCTGTGCGATCGCCAGTGACACGAACAGCCGCCACGGCGAGTTGCCGATGAACGCGTCGAGGGGGAACAGCAGCAGCCCCAGCAGCACGGCACCGGTGAGCATCACGGGCCTGCGGCCGACGCGGTCCGAGAGCATGCCCCACAGCGGCAGCGCGATCAGGAACACGACGCTCGACGCGGCCCCCGCGAGGAGCGCGCCGGTCGGTGAGATGCCGCGGTTCGCGATCGCGTACGCCGGGGCGGCGACGGCCCACACGTAGTAGATGACGGTGGAGCCCACGGTCAGGCACACCACCCGCACCAGCAGTCCGGGCCGCTCCAGCATCTGCCTCCACAGTGACGGCCGCTCGTCGGCCGCGGTGTTGGTGTAGGTCTCCGTCTCCTCCATCCGCAGGCGCATGACCAGCGCGTACAGCCCGAACAGGCCGCCGATCACGAACGGGATGCGCCAGCCGAAGCCCACCATCTGCTCGTGCGTGAGCACCGCGGACAGCAGGGCGCCCAGCAGCGTGCCGACCAGGACGCCGATCGTGCCGGAGAAGTAGATGAGGCTCGACCAGATGCCGCGCCGCTCCCGCGGGGCCACCTCGGACACGTACGTCTGGGCGGCGGGCAGCTCCCCGCCGTGGGCGAGGCCCTGGGCCAACCGCGCCAGCACGAGGATCACCGGCGCGAGCACGCCGATCGTCGCGTAGGTGGGGGTGAAGCCGATGACGAGGCTGCCGGCCGCGGCCGTCGCGACCGAGAGCGTCATGGCCGCCTTGCGGCCGCGGCGGTCGGCGATCCAGCCGAACAGGAAGCCGCCGAACGGGCGGGCCAGGAACCCGACCGCGAACACCGCCAGGGTCTTGAGGATGTCGGCGCGGGGGTCACCGCTCGCGAAGAACTGCGAGGCGAAGAACGTGGTGAAGGTGGCGTAGATGTTCCAGTCGAACCACTCCATGGCGTTGCCCGCGCCGACACCCACGACGGTGCGGCGCCGGGTCTGTTGGGTTGTAGTCATGTCGTCCGTCCGGTCAGCCTTGCGGTGGCGAGGGAGGCGTACACAGCGGCCGCGTCGGCGAGGACACCGTCGTCGAAGAGGGCGCGTGGCGAGTGGTTCATCGGCACCTTCGTGGGGTCGTGGTCGGGCGGGCAGGCGCCGAGGCCGAGGAACGCGCCGGGCACGGCCTGGAGCACGCGGGAGAAGTCCTCGGAACCGCTGACCGGCCGGGGCGAGTCGACGTAGCGCTCGTCGCCGAACAGCTCGGCCACCACCCCTCGGGCGAACCCGACCTCGTCCGCGTCGTTCACCGTCAGCGGGTAGTCGGCGGACAGCCGGATCTCGGCCTGTACGCCGTGCGCGTCCGCGATGCCGTTCAACACCCGCGACACGATGGCAGGCAACAGCGCGGCGTGCTCGTCGGAGAGCGTCCGGATGGTCGCCTCGAAGTAGGCGGTGTCCGGGATGACGTTGCGCCGCGTGCCGGCCTGCACCACCCCGACCGTGACGACGACGGGGTCCTGGGCGTCGAAGTTGCGGGTCACCATCGTCTGCAGGGAGGTGATCATGTCGGCGGCCGCGACGATCGGGTCACGGGCCGTGTGCGGGTTGGAGCCGTGCCCGCCCTCGCCGCGCACGGTGACGTCGAGGCCGTGCGACGCCGACATCATCACGCCGGGCCGCGAGAGGAACGTGCCGCCCGGCAGCCGGTTGGAGAACACGTGCAGCGCGTAGGCGTGGTCGGGGCGGCGCCCGGAGCACTCCAGCAGGCCCTCGGCCAGCATCACCCCGGCCCCGTCGAAGCCCTCCTCGCCGGGCTGGAACATGAACACGACGTCGCCGGCGAGGTGGTCGCGGTGTGCGCAGAGCAACTGCGCGGCCCCGACGAGCGACGCGGTGTGCAGGTCGTGGCCACAGGCGTGCATCGCCCCGTTCGTCGACGCCCAGTGCTCGTGGTTCTCCTCGACGACGGGCAGCGCGTCCATGTCGGCCCGCAGCAGCACCGTCGGCCCGGGCTCCGCGCCGCGCAGTACCCCCGTGATCGACGTCGTGTCGCGGCCGGTGGTGATCTCCAGCGGCAAACCGCGCAGCGCCTCCAGCACGCGGTCCTGGGTGCGGGGGAGCACCAGGCCCACCTCGGGGTCGGCGTGCAGCTCCCGGCGGAAGCGGGCCAGGTCGGGCTGCAGCGCCCGGGCGTCGTCGTACAGATCCATGCAGGAAGTGTGCGGAGCGATCGCCGGTGAGCCGAGATTTCGTCGATTCCGCTCACCAAAGCCGTGATCCACGGCAGAATCGCCCGGATGCCGCGTGATTTCTCCGAGGACGACCTCGCGCTGACCCACGCCCTGCAGATCCATCCACGGGCGCGCTGGGCTGATCTGGCCCCCGTGCTCGGCTCGGCGCCCGCGACGCTGGCCCGGCGCTGGGCCGCGCTGCGCGCCGTCGGGCTGGCGTGGGTCACGGCCTACCGCTCGCCGGTGGAGCCGGCCCGCACCGTGACGGGGCTCGTCGAGCTGGACTGCCTGCCCGGCCGGCTCGACGAGGTGGTCGTGCGCCTGGAGACCGAGCCGGGCGTCATCACGATCGAGCACGCCGCGAGCGGCCCCGACCTGATGCTCACGGTGGCGGCGTCGACCTTCGCCGACATGTCCGCGCTCGTGATGGACACCCTCGCCCGCACGCCTGGCGCCCGCTCGATGCGCACCCACATCGCGGCGCAGGTGCACGTCGAGGGCAGCCGCTGGCGGCTCGACGCGCTCACGGCCGGGCAGCGGGACGCCGTGCTCGCCGCGGCGGCCCGTGATCACTCGCCCGGTCCGGCGGTCGACACGGCCTCGCCGACGTTCGCTCCGCTGGTCCGGGTGCTCGCCCACGACGGGCGGGCGAACGCGGCCGAGGTGGCGGTGCTGGTCGGTCGTCCACAGGCGACGGTCCGCCGTCAGCTCGGGGCCCTGCTGCGGTCGGGTTCGGTGGCGTTCCGGTGCGACGTCGCGCAGATGCTCACGCGGTGGCCCGTGAACGTCACGTGGTGGTGCCGGATCCCGGGCGCCGACGTCGAGCGGGTGGTGCGGCACGTGCGCTCCGACGCGCGCGTCCGGCTGTGCATGTCGCTCACCGGTCCGGCGAACTTCCTGGTCACGGCGTGGACGGCGTCCCTGCACGACCTCATGCAGATGCAGGCGTGGCTGGAGGGCGCGCTGCCCGTGGGCGGGATCGTCGATGTGACGGTGGTGCTGCGCACCCGCAAGCGGATGGGGTGGCTGCTGCATCCCGACGGCCGGTGTACCGGCGACGTCGTGGCCGCCACCTGGGAATCTCAATCGATCGGTTGACGATGGACGCGCCAGGCGATACCGTCATCGTCAACCGATTGGTTGAGGTGATGCCCGTGTCGGACCAGCTGTCCAAGGTGTTCGCCGCCCTGGCCGACCCGACGCGCCGCGACCTGGTGGCCCGGCTCTCGGTCGGGGACGCCACGGTGGGGCAACTCGCAGCCCCGTACGACGTGTCGGTGCAGGCCGTCTCCAAGCACATCAAGGTGCTGGCCGATGCCGGGCTGGTCCGACGCGACGGCACGTCCCACCGGCGGCCGGTGAGTCTGGACGCGGAGGTGTTCGACATGGCCACGGCATGGATCGAGCGGTACCGGCGGCAGGCGGAGGAGCGCTACCAGCGCCTCGATGCGCTGCTGGCGGACATGAACGACGACGTGAACGACGACAGGATGGACGACACGGCATGACCACATCCACCGCAGCCCTGATCGAGGCCGATCCGACGCTGCCCATCATCCGCATCGTCCGCGACTTCGCGGCCACCCCGATGCAGCTGTTCCGGGCCCACACCGACCCGGATCTGTTCGCCCGCTGGGTGGGCCCCGACGGGATGACCACCCGCATCCAGCACTGGGACGCCCGCAGCGGCGGCAGCTGGGCCTACGTCGCCGGCCGCGACGGCCAGGAGTACGGCTTCCACGGCACGTTCCACGACGTGCGCCACGACCGGATCGTCCAGACCTTCACCTTCGACGGCGAGCCGGACGGCGTCGCCCTGGAGACCCTGCGGTTCGAGGATCTCGGCGACGGCCGCACCCGCCTGCACGCGCAGTCACTGGTGGAGAGCTTCGAGAGCCGTGACGCCTGGCTGCGCAGCGGCATGGAGGTCGGCGTCGACCAGGGCTACGCCAAGCTCGATGCGCTCCTGGCCGGTGGACATGTCTGACGCGGCGGCGTGGCACCGTGAGGTCGCCGCCGCGTTCGGTGAGCGGGTGCGCGACACCACCGACTGGGACGCCCCGTCGCCGGTGGACGGCTGGGCCGCACGCGACGTCGTCGGCCACCTGACCTCGTGGTTCCCGGCGTTCCTCGCCTCCGGTACCGACGTCGAGCTGACCCCCGGCGCCGGTGTCGACCCCGCGGCGGACTGGACGGCCCAGGCCGCCGCCGTGCAGGCGCTGCTCGATGACCCGGCCACCGCCGGCGTCGTGCTGAGCAATCCGCACATCGGCCAGATGCCCCTGCCGGACGCGATCAACAACATCTACACGTCCGACGTCTTCATGCACACCTGGGATCTCGCCCGCGCGGGCGGCCTGGACGACCGCCTCGACCCGGACTTCTGTGCCCAGCTGCTCGGCGGTATGGAGCAGATGGACGAGATCCTCCGATCGTCCGGCCAGTACGGCCCGCAGGTGCCGGTTCCGGCCGACGCGAGCCCCCAGGAGCGGCTGATCGGCTTCATCGGGCGCGACCCGCAGTGGATCAGGCCAGGTGCCCGAACCAACTGAGCGCCCGGCGTTCGTCCTCCACGACCACCGCAGACCCGGGCCCCACTTCGACCTCCGGCTGGAGGAGGGCGGGGTGCTGCGGTCGTGGGCGGTGCCGCGGGGCCTTCCGACCGAGCCCGGGCGCAACCGCCTCGCGATCGCGGTGTCCGACCACGACCTCGAGCACCTCACCTACACCGACGCCGACAAGACGATCGCCGACATCGGGTGGTGGGAGGAGCACGACCGCACCGACCGGCGCATCCTCTTCACCCTGCACGGGCGGGAGGACGCGGTGCGCTATGCGTTGATCAGAACAGATCGCGACTGGCTGCTGCACCGTGTGCAGGACCAGGCCGGTTCACCGGCGTCGGGGTCCCGCCCGTAGGCTCCGGATCGCGGACGAGCTGGCCGGGCGACCGCGTCGAGGATCTTCGGATTCTCGCCGAGGAAAGTCCGGACTCCGTAGGGCAGGGTGGTTGTCAACGGCAACCCGGGGCGACCCGCGGGACAGTGCCACAGAGAACAAACCGCCACGTGCGCGAGCACGGGGTAAGGGTGAAACGGTGGTGTAAGAGACCACCAGCACCCCGGGCGACCGGGGTGGCTCGGTAAACCCCACCCGGAGCAAGGTCAAAAGGTCGGTCGCAAGACCGGCTGCGCAGGCGTTCGAGGGCGGCCCGCCCGAGCCTGCGGGTAGACCGCTCGAGCCCGCCGGCAACGGCGGGCCTAGATGGATGGTCGCCGAACGGTGCGTCGCAAGGCGCCCGGGAACAGGATCCGGCTTACAGGCCAGCTCGTCCGCCCCACCCTCCGGCACCTGCGCTGGGGGAGTGGGCGCCGGCGTCTGCTGCTCCCCTGGACGGTGGTCGGACTTCCCTCTGTGGGGGGAGGCGGGCCATCGCCTGGTCGGCGAGCGTAGCCGTATGCCGTCATCACCTGCTGAACTCCACCGGCCACGCCGTCGGCTCGCGCAGCGCCCGGGGATCGTCGCCGGCGCGTGTGTCCTCGACGCGGCGCTGTTCGTCGCTGTCGAGGCGACCGGGGTCACCGATCCCGTCACGGTACCGACTCTCCCGCACCTTGTCCCGATCCTCGCTGCGTTGTGCGGGGCGCTGCTCGTGGTCGCGGCCCCGCTCGTCGCATCCAGGGCGCGCCCGGCGCTGGGTCTGGTCTGTGGGGCCGCGATGGCTGCCGGCAGCCTGACGGTCGTCCCGCACACCGTGTTGCTGGTGGTCGTGTGGGTGGCCGGATTCGTCACCGGCGGCGCCGGGCCGTTCGCACTCGCCCCGCAGTGGCTGATGACCGCGGCGAACCTGGGCACTATCGTCGCTGCCGTGCTGGTGGGGGCCTGGGCGGTCCTGGACCGGCGGGTGTCGCGCCATCGGTGCGCGGGCTGCGGTCGGATCGAGTCCGAGCCGAGGCCGGTCGGCACGGCGGCGCTGCCGTGGTTGGCCGTGCTGACGATCGCCGGATCGCTGCCCTACGGGTTGCTCAAGGCCGGGTGGGCGCTCGGCTGGCGCGGCGGGCTGATCGGACACCGCTTCGACGACGTCTCGTTCGCCTCACCCGGCTTCGGTGACACGGTGGTGCTCACCGCGATCTCCGTGACGGTCGCCGTGCTGATGGGCCGCGGGGTCACGGGTCCGTGGCTGCGGCCGATCCTGGCCACGGTCGGGGTGGTCGGCTCGCTCATGCTGCTGCCTGTAGCCGCGCTCGGGATCGTCGAGATGGTGCGCCTGGCGCTCGGTCAGACGGCCATCACCGACCCGGAGATCGCGCCGTGGGCGTTTCTGGTGCCCTACTGCAGCTTCGTCGTGTGGGGTGTGGCGCTGACCTGCCAGACCCTCGGCTACGTCCGCGGCACGCGGGTGAGGTGCCGCCGCCACCACGTCCCCGCGTTTGACCCTGACACCGTGTCAGGTCCTACACCTTGGGCCATGACACGGACACTGTTCACGTCGGCCACCGAGCTGGCGACGATGATCCGCAACGGGCAGGCCTCCTCACGGGAGGTCACCGAGCTGCTGCTGGCCCACATCGAGGCGATCAACCCGACGGTGAACGCGGTCGTCGAGATCCGGCCGGAGGTCGCGTTGAAGGCGGCGGCCGAGGCTGACGACGCGGTGACCCGGGGCGACGAGCTGGGGCCGCTGCACGGGGTGCCGATGACGGTCAAGGACAGTCTCCAGGTGTCGGGGTTGCGCACGACCTGGGGCAGCTCGATGTTCCGTGACGCTGTCGCGGACTGGGACGCCACGGTCGTGCGCAGGCTGGGCGATGCGGGCGCGATCGTTCTCGGAAAGTCGAACGTGCACCACATGCTCGAGGACTTCGGGCAGACGGCCAACGAGGTGTACGGCCGGACGAACAACCCCTGGGACACCACCCTGACGCCGGGTGGCTCGAGCGGTGGTGGCGCCGCGGCACTGGCCGCGGGCATGACCTATCTGGAGTACGGGTCGGATCTGGTCGGCTCGATCCGCATCCCGGCAGGCTTCTGCGGGGTCTACGGGCTCAAGCCCAGTGTCGGCGTCGTTCCCCTGCGCGGGTTCCAACCGCCGGGACCGCCGGTGCCGCGCAGCGAGATGACCTACCTGTCGTCGCTCGGTCCGCTCGCTCGGTCCGCCGGCGATCTGCGGACCGCGTTGCGCGTCACCGCCGGCCCCGAGGGGCCCGCCGCGCAGGCCCATTCCTGGCGGTTGCCGCCGCCCCGCCACACCCGGTTGGCGGACTTCCGCGTCGGCGTCGTCCTCGACCACGGGCACGCCCCGGTCACCGGCGAGGTCGGCGCCACACTGTCGGACGCGGTCGACCGGCTCGCCGGTGCGGGCGCGACGATCGTCGAAGGCTGGCCCGACGGCGTCGATCCGGTGCAGGACGCCGAGTCCTTCGGATTCCACGTGGCACTGTTCTTCGCCTTCCAGCAGCCCGGCGCCGACGTCGCGACCCTCTCCGAGGTGGTCGAACAGGAACGCCGGCGCATGGCGGCCCGGTCCGCGTGGACCCGGTACCTCCACGACATCGACGTGTTCCTGTGCCCGACCAACTTCACTCCCGCGTTCCCCCACGACGCCACGCCGTTCGGCGAACGCACCATCGCCACCCCCGAAGGCGAGCGTCCCTACACCGACCAGGTCTTCTGGATCTCGCACGCGTCGCTGCCCGGTCTGCCCGCGGTCGCCATGCCGATCGGCCGGACACCGCAGGGTCTGCCCGTGGGCGCCCAGATCCTCGGGCCCCTCTACGAGGACGACACCGCGATCACCTTCGCCGAGCTCGCCGCCGAGACCCTGGGCGGGTTCACACCGCCGCCGGGCATCCGACCGGGCATGTGACACTGCCGGGGTGTTCGGTATCGGGGACTTCGCCCGGCACGGTCGCGTGTCGGTGCGGATGCTGCGCCACTACGACGCGATCGGGTTGCTCCGCCCGGCCCACGTCGACCCGGCCAGTAGCTACCGCAGCTACGCGGCGGGCCAGCTCGGCGACCTCAACCGCATCGTCGCGCTGAAGGACCTCGGCTTCACCCTGGAGCAGGTGCGAACGATGCTGCACGACGAGGTCGGCATCGAGCAGGCCCGCGGGATGCTCACCCTGCGTCGGGCCCAGCTCGAGGCGGCGCTCGCCGCGGACGCACAGCGGCTCGCCCAGGTCGAGGCCAGACTCGACGCCATCGAGACCGACGGGCAACTGCCCGTCGACGCGGTCGTGATCAAGCGCATCGCAGCGGTCCGCGTCGTCGAACTCAGCGGCGTCGCGGCCAGCTTCCGACCCGAGGACATCGGCCCGGTCGTGCACCCGCTGTGCGCCGAGCTGGGACATCGGCTCACCGACGCCCAGGTCGTCCCGCGCGGGCGGCTCACGTGCTACTACGAAAGGTCCCCGCACCACGACGACGAGATCGTCGTGCACGCGGCGGTCCCCGCAGCACCGCAGCCCGGAGCCCACCTCAACGGCCTGACGGTCACCGACCTCCCGGGGGTCGACGCCGCCACGATCGTGCACCGAGGCCCCATGGACACCGTGCTGCCCACCTGGCAGCGCCTGGCCAGATGGATCGACGCCAACGGCTACCGCTCGACAGGACACGCCCGCGAGCTCTACCTCGAAACCCCCGACGACCACGACGAATGGGTCACCGAGCTCCACGAACCCGTCCTTCCCAGCTGACCGCTGTCCGGTTTCGCCAGCGGCCGATAGGACTGGACGGGGCAGCTTCTGGCGCGCGGCCGATGTCCGATATAACCTGTAGCGGATTAAGGGGGTTCATGAGCTGGGGGCTGGGTAGTCAAGACACCACGATCGCGGTGATCCGGCGGGCGGCCGACGCTGCACCGGACGCGCTGTTCCTCGATCTGGACGGGATCCGTACCACCTACGCCGGGATCCTCGCGCAGACGATGCGGATGGCCAACGGCCTGCGCTCCCATGGCGTGCAGCCGGGCGACACCGTGGTCACGCTCTTGGACAACTCCCTGGACGCCGTCGTGGCCTGGTTCGCGATCAACGCGGCTGGGGCCGTCGCGGTGCCGGTCAACACCGCCTACAAGGGCGAGTTCCTGCGCCACCAGATCGCCGACTCTGGAGCGTCGCTGGTGGTCGCCGAGTCCGACTACGCCTCGCGCGTGCTCGCCGTGGCGGCGGGCCTGCCGGAGGTCGCGCATCTCTTCTGCCGCGGCGCGGTGCCGCCGTTGTCGACCCTCCGAACGGCAGGGCTCGACACCCTGTTCAGCGACGACGACCGCGACCCCGGTCTCGTGCCCGATCCGTCGGACCTCACGCTGCTCATCTACACGGCGGGCACCACCGGCCCGTCCAAGGGCTGCATGATCAGCCACAACTACGCGTGCAACCTCGCCCGGCAGTCCAACGCGATGTCCGGCCGCCGCCCGGACGAGACGCTGTGGACGCCGCTGCCACTGTTCCACCTCAACGCCACGGCAACCGGGGTCCTGCCCACCGCGTTGCTCGGCGGCACCATCGCGATCGCCCAGCGGTTCTCGCTCTCGGGTTTCTGGGACGACGTCGAGCGCAGCGGGGCCGGGATGGTCAGCCTGCTCGGCGCTCCGATCTCGCTGGTCGCACGCATGCCCGAGACGCCCGCGATGCTCCGCTGCCGCGGCCAGGTGCGGATCGCCTACGGGGCGCCGTTCCCGGCCGAGGTGGCCACGGCCTGGCGTGACCGGTTCGGCGCCCGGCTGGTCGGTGCTCCGGGATACGGGCTGTCGGAGGCCAGCATGATCGTCACCGCGCCGTTGTCGGCCACCCCGGTGCCCGGCGCGAGCGGGCGTCGGGGTGACGACTTCGACGTTCGCATCGTCGACGATCGCGACCGGGAGCTGCCAGCGGGCGAGGTGGGCGAGATCGTCTGCCGTCCGTCGCGCCCGCACGTGATGTTCGAGGGCTACTGGCGCCGTCCGGAGGCCACCGCCGCGCTGCTGCGGAACCTCTGGTTCCACACCGGTGACCTGGGGCGGTTCGATGCGGACGGCAACTTCTTCTTCGTCGACCGCAAGAAGGACTACCTGCGCCGGCGCGGCGAGAACATCTCCAGCTTCGAGATGGAGACCGCCTTCCTCGCCCACCCGGACGTGCACGAGGTGGCGGTGCACGCGGTGCCCAGCGACCTCACCGAGGACGATGTCAAGGTCACGGCCACGCTCGTGCCCGGTTCGACGCTGACCGAGGAGCAGCTGTGCGCGTGGTCGGTGGACCGCCTGCCGTACTTCGCGGTGCCGCGCTACGTCGAGTTCCGCGACGAGCTGCCCCGCAACCCCGTCGGCCGGATCCTGAAGTACCGGCTCCGCGACGAGGGCGCCACGCCGACCACCTGGGACCGGGAGTCGTCCGACCTCCGGTTCGTCAAGCGCTGAACGTCGTCGAATGTCGAGGAGGAGATCGTGGGCTCACGCGTCGAGGGGAAGGTCGCCTTCGTCACCGGTGCGGCCCGGGGCCAGGGACGCAGTCACGCGGTCCGGCTGGCGCAGGAGGGTGCCGACATCATCGCCGTCGACGTCTGCGCGCCGGTCTCCACGGCGCCCTACCCGATGGCGGGCGCCGAGGACCTGGACGAGACCGTCCGGCTGGTGGAGGCCGCCGGCCGCCGGATCGTCGCCCAGCAGGCCGACGTGCGCGACCCCGCCGCACTCCGCAAGGTGGTCGACGCCGGCGTCGCGGAGCTCGGTCGGCTCGACATCGTGCTCGCCAACGCGGGCATCGCGCACTACAGCCGGGCCGTCGATCTCGAGGACGACGACTGGACGCAGATGATCGACGTCGACCTCAACGGCGTGTGGTGGACGGTGAAGGCCGCGCTGCCGCACCTGATCGGCGGCGGGCGGGGCGGGTCGATCGTGCTCACCAGCTCCACCGCGGGCCTGCGCGGGCTGGAGAACTGCGTGCACTACGTGACGGCGAAGCACGGACTGGTCGGGATGGCCAAGGCTCTGGCGCTGGAGCTCGGCCGCCACGACATCCGGGTCAACACGATCCACCCGAACAGCGTCAACACGGCGATGCTGCAGAACGCGCCGACGTGGGGGCTGTTCCTGCCCGGACGGGAGCACCCCACCGAGGAGGAGTTCGCCCGCGTCGCGCAGCGCCTCAACGTGCTGCCGACCCCGTGGTCGGAGCCGTCGGACGTCAGCGACGCGGTGCTGTTCCTCGTCTCCGACGACGCCCGCAACGTCACCGGGATCGCGTTCCCGATCGACGCGGGGCAGTCGGTGCGCTGGTAGGGGCTCAGTGTCCGTCCGCTTCCTCACGGGCGCGGCCGAGGCTGAGCAGGAAGTCCTCGTGGAGCTCCATCCACACGTCGTGATAGGAGTCGGCGAGTGGCCGGGCGAACGCGGTCCGGTCGCCGGCCTGCACGCGGCGCAGCGCGTCGGCGAACCGTGGCGCGTAGGTGCCGTAGCGCGTGGCGCAGGCGGCGACCTCGGTGACCACCGGGGCGATGCCGCCGTGCAGTGCCGCCAGCCGCTCCACCACCGCGGCGTCGTAGTCCTCGTCGGTGTGGTCGTTGGGCTCGTCGGGGCTACGCAGCTGCCAGTCGGTGCAGAGCTGCTTGAACACGCCGTTGAGCGGCACGAACGCGTCGTAGCCCCTGGCCACCTGGCGGCGCTCGTCGTCGGACAGGTCGCCGGCGATGCCGGTGGCGTGCGCGGACCGGCCGTCGGGTGTGAGGGCGAAACCGGGCATCCGGCCGTGGCGCTGCTTCGCGAGCCCGGACCCGACCAGCTCGGTGAGCAGCCCCGTCACGGCCTCGGCGGGCAGGCCGGTGATGCCGGCGACGGCCTCATTGGACGCTAGGCCGCGCAGGCGCAGGGCGTGGAGCACATGCAGCTGGGGGTCGGTCATGTCAACCTCTCTCCGTCATAGAAATCGGCTTAATATGTATCGTATAGTGCCAGCATGCCTCAGGTCCTCACCATCGCGGCCGCGATCGACGCCGATCGCACGCTGCTCGGGAACAAGGGGGCCGGGCTCGTGCGGATGCTGGCGTCCGGGCTGCGGGTGCCGCCCGCGTTCGTCATCACCACCGACGCGTGCCGCAGCTACCTTGCCACCGGCGAGCTCCCCGACGGCCTGCTCGGGGAGGTGGACGTCGCACTGGCCGAGCTGGAGGAGCGGCGCGGCCTGCGGCTCGGTGACCAGGAGGCGCCGCTGCTGCTCTCGGTGCGGTCCGGGGCGCCGGTGTCGATGCCCGGGATGATGGACACGGTGCTCGACCTGGGCGTCAGCGCCGCCACCCGGCCCACGCTGGCCCGGCGCGGCGACCCCCGCTTCGCGCTCGACTCCCACCGCCGTTTCCTCGAGTCGTTCGGCTCGGTGGTGCTCGGCATCCCGCAGTCGGCGTTCGACGCGGTCCCGGAGGGGGACTCGCGCGTCGACGCCTACGCGCAGCTGGTCACGGACGTGGCGGGCCCGGAGCTGGCCGACGACCCGCGCGCCCAGCTGCGGCTGGCCATCGAGGCGGTCTTCCGCTCGTGGAACAGCCCGCGCGCGCAGGCCTACCGCGCGCTGCAGGGCATCGACGAGGATCTGGGCACCGCCGTCGTCGTCCAGTCGATGGTGTTCGGCAACCTCAACGAGCGCAGCGGCACCGGCGTGGTGTTCACGCGCGACCCCAACACCGGCGAGTCGGCGCTCTACGGCGACTTCCTGTTCCGCGCCCAGGGCGAGGACGTGGTCGCGGGCCGGCACGCCACGCTGCCGGTGGCGGCGCTGGCCGACCGGCTGCCGGAGGTCTGGGCCGAGCTGCGGCAGGTGCTCCCCGCGCTGGAGCGGCAGGCGCGCGAGATGCTCGACGTCGAGTTCACGGTGGAGGACGGCACGCTCTACGTCCTGCAGATGCGCTCGGGCAAGCGGGCGGCCGCCGCGGCGGTGCGGATCGCCGTCGAGATGGCGCAGGAGGGCGTGATCGGGCGCGACGACGCCGTCCGGCGCATCGGTGCCGTCCACCTGGAACGGCTGGCGCGCCCCCACCTGGACCCCCGCGGCGACCATCACGTGATCGCCACCGGGCTGGGCGCCTCGCCCGGCGTCGCCACCGGGCGGGTGTGCCTGTCGGCCGACGACGTCGACGACATGGCCGACGCGGGCGAGGGCGTGATCCTCACCCGCGCCGAGACCTCCCCGTCGGACGTACACGGGATGGCGGTGGCCGACGGCATCCTCACGGGACGGGGTGGGCTGGTGAGCCACGCCGCGGTGGTGGCGCGCGACCTCGGGGTGCCGGCCGTGGTCGGGGTGGCGGCGATGATCGTCGACGAGGGCGCGGGCACCGCCACGGTCGGCGATCTCGTGCTGCGCCAGGGCGACCCCGTGACCATCGACGGCGCGTCCGGTGAGGTCGTGGCGGGCTCGGTCCGCACCGTGGCGCCGACGGCCTGCCCACAGCTCGAGACGCTGCTGGGGTGGGCGGACGACCTGGCCGGGGCCGGTGGCGGTGGCGGCTCGGCCGCGTCGCGCCTGGCGGCGGCCCACCGCGCGCTGGAGACCGTGGCGGTGGGCTGACGCAAGGGAGTCGTGCGCGGATATCGCTGCCAGGGCAGCGATATCCGCGCACAGGCCCTATGGGCGGTAGTCGTGCACCTTCAGGTAGCCGCCCGCGTCCACGCGCATCTGCATGCCCGTGACGTAGCGGGACTCGTCCGAGGCCAGGTAGACCACCGCGTGCGTGACGTCCTCGGGCTGCACGTAGGGCACCGGCATCGCGTTCATCGACGGGAACGCCGCCTCGGCCTGCTCGCGCGTCGGGGAGTCCACGTCGGGCCGGAACATCCGGTACATGCCCTGGTTGTGCAGCATCTCGCTGTCGACGTTGGTGGGGTGCACGGCGTTGACGCGGATGTTCTCCGGCGCCAGGGCCGTCGCGAGGTCGTGCACGTAGCGGGCGAGGGTCTGCTTGGCGAACTTGTAGCCCACCGACCCGAGCCCGCCCGAGCCGCTGCCGCTGCGCGGGCGCAGTGCCGCGAGTGACCCGGTGGCGATCACCGAGGCGCCGGCCCGCAGGTGGGGGACGGTGGCGTGCAGGGTGTTGAGCACGCCGACGAGGTTGACGTCCACGGTGTCCATCAGCGCCTGCCGGCCGGTGTCGGCCCCGAGCGCGGCGATGCCGGCCTGGGCGATCACCACGTCGAGCCGTCCGAACTCCTCCAGGGCCGCGGCGACGACGGCGCGCATCGCGGCCGGGTCGCGGACGTCGGCCGTCACGGTGAGCACGCGGCGGTCCTGCTTCTCGACGAGCGCCGCGGTCTCCTCCAGCTCGGCGGCGGTGCCCAGCGGGTAGGGGACCGAGGTGATGTCGGCGCAGAGGTCGATCGCCACGATGTCCGCGCCCTCGGCGGCGAGCCGGACCGCGTGGCTGCGGCCCTGGCCGCGGGCGGCGCCGGTGATGAGGACGACCTTGTTCTCGACCCTGCCCATGCTAGAGCCCTTCCCTCGAACTCGCTATAACTTTAGTCTATATCCATGGAGTACTGGAACGTCGAGGCCCAGACCATGCCACGCGAGACGCTGGAGAAGGTCCAGGCCGAGCGGTTGCGCGAGGCGGTGGCGCAGGCCGGGCTGGCGCCGTTCTTCCGGGAGCGGCTCGACGCGGCCGGAGTCCGCCCCGACGACATCCGGTCGGCCGCCGACGTCGCCCTCCTGCCGCGCTTCGCCAAGGCCGACATCCGCGCGAGCGAGGAGCGGGTGCCGCCGATCGGCGACTACCGCGCCGCCGGCCTCGAACGGGCGGTGCGCATCGCGATGTCCAGCGGCACCACCGGCCGGGCCACCGCGATGATCTGGACCCGCCGCGACCTGGACGTCGAGTGCGAGCTCTCCGCGCGCAACCACTACCGGCTCGGGATCCGGCCCGGCATGGTCGTGGTGGGTGCCCATCCCGGTTACCTCAACGGCGGACAGAGCCTGCAGCAGGCCGCCTACGAGCACCTCGGCTGCCTGCTCGTCTCGATCGGGCCGCCGGAGTCGGTGGACGCGGCCGAGCGTGCGCTGCGGGCCATCGCGGAGCTGCCTGTCGACCGGTGGCAGCTGTTCCCGGCCGCGCTGCTGCGGCTGCGGGAGGCGGCCGAGCGGATCGGGTTCACGGGTCTGCCCGAACCGTCGGCCATCGGCCCGCTGAACCAGCACGAGAAGATCAGCGCGGGGATGGAGTGCGTCGCCTACCTCGGCTCGACGTGCGGGAGGTCCGGCGGTGCACATCTGGCCGAGGACCACGCGATCGTCGAGGCCCTCGACCCGGTCACCGGCGAGCCCGTGCCCGACGGCGAGCGCGGCCGGCTCGTCGTCACGTCGCTGGGGCGGGACAACCCGATGCTGCGCTACGACCTGGAGGACGTCGTGCGCATCGCGTCGGATCCGTGCCCGTGCGGGGAGACCGGCCGGCGCGGGTTCTGGGAGGGACGGGCGAAGGATCTCGTGCCCGTCGGGGACGTCGAGGTGCTGCCGATCGACGTGTGGCGCCACCTCGATCCCGCCGCCGAGTTCGTGATCATCCGGCCGGAGGGTCACTCCGATCGCCTCTCCGTGCGGGTGGAGGGCGTGCGGGACAGGACCGTCGAGGACGTCCTGACCGCGGAGATCGGCGTCCCGGTGGACGTCGACTGGGTGGAGAAGGGCGCCCTCCCGAGAGCGGCGTACAAGGCCCAGCGCGTGGTGGCGGCGACCGACACCTGACGAACGGCACTCTCGTCGCACAGGTTCCGACGAGAGTGCCGTTCGTCGGGAGGGCGGGAGCTACTCCAGGAGGTCCAGGACCGAGCTGGAGCCGGGCGCCGACAACAGGTGGGCGTCGCCGGCCTCCAGGTGGCGGCGCCACAGGTCCTCGGCGTCGTGGGCCGCGCCCGCCGCGATGAGGTCCACCAGGCGCGCGTGGGCGCGGTGGGCCCGGGCCAGGACCTCCCGGGTGGCCTCCTCGTCGCCGTGCTCGGCGACGAACCGGTCGGCCTGGGCCTGGATGATCCGGTTGGCCACAGAGCTGAGCGCGCCGTAGGTGTGGCTGCCGGTGAGCTGGACGACCTGGGCATGGAAGCGGCCGTGGGCGCGGGAGAGGCGCGACGGGTCGTCCAGCGCGGCGGCCTCGTCGGCCAGTGCCACCCGCAGGGCCGCGACGACCTCGGGATCGGCGCGCTCGGCGAGCAGCCCGGCGGCGGGTGCCTCGAGCATCACCCGGGCCCGGTGGACGTCCTCGACCGTGGCGCCCTCGTACTGCAGCAGCAGCCCGATGTAGCGGGCCACCATGGGCACGGCGGGCGTCCGGATCCGCGCACCGCCGCCGGCTCCGCGTCGCACGACGACGAGCCCCTCGGACTCCAGGATCCGCAGCGCCTCGCGCACGGTGGTGCGGGCGACGGCCATCTCGGCCATCAGCTGGTCCTCGGGCGGGAGCGGGTCGTCGGCCTGCAGCTCGTGCGTGACGATCTTGCGTCGCAACGTGCGGGCGACGATCTCGGCGGCCTTCGGGAGCCGGACGGCCTCGAGCCTGGCTGGCATCCGCCGACCGTACCCGGGCGTGTCAGTCGAAGTAGACACGGATGGCCCGCTCGGGGCACTCGGCCTCGCCACGGAAGGCGGCCTCGCCCTGCTCCTCGGTGATCGCGAACTCGCCGGCGACGTTGTAGCCCAGGTCGTCGAGCGTGTAGATCTCCGGCGACACGGCCACGCAGCGGCCGTTGCCCTGGCAGGCATCCCGGTTGACCTTCACACGCATGGATCGGCCCCTTCCCGCGATTAATCCGATTGAAGTTATAGTGTATTGCCGGTAGCGTCAACGGCATGCCGCTCCGCGATGACATGCAGCTGATCTCTGTCGACGATCATCTGGTCGAGCCGCCGCACGTGTGGCAGTCGCGCCTCCCGGCGACGTTCCTCGAAGCGGCCCCGAAGATCGTCGAGGAGGAGGTCGAGGGCGGCGGCCCGCCCGCCCACGTCTGGTACTACGAGGGCAGGCGCTATCCACAGATCGGCCTCAACGCCGTGGCGGGCAAGAAGCCGGAGGAGTTCGGCACCGAGCCGCTGCGCTACACCGACATGCTGCCCGGCTGCTACGACCCCGAGGCCCGCGTGATCGACATGGACCTCGACGGCGTGCAGGCCGCCATCTGCTTCCCGTCGTTCCCGCGGTTCGCGGGCACCAACTTCCTGGCCGGCACCGACAAGGAGCTCTCCGGGCTCTGTGTGCAGGCGTTCAACGACTTCATGATCGACGAGTGGTGCGCCGCCGCTCCGGAGCGCTTCGTCCCGATCGTCATGCTCCCGCTCTGGGACGTCGACGCGTGCGTGGCGGAGCTGCACCGGACGGTCGCCAAGGGCGCGCGCACCATCACGTTCCCCGAGAACCCGGTGCCGCTGGGCCTGCCGTCGTTCCACACCGATCACTGGGACCCGCTGTTCGCGGCGGCGCAGGAGGCGCAGATCCCGCTGTCGATGCACTTCGGCACGTCCGGGAAGGCGCCCACCACCGGCCCCGACGCCCCGTTCGCCGTGGCGATCAGCCTCTACGGCTGCAACTCGATGTACGCGGCCACCGACCTGATGTTCTCGCCGGTGTTCCACAAGTTCCCCGAGCTGATGGTGTCGCTCGCCGAGGGCGGCATCGGCTGGATCCCGTACATGCTCGAGCGCGCCGACTTCGTGTGGGAACGGCACCGCTTCTACCAGAACGTGAACCAGGAGATGAAGCCGTCGGAGATCTTCCGGCGCAACATCCGGGGCTGCTTCATCGACGACGTCCACGGGCTGTCCCACCGCGACGAGATCGGCGTCGACCTGATGATGTGGGAGTGCGACTACCCGCACTCGGACTCGAACTGGCCGGTCAGCCGCAAGCGCGCGGCCGAGGTGTTCGCGGACGTGCCCGACGAGGACGTCGCGAAGATCGTCGAGTGGAACGCGCGGGAGTTGTTCCACTTCCCGCGCTCGACCGTCTGATGCCGCTCGACCCGTCGGAGCGCTCGGACTGGTCGGAGCTCGACCTGCTCACCGTGTCCGAGGCCACCGAGCGCCTCGACGAGGAGACGGCGCTGGTGCGGCGGCAGATGGCGGAGCGGCCTGGGCCCGAGGCGCTCGCGGCTCTGCAGCACCGCCTCACCCTGCTCGACCGTGCCCGCGCACGCTCGCGGAAGGCCACCGTCGCGATCACGCCTGGCCCGGTGCGCACGCTCGCGGAGATCGCCCAGACCCCCGGCCCGCCCGACTGATCGTGATCCACCGCACCTACCGGCCCCGTTCGGGGCGATGGGGTGCGGACGGCAGCGATCACTGGTCTCGCGGGGCGGCCAGATCGCCCCGTGATCGTGATCCACCGCGCCTGGTCGCCTCACCGCGGGCGCTGCGGTGCGGCCGACGGTGATCATCGCCCGTCGCCCTGGGCATGATCGCTACGGTCCGTACCGGGCCGCCCTCACTGGGACGGCGTCGCGATCATGCGGGGGCGGTGAGGAGGAGGCAGCCGCCCAGGGGGCCCCCGCCCGCCGCCGCCACCGCGACCTGGGCGCCGGCGATCTGTCGCTCGCCCGCCTCGCCCCACAGCTGGACACACGCCTCGTGGAGCAGCCCGAAGCCGTGCAGGCGTCCACCGGAGAGCTGGCCGCCCGCGGTGTTGATCGGCAGCTCCCCGTTGCGGGCGATGCGGGTGCCGCCCTCGACGAACCGCGCGCCCTCGCCGTGCCCAGCGAACCCGAGGGCCTCCAGCCAGGCCAGGGCGAGGTAGCTGAAGCCGTCGTAGAGCTGGGCGACGTCGACGTCGGCGGGCGTCAGATCGGTGCGGCGCCACATCATCCCGGCGGCGTCGGACGCGGCCATCGTGGTGATGTCGGCGCGCTGGTCCCACGAGTCGCGCCCGTGCAGGGCGGTGCCGACGGCCTCGATGCGAACGGGCGGCCGGCGCAGGTCGGGGGCGGTGTCCACGTGGCTGACGACCACCGCGACGCTGCCGTCCACCGGTACGTCGCAGTCGTAGAGGCCGAACGGGGTGGAGATCATCCGGGCGCCGAGGTAGTCGTCCATCGTCAACGGGGTGCGGTAGACCGCGTCCGGACTGAGGGCAGCGTTGGCGCGGCAGGTGAGCGGGATCTGGGCCAGCTGCTCGCGGGTGGCACCGAACTCGTGGAAGTACCGGTTGGCCGACATCCCCACCCAGTTCGCCGCCGACGACGCCCGGAACGGCACCTGCCACTGGAACGGATCCCCGATGCGCGAGGACCCCGCGCCGACGAGGCTCGCACGACGGACGCCGGTCTGCGCCGAGCTCTCCGTCAGCGTCCGGAAGCACAGCACGTGCCGGGCGAGGCCGGCGTGCACGGCGGCGACAGCGTTGACGATCGCCCCGAACTGGCCCGGCACCTCGTACGCGCCGCAGAACCAGTCGAGCGAAAGCCGCAGCGCCTCCTTGATCTGCGTGACGCCGACGGGGGAGTAGCCCGGGGTGTCCTCGTGCAGGCCGGGGTAGGTGCTGACGCCGTCGATGTCGGCCACGGTGAGCCCCGCGTCGGCGATCGCCGCCCGGGCCGCATCGACGGAGAGTGCGAGACCGTCCACGCCCGTTCCGTCGAGACACAGCCTGCGCCCGACCCGCGACAGGCCGGCGCCGCTGATGACGGCGCTCTCCTCGCCCCTGATCACGCGACCGGCCGGAACAACGGCAGGAAGACGTCCTCGACCTGCTCGAACGTGACGTGCACGGGCATGCCGATCCGTACCTCGCCGGGCGGGCAGCCGACGATGTTCGTGGTCAGCCGCAGGTCGTCCTGCTCGGGGAGCGCGACGATCGCGACGACGTAGGGCACCTCGATGTCCGGCTGCCACGGCTGGTGGTTGACCGTGAACGTGTGCACCACGGCATCGCCGGACACGGGCTGCGGTTCGGGATCGCCGAAGCACCGCGGGCACACCGGCCCGGGCGGGTGCAACCAGTAGCCGCACGAGGTGCACTGCAGCAGGAGGAGCTCGCCGCGGCTCCCGCCCGTCCAGAAGTGGGCGGTGGCCGGAGTGATCGCGGGCAGCGGACGATGAGCCATAATCCGATGCATATTACAGTGAAATCCCGTCCCAGAGGAACGACGCGGCGCATCTGGGGGCGTGAGATGGCGCTGAGGGCTGTCCCTCGATGATCCAACAGCTCTCCGTGCACTCCCCACGCGCTCAGCCGGAGCCGGGGTAGCCGCCGCCGCCGAATCGCACGTCGAGTGCCCCGTAGTCGACCGAGTAGTCGGTGGGACCGTCGGGCAGGGCGTCGACGAACTCCACCGCGCGCGGGCGCTTGTAGCCGGCCAGCTCGCCGCGACAGTGCTCGATCAGTGCGTCCGGATCGGGGGCCCTCCCGGGCGCGGCCACGACGACGGCGAGCACCCGCTGCCCCCACGACGGGTCGGGCAGCCCGATCACCGCGGCCCGTGCGACGTCGGGGTGGCGGCGCAGCGCCGCCTCGACCTCGGCCGGGTAGATGTTCTCGCCGCCGGACTTGATCATGTGTTGCAGCGGGCCGACGAACGAGATGGAGCCGTCGGGTTCGCGGCGGCCGAGGTCGCCGGTGTGGTGGCGGCCGTGACGCTGCCGGTGGGCGGTCAGCTCGGGGCGGCGGTGGTAGCCGGTCATCACCATCGGGCCGCGGACGGTGATCTCGCCCGTCTCGCCGACAGCGACGGGGGTGCCGTCCGGGTCGAGCACCTGGACGTCGGCCAGCGGGCCGGGGACCCCTCCGACCGTCGGCCGGTCCGGCATCGCGAACGTGACGACGCCGGCGACCTCGGTCTGCCCGTAGCCCGAGCGGACGCGGCCGTCCTTCACGACCGTGACCAGCTCGTCCCAGCCGGGCGGCCCGGGCGGGGTGCACAGGCTCGTCAGGTCGTGGCCGCCGGCCACGGCGACCATCTGCTCCTGCGTCGGGCGCTGCAGGAAGGCGCTCGTGCAGCGCTCGGCGTCGACCAGCCGGCACATCTCGGTGGTGTCGGGCCTGCGGACCATGACGTTGCGACCGCCCGCATGCGCGACGGCGAGCGTCCGGCGCAGGGTGCCGATGTGGAACAGCGGGCCGGAGTTGAGGAACACCTCGCCGGCGCCGACACCCTCCAGCAGTCGCAACGTGGTGGTCTGGGCCAGCAGTGCGGTCTGCGACAGCAGCGCGCCGTTCGGGTGGCCGTCGAAGGCTGCGGTGTAGAGCATGAGCACCGGGGTGGTGGGGTCGACGGGGGCGAGTGCGACGGGTGGGGCCGAACCCAGAAGGCTCTCGTACTCCCCGTCGTGCCGGATCCACAGGCCGTCCCCCGTGCGCGCCGCGGCCACTGTCGCCCCGATCTCCTCCTCCTGCCACAGCACGACGCGTGCGTCGGCGTCGTCGATCACGGACCGCAGCTCGTCGACGGACGACCGCCAGTTGGCCGGGCACAGCACGGCGCCGAGCCGGGCGGCGGCGAACAGCGCCTCGACCACGCGGTGGCAGTTCTGGCCGAGCCACAGGACGCGGTCGCCCGGGCCGACCCCGCGGGCGGCGAGGATCCCCGCGAGGGCGTCGGTGCGCGCGGCGACCTCGGCCCACGTGAGCCGCTGCGCGCCGCACACGAGGGCGACCTCCCGGCCGCGGGTGCGGGCGTGGCTGTCCAGCACCTCGCCGAGCCCGAACCAGGACGCGTTCATACCGGCCAAACTACCATCGATTTAGCGCCGATCAGTCGGCGAACCAGGCCGAAGTGTTTACTGGAGGCGCCAGCATCCGATAATGTTGTATCGAATTCGAGGCTTGGAGAGCGGATATGGCGCACGCAAGGCCCGACCACGTGCCGGCGGATCTGGTCCGGGACTTCGACCACGTGACGGGCGCCGACTTCGCGGTGGACCCCTTCGCCGCGTTCGAGGCCGCCCGCGGCGACCGCGCCTTCTTCAGCCCGCACCACGGCGGCTACTGGGTGCTCACCACGATGGCCGACATCCGCGGGGCCATGCAGCGCCCGGAGGATTTCTCCAACAGCGTCACCGGCATCCCGGCCCACGCCCCGCGGGCGGTGAAGATGGCCCCGCTGGAGCTCGATCCGCCGGAGCACACGGCCTACCGCCGCGTTCTGGCGCCGATGTTCGCGCCGCGGGCCGTCACCGCGCGCACCGCGGCCATCGACCGCACCTGCGAGGGCCTCGTCGACGGCCTGGCCGACCGGGGCCACTGCGACTTCGTCGGAGAGTTCGCCGAGCCGTTCCCGACGACGATCTTCACCAACATCCTCGGCCTGCCCACGGCCGAGGCGAAGAAGTTCGTCGACTGGAACAACGTGCTCCTGCACGGCTACGACCGGCCGGACGCACGGCGCCAGGCCGGCGTCGACATCAACGGCTACCTGGCCGAGCTCATCGCGCAGCGCGCGGCGGCCCCCCGCGACGACCTGGTGTCGGCGTTGCTGGCCGGCGAGGTGGACGGGCGGCCGATCCGCGCGGACGAGGTGGCGAACCTGACGTTCATGCTGTTCGTCGCCGGGCTGGACACTGTCACCGCGGCCCTGTCGTTCGTCTTCCGGTTCCTGGCCGAGCACCCCGGCCACCGCCGCCAGATCGTCGAGGAGCCGGCGCTGATCCCGAGCGCGGTGGAGGAGCTTTTGCGGGTGCACGCCTTCATCAACGCGGTGCGCACCGTCACCTCCGACCTGGAGTTCGCGGGTGTGTCCCTGAAGGCCGGCGACCGCGTGCTCGTCTCCACGAACCTGGCCAGCAACGATCCGGCGGAGTTCCCGGACCCCATGGAGGTCCGCTTCGACCGCCCCGGCAACCGCCACCTGGCCTTCGGCGCCGGCCCGCACCGCTGCGCCGGCTCCCACCTCGCCCGCGACGAGCTCACGACGGCCGTCGCGGCCTGGCACCGGCGCATCCCCGACTACGCCGTGGCGCCGGGGCAGACGATCACCCTGCACGCCGGGGGCGCCATGGGTATCGACCGGCTGGAGCTGGTGTGGTGAGCGGCTGCGCCGCCCGTGCGCGGAAATCAACGCTCCAGCGACGATATTCGCGCACGACCGAGCGGAGCGAGGTCGCGGCGTGACAGCCGACCGCTCCGGCCTCGCCGAGAACGCGTTCGCCACCGAGCTGCGCGCGTTCCTGGCCGCGCACCACCCCGGCCCCACCCCGCGCGGCGCGGCGAAGCTCCCGTTCCTGCAGGCCTGGCAGGCCACGCTGACCGATGAGGGCTGGGTGGCTCCGGGGTGGCCGCGGCGCTCGGGTGGGATGGGCCTGCCGCCCGCACTCCAGACCGTCTACCACCGCGAGATGATGCTGGGCCGCGCGCCGGTGCCGCCCACCAACGCCGTCGGCATCGTCGGCCCGACGATCGTGGCGCACGGCACCGAGCAGCAGCGCGAGCGCTACCTGCGCCCGATGCTGCGCACCGACGAGCTGTGGTGCCAGGGCTTCTCCGAACCCGAGGCCGGATCGGACCTGGCCGCGCTGCGCACCCGCGCCGTCCTCGACGGCGACCGCTACCGGGTCACGGGACGCAAGATCTGGACGTCCAACGGGCCGATCGCGCACCGCATGCTGCTGCTCGCCCGCACGGGCACCCCGCAGTCCCGCTCGCACGGCATCACCTGCCTGATCCTCGACATGCACGCCCCCGGCGTCACCGTCTCCCCGCTGCGCGACATGACGGGCGGCGCGTTCTTCGCCGAGGTCGCCCTCGACGACGTCGTGGTCCCGGTGGCCGACCGCATCGGCGAGCACGACGGCGGCTGGGCGTGCGCCCGCGCCACGCTCGGCCACGAGCGCTCCACGTCGCTGACGGCGTCGGCGGTGCGCTACCAGCGGGTGGTGCGCGACCTCGTCGAGCTGGCCCGCGCACGCGACCGGCTCGGTTCGGCGGCCACCCGCCAGGAGCTCGCGCACCTGGTCACCGGGGCTCGGCTGCTGGAGCTCAACGGCGGGCGGGTGCTCGGGCAGGTGCTGGCAGGGCATGCTCCCGGGCCGGTGTCGTCGATCAGTCGCCTGCAGCACGGCGCGTTCGAGCAGCGCCTGCACGAGGCGGCCCTCGATCTGCTCGGCCCCGACGGCATGCTCGACGCCGCCGACCCCCGTCTGGGCCACGACGGGCGGTGGGTCCGCGGCTTCCTGCGCACCCGGGCGTCGACCATCGGGGCCGGCACGGCCGAGATCCAGCGCACCACGATCGCCGAGAAGGTGCTGGGGCTCCCGGCGTCCGACCAGGAGGAACGATGACGTCGACGGTGGGCGAGACGTTCGCCTTCAGCCCCGAGCACGACGATCTCCGCGCGATGGTCCGGAGGTTCCTCGCCGAGCGGTCACCCGAGACCGAGGTGCGCCGCCTCATGGAGACCCCCGAGGGCTACGACCCCGCGGTGTGGGCGGTGATGGCCGGGCAGTTGGGGCTGCAGGCGCTGTTCGTGCCCGAGCGGTTCGGCGGCGCCGGGTTCGGGTGCGTCGAGCTGCAGATCGTGTGCGAGGAGATGGGCCGGGCGCTGTTGTGCGCGCCGTTCCTGTCGTCGTCGGTGCTGGCCACGGCCGCGCTGCTGACCTCCGGCGATGCCGCCGCGTGCGAGCGCCACCTGCCCGGCATGGCCGACGGCTCGACGATCGCCACGCTCGCCGTCACCGAGTCGGCCGGCAGCTGGGACGCCGACGACGTCACCGTGTCCGCGAGCCCGGACGGCCGGCTCACCGGCGAGAAGCTCTACGTCCTCGACGGCACGACCGCCGACCTGCTCCTGGTGGTTGCGCGCACCGACGCCGGGCCGAGCCTGTTCGCCACCACCGCCGGCGAGCGCACGGCGATGACCACCTTGGACGCCACGCGCAATCAGGCCCGCGTCAGGTTCGACGGCACCCCGGCCACCCTGATCGGCGTCGACGGTGGCGCCGCCGCACCCCTGGCCGCCGCCCTCGACATCGGCGCCGCCGCCCTGGCCGCCGAGCAGGCCGGGGGAGCCCGCCGGGTGCTGGAGATGGCCGTCGAGTACGCGTGCGTCCGCGAGCAGTTCGGCCGCCCGATCGGCTCCTACCAGGCCATCAAGCACAAGTGTGCCGACATGCTGCTGGAGGTCGAGTCGTCCACCTCGGCCGCCTATGCGGCGGGATGGGCGATCGACGGGGGGTCGGACGAGGCCGGGGTGCTCGCCAGCATGGCCAAGGCCTACTGCTCCGAGGCCTACCACCACTGCGCCGCGGAGAACATCCAGATCCACGGCGGCATCGGCTTCACCTGGGAGCACCCGGCGCACCTGTACTTCAAGCGGGCCACCAGCACCGAGATCCTGCTCGGCTCGCCGCGGCACCACCGCGAGCTGCTCGCGGCGCGGCTCGGCTTCTGATGGACGTCCCGAAGGCCACGTCGTTCGTCGGCTCCCTCCTCGGCGGCAGCGGCAGCACCCGCACCTACCGGCACCCCGGCGACGGGGCGGTCTTCGCCGAGGTCGCCCTGGGCGGACCCGCCGAGATCGGCGCCGCCGTCGACGCTGCGCGCGATGCGTTCCCCGCGTGGAAGGCCCTGGCGCCCGGTGCCCGCCGCGACCTGCTGTTCTCCCTCGCCCAGACGCTCCGCGCCCACGCCGACGACCTCGCCGCACTCGTCACGATGGAGATGGGGATGCCGATCCGCGTGTCGCGGGCCGGGGTCGCGCAGGCGGCCGAGTGGTTCGCGCACTACGCCGGCTGGGCCGACAAGATCACCGGCTCCACCGCGCCCGTCGGCGCCGGCGTGCACGACTACGTGGCCCACTCCCCACTCGGGGTGGTCGGCGCGATCATCCCGTGGAACGGGCCGGTGGTGGCGCTGGCACTGAAGGTCGCGCCCGCGCTGGCGGCGGGCAACTGCGTGGTGCTCAAGCCGTCCGAGCTCGCACCGTTCGCCGCCGTCCACCTGGCCGGGCTGTTCGCGGCCGCGGGTCTCCCGCCCGGCGTGCTGTCGGTGGTGGGTGGTGGCCCGGATGCCGGTGCGCGGCTCGTCGGCACCGTCGACATGATCAGCTTCACAGGAGGCAACGCCGCCGGCGCCGCGGTGGCCGCCGCGGCCGCGGCCCGGCACATCCCGGCCGTGCTGGAGCTGGGCGGCAAGTCCGCGTCGCTCGTGTTCGACGACGTCGATCCGGCCCGCGTCGGGACGCTGTCGGCCGTGCTCGGCTGCATCCAGAACAGCGGGCAGGGTTGCTTCCTGCCGACCCGTCTGCTCGTGCACCGGGCCGTCTACGAGCCGGTGCTCGACGCCGTCGTCGCGGCGGCCGGGAAGGTCCGCCTCGGCGATCCGTTCGATCCGGCCACGTCGATGGGGCCGGTGGTCGATCGCGTTGCGGCGCAACGCATTCGCGGAATGATCGCCACCGCCGACGGGCGGCAGGTCGCCGGCGGCCCGGGGGAGGGGTGCTTCATCCCGCCCACCGTGTTCGCCGACGTCGATCCGTCGAGCCCGCTCGCGCAGGAGGAGGTGTTCGGGCCCGTCCTCGCCGTCACCCCGTTCGACGACGAGGACGAGGCCGTCGCCCTCGCGAACGGCACGCGGTTCGGTCTCGCCGGCTACGTCTGGACCTCCGACCTGGCGCGCGCCCACCGCGTCGCCGAGCGGCTCGACGCCGGCTACGTCAGCGTCAACGGCCTCGCCGGGCTCCCGCCCGCGGCCCCGTTCGGCGGCTGGAAGGCCAGCGGGCTCGGCGTCGAGGGCGGCCTGGCCGGCTTGCAGGGGTACCTGCGCACCAAGAACGTCCACATCCAGCTGTGAGAGGCGGACCCGTGCACACCGACCTGCTGGCGCTCGCCACCGGCGACGACGAACGAGCCTTCGCCGAGAAGGCGCTGGAGTTCCTCGGGGGGCACGCGCAGCGCCGCACCGAGGCCGCCGCGTCCTGGGGCGTCGGGCCGGAGAACCTGGCGCTGTTCCACGAGACCGAGGGGGCCGAGGAACGCGCCGAGGCCGCGGCGGCGACGGCGTGGCAGCGCGCCCGCTGGGACGCCGGCTTCGGCTGGATCACCGGGCCCGTCGCCCACGGCGGCGCCGGGTTGCCCGCCGGCCACGACCGGCTCTACCGGCTGCTGGAGGCGGCGTTCGCCGTGCCGGACATGAACCCGGTGCGCATCGGCGTCAGTACCGTCGCCCCGGCCGTCGTGGCGTTCGGCGACGACGAGCAGGTGGCAACGTACGCGGCCGGGATCCAGCGCGGTGACCTCGTCGCGTGCCAGCTGTTCTCCGAGCCCGAGGCGGGCTCCGACCTGGCCGGCGTCCGCACCCGAGCCGTGCGGGACGGGGACGACTGGGTGCTCACCGGCCAGAAGGTGTGGACGTCCAACGCCACGTTCGCGCATATCGGGCTCGCGCTGGTGCGCACCGACCCCGACGCCCCGAAGCATCGCGGCCTGACGATGTTCCTCGTCCCGATGGACACGCCCGGTGTCGAGATCCGGCCGCTGCGCCAGATGACGGGCGGAGCGAGCTTCACGGAGGTCTTCCTGTCCGAGGTGCGCGTGAGCGACGCCCTTCGCGTCGGCGACGAGGGCGCCGGCTGGACGGTGGCCACCGGCGCTCTGGCGGGGGAGCGGCGGGCCGTCGGTGACCGGTCGCACGAGATGAACGCCCGCGCGCTGAACCTCCTGCGCACGCTCGTGGACGAGCCGCTCGCGGGCGAGGACTGGGTCCGGCTCTACAGTCGCCTGCGCATAGCCCGCTTCCAACAACAGCGGGCCGCGGACCTCGGCGGGGCCGAGCGCGCCATCGACAAGCTGCTGCTCACCACGAACATGCGGCTGATCGGTGAGCTCGCGCAGGAGCTGCTCGGGCCGGCGTTCGCGGCCGACACCGGGGCCTGGGGCACGTTCGGCTGGAACCGCTGGATGATGGGCGCGCTCGGCTACCGGATCGCCGGCGGCACGGAGGAGATCCTCAAGACCATGCTGGCCGAGCGGGTGCTGCAACTGCCGAGGGAGCCCCGATGAGCTACCACACGGTGCTGTTCGACGTCACCGACCACGTCGCCACGATCACACTCAACCGCCCGGAGGTGCTCAACTCCTTCGACCAGCAGATGCTCGACGAGTTCGCCGGGATCTGGAAGCGCTGCCGCCTCGACGACGACATCCGCGTGATCGTGCTGCGGGCCGCGGGCGGGCGGGCGTTCTCCACCGGCGTCGACCGCAAGGCCGGCCGCTTCCGCCACCCCAACCCGTGGAGCGCCGACGATCCCGGTTTCTTCCTCGGCGCCAAGCAGAACCGCGTGTGGAAGCCGCTGCTGTGCGCCGTCAACGGGATGTGCGCCGGTGGGGCGTTCTACTGGGTCAACGAGGCCGACGTCGTCATCTGTTCGTCGGACGCGACGTTCTTCGACCCGCACACCACCTACGGCATGCTCTCCGCGCTGGAGCCCGCCGCGCTCGCCCGTCGCGTCCCGTTCGGGGAGGCGATGCGCATCGCGCTGTTCGGGCTCGACGAGCGGATGGGCGCCGAGCGGGCGTACTCGATCGGGCTGGTCAGCGAGATCGTCCCGGGTGGTTCCGACGAGCTCTGGACCCGCGCCGACGTGCTGGCCCGCAGGTTGGCCACCAAGCCGCCGCTGGCCGTCCAGGGCACGGTGAAGGCGATCTGGGACTCGATGTCGATGTCGCCGCACGCGGCGCGCGAGGTGCCGCTGATCTATCCCCAGCTGACCAACCCGACGAGCCAGGCCGGGTTCACGCCCGGTCCGCGGATCGAGCCCGAGATCCGCTGAGACGTGTGTGGCGCCGCTCACCCTCGAAGCGCTATATTCACAACCGATTTAATCGGCTGAGGGATGAGGACGTCATGGTGGATGCGCTCACCGCCTACCAGGAACAGCTCGACGACGAGATGTGCACGTGGCCGTCGGTCCCCACGCTGTTCACGCGCGCCAACGCGGTGGACCAGTGGCCGAAGCCGCTCACCCCGCTCACCCAGGACCTCATCGCCGTCCCCCAGGAGCGCGGGCTCGACCGCGCCTTCGCCGACGAGCTGGGCACCGCGCCCAAGAGCGAGCCCTGGACGTGGAACGGCGTGTTCTACGGCTGGTTCACCTACGGCGTGACCCCGGCGGCAGACATGGCCGACAACCTGCCCGGCTACTCCCGGGCGGCGGTGTACTCCGACTACTTCGGCGTCTCCGAGGACCCGGACGCCCCGGTGCAGAAGGCTGCGGGTGGTGGCATCCTGGCCGTCGCGGGCGTCGGCAAGAACTTCGTCTCGGTGATGCGCAACTACCCGAAGCGGGCCACCGCCTACACGGCGCAGGCCCGTGAGCAGCTGGCCAAGGACCTGGCCACCGACTGGACGGTCGAGCCCGACGCGGTGCTCGTCGCGCGGCTGCGCGGCCACATCGAGGAGCACACCGCGATGCGGGCGCCCCACGTCGAGGCCAGCGTGATCTCCGCGCCGCTGTTCCAGAACGTCAGCGACGCCGTCCGGAAGCTCGACCCCGAACACGGCCCGGCGCTGGTCACCGAGGCGCTGAGCGGTCTGGGCGGCATCCACCTGCGCGAGGCCACGCGGGCGATGGGGGAGGTGGGCCGCGGCACGATGACCCGCGAGGCCTTCCTCGACGAGTACGGCTTCCGCGGCACCAACGAGTTCGAGCTCTCCGCGCACCCGTGGCGCGAGGACCCGGCCACGCTCGACAAGCTCATCGCCGCCGCCTCGACCGAGCGCGACGACACCACCGTCGCCCGCCGCGACGCGGCCCGGGCGCGGATCAGGAAGCTCGCGGGCTGGCGCTGGGCCATCCTGGGCAAGACGCTCGGCATGCTCGAGACCCACATGCGCTGGCGCGAGAACGGCAAGGTCTCGATGGCCATGGCCACCCACTCGATGCGGCTGATCTGCCGGGAGGCCGGGCGCCGGCTGGCCGCGCAGGGTCGCCTCGCGCAGCCCGGGGACGTCTGGTTCCTGCGCCTCGACGAGCTGGTCGGCGAGCTCGCGGACGCCCCGACAGTCGATGTCGCGCAGTCGGTCAAGCGCCGCCGCCGCACCCACGAACTGGCCGCCGACCTGCCGCTCCCGGAGATGCTGGACGTGAGACCCGGTCTGGTCGAGGAGATCGGGCCCGCGCGCTGGAAGGCAATGGGGGTGCTCCCGCCGAAGCCGCCGGCGGCCGACGGGGGCCTGACCGGCGCGGGCGGGGCCCCGGGCAGCGCCACCGGCCGGGCCCGGATCGTCGACGATCCCAACGAGGTCGACCTGGCCGACGGCGACATCATCGTCGCCCGCGGCACCGACTCGGCGTGGACGCCGCTGTTCTTCCAGGTCGCGGCCGTGGTGGTCGACGTCGGGGGTCCGATGTCGCACTCGGCCATCGCGGCGCGGGAGGTGGGCATCCCGTGCGTGGTGAACGTGAAGAACGGAACCACCCGGATCCGGGAGGGTCAGTCGATCACCGTGGACGGCAGCGCCGGCACCGTGGCGCTGAACTGACGTCGGCGGGGCCGCGGTTGAGCATCGCCTTGATCGCGGCCATGGCGGACGGCGGACCCGCGGCGAGGCGTCCGGCGTCGTCGATCGCGGCGGCGAGCGCCTCCCCGGGCCCGACGACGCGGTCCACCAGACCGATGTCGGCCGCGTCCCGGCCCAGGACGTCCGCGGGGAGAAGCAGCTTCTTCCGCACCCTGCGCGGCAGCGCCCAGACGATCACCGGGTCACCTGCCGATGAGGTGCGGAACCACGCCCCGGACGCCGCCACGACGCGGTCGCACGCGATCACGATGCCCAGCCCGGCGCCGGCCACGAGCCCCTCCACGGCGGCCACCACCGGCCTGGGTCCGTCCACGATCGCGCGCACCACCCGCGGGGCGGCTTCCGGGGGTGGCGGGGACCCGTCCGGGAAGCAGTTCAGCACGACCGCGCGGACAGCGTCCTCGGCCATCGCTCCCTCGATCGCCTCGGCCAGTTCCACGCCGGGTGCGCACCTCGTCGCCAGCACGCGGACCGGGCCCACATCGGTGGTGAGGACTGTCTCCACGGGCAACCTCCGTCTAGACTGCGATAATTCGAGCTTACATGTAACGATTTAAGGGATCGAGGAGTGAACGATGACGACAGCACCGACCGAGGCCGAAGCTGTCCCGGACGAGTTCGGCCGGCTCACCACCGCGGGAGTCGAGAAGTTCCGGGAGAAGATCGGCCTCGACTGGGCCTACGACCGCTGGACCACCTGGAACGAGGAGGCCACCCGCGACGGCATCCGCCACTACGCGTTCGGCTTCGGCGACGACAACCCGCTCTATGTCGATCCCGCCCATGCGGCCGCGAGCCGGTGGGGCGGCATCATCGCGCCGCCCGGGTTCCTGGAAGGCGCCGGGCTGACCCCGCGGATCCCGCGACGGCCCGAGGACAAGGGACGGGGCCGGGGCGCACTGTCGGGTGTCCACATGTTCTGGGCGGGTGATCACACGCGCTACTTCAACCCCGTCCGCGAGGGCGACCGGCTCTGGGTGCGGCGGTTCTACGTCGACATCACCGAGAAGGAGTCGCGGTTCGGTGGCACGTCTGCCCTGTCCGTGCGCCGGCGGGTGTACTGGAACGACCGGGGCGAGCTGGTCGCCATCTGGGACGCCGACTTCGTGCACACCGAGCGGGAGAAGGCCGCGAAGCGCAACACCGGGAAGATCGCCACGCCGCAGCACGTCTACACCGAGGACGAGCTCCTGGACGTCGACGCGCACTACGCCCGCGAGAGCATCCGCGGCGCCGAGCCCCGCCACGTCGAGGACGTCGAGGTGGGGGAGGAGTTCCTGCCGCGCTACCGCGGCCCGCTGATCACCGGCGACGTCATCGCGTGGCTGCAGGGCAACGGCCGCAGCGAGATCTACCCCTACCGGCTCGGCTACCGGAACCGGCAGCGCATGGGCGGCTTCTACTCCCGCAACGCCGACGGGGCGTGGGACTCCGCCATGCGCGTGCACTGGGACGACGGGTACGCGCAGTCGGTGGGGGCGCGGCGCGCCTACGACTACGGGATGCTCCGCAACGCGTGGATGATGCAGGTCGTGACCGACTGGATGGGCGACGACGCCGTCCTCGTCGCGGTCGACGACCGGATCACCGGGTTCAACGTCCTCGGCGACCTGACCCGCCTCACCGGCTCGGTCACCCGGATCGATACCTCGGGGGAGTGGCCCGAGGTGGTCTGCGAGGTGCAGTGCACCAACCAGCTCGACGAGAAGACGGCCCGCGGCACCCTCCGTGTCCGCCTCCCCTCCCGCAGCGGAGGCCTCCCGGAGTTCCCGACGCCCCCCGCAGACCACGGCCTGCTCCCCGGCATGGCGCAGCCGGTGGAGGGCCCATGGGCCCGCTGACCCACTACCTCGCAGCCCGCGTGGTCACCGCGCAGCGCGCCGGACGTCTGCGACGACGCGACACGGGCTGCGAGGTGCTTCCGCGATGAGGCCGCAGCTACCGAGGGCCTCCCAGTTCGTCGACGGCCGCTGGAGCCTCGGCGCGGGCGCCGTCGAGACCGTGCTCGACCCCGCCACCGGGCTGCCGCTGGGCCTCGTCGCCGGTGCGGCACCCGGCCTCGTCGCCGACGCGCTCGCCGCCGCCCGCCGCGCGGCCGACGAGGGGGTGTGGGCGCGGGCCACACCCCGTGACCGCAGCGAGGCGCTCCATCGCCTGCACGCCGTGCTCGCGGGCTGGGCCGAGCGGCTCGTCGGGATCGTGGTGGCCGAGACCGGCTGCCCGGTGGGCCTGAGCCGGGGCCACCAGGTCGCGCTGCCGCTGCGCCACCTCGAGTACTGGGCCGAGGCCGCCCGCCGCCCGGACCTGACGGCGCGGCCGCCCGTGATCACCCCGCGCAGCGACGGCACCGCGATGCTGGGCAGCTGGGCGGTGCGCCGCGAACCGTTCGGCGTGGTCACCGCGATCACCCCGTACAACTTCCCGTTCCTCGAGAACATCATGAAGATCGGCCCCGCGCTGGCGGCGGGCAACACCGTCGTGCTCAAGCCGTCGCCGCTCACGCCGTACTCGGCGCTGGTGCTGGCCGAGGCCGCGCAGGAGGCGGAGCTGCCCCCGGGCGTGCTCAACGTCGTCACCGGCGGGGGTGACGTGGGCGCCGCGCTCACCACCGACCCTCGCGTCGACCTCGTCAGCTTCACCGGTTCCGACGCCGTGGGCGCAGCGATCCTCGCCGCGGCCGTCCCGCGCATGACGAAGGTGCTGCTGGAACTGGGCGGCAAGTCCGCGCTGGTGGTGCGCGCCGACGCCGACCTCGACCAGGCGGCGCGGATCGGCGTCCAGAACGTCACCACGCACGCCGGGCAGGGCTGCGTGCTGGCCACGCGGCACCTCGTCCACCACGACGTGCGCGACGCCTACCTCGACCGCGTCCGGGAGCTGCTCGACGGCACCGTGGTCGGCGACCCGTGGGACACCGCCACGGGCATGGGGCCGCTGATCCGCGCGTCTGCGGTCGAGCGGGTGGAGGGCCACGTCGACCGGGCGGTCGCCGCGGGGGCCACGGTGGTCTCGGGCGGGGTCCGGCCCGATGACCTCAAGGAGGCGGGTTTCTTCTACCGCCCCACCGTGCTGTCCGATGTGGACAACTCCTGGCCCGTTGCGCAGCAGGAGATCTTCGGACCCGTCGGCGTCGTGATCGGCTTCGGCGGCGACGACGAGGCCGTCGCGATCGCCAACGACAGCCCGTACGGCCTCGCCGGGCACGTCGTCTCGGCCGATGTGGGGCGCGCGTTCGAGATCGCCTGCCGACTGCGCACCGGCACCGTCGACATCAACGGCGGCCCCGGCTACACCAACCCCGACGTGCCGTTCGGCGGCTACAAGCGCTCCGGCCTGGGCCGGGAGAACGGCGACGAGGGCCTGAACGAGTACACGCAGCTCAAGACGATCAAGTACCACAGTGGCTAGCCGACGGAGGACGACGATGACGGTCGACCGCGTGCCCGGGGGCTCGCTCGCCCACCTGCTCCGCTGGCGCCTCGACGAGGAGCCCGGCCGGGGGTTTCTGCACGTCGAGGACGACGGGCCGTGGACCTTCGCCCAGCTCGCGGCGGCGTCGGTCGCGCTGGGACAGCGGCTCGAGGTGGTCGAGCACGAGACCGGTGCCGACCGTGAGACCGGGGTCGACCTGACGACGGGGGTACGCCCCGGTGATCGGGTGGTCGTCCGCGTCGGCAACGACGAGCGTTTCCTGCCGGCCGCCGCGGCGGTGTGGTGCCGGGGTGCGGCCGTCGTCGCGATGCACCCGGCGGCCCCGGCGGAGGAGGTCGTCCGGGTGGTCGCGGCGATGGGGGCGCGGGTGGTCATCGGCGATCCGCACGACCCCGCCGCCGGCGCCGTCCCGTTCGTGGGCTTCGCGCGCTTCCCCGCGCAGGACGGCCCGGACACCGCCGAGCTCGCGGCTGCCTTCGCCCCACCCGCCGTTTCCGGCGCCGAGCCCGCGCTGGTGCTGCTCACGTCCGGCTCCACCGGCGAGCCCAAGGGTGTGGTGCTCACCCACGACAACGCCTGGACCAACCTGCGCGCCACCGTCTCGGCGTTCCGCAGCGACACGAACCCCACCGCGCTGGCGCCCGAGGGGAAGCCGCCGAACCTCATCGCGAACCCGCTCTCGCACACCGCTGGGGTGGTCCGGCTGCTGTTCGCGCTCTACGTCGGGCGCAGCGTGGCGCTGCTGCGGAAGTTCGACGGCCGCGCCACCAAGCGCCTGATCGACCGTCACGGCATCGACAACCTGACGATCAATCCTGCGATGCTGCGGATCCTGCTCGATGCGCTGGAGCCCGGCGAGGACCTCGGCCGCGTCCGCTACGTCTCCTCCGGCACCGCCCCGCTGACGACGGCGCTGCGCGAGGAGTTCGAGGCCCGCTTCGGCGTGCCCGTGCTGCAGGCCTACGGGCAGACGGAGGCGTTCGGCGGCATCAGCATCGAGAGCGCCCGCGACGTGCTGGCCGGACGGCGGCGGCCGGGCTCGGTCGGGCGCCCGCTGCCCGGCGTGGAGCTGCGCCTGGTGACGGCCGACGGCACCGACGCGGTGGCGGGAGTGGAGGGCGAGATCCGCGTGCGCAGCCGCTCCGCGACCTCGGGCTACGTGGGAGCCGAGGCGGTCAGCCCGCTCGACGCCGACGGCTGGCTGCGCACCGGCGACATCGGGACGCTCGACGGGGACGGCTACCTTTACATCACCGGCCGGCTCAGGAACATCATCATCTGCGGCGGCTTCAACGTCGTGCCCGAGGAGGTCGAGGCCGCGCTCGGCGCCGACCCGGCGGTCCGCGACGCCGTCGTGCTCGGAATGCCGCACGACCGGCTCGGCGAGATCCCGGTGGCCTTGGTCGAGGGCCACACCGACGCCGACGACGTGCTCGCCGCCGTGACGCCGCGACTCGCGCCGTACAAGCGACCGCGGCGGGTGTTCGTGGTGGACGCGCTGCCGCGGGTGCCCAACGGCAAGGTCGACCGACCTGCCGCCGTCGCGCTGGCCTGCTCACTGGTGGGGGAGCCGACGAGAGCCCCGGCGTGAACCGCGGTAGGTCAGATCTCCAGGTCGAGCACCGTGCTGGTGTTGACCGTCTCCTTGAGCCGCTGGTGCACCGCGTCGAGGTGCTCGCGCCAGTGGCGGGCGGCCTCCCGCGCGGCGCCGGCCTCGATGAGGTCCACGACGCGGGAGTGGTGGTCGAGCAGGCCCGCCGACCGCGACGGGAGCTGCTTCTCGAGCCGCTGGACGTCGTGGCGCTCGATCGGCACGTCCAGGAGGCCCGCGAGCAGCTCCGCGAAGAGCGTCAGCGACCGGTTGCCCGTCAGGGCCACCAGCTGGACGTGGAAGAGCGCGCCGATGCGGCGCACCTCGGCGGCATCGGTCTGGGCCATGGCGTCGGCGATCGACCGGCGCAGCGCCGCGACGGCCTCGGCGGAGACCTTCCCGGCGATCTCGGCGACGGCCGCGGGCTCGAGCAGCAGCCGGGCGGTGTGCACGTCGTCGAGGGTGGCGCCCTGGAACAGGAGCAGGTTGTTGAGGTAGCGCCCGGCCGTGCCGGTGGCCGGCCGGCTGACGCGCGTGCCGCCGTTGCGTCCCCGGTGGATCCGGACGAGGTTCTCGTTCTCCAGGATCCGCAGCGCCTGACGCAGGGTCGGACGCGAGACGCCGAGCTCGGTCATCAGCTTGAGCTCGGGCGGGAACAGCTCGCCCTCCGCGCGTTCGCCCAGGACGATCTGTCGCCGCAGCTGGGCGGCCACGAGTTCGGCGGCCTTCGGCACCTGAACAGCCTCGGCCGTGGCCGGTTCGGACATGCCGGCTGCTCCTCTCGCGTGATGCGCCCCGTCGGGCGGCGCCCGGCCATTCTAGGAGCGAATTCGCCGCAATCCCGCACCGGCACGCTCACCGCGGTGCGGAATCCCGACGACCGCCAGGTCCTGCACCGTGCTCGGCAGGTTCCGTGGCGTCGCCGCACGGCGCAACCGGCACGGGATCGCGAGCACGGCCGCCTGTCCCGGCCACGCGCCCGAGCGCGGCCTCGGCCGTTGCGGTCGGCCGGTCATGGCGGTGGCGTATTAATCATTGTAACTTCAATCGATATGAGAGTGTCCCTGCGCGTCCGCTACTCGGGTCCGGCTGCCCTGGCCGAGCTCGTCCGCGCCGCGGAGGACACCGGGTACGACGGCCTCTGGGTCAGCGAGCCCTGGGGCATCGACGCCGGGCCCGTGCTCGGCTGGTGCGTCGCGAACACCCGCCGGATGCTGCTGGGTACGCACGTGATCTCGGTGTTCGCCCGCACGGCGGCGGCCACAGCGGGTCTCGCCGCGTCGCTGCAGACGCTCTCGGACGGCCGGTTCAGGCTCGGCCTGGGCACGTCCGGTCCGCAGGTGGTGGAGGGCTGGCACGGCGTGCCGTTCGCGAGGCCCGTCGCGGTGACAGCCGACACGATCGCGACCGTCCGCGCGGTGCTGGCCGGCGAGCCGCGGCAGCAGGTGGGCGAGGTCCGGCCGCTGCGCACGGCGTGGACCGGTGATCCGGTGAGCGTCCCGATCTACCTCGGCGCGCTCGGGCCCCGCAACCAGCGTCTGACCGCCGATGCCGCCGACGGCTGGACGCCCACGCCCTACTCGCCCGACCACCACGCAGCGTTCGCGGGCCCGCTCACGGCGCGACTCGCGGAGAACGGCCGGTTCGTGTCGATGGCCCCCGTCTGTCCCGTGGCGATGGGCCCGGACACCCGGTCGCTGCTGCGGCTGGAGAAGAGCTGGTCGGCGCTCTACCTGGGCGGCATGGGCACCTTCTACGCCGACGCCGCGACGGCCATGGGCTTCGGCGACATGGTGGCCGAGGTGCAGAAACGTTGGCGGGACGGCGATCGGCGGGGCGCGCGGGACGCCGTGGCCGACGAGTACGCGGACGTGATCGGCCTCACCGGGTCTCCGGAGCGCGTCCGCAGCCGGATCGACCGCTACGTCGCCGCGGGCATCGAGGAGCTGGTCGTGGAGCTGCGCAAGCCCGATCTCGCCGACCAGCTCGACGACCTGCGCGCCTTCCGGAAGGCGGTCTCCTGATGGACGCGGGAGAGTTCACCGAGATCACGGTCGACGTCGAGGCCGGCGTCGCGCTCGTGACCCTGAACCGGCCCGACCGCCGCAACGCCTGGAGCGGGCGGATGGCCGTCGAGTACCGGTGGGCGCTCCACCACGCCCACATCCGGGACGACATCCGCGTGGTGGTGGTCACCGGTGCGGGCGGCGACTTCTGCGTGGGTGCCGACTCGCGCGCGCTCGACGCGATCTCGTCGGGCGGGGGCTCCTACGCGGCGGAGAAGCTCCCGCTGCCGCCCTATCCCGACGACACGCCCGAGGAGATGCGCCGCAACCACGCCTATCCGCTCGCGGTCTCGACGCCGGTGATCGCCGCGATCGACGGCGGTTGTGCGGGGGCCGGTTTCGTCGTCGCCACCTACGCCGACCTGCGCTTCGCCGCCCACGGCAGCCGTATCACCACGTCGTTCGCGAAGCTGGGGCTGCCCGCCGAGTACGGCATCGGATGGCTGCTCCCGCGGATGGTCGGCGTCCCGAACGCCCTGCAGTTGCTCTACGCCGCCGACGTGCTCGACGCCCCGGACGCCGAGCGTCTCGGCTGGGTGCAGACCTGCCAGAGCCTCGACGAGACGCTGGCGTACGCCCGCGCGCTGGCCCGGGGCAGTTCGGGGGAGTCGTTGCGGATGATGAAGCGCCAGGTGTTCGGCGACGCCGCGGGCGGGTTCGGGGAGGCCTACACGCGCTCGGTGGAGGACATGAACGCCGCTCTGCGCCACCCCGACATGAAGGAGGGCCTGGCCGCGCTGAAGGAGCGCCGCCCGCCCGACTTCCTCCAGGCGCGCAGCCTCCTCACACGGGCAGGGCCCCGAGCTGTTCCAGCTCCGCCCGGCACGCGTCGAGGCCCGTGAACAGCACCGGGCGCAGGCCGAGCGCGGCGGCGGCGCCGGTGTTGCGCGCGAGATCGTCGACGAACGCCACCTGCTCCGCCGGGCGGTCGAGGCGGCGCAGCAACTCGGCGTAGATGCGGGGATCGGGCTTGCGCACACCCAGCTCGCTGGAGTCGATCACCACCGTGAACAGGTGGTAGGGGAAGGTGGCGCGCCAGCCGGCTTCCGCCACGTTGTTGGTCACCAGCGCCACCGGCCCGCGGTGCCCCAGTTCCTCCACCAGGGCGATCATCGCGGGGTTCAGGCGTTCGCCCTCGGCCGCGGCGACGGCCAGTGCGCGCAGGTCGATGCGGTGGCCGTAGGCCCTCTCGGCCTCCACGCAGACGTACCTGAAGTACTCCCGGGAGCTGATCTCACCGATCTCGAGCCGCGCCATCATCGGGTCGTCGCGGAAGTAGGGCACCAGCGCGTCGTCGGGCAGGCCCAGCGTGCGACCGTAGGCGGCGACGCCGTCGAACGCCGAGTAGGTCAACACCCCACCGAAGTCGAACGTCACGGCCGTCACACCAGATCTAAACATAGACCGAATATAACGCTATTGCGCGGAACGCCACTAGTCACCCGGGGGCGGCGGGCTGCGTCCGATGTCGTGGGCCAGCTCACATCTCGGTCTCCGGGAGCGCCTGACCTGTAGTGATAGTGATTCGGCTATCAGCTTTTTCGGCATAGAGTATTCGACTCGCGGGGCGGTGCACGGTTGACTTCGATCATCACGAGCTCGCGGCCGCCGATCGCCGGTCCGGAGAAGAGCCATGACGGACGGGGTACCCATGCCGAAGACGATCTCGCGGAGGACCGCCCTGCTGGGCGGATTGACGGGCCTGGCCGGCGCCGTCGCCGCCTGTGCCGCGCCTGGAGCGACGCCCGCGCCCGCCGCGGCGCCGGCGTCAGTGCGGCTGCCGGCAGCGGCGGGCGACCTGGCCGCGTTGGAGGCGCGGTGGGGTGGTCGGCTGGGTGTCCACGCGGCCGACACCGGTTCCGGGTTCACCGTCTCCCATCGCGGCGACGAACGGTTCCTGATGTGTTCGACGTCCAAGGCGCTGACCGTCGCGAACCTGCTCCACCGCGCCGCGCGCGAACCGGACCTGCTCGGACGCATCGTCCGCTACCCGTCCAGCCGGTTGATCGCGCATTCGCCGGTGACTGCCGCTCACGTGGCCGCCGGCCTGTCGGTCAAGGGCCTGTGCGAGGCGGCAATCACCCAGAGTGACAACACTGCCGAGAACCTGCTGCTCGATGCGTCCGGCGGGTCGGGGGCCGTCACCGAGTTCGTCCGGACGCTCGGTGACCCGGTGACGCGGCTCGACCGGACGGAGCCCGAGCTCAACGTCAGTGCTCCCGGCGACGAGCGCGACACCTCGACCCCGGCCCGTATGTCGGCCGCTCTGAGGTCGTTGGTGCTGCAGGATGCGCTGGACCCCGCCGGGCGCGAGCTGCTCATCGGGTGGCTCGTCGCATGCACGACCGGTGTGGCCAAGATCCGGGCCGGCCTGCCGGCGGGGTGGCGGGTCGGTGACAAGACCGGCTCCGGTGCGCGTGCCGAGGCCAACGACATCGCCGTCGTCTGGCCGCCGGGCCGTGCGCCGTGGATGATCAGCGTCTTCACCGTGCCCGATGACCCCGCGTCCACGGCAGGGGATGCGATCGTCGCGGCTGCGGCTCGGGTCGTCGCCGCCGCGCTGACGGACAACCGTTAGCCGACCCCGCCGCGGGGCGGCTGATCAGTCGCGAGCAGGAGGTAGAAGTGGATCTTCTCCGGCACCTGCGGTTCTTCGTCGCGATCGCCGACGAGGAGCATTTCGGGCGTGCGGCTCGTCGGCTGGGGATGTCGCAGCCGCCGCTGTCGCAGGGTCTGCGGCGGCTGGAGGACGAGCTCGGGGTGCGGTTGTTCGAGCGCAGCTCCCGGGGCGTCGCCGTCACGCCGGCCGGGGAGCTGTTGCTGCCGCGTGCGCGGGAACTCCTCGCCGGCGCGGAGCAGCTCGGCGAGCTGGCTCGGCGGCAGCAGGTGGCCGGGGCACCGTTCCGGGTCGGGATCATCGAAGGGGTCCGGCCGGCGCTGGTGGCGGCGGTCGCCGCGGCGGCGCGGCCGGGTGCGGTGCAGGTGGTGGTGGAGCCGACCACCACGCTCGTCGACCGGGTCGCCGGCGGGCGGCTCGATGTGGCGGTGATCCGCCATCCGGCGGTGCTGGCCGGCGTCGCGGCCGGGCCTGTGGTCCGGGTACCCACCCGCGCCGTGCTGCCCGCGGATCACCCCGCGGCGCGCGGCGGCGGGCCGGTGCGGCTCGCCGCGCTGAGCGGCCTGCCCATGGCTGGTCCGCCCCGGGCGGATCATCCGGCGGCCCATGACCTGCTCGTCGACACCTGCACCCGTCATGGTCTCGACGTGCGTCTGGTGACCGCCGTCGACGATCGCGCCGTGCTCGTGCTCGCGGCGACCGGACAGGCGTTCGGGTTCACCGCGGATCCCGACCTGCACGGGCCGGGAGTCGCCGTACTGCCCGTCGAGGCCGATCCGGTCCCGCTGCGGCTGCGGGTGGTGTGGAATCCGGATCGCCCACAGGTCGACGGCGCCCGCGCACGCATCGAGGCCGCGCTGCACGATGGTTCTCGATGAGTACGACTGCGGACATCCGCGCTCGGTTCGCTGCCGCGGGGGTGCGCGGTTGGTTGCACGCGGTCGACATCACCGCCCGGCCCGGCCCCGACATCGCCGTCGGCGCCGACGATCCCGTGCCGATGGCCTCGGTGTACAAACTTCCGTTGCTGGTCGCGTTCTGTCGAGCCGTCGACGACCAGGCCCTCGACCCCGTGACGCCGCTGACGCTGGAGCCGGGCACCCGCACATCCGGCCCGACCGGTCTGTCGATCATGCTCGACCCGGTGACGATGTCCCTGCGGGATCTGGCCGCCTCGATGATCTCCGTCTCCGACAACGCCGCGGCCGATGCGTTGTTGCGCGTCGTCGGTGTCGATCGTGTCGCGGCGACGATGACGGCGCTCGGGCTCACCACGACGACCGTCTCCCGCAGCCTCGCCGACACCTTCGCCCAGCTCGGGCGTGAGATCGGCACCGACGATCCGGATGTCGCGATGGCCGCGCTCGCCGACAACGACCATCCGCGTACGCCCAGCGCCTACGACCCGGTGCTCGCGAGCGCCACCACCGCCCGGGAGATGACGCGGCTGCTCGCCGCGGTCTGGACCGACGTGGCCGCTTCGCCCGAGCAGTGCCGTTTCGCACGCACCCTGCTGGGGCACCGGCTGTCGCAGCAGCGGCTCGCCTCCGGGTTCCCGCACGACGAGGTACACACCGCGGGCAAGACCGGCACGCTCGGCGCGCTGCGCCACGAGGTCGGTGTCGTGCAGTTTCCGGACGAGGATCCGGTGGCGGTCGCCGTCCTGACCCACGCCGCGCGGGCCGATCGCATCCTTCCGCGCGCGGACGCCGTCATCGGCGAGGTCGCCCGTACCGCGGTCACAGCGATCCGACTGGGGCGGTCGTAACCCGGTGAGCCCGTCTGAGGATCGGCAGGGCACATCCGGTTCCGGGGTGAGGCGGCCCCGGCGGTCGCTGCCCCACGGGATTCGGGGACAGCGCCCGCCTACCTGTCAGGGGCGAGGAAGACCCAGCGGACGGAACATCGGTACCTCCTCCAGTCCGCTGATCGCGTCGATCGCTCGGCTCCGGTTCGCGTTGTAGGCCCGGGCCAGCTCCGTGCGCGCCGCCTCCGGCGTTCGGGCGTCGCGGGCGACGACCCCCCCGAGTTCGAACGTCCGGTCGACCACACGATCGAGTGCCTGGATCGTGGTGATCGACCACGCCCGCCCGGTGCTGCGCCCGATCGGGGCGCGCCTCGCGCCGTGTCACGGCGCCGACGGCGACACCGTGTCCTGGCCGGACGGGCGGGGTTGTCGGGCCCGGTCCACGAGCGCCTGCAGCGCTGTGACGTGGCCCAGGAAGCGGTGGCGGCCGTGCTCGGTCGCGCACACGGTGGTCTTGTGCAGGCGCCCGGTGTAGGTCCGCTTCATCTCGATGAACTCGCTGGTACGCAGCGTGGTCAGCTGCTTGGACAGTGCCGAGTCCGAGAGCGCTGTCGACTCGCGCAGGAACGCGAAGCTGCACCAGCTCGTCGCGCCCAGCACGGCCATGATCGTCAGGCGGGTGGGGTCCGAGAGCAGCCGATCCAGCTCCGGTGCGGGGTCGGTCACCGCGCCGAACCCCGCATCGCCACCGCCGTCAGCAGCCGGCTCAGGCCCAGCAGTGCGGTGAACACGAGGCCGTAGAGCACCCCGGCCACGGTGTTCGGGTAGGCGCTCAGGTCGACCGCGGACGCGATCGACGGGGCGACATCGTCGTGGGTGAGCCACCACATGACCGCGCCGAAGACGACCAGCATCACCCCGAACACCCAGGGCACGAACTGCTGGCGGGGTTGCACGCCACGCCACCTGCCCAGCAGGGACGAGGTGTCCTTCCTGGCGAAGGTGGTCGCGAGGACGACGACGAGTGCCACCAGGATCGCCCCGGCGATCAGCGTGGTCGCGCTGATGTCGACGACGTCGTTGGCCGCGCCGACCCCGACGATCAGCACGAACGTGGCCAGGTAGATCCACCACGGCGTTCGGGCCGCCCGCCGAGCCCGGTGCTGGTGTGCACTCACCGCGGCCAGGGTGTCGATCGCCCGCTGGTGTTCGTCGCTCACGTCGTCGTTCGTGTGGTCGCGCTCGTTCATCGTCCGTCCCCCTCGACTGGTTGCGTGCCAGGAAAGTAGCAAGGACTTTCCGTGAGGGCAAGTAGTCGGCCTGGTCGTGCCGCGATCGCCGAGTTCAACGACGCCGTTTCCGGAGCCTCACTTTTGCCTACAGCGAGTATCGAACGATCGCGGTCCACAGGTGGGCGAGACAGTGCTCGTGGTTGAGCAGGAGGCAATGGGCGCCAACACGATCACCGGGGTGTCGTTCGCCCTTCCGAACGTCTGGGTGATCGAAGTCGATGCACAGGGTCTGGTCGTCGGTCTGCGCGACTACGTCAACCCCGCCGCGATCGCCGAGGCTCTTGGCGACGCGTCCGAAGCGCTCGACGACCCCATCGACTGACACTCCTCCGCCTGCGACCGATCACGGTGCGCGTGTCCGCCGGGACCGCCCATCGCCACCCGGACGCCTCGCGCGGGGCTGAAGGGCGCCGCCGGTTGACGCCCGCACTTGACTGCTCATCGGTAAGTGGTAGCTTACGGTTCGTCATGACGAACGCAACAGCGATGCTGACCGCGTTGGGTGACCCGACCCGGCAGTCGATCATCGATGCGCTGTCCCGGGGGCCGCTGGCCGTCGGGCAGCTCGCCGATGTGCTGCCGGTCAGTCGGCCGGCCGTCTCGCAACACCTGAAGGTGCTCAAGGACGTCGGGCTCGTCCTGGACCGCCAGGTGGGGACGCGCCGGCTCTACCAGGTCGATCCCGAGGCGCTGGCGGTGGTGCGGCGGCACCTCGACGCGTTCTGGGAGCGGTCGTTGGCGGCGTTCGAGCAGAGGACCCGATCCGAGGAGGACGACCCCGATGACTCAGGTAGTGGAGACGATCCGGCGTGAGGTGACCGTGGGTGTGGGCAGGGCGCGCGCCTTCGAGATCTTCACGGCCGACATGACGTCGTGGTGGCCGACGGCGCATCACATCGGTTCGGCCCCGATCGCCGAGATCGTGGTCGAGGCCCAGGTCGGTGGTCGGTGGTTCACCCGGCACGAGGACGGCACGGAGACCTCGACCGGCCGGGTCACGGTCTGGGACCCTCCCGACCGGCTCGTGGTGACCTGGCAGATCGGCGCCGACTGGCGCTACCACGACGACCTCGTGACCTCGGTCGAGGTGCAGTTCCTCGAGGAGGCGCCCGCCCGGACGCGCGTCGTGGTGGAACACCGCGACCTCGACGCGTTCGGCGAGCACGCCGAGGCCATGCGCGACACGTTCGAGCAGCCCGGCGCGTGGACCGCCACCCTGGACGCCTACGTCGTCGCGGCCGGGGAGGCGTCGTGAAGTACGTCCTGTTCTACGAGTCGGCCGACGACGTCGCCACGCGGGCACCCGAGCACTTCCCGGCGCACCGACGGCGGCTCGCCGAGTTCCACGAGCGTGGGGAGCTGCTCATGGTCGGCACGTTCGCCGACCCGCAGAACCAGGGATCGATGGGGATCTTCGCGACCCGGCAGGCCGCGGAGTCGTTCGTGGCCGGGGATCCGTTCGTCGACCACGGCGTGGTGAAGGCCTACGAGATCCGCGGGTGGGCCGAGATCCTCACCTGAGGCGTCCGGCGTGGTCCCACCGTCCAGGACGTCGACCTGCCCCGTCGAGCTCAGGCCGTGGCGGCGCTGTCGCGGTCCCCGGGCAGGAGCAGCTGTGACATCTGGGCGAAGGCGTAGCGGGGAGCCGGTGCGCCTGCGACCAGGGTGAAACTCCAGATCACGTCGAACCGCTCGCCGGGCCACTGCGGGGGCGCCCCGTCGCCGGCGGCCGACGGAAGGTGCCGGGCGATGTCGGGGATGTGGTTGTGGTCCCAGCACACCAGAGCCGTTCCGCCGCCGAGCGCCAGCAACCGGTGGACCAGGGCCGCGGTGTCCTCCGCCGCGCACGTGTTCTCGATCGGCACGTCGAGACGGCCGCTCAGCGCCGTCAGTGTCTGGTACGTGCGGTGGCTCTCGGTGGCGGCCCGGTCGCGGTAGGAGGGGCAGACGAGGTGCTCCGGAGTCGCGACACCCGGGCGCTGCGGCCCGACCACCGGCGCGAACAGGACGGCGAGGGCGCCGGCGCGCTGCCATCCCAGGGGTGTGAGCGAGTGCGGGTTCGCCTCGCCCGACACGTCGACGCCGTTCGCGCCGTCCGCCGGCTTCTCGCCGTGCCGGATGACGAGGATCTGCCGGGGCGGGCCGGTCGGGTTCATCGACGGCCCGCGTCGCGCGCCGCCGCGGAGATGTCCACGGTGGGAAATCGGTGACCAGGGTGTTCCTGTTACCCCACCAGGGCTGCGCGCTCTCATCACCTTCTCATCGGTGCCGACTACGGTCCGACGCGTGCGGGTGCTGGTGGTGGAGGACGAGCTGCGGATGGCGGCCCTGCTCAAGCGCGGCCTGGAGGAGGACGGCTACGCGGTGGACGTGGCCGGGACCGGCCCGGACGCGGTGTGGCAGGCCGGGGAGTTCGACTACGACGCCGTGCTGCTGGACCTGATGCTGCCCGGGATGGACGGAGTGCAGGTCTGCCGCGAGCTGCGCGGTGCCGGCCGCTGGATGCCGGTGCTGATGCTCACCGCGCGGGACTCGATCGACGACCGGGTCCGCGGTCTCGAC
>JBBRLM010000004.1:0-209521 GCA_038231335.1 Mycobacteriales bacterium
GGGATAGTCGCATCTAGCGGATGCCCTTCTGGCCGGGATTGTTGTGACCTTCGCAAGCCACATCCTCCCAGCTCAGAGGGGCATTCGTGTGTCACGACTCGCATTCACCAGCGCATTTCGACGGTGGATCCAAGCTGAGCAGTCCCGTGCCAGCGTACGGTGCCGATCAGTTGGATGCGCCGGCCGCTCGGTAGCCTGCCCAGCCACGGTGACTCACGTGCACCCTTGTCGTGCTTGATGGGATGCCGTGCGGCACATCGCTACTCGAACGGGAGCCACGGCCACAACCATGGCGCCCCATCGTCTGGGTACGGCCGGCAGCTGCCGGCCAGCTTTTCAGGGTCGCCACCTGACAACAGCACGACTACAACGGTCGATCAGCATGGCGCCCGGCGCCGGCTGCACGCCCACCGTGGTAGCGGTGTCGGTGCGCCGAGGGCGATCCGCGCACCCGCGGCCGTCGAGCGGAGATGCAGCAGGGGGCTGTCGACCTGCGATGCTCCTGTCCGGGGTTCGTCTTGTGGGACGTCTCCGCACGGCCGGTGGGCAACATATGGCCAGGTGGTCATGCCGTGCCATGACACGACACGTGACACGAACTGCCGGTGATGGGCGGGCTCGACGAGTCTGCTGGGTCCGGTCTCGTTGCTGTAGATGGTGGTAGGGGCGGCGGTGTACGTCGTCGCCTCGTCTTACACCCGAGCGGTCGCAGGTTCGAACCCTGCCGCGCCCACCAGTCTGTTTGCTGGCTCCGCCCCGGGGGCCGACGGTTCGTGGAATCAACGTGGTGCGATTCGGTGCTGCGGTCCGCACCACGGCCACGTCGAGCCGGCGCCGGCGGGGGAGCGTCGAGCGGCTACTTGTCGCGGCACGTCGCCGCGCTGTGAGGTGGGTGGGGTACTACTCGGGCGTGACCTCACCCATCTCGACCCAGGCGTCCTTACCGTCGCCCAGGTCCTGGTAGTTGAGCAACGGCTTGCAGGTGACCCACTTCCCCATGTCGGTGAAGAACTGCTGGGCGTGGGGTGTGGCCACGTGCGCGCCGCCTGCCGCCGTGTCGGTGAACACCTCGACGATCGCGTACTCGTTCGGGTCGTCCCCGTTCTGGTAGTAGTCGAACGAGAGGTTGCCCGGCTCGCTGCGCACGGCTTTGGTGTACTCGGCGATGCCGGCCAGCCACTCATCGTGCTTGTCGGGCTTCACCTGGGCCTGGATGACGATGAGGATCACGAAACCTCCCACGACGCGGACGATGGCCCGTCGATCCTTCCACTCCGGGCGGTGCTCCTGCGATATCAGATTGGCGGACCGGCGCAGTTCTCGAAGCTGCCGGCGCCCGCGGCCTGACCAGGCGGCGCGCGGCCGATGAGCACGTGATCGGGTAACGCTGGGTCCCCACCGTCCGAATGCACGTCGAAGCGTCTCGATTGGACGGTGGTCCCGAATGGCCTGCGACAACGCCGACATCCCGGCAGCGGAGCTGTCCCAGAGCGATGCCGAGGCGGCGGTCCTGTGCCTCGTCAACGCCGAGCGCGCGGCCAACGGTGTCCCGCCGCTGAGCCTCAACGCCCGGTTGCGGATCGCCGCCCAGCGGCAGGCGCACGATGCCGTCCTGATCAAGTGGTGGGACGGTGGCGGCTCCCACATCCACACGAACCCGATCACCGGGTCCACGCCGCAGAGCCGTATCGCGGCCACCGGGTACTGCGGCGGCCGGCCCGTCCCGACCAACGAGAACGGACGCGACGCCTACTACACCGGGCCGCCGAATGTGAACACCAGCCCCGAGGGGGCCGTGAACTTCTGGATCGGGAGCGCCGACCACCACCACACGATGCTCGACCCGACCTACACCGAGACAGGCGTCGCCGTGGTCCCCGGGCTCGTCGAGTCGCACGTGACGCCGGACAACATCGGCTATGTCTTCGTGCAGACGTTCGGCGGGTGCGAGGAACCGGAGCCGTACCGGGACACGCGGACCTGGGTATGGGGGCTGAACGAGTTCGGCGAGCTCGGCGACGGCTCCACAACGGACCGCCACACGCCGGAGGCCCTGAAGAACCTGGCCGGTGTCGCCGCACTCTCCGCGGGCGCGCACAGCCTCGCCCTGGTCGACGACCGCGAGGACCTGGGTGTGGTCTGGGCCTGGGGGCCCAACCCGGCCGGGCAGATCGGGGACGGCTCGACGACCCACCGCCACGAGCCGGTCCGGATCAACCTCCCCCGGGCCGTCGCGGTCGCGGCCGGTTTCGCCCACAGCCTCGCCCTGCTCGACGACGGCACCCTGCAGTCCTGGGGCAGGCAGTACCGGAACCCGGATTCGGACGACCGGGATCAGCTCGAGCCCGGGCCCGTCGGCGGGCTCGACCGGGTGTCGGCGATCGCCGCAGGCTGGGCCCACAGTGTGGCCCTGCGGACGGACGGCACCGTCTGGACCTGGGGGAACAACAACGCCGGGCAGCTCGGTTCCGGCGACAAGATCGCGAATCCCGTGCCTCGGCAGGTCCGGTTCCCGACCGACGTCGACCGGATCACCCACATCTCCGCCGGTGGCTTCCACAGCGTGGCGCTCGACGACGCCGGGAGGCTCTGGACCTGGGGTTCCAACGCGTACGGGGAGATCGGCGACGGCCTCCTCACCGCCGACGTGGATCACGATCGGCTGACCCCGTTCCACGTCGAGCTCGAGGGCCCGGTGACGGCGTTCGCCGGTGGCATCGGCGTGACCCTCGCCGTGGTCGACGGGACGGTCTGGGCCTGGGGGGACGATCAGTGGGGTCAGCTCGGTGACGGTACCCAGGTGCAGCGCTCCACCCCCGACAAGGTCTCCGGCCTCACCGATGTCGTGTCGGTGATCGGTGGGGCCTGCCCCTTCCACTGCCTCGCGATCGATCGGAACAGCCAGGTCTGGGCCTGGGGCAACAACCTCGCGGGTGCACTGGGCGACGGCACGACGGCCGATCGCCTCCTGCCCGTCCGTGTGCCCCGGATCTCCGGTGTGGTTGCGCTGGCGAGCGGACATCACCACACCCTCGCCGCGCAGTAGTGACACCGGTCTGCCGGCCTCAGGCGCGGTGCTGTGACCCCCGGCCCGTGCGCCGGAAGAGCGGGCTCAGTCGTCGGGAAGCGCGGCGAAATCACGCTTCACCTGCCGGTACCACCCCATTCCCGCGATGGGCCTCTTCCACCGCCCCTTCATGCTCGCCAGCGCGTCGCCGTGGGTGGAGTCGCCGTTCGCGACCGTCTCCTTCAGATGGAGGTCCTGGGCCTTGATGATCTCGTCGGCCGAGTCCCCCTGAATCGCGAGGTCGCAGGGTCCGCCCATGTGCTTGCATGTCATCGTCTTCATGCGACGAACCCTAGGGACACCGACCTGCCGTGCGCTTCTTCGTTCCTGACCGGTTGGAGATGCCCGGGACGCCGACCCCTCGGCAGGCCGTCGAGTACGGACGAGCGTCCAGGTCCAGGGCTAGGAGCCCGAACCGTCCGTTCGTAGGGGCGCACCCAATTGGCATCCGGTGCCATAATGCGCCGAAACACTCGACGGCGAGGAGGTCCGATGGCGGGCGGTTGGTTCGAGACGGTGGCAGAGGCGCAGCGACGTGCCAAGAAACGGCTCCCCAAGTCGGTGTACGGCGCACTCGTGGCCGGGTCCGAACGGGGCCTGACCATCGACGACAACATCGCGGCGTTCGGGGAGCTGGGCTTCGCACCCCACGTCGCCGGGCTCTCGGGCACCCGCGATCTGGCCACGACCGTGATGGGCCAGCCCGCCTCGATGCCGGTGCTCATCTCCCCGACGGGCGTGCAGGCCGTGCACCCCGACGGCGAGGTGGCGGTGGCCAGGGCGGCGGCGGCCCGGGGCATCCCGATGGGGCTGAGCTCGTTCGCCAGCAAGTCGATCGAGGAAGTGGCGGCGGCCAACCCGCAGACGTTCTTCCAGATGTACTGGGTCGGCACGCGCGACGTGCTCGTGCAGCGCATGGAGCGGGCCCGCAAGGCCGGCGCCGTCGGGCTGATCATGACGTTGGACTGGTCGTTCTCCAACGGGCGCGACTGGGGGAGCCCGGCCATCCCGGAGAAGGTCGACCTCAAGGCGGCTCTGAAGTTCGGGCCTGAATGTGCGCTGCGGCCGGGCTGGCTGCTGGAGTTCGCGAAGGCGGGGAAGATCCCGGACCTGACCACCCCCAACCTCACCCCGCCCGGTGGCACCGCACCCACGTTCTTCGGCGCGTACGGCGAGTGGATGGGTACCCCGCTGCCGACCTGGGACGACGTGGCGTGGCTGCGGGAGCAGTGGGGCGGTCCGTTCATGCTCAAGGGCGTCACCAGGGTCGACGACGCCAAGCGCGCCGTCGACGCCGGCGTCACGGCCATCTCCGTGTCCAACCACGGCGGCAACAACCTCGACGGCACGCCCGCCACGATCCGGGTGCTGCCCGCCGTGGCCGAGGCGGTCGGCGACGAGATCGAGGTGCTCCTCGACGGTGGGGTCCGCCGCGGCAGTGACGTGGTGAAGGCGCTGTCGCTGGGGGCGAAGGCGGTGCTGATCGGCCGCGCCTACCTGTGGGGTCTCGCGGCCGGGGGCCAGGCCGGGGTCGAGAACGTGCTCGACATCCTGCGCGGTGGCATCGACTCCGCCGTGCTCGGCCTGGGCCACTCGTCGGTGCAGGACCTCGGTCCGGACGACGTCGTGGTGCCACCCGGCTTCCGTCGGGACCTCGGGATCCGTGCCGAGGCGGCGGCGATCAGACGGTGATGATCAGACGATATTGATCAGACGCTGACCTTCACGGCAGGCGCCACCTGGGTGCCGAGCAGCTCGATGCCGTGCAGCAGGTTGTGGTGCGCCAGGCGCATGTTCGTCATCTGCAGCGAGAAGCGGTCGACGCCGCCCAGCGCCTCGGAGACCGCGACGATCTTCGCCGCGACCGTCTCCGGGGCGCCGATGAAGTAGGCGCCGATGGGACCGGTGGTGGCGTCGAACTGGGCCCGGTTGGGCGGGGGGAAGCCGCGTTCGCGGCCGATCTTCGTGAACTGCTCCGCCCAGCCGGGGTAGAAGTCGTCGGCGGCCTTCTTGTCGGTGTCGCCGACGAAGCCGAAGCAGTGCAGACCGACCTTGAGCTGCTCGGGGGAGTGGCCGGACCGCTTGCCGGCCTCACGGTAGAGGTCGATCAGCGGCTTGAAGCGGCGCGGCTCGCCGCCGATGATCGCGACCATCAGCGGAAGCCCGAGCACGCCGGCGCGCACGAACGACTCCGGGGTGCCGCCGACGCCGAGCCAGATCGGCAGCGTCTCCTGCACCGGCCGGGGGTAGACCTCCTGCCCGGTCAGCGCGGCGCGGTGCTTGCCCGACCAGTGCACGGCGGTGGAGTCGCGGATCTGCAGCAGGAGGTCGAGCTTCTCGGCGAACAGCGAGTCGTAGTCCTCCAGGGCCAGCCCGAACAGCGGGAACGCCTCGGTGAACGATCCCCGCCCGACGATCATCTCGACGCGCCCGCGGGCGACGAGGTCGAGCGTGGCGAACTGTTGGAACACCCGCACCGGGTCGTCGGCGCTGAGCACGGTGACGGCGCTGTTGAGCCGGATCCGGCTGGTGCGGGCGGCGGCCGCGGCCAGCAGGATCGACGGCGCCGAGTCGTAGTACTCGCGGCGGTGGTGCTCGCCGATGCCGAACGAGTCGAGCCCGACCTGGTCGGCGCGCTCAACCTCCTCCAGCAGGTCCGCGACGCGGTCCTGCGGGCTCACCACCCGTCCGGTCTCCGGGTCGGTCACGGTGGAGACGAAGCTGTCGATCCCGATGTGCATGGACCGGAGTGTACTTGAGGTCTCAATCAATCGGCGACCAGGACGGATCGGGTGCGGAAGCCGGCCCCGCGCTCCTGGTGGCGGCGGACCACCCAGGTGCCGCAACCCGCCTTCATCGGGGCGGGGGCATGTCCACGACCTCACCGTCCGCGTGGCCCACGCGTCCGGCCCTGGTCAGCAGCCATGCGGACTGTCGGCCGTGCACCGTCCACGCTCCTGCGGCCCCGTCCCAGACCACGGCCGTGTCCTCGTCGACGCCCACCACGGCGGTGCCCTCGGGGGCGCGGGTCAGGTAGCGGGTGATGATGTCGGGCACCCAGCCGGCGAACTTGTCGAAGTGCGGGATCACCCGGACCCCGGGCACGACGCCCAGGCCCGCATCCGCGGACCGCGACGGGTGGCGCAGGTCGGGCACCCACGACGTCAGCGACATCGCGCCGGCACTGCACCCGGCCAGCGCCGCACCGCCCTGCCACGCGGCGAGCACCGCGTGCCAGACGGCCGTGCCGCGCAGCGTCGACGCGCAGTGCGTGGGGTTGCCGCCGGAGAGGTAGACCAGGCCGGCGCCGTCGACGAGCGCGGCGAGGGCCGGGTCGTCGGCGTCGGCACGGTTGCGGATCACCAGCGGCACCGCCTCCACGCCGAGCCGGGCCGCCTGCTCGACGCCGAGCGCCACCCACCGGTCGACCGACGCCTCGCTCTCGAGCGTGGCCGCCGTCGGGATCTGGACGTAGCGCGGCGGGCGTCCCGCCAGGAGCGCGGCCTCGACAGGAGCCATCACCGGGAGGTACTCGCCGCTGCCGACCAGTGCGACCGGCCCGGGCGCCACTAGATCTTCTTCACGCGGACGTAGTCGATCTGCATGGTCTGCGGGAACTCCGACGGGTCGATCTGGCCGCCGCCACCCCCGCCCATCGCGTTGTTCATGATCAGGAACATGGCCTGGGACGGCACGACGTCAGTCTGGGTGCAGGTGGTCCTGCCGTCCACCTTCCACACGAGCGACTTCGCGTGCCAGGTCAGCGAGTAGACGTGGAAGTTGTCGTTGGAGGCCGACACGTCGGGGCGACAGGTCTTGAAGCCACTGTTCCCGGAGACGACGTTCTGCCACACCGACGACGGGCCGCTCGTCTTGAACTCGGCGATGTCGATCTCGTCGGAGCCGGCGTTGGGCCAGTTGCAGCCGCCGTAGTTCTCGTCGGTGGTGAGGTTGGCGGCCTGGCAGTCGGAGCCGAGCAGCCACTGGGCCGGCCATGAGCCCTTGCCGCCCGACTGCTTGGCGCGGATCTCGATGGTGCCCGAGGTGAAGTTGAACTTCTTCCACTGCACCATGCCGGAGGTGTACTTGTAGCCGTTGCACGACGAGTCGACCTTCGAGGTGATCTCCAGGAACCCGCCCTTCTCGGCGACGTTCCCGGGCTTGTAGCACTGGTTCTCGGCGTTGCTGGCGTCGCCGCCGCGGTCGAGGATCCCCCACGCCGTCGGGTCGACGGTGGTGCCGTCGAACTCGTCGTCGAACAGGTAGCCGGAGAGGTCGGTCGGGGCCGGGCTGCTGGTGGGGGTGTCGGCCAGGGCCGGTGAGGCGGTCACGGCGAGCAGCAGGGATCCCGCCACGGCCAGCTGGGCGAGGCGGCGGGCGGACGGTGTGAGACGCACGTGGAGTTCCCCCTGTGCTGCATTCGGTGCGGGCAAGGTGACGCTATGTCAGCGGTTCGTGAGCGGCAATGCCACGGATGGGGCGCATGAGACGCATGTGGGTGTGACCTGGCGATCCTCCCCGTTGCGCTACGTCTACTTCACCCGGACGTAGTCGACGAGCATGGTCTGGGGGAAGTCGCCCGGGTCGATGCGGCCGCCGCCGTCGCCGCCCATCGCGTTGTTGATGATCAGGAACATCGGGTCGGTCGGGACGACGGTGCGCTGGGTGCAGGTCGTGGCGCCGTCGACGCTCCACGTGACCGCGGTCGGCGTCCTCGTCAGGGCGTAGACGTGCCAGTTGGCGTCGGCGGGCGACACGGTCTCGGCGCAGGTCACGAAGCCGCTGCGGCCGGAGATCACGTTCTGCAGAACCGTGCCGGGCCCGCTGGTCTTGAACTCGGCGATGTCGATCTCGTCGGAGCCGGGGCTGGGCCAGTTGCACCCGCCGACGTTCTCGTCGGTGGTGACGTTCGCGATCTGGCACTTCGCGCCCAGGAGCCACTGGGCCGGCCACGATCCCTGCCCGCCGGACTGTTTCGCACGGATCTCGATCGTGCCGTAGGTGAACGTGGCCTTCGTCCACTGCACCATGCCGGAGGTGTACCCGTGGCCCGTGCAGGAGGAGTCGACCTTCGACGTGATCTGCAGGTTGCCGCCGCCCTCGCTCACGTCGCCCGGGACGTAGCACTGGGCCTCGTGGTTGCTGGCGTCGCCACCGCGGCTGAGCACGCTCCAGACCGACGTGTCGACGGTGGTGCCGTCGAACTCGTCGTCGAACAGGTAGTCGCTCACGGCTCCGATGGTGGCGCCGGTCTGTGCACCGGTGGCCACCGGGCCGGAGGCGACCACGACGGCCGCGATGGCGACGAGGGTGAGCAGCGTTCCGGCGAACCGGGCGAAACGCATGGCCCCTCCTTACCCCGCCGCCGCCTGACGGGACGCCCGCAGCCGCACCAGCAGCCACGGGAAGCAGGCCACCGCCACCGCGAAGCGCGCGACGTTCCACCACAGCGTCTGGGGCAGCGCGCACGACGCTCCGGCGACCGCGCACGCGGCCACCACCGTGATGAGTAGCACGGGCGGCGTACGGTCCAGGTGGGGCAGGCGCGGCACGGCCCGACGCAGCAGCAGCGCCTCCAGCCCGAACGCGATCGCCGTGGCCAGCGCGGCGCCGGCGATGCCCATGATCGGCAGCAGCACGATGTTGAGCGCGATGTTCAGCGTGGCGGCGGCGAACGCGCAGAGCGCGAGCGGCCGGCCGCGGCGTTGGGTGACCAGCAGCCGGCCGGTTCCGTTGCTGGCCGCCGCGGGGAACGCCGCGAGCGCGACGAAGTAGACCACCACCAGCAGCGTTCCGGGGTCGAAGCTCGCGGGGGCCACGATGCGCAGCAGCACGGGTGACGCGAGCGTGATCCCGAGGATCACCGGCACCAGCAGCTTGTAGAGCTCGTCGCGGGACTGGGCGATCACCCCGCAGCGCTCGCGCAGGTCGGTGATCGCGGAGATGCGCGGCGTCCAGGCCTGGGTGGTGTAGCCGATCAGCAGCACCACGACGTAGCCGACGGTGTAGGCCACCTGGTAGCGGCCGGTCTCCTCGGCGCCGAGGATGCGCTGGATGAGCACGCGGTCGCCCGCGTTGAGCACGAACGCGAACAGCACCGTGATCATCAGTGGGATGCCGAGGTGCACGGCCCGCCGGATGGCCGCCCAGTCCACGAGCCCGCGCAGCGCGGGCCGGACGTACACGATGCCGATCAGCAGCGCGAGGTACTGGCTGACGACGGTGCCCCAGGCGTAGACGCCCGCGGAGTCCCTCCCCGACACGAGCACCAACCCGATGCCGATGACCTGTCCGCCGACGGCCGACACCATGCTGATCACCGCGAACCGCGGGAAGCGGTCCTGGCTCATCAGCAGGCCCATGATCATCTGGTTGGTCGCGGCGGGCAGCGTCCACAGCACCATCGCGACGACGACGCCGGTGAAGCCGCCGCCGAAGCCCAGCAGCGGGCTCCACAGCGGGCCGGTGACGAACACCGCCACCATGACGGCTCCCGACAGCACGGCGCCGACCATGACCAGGCCGCGGGCGGTGCGGTCGTCGCCGTCCTCGGCCCGTTGCTGGACGAGGGCCTGGTCGAGGCCGATGACGGCCAGCACCACCAGCAGCTGGTGCACGGCGATGGCGGTGGCGAGATCGCCGAACTCGGACGGGCCGAGCAGGTGCGCGAGCACCGGGGACACGAGCGTGGCGGACAGCAGCTGCAGGGCGGGCACGATCGCGTAGAGCAGCCCGCGTCCGAACAGGCCCGACATGGCGTTGCCGCCGCCGGCGACGACGGGCAGGACGACGGTGTCGAGATCGGTCGGGCCCGGGTCGACGGCCCGGATCGTCACGGTCTCCGCGTCCTGCCGGGGATCCGCGTGGTGGCGGCCCAGCGGGATCAGCTCGCCCGGCGTGGGGCGGGCACGAACACGTGCGGGGCGAAGCGCTCGGTCAGCACGGCGAGCGGGCTGCCGTCCGACGACATCCGCATGACGTAGGTGCGCCCCGGTACCCGCGACGACGGCACGAGATCCGGCCCCAGCCGCGCGGCCTGCGCGCCGGCCGGCAGCAGACCCCACCGGCGCAGCTCGCGGGTGACCGGCACGTCGCTGTCGCGCAGCAGCCGGCCGATCGGCTGGTCGGTGGTGGCCAGGGTGTGCGCCACGACGTCGGGCAGCGCGGCGCGGCGGGCCACGACCTCGGCGGCCCCGTGCACGGCCCCGAACGCCCCCACCAGCAGCACGTCGCGCACCAGCAGCTCGTCGCCCGGGCCGGCGTCCAGCTCGACCTGCGCGACCTGCAGCCGTTCGTCGACGCCCGGCGCGCCGATCTCCGCGTGCATCGTGCTGGTGGGCGCGGCGCTCCCGTGCGGGACGGAGATCGTCCAGTGCCCACTGACCTCCACCTCGATCCGGTGACCCGTGAGGATCTCCAGCGAGGTGGTGGTCAGGCCGTCACCGCGCAGCACGAGCTGCTCGAGGCGGCCGAGCCCGTCGATGTCGTCGGTGGCCCCCCCGAAGGTTCCGGCCGGGCCGAACTCCTGTGGCGCGCCACGGTGCCCCCGTCGGTCCCGTAGCCGTTGCGCGCGCGATCTCACGACCCGTCAGGTGCTCGGTCGAGCTCAGCGGTGATCAGCTCGCCGACGGTGGTGGCGTGCGGCTCGCGCATCAGGGAGCTGTGCTCGGCCTGGATCTCGACGATCGTGTGGGGCCCGGTGAGCAGCGGCTTCCAGGCGTCGGCGCCGTCGGGGTTGTTGTCACCCAGCACGAGCAGCACCGGGGTGGTGAGCGGGCGCAGCGCGTACCTGCGGGCGACGAGCCCGGAGTGGTCGAAGAACGCGTCGAACTGGCGCTGCCCGGAGAACGGCACGATGCCCGCCAGCCGCGCGCGGACTCGGTCGCCGAGCTGTTCCAGCTCCGGCAGCCCGTCGGGCAGGACCGACACGAGCCGGGACTCGATCTGCGCCTTCACGGGAGCCGCGACGGCACTGAGGCCACGGCGCAGGGTGGAGGGGGCCGGCCTGGCCGTGAGCGACGGCTGCTCCGACGCCGACGGCGCGAGCGCCCCGACCGAGTTGCCGGGCTGGTAGGTGTCGAGCAGCGTGACGTGCTGGACGGCTTCGCCCGCCTGCTCCAGCTGCCGGGCGGCTTCCAGGGCCACCAGACCGCCGAAGGAGTGCCCGATCATCACGTACGGGCCGCGGGGCTGGATCACGCGCATCATCTGCAGCGCGCGGCCCGCCGCAGCCTCGATGGTCTTGTCCGGCATCGCCCGCTGCTCGAGGCCGTGGGCCTGGAACGCGTAGACCGGCCGGTCGCCGAGGTGGCGCGCGATCGGCACGAACGTCAGCGCGAGCGAGCCGCCGCCGACGAAGCAGAACGCGGGGGTGCCTGCGCCGCCGGTGCGCAGCGCGACGACGTCGGGGTGGCTGGGCAGCGACGCCGAGCCGAGCGTGACGCGCTGGGTGAACTGGCGCAGCGTGGGCGCCTCCACCAGGTCCGAGGACACGAGCGCGATGCCGAGCCGGTCGTTGACCAGCGTGAGCATCTCCTCGGCGGTGAGCGAATCGCCGCCGACCTCCATGAAGTCGTCGTCGAGGCCCACGGAATCGAGGCCGAGCACCTCGCCCCAGAGGTCCGACAGCACGATCTCCCACTGCGTGGTGGGCGGCGCGGTGGGCCTGGTCAGCTCGGCCGGGGGCAGCGCCTGGCGGTCGACCTTGCCCCGCTCGTTGCGCGGCAGGGAGGTGACCTGCACGATCACCGACGGCACCATGTACTCGGGCAGCCGCAGGCGCAGACGACGGCGGATCATCGCGGGGGACTCGGCGCGGAAGCGCGTGTCGGCGGCGACGTAGGCCACCAGGTAGCTGGCCGCCGGCGGGCGCACGACGGCCGTCACCGACACCTCGCTCACGGCGTCGGAGTCGAGGATGGCCGCCTCGACCTCGCTGGGGTCCACCAGGTAGCCGCGGATCTTGACCGCGGCGTCGGTGCGTCCGGCGAAGCTGAGCACGCCGTTCTCGACACGGCCCATGTCGCCCGGCCTGCAGAACCGCCTGCCGTCGTCGCCGCGGCCGAACTTGGTGGCCGCGGCCTCCGGGTTGCGCCAGTAGCCGCCCGACAGGAACTCGGAGACGACGACGAGCTCGCCCACCTCGCCGGGGGCGACGGGGCTGCCGTTCTCGTCGAGGACCCGCACCTCCTTGTTGGGCACGACGTGCCCGGCGGGGACGGCGCCCTCCTGCTCCGGCGCACCGGAGGGGATCTCGTGGCTGGACAGGTTGCCGACCTCCGAGGACCCGGTCCAGTTGAAGAACGACGCGCCGGGCCGCAGGTGCGGGCGCAGCGCCTCGTAGTCGCGCCCGTAGACGGCCTCACCGACGGTGGCCGCGAGGCGCACCGTGGACAGGGTGTGTCCGGGGGACAGGGTGCTCACGAGCGAGCGCAGCAGGTGGGGCGTGCAGTGCAGCGTGGTGAGGTCGTTCTGGGCGATCCACGGCTCCAGCCCGCGGACGCCGCGGTCGCGCGGGTCGTAGGCCCAGATCCCGGCGCCGTTGAGCAGGCCCATCACCATCATCGTGAACCCGGCCGCGAACGACAGCGGCAGCACCTGGGTGAGGCGGTCGTCGACGCCGATGCCGAACTGCGTCCGGCCGGCGTAGGCGTCGTTGAGGGCGGAGCCGTGGGTGGTGATGACGCCCTTGGGCACGCCCGTGGAGCCCGACGTGAACACGATGTCGAGGATGTCGTCGTGGTCGGCGACGGGGATGTCGGCGAGCGCGGCGCGGTGGGTGGCCAGCGTGAGCGGGTCGGTGGTGTCCACGTCGGCCGTCAGCGCGTCGAGCCGCAGCACGGTGGGGATGCCCAGCTCGGCGGCCAGCTCGGCGTGGTCGGCGTCGGCGATGGCTGTGGTGGCGCCGGCGAGGTCGACGATCTGGCGCAGGCGCTCCGCGGGCAGGTGGGCGTCGAGCGCCACGAGGATGCGCCCGGCCTTCATCACCGACCACAGGCCGACGATGCCGGTGGCGCCGTGGTCGAGGACGGTGACCACGGGGGTGCCGTCGGCGGGCGCGGCGGCGATCAGACGGGCGGCCACGGCGTCGCTGATCGCGTCGACCTGGGCGAACGTGTAGCTCGCGCCCGGGGAGCTGATCGCCGGTGAGTCGGCCAGCGCACGTGCGACGAGGCGCCATCTCTCGATGACCGACCGCACCTCGCCGGGAACGACGAGGGGTTGCAGTTCCGAGGTGGTGGCGGCGATCGTCATGCTCGAGGCTCTCCCTGGTTACGGTCGGGACAACCGGGCCACGGTGGGGGGAGCGGGGCCGCGAGTCGTGCCGTTTGTCGGGGGCATAAAGGTAGCGCAGCGCGGGAGAGGACCGTCGATCATCATTGACCGTCCGGCGATGGTGGAGTGCGCTTCACCGACTGGGGAGTGTCGATGATCCACGCCCTTCCTCATCCCGCGGGAACGGAGAAGGTGTCGCGCGGATGGTATCGGGGGCCGATCACGAACTGTTACCCGACTCGGGCGCGTGACTCCGAGCCGCGCCCGATTTGTCAGAATGATCGGCCTCACAGCCCCATCGGCCACGGAGAGTGACATGTCGCGGCGCGCAGATCGCGGGAACGATCACGCGGACGACTGGGTGGGGCCACGAACCGTCGTCACCGTGCGGGCCCTTTTCCGGACGTCCCCGCGCCATCCGGCCCGTCCGCTCCTCAGCGGGGGCTCAGCAAAGGTCCCCTAGGCTCCCGGCCGTAGCCGCGGTGGGGATGCTTCGGTGAATGCGGAACAATCCGTCGGGAAGACTGCTCGAAACGGCCGGAAAGGGTCACTGAATGGCGACCGCAGCGCGGAGGGGTCGGTTCGTGCCGGACTCCGTGGTCGTGCTGGCCACCCTGGCCGGCCTGCTGATGGGCCTCGCCGCGCTGTGCTGCTGCTTCGAGGGTCCCGCCGTCGCGCACGGGACGGGTCGCATCACCGCCGTGGGCTCCGCCGTCGCGCCCGACTCGGTCCCCGACATGGTGGTGGCCGGTGACCCGCCCGGCCAGGACGCCGACGGCACGGGCGACGCGTGCGGGCACCCGGGCGACCATCCCGCGGCGGTCGTCGCGTCGGGCGGCGCCGTCACGCGCGACCTGCCGGCCACCGCGGTGGGCGACATCCACCGTCCGGGCTTCGTCGTGACCGGTCCTTCCTCCGCCGTCGGCGGGACGGCCGCCCGGGCTCCGGCATCCCACCTTCTCTGCATCATGCGCACATAGACGTCCTGCATCTCCGCGCGTCCCTTTCCTCGTCACTTCTTGCAGGAGTACTCGATGTCAAGCACGGACAGCCGCGGTACGGGCACGATCGAGAAGCCCGTACCGCCCCCCGGTGACCCGGCCCCGGCCCTTCGTGGCGACGGTCTCGGGCGGGCGGCCCTGGGTGTGGTCGGCGTCGTCGTGGCGCTCTCGGTGGTGCGCGCCTTCCTGCCGATGCCCTGGCTCGGCGACATCTGGCGCCCCGCCGACACCGCCACGATCGCCCACAACTTCTTCGTGGGCGGGATGAACCTCTTCTACCCGCAGGTCAACTGGGGTGGGTCCGGCCCCGGCTACGTCGAGGCCGAGCTGCAGATCCTGCCCTGGATCTCCGCGGCGCTGTTCGGAGTGTTCGGGGAGCACGCGTGGGTGGGGCGCCTGGTGTCGCTCGGGTTCACCCTCGGCGGCCTCGCGGTGTTCTGGGCGCTGGTCAAGAGGCTGGTCCCGCCGCGGACGGCCCGCTGGGCGCTCATCGCCTACGTCGTCTCGCCCGCGGTGATGACCTACGGCAACGCGTTCATGCCCGATGTCACGGTCCTGTTCTTCTACCTGCTCACGCTGCTGTTCTTCGAGCGCTGGCTGACCCAGGACCGCCTGGTCCACCTGGTCGCGGCGGCGGCAGCGGCGTCGATGGCGGCGCTGGCCAAGCCCACCTCGCTGCACGTCTTCCTGGTCCTGCTGATCTGGCTGGCCCTCTCCGCTCGTGACCGGTTCCGGCGGCCCTCGCTGTACGTCGCGTCCGTGGCGTCGCTGCTCCTGCCGGCGTGGTGGCTGTGGCACGCGCACGAGCTCTACGTCACCTACGGCAACACGTTCGGCGTGATCTCCGGCGGCGACAGCAAGTTCGGCAACATCGCCATCTGGACCTCGTCGCTGTTCTACACCGGCAACATCACCATCGAGGCCACGCTGATCTACGGCATCGTCGGTGTGCCGGTCGCGCTGCTGGGGGCGTGGCTGGCGTGGAAGGCCCGCGGTCCGGTGATCCTGGCCGCCGGCTTCCCGGCGCTGGTCGTCTTCTACTTCGCCGTAGCGCGCTACAGCTCCGAGCTGGGGCCGCAGTACCACGTCTTCTCGCTGCCGTTCGCCGCGATCCTGATCGCGATCGGAGCCGAGGGAGTGGCCGTGTGGCTGCGCGGCCGCGTGTCGCTCACGGTGCGGATCGCGGCCGCGGTGGTCGCGGTGCTGGCGCTGTTCGCCCAGAGCGCGATGGTCTTCGTCGCGTCGTTCAAGGACCAGAGCGGCGTGTACGGCGTGTGCTCCTCCGAGCTCGCTGCGCTCTCGGCCCCCACCGATCTCGTCGTGATCAGCACCACGAGCCTCGCGGTCGACCGCGGCACGGCCAACAACTTCCAGGAGCCGACGATCTTCTACCTGGCTGACCGGAAGGGCTGGAGCCTCGCCGCGGACCAGCACGAGCCGTCGACGCTCGCCGGCTATGCCCAGCAGGGTGCGAAGTTCTTCGTGAACGACGACCCGGACCTGGTGCCGGCCGGCAGCCCACTGGCCGGATGGCTCGCCACCAACGCCCAGCCGTTGCGCACGAGCGCCGTGGACGGGTGTGGCATCTGGTCGCTGCGGGCGGGCGCGGGGGCCTGACCGCGGCTACCGTGGGGGTCGTGCGAATGATCAACGGCGCGGGGCGGTGGGTGCTCCTGCTCGCCCTCGCCGCGGGTCTGGTCGGCATGCACCACCTCGAGGCCGGGGTGCAGTCCGGGCACGTCATGCCGGCCGTCGCGACGATCGCCGCCGCCCCGCCGCATCCGGCCGGGCCCGTTGTGAGCGTGGATGCGGGCATGGACGGCATGGAGATGGCCATGCACCTGTGTCTCGCCGTGCTCGCCGCCGTGGGTCTGCTCGGCCTGCTGCTGTTCGTGGTGGCGGTGCTCCCGCACGACCCGGCGGCGCCGTCGTCGCGGACCGTCGTGCGGGCCGTCGCGCGGCCACCACCCCGCTCGGCCGTCCGGCTGGCCCTCCTCTGCGTGCTGCGGAACTGATCGACCGGTTCGCGCCGACCGATCCGCTTCCGCACGCCCAGAGGAGAACACCCCGATGAAGATCAAGGCTCTACTCACCCTGCTCGCTGCCGTACTGCTGGTGGCCGGCTGTGGCGCGTCGGCGTCCCACAACGACGCCGACGTCGCGTTCGTCACCGACATGATCCCGCACCACACCCAGGCCGTGGAGATGTCGGCGCTCGCCGCCGACCGGGCGGCGTCCCCGCAGGTCAAGGCGCTCGCCGCGCAGATCTCCGGGGCGCAGGAGCCCGAGATCGCCCAGATGCAGGCGTTCCTGAAGGACTGGGGCCGGCCGGCGGCTCCCACAGCCGTGTCCATGCCCATGTCCGGGATGATGACCGGCGGGCAGATGCAGCAGCTCACGACGTCGAGCGGGGCTGCCTTCGACCGGTTGTTCCTGCAGGAGATGACCCAGCACCACAACGGCGCCGTCGACATGGCCGGGGTCGAGCTGCGGGACGGGGCCAGCGCCGACGCGAAGGCCCTCGCCCAGAAGATCATCGACGCCCAGCGGGCCGAGATCGCCACGATGGGGAGCCTGCTGGCCGCCGGCTGAGTGTCAGGCCGCCCCCGTGTGCCGGGCCACGGCCCTCCGGGCCTCCACGAAGTCCGGGTAGGGCCCGCGGACCTGCTGCACGGGGGCGGGCTGCTCGTCGAACGGCCCGCCGTCGTCGCCGCACTCCGGGCAGATCACCTCGAACCGGATCACCCACTCGTCGGTCTCGTCCGAGCGGTGGACCTTGCCTGCGTGCCGGCGGACGCTGGTGATTCCGCCGCCGTGACCGGGCGTCCCGGGGGGCGCTTCAGAACTCATGCGACAACAATCGTCCTATGAGCCGCTTCTCCGCCACCACCGAGTCCGAGGCCGTCGTGGCCGCCGAGCGCTCCGCCATCTGGGCCGTGCTGACCGACCCCGTGCTGCTGCCGAAGCTCACGCCGCTGCTGCGCCGGATCGAGACCGATGGGGACCTGTGGCGGTGGCACCTGGTGGGGCTGTCGGTGCTGGGCATCGGCATCAGCCCGGTGTTCACCGAGCGGATGATCTTCGACGTGGAGAAGCGCATCGACTACACCCACGAGCCGCCGAAGGGGTCGAACGAGCGGACCGGCGCCGAGGGCAGCTACGTGCTCGCCGACGTCGAGGGCGGCACCCACCTGGCGATCAGCCTGACCCTGGACGTCGACCTGCCGTTGCCGCGGCTCGCCGGTCCCGCCGTCACGACGGTGATGCAGGAGACGATGCAGCGGATGGGCGACCGGTTCTCGGTCAACCTGCTCCAGCATCTGGGTGTCAGGTCACGCTGAAACAGTCAGGTTTGACCGCTAGACTTCGCTGCATCGTCAGGTCCGGGCTGCAGTGAAGGAGTTCGTCATGCGGGACGCAGTGATCGTGGAGGCCGTGCGCACGCCGGTCGGGAAGCGCAACGGCGGGCTCTCGGGGGTGCACCCGGTGGAGCTCTCGGCGCACGTGCTCAAGGCGCTGGCCGAGCGCAGCGGGGTCGACCCGGCGCTGGTCGACGACGTGATCTGGGGTTGTGTCGGCCAGGTCGGCGAGCAGTCGCTCGACATCGCCCGCACCGCGGTACTCGCCGCGGGCTGGCCGGAGACCGTCACCGGGGTCAGCATCGACCGCCAGTGCGGCTCCAGCCAGCAGTCGGTGCACTTCGCGGCGGCCGGGCTGATCGCGGGCCAGTACGACGTCGTGGTCGCCGGGGGCGTCGAGTCGATGAGCCGGGTGCCGATGGGCGCCTCCACCCAGGGGGCCGACCCGTTCGGCGCGTCGTTCATGGCCCGCTACGCAGGCGTCCGCCCCAACCAGGGGGTGGGCGCCGAGATGATCGCCGAGCAGTGGGGCTTCTCCCGCGAGCAGGTCGACGAGTTCTCCGCCGCGTCGCACGAGAAGGCCGCCGCGGCGCAGGACGAGGGCCGCTTCGACGCCCAGATCGCGCCTGTCGGAGACGTCAGCAAGGACGAGGGCATCCGCCGCGGCTCGTCCGTGGAGTCGCTGGGCAAGCTGAAGACGGTGTTCAAGCCCGAGGGTGGCGTGATCACCGCGGGCAACGCGTCGCAGATCTCCGACGGCTCGGCCGCGCTCCTGATGATGACCAGCGAGAAGGCCGCGTCGCTCGGGCTCACCCCGATCGCACGTGTCCACACGGCGGTCCTCGCCGGCGCCGACCCGGTGATCATGCTGACCGCGCCGATCCCGGCCACGGTCAAGGCGCTCAAGAAATCGGGCCTGTCGATCGACGAGATCGGTGCGTTCGAGGTCAACGAGGCGTTCGCGCCCGTACCGATGGCGTGGCTCAAGGACCTGGGCGCCGACGCCAAGTCGCTCAACCCCAACGGCGGCGCGATCGCCCTGGGCCACCCGCTCGGCGGCTCGGGCGCGCGGATCATGACCACACTGGTGCACCACATGCGCGACAACGGCATCCGCTACGGCCTGCAGACCATGTGTGAGGGTGGCGGCCAGGCCAACGCCACCATCCTGGAGCTGGTGTGAGTTCTCTGCAGGGCCGCACGATCGTCATGTCCGGCGGGAGCCGCGGCATCGGATTGGCGATCCTGCTCGCCGCCGCCCGCGAGGGCGCCGACGCGGTGCTGCTGGCCAAGACCGACACCCCCGACCCGCGCCTGCCCGGCACCGTGCACACCGTGCGGTGATCAAGGGCAAATGGTCGTCTGTGGATCACTACGGGCGACCATTTTGCCTTGATCGCGGGTGCTCAGGCCGTACGCAGGTCTGCCGCCGGGAACGGGGGGCGGTCGTCGAGCTTCAGCGAGAGCTTTCCGGCCGCCCGCCAGGCCCGCGCCGTGACGTCGAGGTCCTCCTCCGTGACCAGGTTGCCCATCACGCGCAGGGCCACCGTCATCAGGGCCGTGGAGCGCATCCCGACCGGGCCGGCCAGGGGCAGCAGCTTCGGCAGCGTCAGCAGGCCGGCGAGGCGGCGGGCGATGGAGAACGCCTGGCCGTAGTGGTTGCGCAGGGTGGCGGGCCAGCCGGCGCCGAGGTGGCGGTCCTGCGCCATCAGCTCCGCGACGAGGCGGCCCGTCTCCAGGCCGTAGTCGATGCCCTCGCCGTTGAGCGGGTTGACACAGCCGGCGGCGTCACCGATGAGGGCCCAGTTCATGCCCGACACGTTCGACACCGCCCCACCCATCGGCAGCAGCGCCGACGACGGCGCGCGCACGGGGCCGTCGAGCTGCCAGTCGTCGCGGCGGGCGTCGGCGTAGTGCTCGATGAGGCTGCGCAGCCGGATCTGGGCGGGCCGCTTCGCGGTGGCCAGCGTGCCGACCCCGATGTTGACCTCGCCGTCCGACAGCGGGAACACCCAGCCGTAGCCGGCCAGGACCTCGTTCTGTTCGCCGCGCAGTTCGAGATGGGACGAGATCCACTCGTCGTCGCTACGACCGCTCTTGATGTAGCCCCGGGCCGCCACGCCGAACGCCGTGTCGCGGTGCCACTCGCGGCCGAGCACGCGGCCCAGCGTCGACTTCGCGCCGTCGGCCACCACCAGCCGTTTGCAGGCGATCGTGCGCCCGTCCTCGAACGTCACGCCGGTGACGCGCTCGCCCTCGCGGGTGACGTCGACGGCGCGGGCGCCCTGCATCGGGGTCGCGCCGTCCTTGAGCGCCACCTCGCGGATGCGGGCGTCGAGTTCGAGGCGCGGCACGGCGCTGCCGTGGTCGGGCAGCGACCCGCCCGGCCAGGGCAGCAGCAGCTCCTGGCCGAAGCCGGCGGCACGCAGACCCCGGTTGGTTCCGTGCCCGTCGATCCAGCCGCCCAGCCCGAGCTTGTCCAGCTCGGCGATGGCGCGCGGGGTGAGGCCGTCGCCGCAGGCCTTGTCGCGCGGGAACGTGGCGGCATCGGCGAGCACCACGTCGAGGCCGGCCCGGGCGGACCAGGCCGCGGCGGCCGACCCCGCCGGCCCGGCTCCGACGACGAGCACATCGGTGGCAACGGGGGAGGGGGCCTGCACGTCGACGGACATACCGCCAGTATCCCGGCCGCTCCGGGCGCCCGCCCTGTGAGTGTCAGCGCAGCCTGGCTTCGAGCCCCGCACGTACGGCCGGCCACTCGTGGGCCAGGACGCTGAAGACGACCGTGTCGCGGAACGTGCCGTCCTCGCGCTTCTTGTCGCGGCGCAACATGCCCTCCTCCACCGCGCCGAGCCGGCCGATTGCGGCCCGTGAGCGGACGTTGAGCACGTCGGTCTGGATCTTGACGCGCCCGTAGCCGCACGTGTCGAAGCAGTGCTGCAGGAGCAGGAGCTTGGACTCCGGGTTGACCCGCGTGCCCCACCACCGCGAGCCGTACAGCGTGGAGCCGAGGTGGATGCTCTCGTCGGCGGGGTTGGCCTCCAGCAGCGACGACGTGCCGACGAGCGTGCCGTCGGCCACCAGTCGCACGGCGTAGGCGGTGCGCTCCCCATGCAAGAAGCGTTCGCGCCCCAGCATCCGCCCGTCCGCCAGCGACGTCGGACGGCGGTGCATGACGTAGCCGCTCGCGTAGACGGCCGGGTCGGCCAGAAGGGGGTACAGCTCGTCCAGGTCGGCCTCGGCGAGCAGGTCGAGGCGGACGTGGCGCCCGACGAGCGAATCACCGGTGGGCAGGATCGCGGTGGGCACGAATGCAGCCTAGCGAGCCGATATATCCGGTTCGAACCGTTGCCGAACGGGCGGCCCGACAGGAGCCCGTCGTCGGGCGTAGGTTTGTGCGGGGCCGCGCCCGGACGGGCACGGAGTGGGTGGGAGGCAGTACTACATGGGTCCGGGTATTCGTCGTGGGCGATCGGTCGCCCTCCTGCTCGGGGCCTGTGCGCTCGCCGGTGTCGTGCTGGCCGGGCTGCTCTCGCCGGTGGTGCTCGGTGCGGGCCTGCTGTCCAACCAGGTGAACGGCTCGGTCGACAACGCGGCGTCGGGCGTCGACACCTCGCAGATCACCTCCACCGACATGCCGCTCGTCACCACGGTGCTCGACCGCAACGGCGGCCTGCTGGCCCAGCTGTTCGACCAGTACCGGCTCCCGGTCACCTACCAGCAGATATCCCGCCCGATGGACGCGGCGATCATCGCCATCGAGGACCGCCGGTTCTTCCAGGACGCCGGCGTGGATCCCCGTGCGGTGATCCGGGCGGCGCTGAACAACAGCTCCGGTGGCAGCACGCAGGGCGCGTCGACGATCACGCAGCAGTACGTCAAGAACTTCCTGATCAACGTGGTGGACCGGCAGGATCCGAAGGCCCAGCAGCAGGACCGCGCCGACACGTTCTCCCGCAAGGTCAAGGAAGCCGAGCTGGCACTGCAATTGGGGCAGAGCGTGCCGAAGGAGGACATTCTCACCGGTTATCTCAACGTGGTGGAGTTCTCCGGGAGCGTCTACGGAATCGGCGCGGCCGCTAAGGCCTACTTCGGCACCACGTCGGACAAACTGACCATTCCGCAGTCGGCGATGCTGGCCGGAATGGTGAACAACCCGAACCTCTACAACCCCTACACCCATCCTGAGCAGGCGCTGCAGCGGCGCAACACCGTGATCGACGCGATGGAACAGAGCGGCTCGCTGGCCGCCGACGCCGCGGCCACGGCGAAGGCCGTGCCGCTGGGCGTCGTGCCGAACGGGCCGGCCGTACCGGGCAGCACATGCATGTCCGCCGCCCCCGACGCCGGGTTCTTCTGCAACTACGTCGTGAACTACCTCAAGCAGTCCGGCCTCTCGTCCGACCAGATCTCCACCGGCGGCTACACGATCAAGACCACGATGGACCCCATGATCAGCCAGACGATCAAGGACGCGGTGGACAAGAACGTCCCCACCACGCAGGACGGCGTCGCCAACACGTTCTCGCTGATCCAGCCAGGGCAGAACGGGCACCAGGTGCTGGCCATGGTGTCCAACCGCAACTTCGGCACCGACGCGACACAGGGGGAGCGGTCCACCAACATCGTGTCCGACCCGAGCAACGTGTTCGGCGCCGGTTCCTCGTTCAAGATCTTCACGACGGCGGCGGCGCTCGAGACCGGCAACGTCGGGTTCACCTCCAACCTGCCCAACCCCGGCTCGGACTGCTTCACCCCGCCCAACAACAACCGCTACACCCACTGTTACCCGGTGGCCAACGACGGCACGGGCTACCCCGACCCGATCAGCCTGCAGGACGCGCTGGCCACCTCGCCCAACGTCGCGTTCGTGGGCCTGGAGTCGCGGACCGGCATGCCGTCGGTGCTGCAGATGGCCCAGCGTCTCGGGCTGCGCCACACGCTGGCGTCCAACGACGCCGGGGGCACGCCGATCACCGATCCGGCCGACCCGCAGTCGACGGACCCGCAGTACAACGAGCCGCAGTCGCGGTACTTCCAGGGCCTGCTGTCGTTCACGCTCGGCGACAGCCCGGTCAGCACCCTGGAGATGGCCAACGTCTCCGCCACCATCCTGAGCGACGGCGTGTGGTGCCCGCCCAACCCGATCCTGTCGGTCACCGACCGGAACGGGAAGCCGGTGCCGGTCAACCAGGAGCCGTGCCAGCAGGTGGTGTCGTCGGGGCTGGCGCACACGCTGGCCGCGGGCCTGAGCGCCGACACCAGCAAGGGCACGTCGGCGGCCGCGGCGGCCAGCGCCGGCTGGCACCATCCCGACATCGGCAAGACCGGCACGACGAACGAGAGCGAGTCGGTGGCGTTCGTCGGCGGCGTCGACCACTACGCGGCGGCGTCGTTCGTGTTCGCCGACGGGTCCCACCCGCAGGAGGTCTGCCCGGGCACGCCGGTGCACCTGGGCAACTGCGGCCACGGCGCGTTCGGCGGCACGGTGGCGGCGCCGCCGTACTTCAACGCGATGAACCAGATCCTCGCCGGGCAGCCCGACGTGCCGATCCCGGGACCGGACCCGGCGTACCTGGCCGAGGGCGACCACGGCCCGATCGTGCCGTTCATCATCGGGCAGGCCGGGCCGGCCGCCGCTCAGACGTTGCAGCAGGCCGGCTACCCGTCCACGCAGCAGGTGATCGGATCGCTCGCACCGCGCGGCACGGTGGTGGGGCAGAGCCCGCAGGGCAACGTGAACGCCGGTACCCCGATCACGATCTTCACGAGCGCTGGCCCACCGCCGGCGAACTGACGTGTCGCCGGGCCAGCAGGCCCTGTGCCACCAGCGCGGCGGCGCCCAGGAGTACGACAGCCGATCCGTAGACCTCGGCGGTCGGACGCAGTCCCACCAGTCCGGCGGCCACACCCGCGATGACGGCCGGAACGCTGAACGCGAGGTAGGCGATCGTGTAGGCGACGGCGAACAGCTCGCCCCGCTCCGTGGGGGCGGCGATGCGCGCGAACGTGCCGAAGGTGCCCACCGCAGCGGCGCCGAACCCTATGCCCGCGACCACCGTGCCGGCGGCGGCGAGCGCGATCGAGCCGGTCTCGATACCGCCGAGCGTCCCGATCGTGCCGACGGCCAGCAGCGCGGACGACGCGATGAGGACGCGTGACACGGGCATGTGTCGCAGCGCGAACGCGGTGACCGCGCCCGTGCCGCAGAGCAGCGTCACCACGAACCCGCCGACGAGGTGGTCGTGCAGGCCGAACAACGTGGCCGCCACCGACGGGCCGAGCGAGAGGTAGAGGCCGCCCAACGCCCAGCTGGCGATCAGCGTCGGGACGACCGCGAAGAACTCGGGTCGCAACCGGGCCGGCAGTCCGATACGGGGCCGCAGCGACGCGAACCCGCCGGGCCGGCGCACCGACGTCTCCGGCATCCGGCCGACGGCCGCGGCCGCGGCCACCATCCCGGCCAGCAGCAGCGCGTACACGAGGTGGGTGGGGGCGGGGGCGAACTGGACGAGCGCGCCGCAGCCGACGGCCCCGACGGCCAGTCCACCCACCGTCGCCACGCCGTTGGTGGTGCCGGCGCGTCCGGGGGCGTGCGGCGGGTCGAGGTCCACCAGCGTCGCGCCGAGCGTGGTGATGGCGGCTCCGGTGGCGATGCCCTGCGCGAGCCGGGCGACCAGCAGCACCGTGACGCCGTCGGCCAGCAGGAACAGCACCAGCGCCACGACCTCCAGTGCGAGGGCCGCGGCGAGCACGGGGCGGCGGCCGACGTGGTCGGACAGGGCCCCGACCACGAGCACCGAGCCCAGGAGGCCCAGCACGTACACGGCGAACACGACGGTGAGCGTGGCGGCCGAGAAGCCCCAGGCCTGCTGGTAGACGACGTAGAGCGGCGACGGCGCGCTGGAGGCGGCCATGAACAGCACCGTGATCGCCGTGACGGCCACGAAGGAGACCGGGCGGGACAGCATGGGGCACTCCCTGGTTGCAGCGATCGTTGCGTTAGGGAGAATGGTCGGCATGACCGCAGGTATTCCCACCCGCCCCGGCGGCCGGTCGGCCCGGGTGCGGGCCGCCGTGCACCGCGCGGTGGAGGAGTTGCTGACCGAGACGTCACCCGATGGGCTGACGATGCCGGTGATCGCGGCGCGGGCCGGGGTGCACCCGACCACGGTCTACCGGCGCTGGGGCACGCTCGGTGAGCTGCTCGCGTCGGTGGCGGAGAGCCGGTTCAGCGGCGACATCGTCGTTCCGGACACCGGGTCGTTGCGCGGCGATCTCGAGACCTGGATGGGCGACGTGGCCACGGACCTGGCCGATCCCGACACCCTCGCCGTGATGCGCGCGGCCATCGGGGTGGGGGAGGAAGGCGGGTGCGCCTGCGTCGCGGACCGGCACGCGCAGCTCGCCGCGATGCTGGAGCGCGAGGCCTCACGCGGCGGCAGCGTGCCGGACGTCGAGCGGGCCGCGGACCTGCTGCTCGGGCCGCTGTACTACCGGGCGATCTTCACCGACAGTCCGGCCGATGCGGGCTGGGCGCGGGGGCTCGTCGTCGTCCTGATGGGCTGACACGCAAAGGGCCCGCCTCCCCCGAAGGGAAGACGGGCCCTGATGTGCTGTGGATCAGACGACGCGCACGCCGGTGGCCTGGGGGCCCTTGGCGCCCTGGCCGACCTCGAACTCGACGCGCTGGCCCTCGTCGAGCGAGCGGAAGCCGCCCGCGTCGATCTCGGAGTAGTGGACGAAGACGTCAGCGCCGCCACCGTCGACCGAGATGAAGCCGAAGCCCTTCTCGCCGTTGAACCACTTCACGGTGCCCTGTGCCATGCGATGTACTCCTGTTCGATGGGACCCCGCACTGTGCGGATTGCCCCGGCCGACCAGATGGGTCCACACGACGTCCTCGTGACATCGCACTCGCCCACCATCTCGTCCCTGTGGGCGTGCATGACACGACTACCGAAACCGACGACCTTGTGGCGAACCCTACGCGCCCGTCAGCCGGCGGCGTCGGCGGGTAGGCAGTAGTAGTCGCGCAGCGGGGGGACCGCCCCGTTCAGCGGCCGGCAGTGCGTCGCGATCCAGACCAGTCGCGGGTCGTCGCCCGGGAACGTGAGCACCAGGTGGAAGGCGCCGCGGGCGATGTCGGCGCGCAGCTCGTCGAGCGTGGGGTGGGGCTGGGTTCCGGTGAATCCGCCGATCGGCAGCACCTCCTGGCCCGTCGGGTAGCTGAACACCGACGCCACGGCCGACGACTGGACGGCGAGCAGGTCGGGCGCCCCGGCCCGGGCCTTCTCGAGCGCCGGGAGCGTGCGGGCCACGAGGGCCGGGGTGGCGACCAGCAGCTGGTCCACACCGCGGGCGGCGGTGGCCGACTCGAAGGGCGTGTCGAACGACCCGTCACCGCGCAGGACCAGCGACGCCGACGCGGTGGCCGGGACGAGCAGGATCGCCGCGGCGGCGACGCCGAGCCCGACGCGCTCCACCCTGATCGCGACCAGTACCAGCGCGGCGAGCGAGATGGCCACAAGGGTGGGCAGCAGCCAGGTGGGGTCGGCCTCGGCGCCCCACAACAGGGCGACGCCGTAGCCGCCCGTGGCGAGCACCGCGATGAGGACGGACAGTCGTACGCGCGCCGACGTGCGGTGGGCCCACGCCTGCGCTGCGCCGATCCCGCACAGCGCCGCCACCGCGGGGGCGAGTGCCGCGGTGTAGTAGCTGTTGATCGTGGCGGTGACGGAGAACGCGACGCCGAACACGGCGGCCCAGATGCCCCACAGCAGGGCGGCGGCGCGGACGGGATCGGTGCGGGACTCGCCCCGTCGCTCCAGGACCAGCGCCACCAGCGCGACCGCCGCCGCAGGCAGCAGCCAACCCGTGTCCCGGCCGAGATCGCCCACGAGCAGGCGGTTCCAGCTCGGGGGAGCGCCGATCGTGACCCCCAGCCCCTGCCCGGCCAGTATCTGCAAGGGGCTCTGCGCGCCAACGCGCGCGAGCCCGTTGTAGCCGAAGACCTGTTCGAACACCGAGTTGGTGGCGCTGCCGTCGGCGTAGGGGCGGGCGCTCGCCGGCACGAGCGTCACCGCGGTCATCCACAACAGGGAGACCGCCCCCGTCACGGCGCCTCCGACGGCGAGCTGTCCGCTCCGGCGCGCCACCGGGACGGGGGCCGCCACGAGGTAGGTGATCGCCAGGGCGGGCAGGACGAGCCAGGCCTCGATCATCTTGCACTGGAACGCCAGCCCCACCCACGCCCCGGCCACCGCGATCCGCCACGCCCGCCCGTCCTGGACCGCGCCGACCACCGCGTCCGCGGCGAGCACGACGAACAGGATCATCAGCGAGTCGGAGATGTTGCCGCGGTCCAGCGCGACCACGGCGGGGCTGACGGCCAGGACGAACGCCGCGGCCAGTCCGGCGGGCCGCCCGGCGGAGCGTCGCACCACCCGGTACAGCACCAGCACCGTCAGGACGCCCTCGATCACCTGCGGCAGCACGAGCGTCCAGGTGTGGACGCCCAGCAGTCGTGCCGACAGCGCCTGCAACCAGAACGCGCCGGGCAGCTTGTCGAGCGAGACGGTGCCTGCGGGGTCGAACGCGCCGAAGACGAAGTCGTGCCAGCTGCCCGCCATGCTGCGCACGGCGGCGGCGTAGTAGGGCTCCAACGGGTCACGCACCATGGCCCAGCTGTAGGCGAGGGCGGCCAGCGCGGCCACGGCTGCGAGCGGCCACCCCCGTCGCAGCGTCATGTGCCGACGATAGAAGGATTAGTTCCCGCGGTCGAAAGGGACTGTTCGGACAACTGTGATTCCGGCCCGGCGAGGTCGGAATTCCACGCGTAGCGTGCCGCGAATGTTCGGTTCGACCGCCACCCCGCTCACCCCGGACCAGCGCAATTCCTTCACGGCCGCACTGCTCGGCTGGATGATGGACGCGTTCGACTACTTCATCGTCGTGTTCGTCTACGCCGACATCGCCAAGGACTTCGGCGTCTCGCTCACGCAGATGGCGTTCCTGACCACGGCCACGCTGCTGATGCGCCCTGTGGGGGCCGTCATCTTCGGGTTGTGGGCCGATCGGAAGGGCCGTCGCGTCCCGCTGCTGGTCGACGTCACGTTCTACTCGGTGGTGGGCTTCCTCTGCGCGTTCGCACCGAACTTCACGGTGCTGCTCGTGCTCCGCCTGCTCTACGGCATCGGCATGGGCGGTGAGTGGGGCCTGGGTGCCGCGCTCGCGATGGAGAAGATCCCCGCGAAGCGCCGCGGCTTCTTCTCGGGTGTGCTGCAGCAGGGCTACTCGCTCGGCTACCTGCTGGCGTCGCTCGCGTCGTTGCTGGTCATCACGGGTCTGGGGCTGTCGTGGCGCTGGCTGTTCGCGCTCAGCATCATCCCGGCCCTGATCAGCCTGCTGATCCGCACCAGGGTGCACGAGTCGGAGGTGTGGCAGGAGACGCGCGAGAAGATGCGCATGACGCAGTCGTCGTTGCGGGACGTCCTGTTCGACCGCGCCGTGCTGCGCCGCTTCGGCTACCTGATCCTGCTGATGACCGCGTTCAACTGGATGAGCCACGGCACGCAGGACCTCTACCCGACCTTCCTCAAGGCCACCGACGACGGCGGCGCGGGCCTCTCCGTGGCCACCGCGACCTGGATCGCCGTGATCTACAACATCGGCGCCACGATCGGTGGGGTCGCGTTCGGGTCGCTGTCGGAACGGTTCGGCCGCCGTTACACGATCGCGTTCGCCGCCGTCCTCGGACTGCCGATCGTCCCGTTGTTCGCACTGTCCACAACGGCCGGATTCCTCTGCCTCGGCTCGTTCCTCATGCAGGTGATGGTGCAGGGCGCGTGGGGTGTCATTCCGGCGCATCTGACCGAGATGTCGCCCGACACGATCCGCGGTTTCTACCCCGGCGTCACCTATCAGCTCGGCAACTGCCTGGCCGCCTTCAACCTGCCGATCCAGCAGGGCCTCGCGGCGTCCCACGGCTACCCGTTCGCACTCGTCGTCACGATCGTCCCGGTGCTCGTGGCCGTGATCGTGCTGACCCTCGTCGGGAAGGAGGCGAAGGGTATCGAGTTCGGCGGGCGGCTGGGGTCGCGGGCGTCAGCCCTGTGAGGCGTCCACGACGGCACCCTCGTGAACGAGGAGCCGGATGCGGCCGGGACGCAGGTCCATGTCCAGTGCGAGCGGGTGTCCGGGGTGGTGGGTCTCCACATCGAACCCCTCGTCGCGGTAGCGCCGTGTTGTTCCTTCGGCCGGCCGGCCCACCACCGAGTCGGTGCTCGCCGTGGGCACCGGCCACCCGGCCCGGGAGCCGGAGTGCCGTGGAAGCCGGGCGGTCGGGTCCGGCGGGCCGACCGAGAGGACGACCACCGCATTCCCGTAGCGGGCGAACGCGGTGCGTACGGCGTCGACGGCCATCTCGGCGACCTGTACCTGGACGGTGCCGGTGGGCGGGTCGATCCACCAGCCCGCCCCAAGGGCGCCGAGCGACTCGAAGGGCTGCGTCCGAATGATGTCGTCCATGATCCGGTTCAGCTCGCGCAGGGGTCGCACTCCCGGCGCGACGGTGATCGCTATTCCCTCCTGACCGGCGTCGTCGAGCAGACGGGCGAGCAGTGGCTCCTCGACCACGCCAGGATCGATGACGTAGAGGGTGACTCGAGCCGACGTGTCGGTGTGTATGCCGGTGAAGCGGTCCGGCTCATCCTCGATCAAGCGCGTCATCGCGTTGATCACCGTCAGCTGGGCGTGCGGCCTCGTCCAGAACTCCGGGCCTGGATCGGTCATCACGTTCCTCCGTCCGCAGCGACCACCTCGCGGATCACGTGTGGAGCGAGCGCGATGCGGGTGGGCGCGACCGACCATGGACAGGCATAGTCGCGCGCCGATGTGCAGGGTGCAACGGTCGGCGCCGTCTGCGGGGCGGGAGCGGGCTCCGGCGTGTCGGTCGGGCAACCTCGGGAGGGTGCCTGGCGAGCATGTTCGCAGGTGCAAACCGTATGTCGGCTGGGCTGGAAAAGCCCTGTTCGACAGGCTATCATCGAACATATGTTCACAGTCGAGGGGGGCGCCCGTCGGCCCGAGGAGGACAACCACTTCGACTGGGCCGAGTTCGAGCAACTCATCGCCCGCGACAGCGAACGGGTCCCGCCGTACGCGGTCCCGGCACCCTCGATCCGCCCGTCCGGTGCGGCCGCGGCGCATCTCGACAGCGGCACCATCGAACCGGAGTCGCTGGCCGACGCCGAGGTCATCGACGCCATCACCGGATTCGAGCGCGTGATCGCCTGGGTCGGTGCCCGACAGGCCCGACTGCTGGCCGAGTTCGCCGCCCGCCGCCCCGGTGAAGACCCGGCCGAGACGAGCCGGTGGGCGCCCGACGAGATCGCCCTCGCCCTGTCCCAGTCCCGCATCACCGCCACCGCGAAACTCGCCCAATCCGTGCAACTGCACGAGGTACTCGGCGACACCCTGCACGCCTGGGAGACCGGGCGGCTCGACGCGCTGAAGGTCCGCGCGATCAGCGACGCCACGCTGCGCCTCGACCAGACCAAGGCCCGCGCCGTGCAGAACCGCGTACTACCCCGCGCCGAAGGCCAGACCTTCGCCCAGCTCAAAGCCGCCCTCAAACGAGCGGTGCTCGCGGTGGACCCCGACGGCGGCGACCAGCGCCACAACCAGGCCAAGAAGGAACGCCGGATAGTCCTCACCCCGGTCGAGGACGGCATGGCCACCCTCTGGGCGTTCCTCACCGCCCCCCACGCCCAAGCCTGCTACGGCTGGCTCACCGCACTGGCCCGCGGCCTCGGCAAAGACGATCCCCGCGGCATGGACGCCCGCCGCGCCGACCTCCTGCGCGACCTGCTCACCGGCCACCTCACCATCATCGCTGCCGACGTCACCGACACCATGCCCGGAACCAGCGCAGCCGCGGGCGCGAGCACCGCCGACGCCGAGGAGGCGAGCACCAAGGGCACCAGCACGGCGGACACCGGCAGCGCCGACACCGGCAGCGCCGACACCGGCGCCGCAGGCACCGCCGCAGCGGGCATCAGCGACCACCGCACCGACGCCGTTGACGACAGCTCGTCGATCGACATCGCCGGTAGCGACAACCGCGGCACCGGCCGTGGCGGGAAGGGCACCAACACCGGCGATCACGACACCGGCTGCCCCCGCTGCGCGAGCCCGACCGGACCCCTACCACCCCTGCCCTGGCGGCCACCACCGGTCGCCCCCGGCAAACCCCTCGTCCAGATCGTCGTCCCCCTCACGACGTTGACCGGCGCCGACGACCACCCCGTGGAACTCGTCGGCTACGGACCCATCCCCTCCGACATCGCCCGCACCATCGCCGCCGACGCCGTCTGGAAACGCCTGGTCACCGACCCCCTCTCCGGCACCCTGCTCGACCACGGCCGCACCACCTACCGACCCTCCGCCGCACTGTCGGACTTCGTCCGTGCCCGCGACCAGGTCTGCCGCTTCCCACCCTGCAACCGCCGCGCCATCGACATCGAACTCGACCACACCCTTTCCTGGACGGCCGGGAACGGACCGATTCCTGGACGGCCGGGAACGGACCGACCGCGGACCGCAACCTGTACGGCGGCTGCCCGCATCACCATCACCTCAAGCACGACGCGCCGGGCTGGACGGTCACCCAGACCCCGGAGGGTCTGATCACGTGGACCACGCCGACCGGGCACAGCTACACCAGCGCGCCGTATGACTACCGCCCCGAACCCGCACCACCGACCGCGACAGCGAAGATGCCGAAGAACCCGGCCCCGCGCCGGCCGACCCTGCCCGACCCGTGGACCCTGCCGGCCGGCCAGGACGACGCCCCCTTCTGACCGCAACAGCCGTCGATGATGGCACTGCAGCAGCTATCCGACGCCGAACGGCCCAGATAACTGCTGCAGTGCCATGCGCGACATGAACTTAGGGCGGTGCCCGCCACCCCCCACTCCGGATCCCCAGTCGCTGATCACGATGACCGTGGTCGCCGCGTGAGCCGGCATGCGGTGCACAAGTGGCCTGCCCGCCCGCCGCCCGGCTCGGGCCATCCGTTCCCGGAGCCCCGACGCGGAGGTGGACGGGCGGCCCGGCTGGGAGCCGGACCGGGTGGATGACGTCCGGCAGTGGCGCGAGGGGCTGCCGGGGCGCGGAGTAGGAGGGGGTCGGCCCGCCGCCGCCCGCCAGCAGTACTTCGAGGCCGCACTGGCCCACGGCCTCCACCGCCACGACCGAGGTGGGCGCGCGGGCGATCGCGACGTGGCGCGACTAGGACAGGCGCATCGGCAGCGACGCCCAAGCGCGCATCGTGTTGTTGTGGTGACGCCGCGTCGGGCCGCTGAGCTCGATCGTCTCCACCCGCGCCGCCAGTGCCGCGAGCAGGGCCTCGGATTCCAGGCGGGCCACGTGCTGGCCGACGCACTGGTGCAGGCCCATGCCGAAGCCGACGTGGCCGGACGGGTCGCGGCCCAGGTCGAACGTGTCGGGATCGTCCCAGCGGCGGGGGTCGCGGTTGGCGGCGCCGAGGAACATGAGGATCTTCTTGCTGCCGGGGATCACGGTGTCGGCCACCTGGACCTCGGTGGTGGCGGTGCGGAAGAACGTCTGCACCGGCGCACCCCAGCGCACGGCCTCGTCGAACGCCACGCGGGCCAGACGAGGGTGGGTCCGCAGCCGTTGCCACTGCTCGGGGTGGGTCGCGAACGCGTGCAGGACGGCGCCGAGCCCCTGCACGGTCGTGTCGACGCCCGCCGAGAGCAGCGACCGCACCACCAGCGGCGCCTGCTCGTGGGTGATGTCGCCGCGGTCGGCGGCCGCGTAGATCGCCGCACCGAACCCGTCGTCGGTGAGGACCTCGCGACGGCACTGGTCGTTCACCCACGCGGCCAGCCGGGGTGCGTCGGGGAGGCAGGCCTCCAGCAGGTCGTTGCGCGGGCCGAACGAGTTGAACAGGAAGTCGCCGTAGGGCAGCAGGTTCTCGCGACCCTCGGCCGGGAGTCCGACGGCGTCCGGGAACACGCGCAGCGGGAACGCCTCGGCCAGCGCGGGGACGGCGTCGATCTCGGGTCCGTCGGCCAGCACCGCGTCCACCAGCTCCTCGGCGGCTGCGAACCACTGCTCGCGCAGCCGGCGCAGGGCCCGCTGGCCGAGGATCGCGCTCAGCACGCGGCGCGGGGCGTCGTGGCCGGGCGGGTCGGCCTCCAGGAGCAGGCTCGGCGGGCGCGTCGGCGTCTCGGTGCGGAAGTTCGCGAGCCCGACCCCGGCCGAGGACTGGAAGCCCTGCCAGTTCACCAGCGCCGCGTGCACGTGCTCGTAGCGCGCCATCGCGTAGGTGTCGTAGCGGGTCAGGTGCACCACCGGCCCGGCGTCGCGCAGCTGCGCGTGGAACGGCAGCGGGTCCTCCAGGACCTCGTGACCGAACGGGTCGACGTCGGTGGAGGGATGCATGGTGATCACAGGTCCAGTACCAATCTGTCGCCGATCGAGCGGGAGACGCACACGAACATGCAGTCCCCGGCCGCGCGGTCGGCGTCGTCGAGGATCGAGTCGCGGTGGTCGGGCACTCCCGCGACGACGCCGGTCTCGCACGTGCCGCAGGTGCCCTCCCGACACGACGAGAGGACGTCGGCCCCCGCCGCGCGGACCGCCTCGAGCACCGAGACGGACGGATCGACGGTCACCGTCGCGCCGCTCCGGGCCAGCTCCACCGCGAACGGCGTGCTGCGCACGGGCGCGCCCTGCTCCTGCGCGGTGAAGCGCTCGACGCGCAGGGAGTGCGGCGGCCACCCGGCACACGCCTTCTCGACGGCGTCGAGCAGCGGGGCGGGCCCGCAGCAGTAGACGCGGACGCCGTCGCGGGGCGTGCCGAGCCAGGCCGGGAGGTCGATGAGGCCCTGCTCGTCCTCGGGCACGAGATGGACCCGGCCCGGCGACCCGAGCTCGTCGACGAACGCCATCGACGCCCGGCGTCGCCCGCCGTACACGAGGTCCCACTCCGCGCCGAGCACCGTGGCCTGCCGGATCATCGGCAGCAGCGGCGTGATCCCTATGCCGCCGGCGATGAACAGGTACCGCTGCGACGGCACCAGCGGGAAGTGGTTGCGTGGCCCGCCGACGCCGACGCGGTCGCCCACGCGCAGCTCGTCGTGGACGAACGCGGAGCCGCCCCGGCCGTCGGGTTCACGGAGGACGCCGACGCGGTAGGTGTGGGGGTCCCAGCGGTCCCCGCACAGCGAGTACTGGCGGACGGTGCCGTCGGGGAGCACGAGGTCGACGTGCGAGCCGGGCGTCCAGTCGGGCAGGCGCAGCCCGTCGGGGTGGGCCAGCACGAGGCTGACGACGCCGTCGGCGACCTCGGTCTTCTCCGTCACCTCGAGCGTGTCCATGCCGCGAGCGTGCCGGGCCATCGGTGTGGGTCGCGACACGGTTCTCATTGAATGAGAGTCCGGCCGATGCCGCGGGCCGTCGCCATCAGCACCGGGAGCACGGCCCGACCGTCGGCGTTGTTGGGGATGATCACCGCCAGCGCGGCCGCCACGCGGCCGTCCGCTTGCACCGGCACCGCGACGGCCAGCGCGTCGACGTGGATGTGCCCCGGGCAGAACACGTGGCCGGCGCGCCGCACGTCGGCGAGCGCCGCGCGCAGCCGGGCCGGGGTGGTGATCGTGTGCTCGGTGTAGCCGGGCAGCGGGCCGGCCAGCACCTTCTCCTGCAGCTCGCGGGGCCCGTTGGCCAGCAGCACCAGCCCCGACGACGACGCGTGCATCGGCAGCCGTCCGGCGATGCGCGTGTAGTTGATGACAGCGCCGGGAGCGGAGAGCCGTTCGACGAACAGCACCTCGTCGCCGTCGAGCACCCCGAGCTGGACGTGGTGGCCGACCACGGCGTGCAGGTCCTCCAGGAACGGCATGGCCGCGTCGCGCAGGCTCAGCGTGGGTGACGCGCGCAGTGCCAGCTCCCACATCCGCACCCCGACGCGCACGCGCCGATCGTCGTCGCGGGCGAGCAGCCCGTGCTCCACGAGCTCCGCGACCATCCGCGACGCCGTGGCCAGGGGCAGCCCGGCGCGCCGCGCGATGTCGGCAATCCGCAGGGCGGTGTCGCCGGGGGTGAACGCCTCGAAGATCCGGACCGCGCGCTCCAGCACCGACTCACCGGAGCTCGACCGCGCCACGACGGCAGTGTCGCACTCCCGCGCCGAGGCCCTGATCAGTTCGGGGTCCGGCCGTCGTGGGCGGGCTCCGGCCCGGCGGTGGCCCTGGCCCCGCGCTGGAGCGCGGCGACGGTGCCGCAGACGAGGACCGCGAGGGCGAGCAGCTGGACGAGCCCGCCGACCAGGTCCCCGAGCGGGCCCACGACCAGGGCGAGTGCCGCGGCTCCGAGCAGCGCCGTCACCGGCCCGACCTCCAGCACCGACCGGAAGGATGCCTGCCCCACCAGGAACGTCGCGACCCCGACCGAGCCGGTGACGGCCATCGCCCAGCCGAGGTGGTGGAGGGGATCGCGCACGATCTGGTGCAGCGCGGCGGCGAGCAGCACCAGCCCGGCGATGTGCAGCAGGTGCGTGAGCGAGTAGGCGCGCATGCACAGCCGCGTGCGCTGCTCCGGAGGGGCGCTCTCCAACAGGGCGAGGCCGCGCTCGTCGTCGCCGACGCCGTAGTAGACCCACCACAGTGCGCTGATCAGCACCATCGACAGCACGAACGCCGCGAGGACGACGGGCCGCGTCAGGCTGCCCTGCACGCTCACGCCGGTGGCGATGATCGTCTCGCCCAACGCGATGATCACCAGCAGCCGGTGCCGCTCGACGAAGTGCTCGCTGCGCAGCGCGAACGACGACTCGGGCTGCGTGATCAGGGTGCTCGTGAGCAGTAGCACCGCCACCAGCCACCCGATCCAGCCCAGGTCCGGGCCCAGCAGGGCGGCCAGCACCAGCATCAGCCCGACGCCGTAGTTGATCGGCAGCACGCGGCGGATCGCCCGGGCCGAACCACCCACCGAGGAGCGCGAGAACTGCACCGCGTGCACGGTGACCACCACGAGGTACGCGCCCGCGAAGATCCATGCGCCGGCACCGAAGGCGTCCGGCGCGGTGGCGGCCATCGCCAGGAAGCACGTCATCGCGAGCAGCATCGGCAGCCGGGTGGCGGTGGTCGTGGGTGCGACGTTGTTGGCGAGCCAGGCGAACCCGTTGTACATCCAGTACGTCACGACCAGCACGAGCGCGGCCCGGCCGTAGCCGATCCAGCCCTCGGAACCGGTGATGAGCGTGGTGATCTGCGTGATCACGAAGACGAAGACGAGGTCGAAGAACAGCTCCAGCATGGTCACGGGCGCATCGCCCGGAGCCTGCACCTTGCCCATGCGCAGTCGCATGACGACAGTGTGGGGCACGGCACGTGGTCGAGGAGGACTTCACATGGCTGAGCTGGAGCGGTTCCGGATGCTGATCGGCGGGGAGCCGGTGGACGCGGCATCGGGGGCGACGTTCGAGTCGCAGAACCCCTACACCGGCGAGGCCTGGGCGCAGGTGCCCGACGGCGGCCCGGCCGACGTCGACGCCGCCGTGGCCGCGGCCCGCGCCGCGCTGGACGGGGAGTGGGGGCAGCTCACCGGGTTCGGGCGCGCCGCCCTGCTGCGCCGGCTCGCCGACCTCATCACCGAGAACGCGGACCGGCTCGCGCGCTTGGAGGTCAACGACTCGGGCAAGCTCTACCGCGAGATGATCGGCCAGCTCACGGGCCTGGGCGGCTGGTTCCAGTACTACGCCGGGCTCGCGGCCACCATCGAGGGCCGCCAGATCCCGACGCCCAACCCGAACTACCTCGTCTACACCCGGCGTGAGCCCGTCGGGGTGGTCGGGGCGATCACGCCGTGGAACTCGCCGCTGCTGCTGCTCACGTGGAAGCTCGCGCCCGGTCTGGCTGCGGGGTGCACGTTCGTCGTCAAGCCGTCGGAGCACTCGCCGGCGTCCACGCTGGGGTTCGCGGAGCTGTTCGCCGAGGCGGGGTTCCCGCCCGGCGTCGTCAACGTCGTGAGCGGGCTCTCGCGCGAGACGGGCGCGGCGCTCGCGGGCCACCCGGGCGTCGACAAGATCGCGTTCACCGGCTCGACGGCCACCGGCCGCGCGGTCGCGCACGCGGCCGCGGAGAACCTCAACAAGGTCACCCTCGAGCTCGGCGGCAAGAGCCCGCAGATCGTGTTCCCCGACGCCGATCTGCAGGCCGCGGCGAACGGTCTGGTCGCGGGCGTGTTCGCGGCCACCGGGCAGACCTGCATGGCGGGCTCCCGGTTGATCGTGCACGCCGACGTCCACGACGAGCTGGTGCGACTCGTCGCGGAGCGGGCGGCGCAGATCCGGCTCGGCGACCCCAACGACCCCGAAACGGAGATGGGGCCGGTCGCCAACCGGCCGCAGTACGAGAAGGTGCTCGGCTACCTGAAGACGGCCGAGGCCGAGGGCGCCACGGTGGCCTACGGGGGTGCGGCGGACGAGGGACTGGGCGGGCTCTTCGTCCAACCGACGGTGCTCACGGGCGTCAACGCCGAGTCGACGGTCGTGCGCGAGGAGGTGTTCGGGCCAGTGCTCGCCGCGTACACCTTCACCGACGAGGACGAGGCCCTCAAGCTGGCCAACGACACCCCCTACGGCCTGGCCGGTGCCGTCTGGACGAAGGACGTGCACCGCGCCCACCGGGTGGCCGCGAAGCTGCGCGCGGGCACCGTGTGGATCAACGCCTACCGGGTGGTGAGCCCGAGCGTGCCGTTCGGCGGCTACGGCCTGTCGGGGATCGGCCGGGAGAACGGTGTGGGCGCCGTCGACGAGTACCTGGAGAACAAGTCGGTGTGGGTGGAGCTGACGGGCGGCACCCGCGACCCGTTCACGCTGGGCTGACTCTCCTCGGGTTGACGCGCCGGCCCGAGCAGGCCAGGCACGTCTCGACGGCGGGCAGCGCCTCCAGCCGGGCATCGGGGACCTGCTTGCCGCAGAACACGCACCGGCCGTAGGTGCCGGCTTGCAGGCGGGCCGACGCCCGGTCGAGCGCGTCGAGGTCGCGGCGGGCTCCGGCCAGCAGGCCCTGCAGCTGGGCGCGTTCGAAGCCGATCGTCACGCCCTCGGGATCGTGCTCGTCGTCGTGCGTGGTCAGGGCCTGCTGCTCGGCGAGCGCGTCGACCTGCCGGGCCAGCGAGGCGATGCGCCCCGCCGTCGACTCCCGTTCCGCCGCGATTCGTTCTGCGTGCACGCGCCCTCCCACCGGTCACCCGGTAGTGTGGGCCGAGGTCGCGTCCCTCGCGACGTGGCTTCGCCCGAGACCCCGGTGCGCCATACGGCGCGACGCGGAAGGTCTTGGATGACCCAGGCCACCACCACTGACCCGATCACGACCGATCGGGGTCAGGCCGAGTACGGCGAGCTGTCCCGCACCATCCGCGACGCCGGGTTGTTGCGCCGCCGCTACGGCTACTACGCGCTCTCCCTCGCTGCTTCGCTCGTCGCGTTCGCCGGGCTCTGGGTGCTGTTCGCGGCCCTCGGCGACAGCTGGTGGCAGCTCGGCGTCGCCGTCGCGCTCGCGGTGGTCTACACGCAGCTGTCCTACCTCGGCCACGACGCCGGCCACAAGCAGATCTTCCGGGGCAAGCAGGCCAATGACGCCGTCGGCCATCTCAACGCCGCGCTGGTGGGGCTGAGTTTCGGCTGGTGGGTGGCCAAGCACAACCGCCACCACGCGAACCCCAACAACGAGGACACCGATCCCGACCTCGACATCCCGATCCTGGCCTTCACCGAGAACCAGAGCCGGGGCCGGAGCGGGCTGCGGCACTGGACGGCCGGGCACCAGGCCTACCTGTTCTTCCCGCTCCTGTTGCTGGAGGGTTTCGCGCTGCACTGGGCCAGTCTCGACGCCGCGTTCCGGGGCGACCTGAGGCGGCGGACGTTGGAGCGGGTGCTCGTGGTGGCGCACGTGGTGGTCTACCTCGTCGCGGTGTTCATGGTGCTGCCGTGGCCGCTGGCCGTCGCGTTCATCGCGGTGCACCAGTGCCTGTGGGGCCTCTACATGGGGTGCTCGTTCGCCCCGAACCACAAGGGCATGGAGACGATGTCGGCCGGCGACACCACGAGCTTCATGTACCGGCAGATCCTGACCTCCCGCGACGTGGGCGGCCGCTGGACCGGCGCCGCGCTCGGCGGGCTGAACTACCAGATCGAGCACCACCTCTTCCCGACGATGCCGCGGCCCAACCTGCGCCGCGCGCAGCCGCTCATCGAGGCGTTCTGCGTGGAGCGCGGCATCAGCTACACGCACTGCTCGCTGATGCACTCCTACGCCGACGTCCTGCGCCACCTGCACTCCATCGGGGCTCCGCTGCGTGCGACGCCCCACCCGACGGAACGAGACGTGGCATGAGCACGACCCCGGACACCGACCTTCCCACGATCCCGGCACCCGCTCCGACGTGCGATGCCTGCCCGCACCCACTGGAGAACCACGACCCGATCGGCCTGCGCTTCTGCGGCATCACGACCTCGAGGGGCATGAGCCGCGGGTGTGTGTGCGTGTCGGCGTAGCCGCTACTTCGCCCCGCCGAGCAGGCCGCTGACCGCGCCGGTCACGGCCGTCACCGGCGCGGCCACCGCCGTGGCCACGGGCGCGGCCGCCGTGACCACGGGCTCGGCCACCTGGGTCACCACCTTCGCGACCGGCGCGGCCACCTTCGCCACCGGCGCGGGTACCGGCAGCGAGACCGACGGCACCGTCACGGCCGGCAGGGTGACGTCCGGGAGCGGCACCTCGGCCTTGCCGACCTTCAGGTCCGGGGTGGTGAGGGTCGTCGGGGACACCGACACCCCGGGCAGGGTGACGCCGGAGCCGCCGGGGGAGAGATCGACCGAGGCCTTCGACGCAGTCACGTCCGGCAGGCCGATCTTGGTCGACGACAGCGCGACGGGGCCCGCCTGCACCCCGCCGACCCCGACGTCCGGCGTCACGACATGGGCAGGGGTGGTCGCCACGGCCAGTCCGTCCGATGTGGACACCGACACGGCGGGCGGCGTGATCGCCGCGGGGGAGACCGAGACGCCGGGCGTCGTCACCGGTCCGAGCACGGTCGGTGCGGTCACCGGCGGCACCACGACGACAGGCGTCACGATGTCCGGCGGGGTCACCGTCACCAGTGGCGGCGGCCCCTGCGTGCCTGCCGGCGCGGAGCCCGGCGCTGTCGCGACCGGGCCGATCTGGATCGGACCGATGACGATCGGCCCCGCTCCCGGGCCCTCGACGGGCGGCCGCGGCTGCGGAATGACGACGACGGGCTGGGTCACCGCGGGCTGGGTCACCGCGGGCTGTGTCACCCCGGGCTGTGTCACGGCGGGCTGGGTCACGCCGGGCTGGGTTCCCACCGTGCCGGGGGTCGTCGGGGTGACGGCGCCCGGCGTCGTCGTCGACGGAACGCCGAGCGCGCTGCGTCCGATGGATGCGCCGGACGCGACCGGCAGGTTGAAGGCCATGACCGGGATCTCGCTGGTCAGCGGGCCGATGAAGGACACGGGCACCGTCCGGCGCGGGGACGGCGTCGATCGGACGAGTGCCGGTGCGGGATCGGCGGCGGCCGGACCGCCGGCATCCGGGGTGGCTTCCGGCCGGGTCACGACCGACTGCTCCACCACCGCGGTGCCGAGGACGGCGCCCACCATGAGCAGTGCCCCGGTGGCCGCCGACGCCTTGCGCGAGCCCTGCGCCGGCGGCGAGGGCGGCTCCTCCGGCGGGCGCGAGTGGCCGCGGGGCACCGTGGGGCGGTCGAACGCGTGGGGTGCGCGCCCCTCGCGGCGCAGCAGGGCCCCCACCGAGAGCGGCGTGCCGGTCTCGGCCACCCGCTCCGGGGTTCCCGGCGGCCCGGTGTGCAGCGACACGAGCTCGGCGACGGAGACCGGGTGGACCGGTCCACGGCGGGACCGGTGCGGATGGGCGGATTCCACGATCGGACGACCCTCCAATGTGTGACGGAGTGGAGTTGCAGTACTACTCCCCGGGGCGTCCCGCAACTAGATGCTGTTCGCCCGCTCGGCGGTCGTCACCCGTTCGATGCAACGGACCGCTCGGCCCGTCCCGTCGGCCGGTCGTCGCCACAGTGGACAGTGCCGTCCACCATCCGTCCGTCCGGTCAGGTCCGTTCGGGCTACTTCCCGACCCCGAGTTTCGCGAGCGCGCCCGCGTCGATCCCGAGCCCGGTGAACGCGGCGAGCACGGCGAGCGGGAAGTTGCCGATGACGGGCAGCATCTCCGCGTTGCCGAGAACGCCGAGCGGGCGCCCGTCCGGACCGGTGCCGATGGCGGCGATCAGCTGTGCGGAGCCGTCCGGGTCGGCCAGCCACTCCTGCAGCGTCGACATCCCGGTCAACGGCCGGTGCGGCGGTGTGGCGTCGACGGTGACGGTGGTGCGCTGCGTCAGATCCCGCGACGAGGCGCCGACGGCGATCTCGAATACTCCGCCCTCCAGCACCCAGCGCCCGAACTCGACCGACCAGTAGGACAGGTCGCGCGCGCCGAGGGTGAACGTCACGCGCCGCTCCTCGCCGGGCGCCAGGGCGACCTTCGCGAAGCCCTTCAGCTCGCGCGGGGGCCGGGCCGCGGTCGAGTCCGGGTCGCCGACGTAGAGCTGCACGACCTCGCGTCCGGCGCGGGTGCCGGTGTTGCCGACGGTGACCTCCACGGTCAGCGCCAGGTCGCCGCCGTCGTGGGAGCCCGTGCCCGTCACCGCCAGGTCGTGGTGGGCGAACGTCGTGTAGGACAGGCCGTGGCCGAACGGGTAGGCGACGTCGCGCCCGGTGGCGTCGAACCCGCGGTAGCCGACGAACACGCCCTCGCCGTAGCGCACGTGGCCCTCCTCGCCGGGGAAGTTGATCGACGACGGGTGGTCCAGCAGGTGCAGCGGGATCGTCTCGGCGAGCCGGCCACCGGGGTCCACGGCGCCCGTCAGCACGTCGGCGACGGCCGAGCCCGCGGCCTGCCCGCCCAGCCAGCACTCGACGACGGCCGCGACGTGGTGCTCCCACGTGCTGGTGCGCACCACTCCGCCGTTGGCGAGCACCGCGACGATCGGCACGTCGTGCTCGGCGAGGTCGGTGACCAGGCGGAGCTGGTCGTCGGGCAGGTCGATGTGGGTGCGGTCGAAGCCCTCCGACTCGGCGTCCGGGGGCAGGCCGAGGAAGGCGAGCACGACGTCGGCCCCGGCGGCGTCGCCACCGAAGGTGATCTCCGCCGACGGCAGCGCGGCACGCAGGGCGTCGAGGGCGTTGTCGACGCGCGTGGGATTCACCTGGGAGCTGCCCGCTCCCTGGTAGCGGGGAGTGCGCGCGAACTCGCCGACCACGACGACCCGCAGGCCGGACCGGTCGACCAGCGGCAGGACCTCGCCGTCGTTGCGCAGCAGCACCGTGCAGTCGGCGGCGGCGCGCCGGGCCAGGATGTGATGGGCGTCGACGTCGACGGTGGCGGGCTGCCGGTCGCGGGCGCGCTCCACGAGACCGAGCACGCGGCCCACCGTCGTGTCGAGCACCGCCTCGTCGAGCGACCCGTCGGCCACCGCGTCGACGATCGCCTTGTCGCTCACACCGAGGTTCGGCGGCATCTCCAGGTCCAGCCCGGCGACCAGCGCGGCGACGCGGTCGTGCACGGCGCCCCAGTCCGAGACGACGAGCCCGTGGAAGCCCCACTCGCCGCGCAGCACGTCGGTGAGCAACCAGTGGTGCTGGGAGGCGTACTCGCCGTTGACCTTGTTGTAGGCGCACATCACCGTCCACGGCCGCGCCGTCCTGACGACGTGCTCGAAGGCGGGCAGGTAGATCTCCCGCAGCGTGCGTTCGTCGACGTCGGCGCTCACGCGCAGCCGGTCGGTCTCCTGGTTGTTGGCGGCGAAGTGCTTCACCGACGCGCCTACGCCCTGGGACTGCAGGCCGTCGACCAGTGCCGCGCCGAGGTGACCGGCGAGCAGCGGGTCCTCGGACAGGTACTCGAAGTTGCGGCCGCACAGCGGCGAGCGCTTGATGTTGACGCCCGGCCCGAGCACCACGGCCACGCCCTGCTCGCGCGCCTCCACCCCGATCGCGGCGCCCACCTCGCGGGCCAGCTCCACGTCCCAGGACGAGCCGAGCGCCGACGCGGTCGGGAAACAGGTGGCGGGGGTGCTGCCGGACAGGCCGACGTGGTCGCCCTGCTCCGGCTGGGCCCGCAGGCCGTGCGGGCCGTCCGAGACCATGATCGCCTCGATGCTGTGCTCGGGGATCGGTGCGGTGTGCCAGAAGTCCGATCCGAGGCACAGCGCGGACTTCTGCTCGGTCGTCAGTCCGGTGGGCAGCTCCATGACGGTCATCCTGCCCCGCCGTGGGCGGTCCCGTCAGCCGTCGCCCAGCATCGCGCCCGCGGCCTCGCTGATGATCGCCCGCATGGCCCGCTCCGCGGCGTCCGCGTCACTGGATGCGATGGCCTCCGCGACGTCGCCGTGCAGCCGGATCGCGGCCGGCTCCGGGAGGGCGGGCATCAGGCCGTGGTGGGTGCGGCCGGCGAGCACCTCGGCCACCACCTCGGCGAGCGCGGCCAGCATCTCGTTGCCCGTGGCCTCCAGCATCGTGCGGTGGAAGCGGACGTCGGCGTCGAGGTAGGCGTCGAGGTCGCCGGAGCGGCCGTGCACCGCCATGTCCATGACCGCGCCGGTGAGCGCGCCGCACTGGTCGGGGGTGGCGCGCTGCGCGGCGTAGCGGGCGGCCACCGGTTCGAAACCGGCGCGCAGCTCCGAGAGCGAGCGCAGCTGGTCGTCGCGGCCGGGGCCCGCGAGGCGCCAGCGGATCAGCAGTGGGTCGTAGACGTTCCAGCGCGACCGCGGCGCGACCGTGGTGCCGACGCGGCGGCGGCTGCTGACCATCCCCATCGACTCCAGCACGCGCACGGCCTCGCGGACGACGGTGCGGGAGACGCCGAAGCGCACGCCCAGGTCGTCGGCCCGCAGCACCTGGCCCTCGGCGAGCTCCTCGGACGCGAGCAGTACGCCGATCCGGTCGAGGACGTCGGCGTGCAGGCCGTTCTGCGGGAGAACCACGTGGTCATCCTGGCATCCAGAAGCTGATTCGTAGTATCTAAACCGATACAGTGTTGCAAAAGTAGTACTTATCGGCGGACTCTGTGGACACCGTTCACGAGAGGACCGCAACGATGCACGTCCCACCCTCGCCGCCGCTGCTCACCGTCATGGGCGTCTCCGGCTCCGGCAAGACCACCGTCGGTGCCGCGCTGGCCCAGCGCCTGCGTGTCCCGTTCGCCGACGCGGACGACTTCCACCCGCCGGAGAACGTCGCCAAGATGGCCGCCGGCATCCCGCTCGACGACGCCGACCGGCTGCCCTGGCTGCACACCATCGGCGCCTGGCTGGCCGCGCATGCCGACAGCGGCGGGGTGATCAGCTGCTCGGCGCTCAAGCGCTCCTACCGCGACGTGCTGCGCGAAGCGGCGCCCACGCAGTTCTTCGTGCACCTCGACGGCAGCCCCGAAGTGGTCGCCCGCCGGGTCAAGGGACGTCCGGGACACTTCATGCCGGCCAGTCTCGTCGACTCGCAGTTCGCCACGCTCGAACCCCTCGGACCCGACGAGAACGGGGTGGCCCTCGACCTCGACCGCTCCGTCGACGACCTCGTCGAGGACTACCTCGCCGTGGCGGGGGTCTGACCATGGCGTTCCAGCTCATCGCCGCCGCGCTCATCGGCATCGCCGTCATCGTCGTGCTCATCACGCGCTTCCACGTGCACCCGTTCCTCGGGTTGACGGTCGGCTCGCTGGTGGTGGCCGCCATCGCCGGTCGCCCGGTTGCCGACGCCGTGACCAGCTTCTCCAAGGGCTTCGGCGACACCGCCGCGAGCGTCGGCACCCTGATCGCGCTCGGCGCGATGTTCGGCAAGCTGCTCGCCGACTCCGGCGGCGCCGACCAGATCGTCGACACGATCATCGGCCGCTCCAGCACGCGGACCCTGCCGTGGGCGATGGCGCTGGTCGGGGCCCTGATCGGGCTGCCGATGTTCTTCGAGATCGGCCTCGTGCTGCTGATGCCGGTGATCTTCCTGGTCGCGCGGCGCTCCGGGCTCTCGATCATCGCGGTCGGTATTCCCGCTCTTGCCGGGCTCTCGGCCATGCACGGCTTCATCCCGCCGCACCCCGGCCCGCTCGTCGCAGTGGCCGCGCTCAACGCGAACCTCGGGCTGACGCTCGGGCTCGGCGTGCTCGTCGCCATCCCCACGATCGCGATCGCCGGGCCGCTGTTCGCCCGTGTCGCCGCGCGGTGGGTGGACGTGCCCGCTCCGTCCCTCTTCGACGACTCCCGGTCCGAGGCCGGTGGCGGTACGGCCGTCGACACCCGGGTCCGGCCCACGTTCGCCATCACGCTGGCCACGGTGCTGCTGCCCGTCATCCTCATGATGGGCAAGGCGCTGGTGGACATCTTCACCGCCCAGGGCAACGTGTTGCGGACGGTCTTCGACTTCGTCGGCACGCCGCTGATCGCGCTGCTCGGCGCCGTCGTCGTCGCGATGTTCACGCTCGGACGCGGGATGGGTGTGCGCGGTGTCGCCACGTCGGTGGAGAAGTCGCTCCCGCCGATCGCGGGCATCCTGCTCATCGTCGCGGCCGGGGGCGGGTTCAAGCAGACCCTCATCGACACCAAGATCGGCGATCTCATCGCCGGCTGGGCCGCGGGCAGCGGCGTCTCGGTGCTGCTGCTGGCCTGGTTCATCGCCGTGCTGATCCGCCTGGCCACGGGATCGGCCACCGTCGCGACCGTGACGGCGGCGGGGATCCTGGCGCCGCTCGTCACCACGCTCGACCCGGGGCAGACCTCGCTGCTGGTGCTCGCCATCGGCGCCGGCTCGCTGTTCTTCTCCCACGTCAACGACGCGGGGTTCTGGCTGGTCAAGGAGTACTTCGGGCTGAGTGTCGGGCAGAACATCAAGACCTGGTCGGTGATGGAGACCGCCATCTCCGTGGTCGGGCTGGTGTTCGTCCTCCTGCTCGGGCTGATCGTGTGAGGGCAGGCTGCCCTAATCTAACGGGGTGAGTACTTCCGATCTCCTGCTCGCGGCACCGTCGCCGGCGGAGTGGTTCGCCACCCGTCTCCCGGGCTTCACGGGCCGCGATGACGTGGCCGACCCGCCGGGTACCTGGGTCGGGGCGGACGCGCTGCTCGCCTCCCTGTGCGGGACGCACGCCCACCTCGTCGAGGTGTACGGCGCCACCCCGGCCGCTGCCGCGAAGTGGCTGGTCAGCTGGGTGGCGGGCGAGCTGGCGGGGGCGGTCGGGTTCACGCTCGCGGCCGCGTCCGCAGGGCTGCTCGTCGAACGGGACACGGTGCGGTGGTGCGTGGGGCCGGACGGCAGGCCTGCCCGGGTCGATCCCGGGCCGGTCGCCGTGGCCGTCGCGGCCGGGCATCCATGGACGGGGCTGGACGGCGTCGAGGTCGTCGAAGATCCCGCGGGCACGGCGGTGCGGGCTCTCGTCGAAGTGGCCGGGCCGCTCGTGGAGGCCTGCCGGGGGCTCGGACGGGTCGGGCGTGCCGCCGCGTGGACGGAGGTGGCCGACGGCCTCGGCACGGCGGTGCTGGACGTCGAGGGGCTGCCCGTGGAGCAGCGTGCCGTCGACGCGCTGGCCTCCGCACTGGACGTGGCCGGTGCACCGTGGCGGCGGCGGCCGCGGCTGCGGGTGGCCGACACCGAGCTGGGCCGGCTCTACCTCGGGCGCAAGGCGGGCTGCTGCCTCAGCTACCAGACCCCGCCCAGTCCGGCGCCCGACCCGGCCACGCTCGACCCCCGCACCCGTGCCTACCTGGAGCGGTTCCCCCACCGGGACGGCGAGCCGCAGCACTGCGCCACCTGCTCGCTGCGCGACGTCGCGGGGTGCGAGGCGCGGCAGATGTTCTGGCGGGAGCAGTAGAACTCCCCATGATCGGCCCGTGATCTTCCCGGTGGAGCTGCACCCGCGACACCTGCGTCGACTCGGTGGTCCAGCTCTCCGGCACCCATGGACGTGGTCGGGGACCTCGTGGAGCAGGTCCGCGCCGCCGTCGCCGGACTCGCGCCGGAGCGGACAGTGGTGCTGGGCCTCCTGGGTGAGGAGGAGTACACCCGCCGCCGGTCGCATCCGATGATCGACCCGGAGGCCCGCATCGCCCGCTGCGGGAGGCGGGCGCCGAGCCGGACCTGGCCGCGATCGTGCTCGACGTCGTGCTTTGCCACGCTCTCCGATAGTGGACGGCTGACCGCTATCGGACAGTGTTCGCCACGGCCGCCGGGAGCGGGCAGGATCGGGTCATGATCGTGCGAGTGGGGAAGGACGGCGCCGTCGTACGCGACGCCGACGACTGCGGCCGGCTGAACCTGGAGACCGATCTCGACGAGGCGGCCCTGCGCACGGCGCTGAAGGCGACGGGCACGGGCGAGCTGGTGGACGCCGACAACGCGCACCTGGATCTCGCCGTGCTGCGTTCCCGCGCCGCGCTGCTGGCCACTGCGCCGGACTGGGCGGAGCGGTGGAGCACGATGACCGGCTACGCGGAGAAGAAGGGCTGGCTGTCCGACGACGGCCGATCCGTTCAGGTGCACGTCGACCGCTAGGCGAGCTTCGCGTTCAGCCAGGTGATGAGGTCGGCGACCACCTCGTCGCGGTTGGTCTCGTTGAACACCTCATGGCGGGCGCCGTCGTAGACCTTCGTGGTGACGTCGAGCCCTGCGGCCTCGTAGCGCTCCAGCAGCGGCGCCAGCCAGGCCCCGCCCGCGTTGACGGGATCGGCGGAGCCCACCGCGATGTAGACGGGCAGGCCCGCCCGGATCGAGGACACCTCGGCCAGCCGGGGTGCCGCGGCGATCATGCCGACGGTGGCGTCGGTGTCGAGGCCGAACCCGCACAGCGGCTCGGCGACGTAGTCGTCCACCTCCTGCTCGTCGCGGGAGAGCCAGTCGAAGTCGGTGCGGGCCGGGGCGAACGGCGCGTTGAACCCGGTGAGGTCCACCTCCTTCGTCGGGTCGACGACCGTGACCACCTGGTCGAGCGCGGCGGTGCCCGTCAACACGGCGGCGGCCACGTCGTCGGAGTGCTCCAGCAGGTACTGCTGCACCACCCACGAACCCATGCTGTGGCCGAGCACGACGATCGGGATCTCCGGCCGCTCGCCGCGGGTGCTGCGCACCACGAGCGCGAGGTCGGACGCGAGCCCGTCCCAGCCGGGTTTGCCCAGCGAGCCCAGCGCTTCCCCGGCGATGCCCGCGGTGCGGCCGTGCCCGCGCTGGTCGACGGCCAGCACCTCGATGCCTGCGGCGGCCAGCGCCTTGCCCACGCGGTCGTAGCGCAGCGAGTGCTCGCCCATCCCGTGCACGAGGACGAGTGCGGCGCGCGCCTCGCCGTCGACGGTCCAGCGTTGCCCGACCAGCCGCGTGCCGTCGGAGGTGCCCACGAGGAGCGCAGTTCTGCCCATCCGGGCAGGCTAGTGGGCAATCACCGGGAACAGGGAGACGCAATCATGCTCGCGCGCATCGTCGACACCGTGCTCGACCGCACCATCGCGCCCGGCTACTCGCGGCTGGGGTACCTGCTGCGCTCCGCGGGCTTCGTCGGCGACCGTGCCGACCCGGCCCCGGACGCCCTGCGCGGCCGCGTCGTCCTGGTGACGGGCGCGAGCGCCGGGCTGGGCCTCGCCACCGTGGAGGGGCTCGCGCGGCTGGGCGCCACCGTGCACCTCGTCGTCCGCGACGCCGGGCGCGGGGAGCGGGCCCGCGACGCCGTGGCGGGCGCCGTCCCGGGCGCGGACCTGCACGTGACGTTGTGCGACCTCTCCGACCTCGACGACGTGCGCCGCGCCGCGAAGGAGCTGTCCGACGCCGGCCCGCACGTGCTGATCCACAACGCCGGAGTGCTGCCGCCCGCGAGGACGCTCTCGCCGCAGGGCCACGAGCTGGCGTTCGCCACCCACGTGCTCGGCCCGCACCTGCTCACCGCCCTGCTCGCGCCGGTGCTCGCCCCGGACGGCCGGGTCGTGTTCGTGTCCTCGGGCGGGATGTACGCGCAGAAGCTGGAACTGGCCGACGTCGAGTCGACGAAGGAGCCCTACAGCGGCACCGCCGCCTACGCCCGGACCAAGCGGATGCAGGTGGTGCTCACGGGGCGGTGGGCCGACCGGCTCGCGGCGTCAGGGGTGTCGGTGCACGCCACGCACCCCGGGTGGGCCGACACTCCCGGGATCACCAGTTCGCTGCCCGCGTTCCGCACGATCGTCGGGCCGCTCCTGCGTACGCCGGAGGAGGGGGCCGACACGGCCGTGTGGCTCAGCGCCGCCCCGGCCGGGGTGATCGGCACAGGGCACTTCTGGCACGACCGGCGCGCCCGGCCCGAGCACTACGTGCCGTGGACGCGGGAGACCCCGGCCGACCGGGAACGGCTCTGGGCGTTGTGCCAGGACCTCACTGCCTGACCGTCGTGAGCGGTCACCAGCCGGGTCCGGGCCAGCGCCGTGCAGTCGCTGACGACGCTAGGAATCCGGTTGATCGATGCCAAGGGCGGCCGGCAGCGGCCCGAGCAGGGCCCGGGCCGCCCGCAGGACGTGGGCCTGCGCCGCGGCCTCCTCGCTGAGACCGTGACCGGGCAGGTCGGCCGAGCGCGACAGCGAGATCCCCAGCAGCCAGCTCAGGAACAGCTCGGCGCGCAGTTCCGCGTCAGCCCGGTCCGGGGTGTCCACCAGGTCGGCGAACGCGGAGATGTAGGCGTCGGCGAGCTGGAGCCGGACCTCGGCGCCGATCTGCGAGCTGCTCGCCCCGCGCAGGACGGCTAGCAGCGGCTCGGGATCCGACGCGGCGTGGAACATCGTCGCCACAGTGCGTTCCAGCAGGTCGCGGCGCGGGCCCGCCTCCAGCACCGCCAGCGCGTCGTCGCGGACGGCCTCCGCGAACAGGCCCTCCTTGTTGCCGAAGTAGCGGAACAGCAGGGCCTGGTTGACCCCGGCGCGCTCCGCGACCGCGCGCACGGTGGTGCGGTCGAAGCCCTCCGACGCGAACAGCTCCCGCCCCGCGGCGAGGAGCGCGCGGCGGGTGGCGGCGGCGTCCCTGGTCCGGATCGGGCCGGACGGCCGCGCTGATGTCATGCCCGGATCAGAACACATCGGACGACCGGCTCCGGTGTGTGGTCACGGCGTGGCGGGGGTGCACGCCGGCATGGCCTTCCCCGACGACCAGCAGCCGCAGTCCCCCGACCTGGGGGCCGCCGTCCAGCTCGACACCGCCGACACCCTCGACGGGCCGGCCGGTGGCGCCGATGCCCTCGACGCGGGCTACGTGCCCCCGGACCGCCCGTACGGCCTCGACGAGGACGGTGTCACCGGAGCCGGGATGCGCGACGGCGACACCCTCGACGAGCGGCTGCGCCGCGAACAGCCCGAGGACCTCCCGGTGGACGACGACCGGGCGGGCCGCCTGGTCTCCGACGGGCCGGTCGACGGCGTGGGCACCGAGGTCGGCATCGACGGCGGTGCGGCCTCGGCGGAGGAGGCGGCCGTGCACGACGTCGGGGACGGGGAGCGGCCCGTCGAGACCGAACCGGCTCTCGCGCTGCCGGCGGACCCCGAGGCCGACGCGGAGGTGGACGAGGCGGGCGGCGAGGCCTTCACCGACGCCGCACGGGACGCCGGCGAGGATCTGCCTACCGGCCGCCCCGCGCGGCCCGGGTCGGCCGACCGCCTCGACGCGTTCCGCGACGCGGGTGGGGCGGCGGCCGCCGCGTCCGGCCGCGACGACGTCGGGCCCGGCTCGGGTCTCTAGCGCGTGCCGCCGTCCACCTGCAGGATCGTGCCGGTCGTGTACGCCGACGCGTCGCTCGCGAGGTAGAGCGCAGCGCCGACGATCTCGGGCGGCAGGCCCACCCGGCGCAGCGCGGTGCGCTCCTCCAGGGCGGCCACGACCTCGGGCGTCCAGGCGTGGGAGATGTCCGTCGCGAACGCGCCCGGGGCGATGCCGTTGACGCGGACCTCGGGCCCGTACGCGTGGGCCATCGCCACCGTCAGGGCGTTGAGACCGGCCTTGGCCGCCGAGTACGGCGCGGCGGTCGCGTTGGGCCGGAACGCCCCGACACTCGAGATGTTGATGACCGAGCCGTGTCCGGCCGCCTGCATCCGCTCGGCGAGCAGGGCGGTGAGCCGGAACGGGCCCTTGAGGTTGAGGTCCAGCACGCCTTCGTACTGGACCTCGGTCAGGTCGGTCAGCTTCTCGTAGAGCGGCGACTTGCCGGCGTTGTTGACCAGCACGTCGACCCGCCCGAACCGTTCGGTCACGGCGTCGGCCAGCGCGCCGATCTCGTCCCAGTGCCCGAGGTGACACGCGTGCGCCGAGGCGTCGCGACCCAGGGCGCGGACCTCGACGGCCACGGCCTCGCACGCGTCGAGGTGGCGGGAGGCGACGGCGACGTCGGCGCCCGCCTTCGCGAAGGCCAGCGCCATCTCCCGGCCGAGCCCGCGGCTGCCGCCGGTGATCAACGCGGTGCGTCCGCTCAGGTCGAACAAGTCACTCATGTCAGGAACTCCAGTCCGCGGTGGAACAGCGGCAGGATGGACCGGGCCCGGTCCTCCCAGGTCGCATCCACGCGCTTGCCGCTGCGGTGCAGGTACACGTTGAACACGGTGATCACGCCGAACCGGTAGCAGGCCACAGCGCGGAACCAGTCGAAGTGCCCGGTGCGCCGGCCGGTGGCGGCCTCGTAGCGCTCGCGCAGCCACGCCGGGTCGGCGGTGACCCGCATCCGGTCGGCTGCACCGGGCTCCCAGCAGCCGGGGTCGGTGAACATCGCGAGCCAGGCCAGGTCCAGCAGCTGCGCGCCGATGCCGGAGATCTCCCAGTCGACGACCGCGGTGAGTCGGCCGTCGCCGTCGAACAGGATGTTGTTCGTATGGAAGTCGCCGTGGAAGACGCCGACGGCAGGATCGTCGGGGATCCTGGCCAGCAGCGCGCCGTGCAGCGCGGCGCCGGCGTCGGTCCACGCCGTCTCGGTCGACCGGCCCAGCATGGGGGCCCAGAAGGCGACCTCGTCCGCGAGGGCCCGGGGCTGTTCCCAGTCCGGCGGGGGAGGGGTCGCGTGGATGCGCGCCAGCCCGTCCACGGCCTGGCCGAGCGCGTCGGGCACCGCGACGGCGGCGCTCAACGCGGGGTCGGCCATGTGCAGCGGCAGCGCGTCGAGCCGGTCCTGGATCACGGCGTCGGTGCCGAACCACCGCGGGTCGTCGATGCTCCAGCGCACGGCCGCCACCGGCACGCCCGCGTTGGCAAGCGCGTCGAGCAACGGGACGATCCGCAGCACGTCGGTGTTGCCCCGGCGCCGCACGCCGGGCGGGGCGAGCCGGATGACCAGAGGGGTCGTCGCACCGGCGGTGACGACGTCGCAGCCGAAGGACAGCCCGGCGTTGCCCGGCATGGGCCAGGCTCCGGACACGGTGCTGGTGGGGTCGGCGGTCTCGCGGGCGAGGGCCTGCATGCCCTCGGCGACGGCGGTGGTGGTCGGCGTGCTCACGCCTCGCATCAGACCACGCCGCGGGTACCCTGACAGAGGTGAAACGGCCCGATGTGCTGCGCTGGTTGTGGTACGCCTTCGGTGGTCGGCTCCCGATCCGCTACAGCCAGTGGGTGCTGCACGACGTCACCACGCGCTGGTGGCGGTTGCGGTCGCTGTTCCGGTCGCTGGTGCAGATCGCGCCGGTCGCCGTGGGGATCTACGTGCTCGTGCCGTCGGAGCCGTGGGTCCGCGTGATGGCCATCGTCGGCGGCGTCTTCGTCGGGATGATCTACGCCATGGCCTACCTCGACGAGGCGGCCGAGAGCCGGGCGCTCAAGGCGGGCTTCCTGCGTGGCGTCGCGCAGCAGGTGCGCGACGGACGGCTCGCGGCCCGGACGCCGGGCCGGATCGCGCGGTTCACGCAGCCCTACCGCCGGGACGAGGACTAGCAGTTCTGCGTGAGCCGGGCGATCTCGCCGTCGAGGTCCATGCGTCCGGTCTCGTCACCCAGAGCGACGATCTCCGTGGTGGACGTGACGAAGTGCCGCAGCAGGTCGCGGTCGACCTCGAGGACCGCCCGGCCGTCGGTGGACCGGATCTCGATCTCGACGATGTCGTAGCCCTGCACGGTCTGCGGGCTCATCCGGATGTCGCCCAGACCGGCCGGGGACTCCAGCGACTCGACCACGAGGTCCCGGCCCACCAGCCACTCGACCCAGCGGTCGTGCCTGGTCCGGACGGCCAGCGTGACCGCGTACGGGTCGGCGGCGCTGTAGCTCCAGCGGGTCACGACGGGAGCGGGCTGGCCGTGCAGCACCGTGAACATGTCCTGCTGGACCGAGTCGGTGCTTGTCTCGTTGCTCATGTCGTCAACCCCCGAGGGATCGTGCCCTGCGCGGTGTGCGCCGGTCTTGACTGGCCTATCGACGGCTCCGGCCGGAACGCTGCACTTCTCGCCGTTGTTCACTCGAACCAGTGAGGGTGCCCACCCATCGTGATGGCCTTGGTCCTTCCAGGCAGGGTCCAGCGCCCCTGGCCGTCACCCCGTCGTGGGACGAGCCTGCGAGGCCACGGTTCCCGACCCGGAGGTGCGTGCCATGAACGGCAGCTACGTGGACTGGGGTGTCGTCCACATCTCGGTGGCGAACCTCGTCGTCATCGGGGTGATGGTGGCGCTGTTCCTGCTCGCGGTGCTCGTGCCGTTCCACGGGCCCGGCTCGAGTGACGGCGACGCGTCGTGAGCAGCTGGACCGTCGGCCTGCGCACCCGGCTGGCCCGGACCGTGCCGCCGGGGGAGCTGCTGCCCGACCGCCAACCGGCCTACGTCTCGTCGTGGATCTACGTGTTCGGCGTGCTCTGCCTCGCGTCGCTGATCGTCGTGATCGGTACCGGGTGCGTGCTCGCGATCGGCGGGGTCACCTGGTGGCACACCTCGGGGCTCGGCCACTTCGTCAACTCGACGCACCTGTGGAGCGTCGAGCTGTTCTTCGCGACGATGGTGATCCACCTGTGGGGCAAGTTCTTCATGGCGGCCTGGCGTGGCAAGCGCGCGCTGACCTGGATGACGGGCGCCGTCGCGTTCGTCGGCTCGGTCGGCACCGCCTTCACCGGCTACCTGTCGCAGACGAACTTCGACTCGCAGTGGATCGCGGGCCAGGCCAAGGACGGCCTCAACGCCGTCGGCATCGGCGCGTTCTTCAACGTGCTCGACCCCGGCCAGATGCTGCTCTGGCACGTCACGCTGCTGCCGTTGCTCGTCGGCGTGATCGTCGTTGCCCACATCGTGCTCGTGCGGCGCCACGGCGTCGTCCCGCCGATCGACGCGGTCGTGCCCGGCGAACCCGGCGCCGACGCCGCGGTCCCTGCCCCCGTCCGCGATCTCACGACGACCGGGTGACGACATGACCTCGACGCTGCACCGCACCCGCCGGGACGGCACCCCGGACTCCCACGCCTTCCCGACCCGGCCCTACGACCTCGTCAAGGAGTTCAGCATCGCGCTCGTGGCGATGCTCGTGCTCACCGTCGTGCTCGCCGGCGTGTTCTCCTCGCCCGACGAGAAGCCGATCACCCTGGCCGCATGGGCGAACGGCGCGCCGAACGACGTCGTGGCCACGGCGGCTGGCGAACTCGCCGGCACCACCACCAGCGCCGGTTACGGCGCGCCCTACAACACCGGGGGCCAGGGCCAGCAGCTCGGCCCGCTCGCCCTGCAGCGCTGGGCCGGCGTGACCATCCCCGTCGACCCGGCACAGGACCTGGTGCTCACACCGCTCTCTCGCGTGGCCGACCCGGCGACGCGGGCCGCGCTCGCAGCCTGGAACGCGGCCACGTCCGACCAGCAGACGACGTGGGCCACCGCCTACGCGACCGCGCTCGGCAACGCGACCGACGGCAACCCGGCGGCGGTCCCGGCGGGCGACTACGGACCGGTGCCGGCCATCTCGTCGGCGTTCCTGGCCCTGGCCCGCGCCGGCGGTCTCGAGGGCGCGCTCGACCCCTCCGGCGCCTTCTACGGCACCGACTCCACCCGCGGCCTCCTGCTGCTCGCCGACGGCGCCTACCTGGAGGACCAGGCCCGCGCGCGCAGCCTCGGCGGCGACCAGTGGGGGATGATGAACGAGACGGGCAACTACCCCGGCCAGCCGTGGATGTGGCTCTACACGTTCTGGTACCAGGTGCCGCCGTTCACCACCTCCGACAACGCCGACGCCCAGGTCTGGGGCCTGATGATGCTGCTGACCCTCGGGCTGGTGCTGGTGCCGTTCATCCCGGGGGTGCGGTCGATCCCGCGGTGGGTGCCGGTGCACCGCCTGATCTGGCGCGACTGGTACCGGAAGCAGGGCACGTGACCCGTCAGCCCTTGGCGTCCGCCGTGACCAGCCAGATCCCGCCCTGGCCCTTCCGGCCGGGCTGGGCGACGGTCAGGGTCCGGCGGGCGCCGTCGGTGTTGCGGACGTCGACGGTGGTCCTCGCGGACGTGCCGCCGGGCCTCGGAGTGGAGTCGGCCGCCGTCCAGCCGTAGGTCGCGGAGACGTAGGAGTCCGCGAGGTCCGACGGGTTCAGCAGCCAGGGCTGCGCGCCGCCGTCCACGCCGGCCTGCAGGCGCTTCGGGTCCGCGGTGGGCCAGGGCAGCAGCGTGATGGGGCCCGCCTCGGCGGGAGAGGACGACTTCAGGGTCGCCCTCGGCACCGTCGTCGCGGCGGCCGGGCTGCTGGTGGGCCCAGCGGTCGTCGTCGGGGCTGCGCTCGTCGTCGGGGCGGGGGTGGCTGTCGAGTCCGCGGCTGACGGGATGCCGTCCACCGAGGTGCCGCAGGCGGTCAGGAGGCCTGCGAGCAGGCAGACGAGCAGGGCCGGGACGACGATCGCGGGTCGGAGGCGCACCCGGCCACCGTAGGACGCCTGGGCTGCGGATGTCCGGCCAGGAACGGTGCACGTCCGGGTGGGATCGGAAGGCATCGATCATTAGGGTGCGGGTGAGCAGAGCGGCTATCACGCGAGGTGGACGTATGAACCCGTCGGCACAGGCCTTCTACGCGGCCCGTGAGTTCCTGGTGACCCACCGGGAGGACTACGACACGGCCTACCGGGACTTCCGCTGGCCGGAGATCGGGGAGTTCAACTGGGCGCTGGACCACTTCGACAACGTCGCCGCGGAGCGGGGTGACCAGCGCGCGCTGTGGATCATCGAGCAGGACGGCAGCGAGGCGTACTGGACCTACGCGGAGCTCTCGGAGCGCTCGAACCGGGTGGCCAACTGGCTGCGCGCCCAGGGCGTGGCGCGCGGCGACCGGATCATCCTGATGCTCGGCAACCAGGTCGAGCTGTGGGAGACCATCCTCGCCGCGATGAAGCTGGGCGCGGTCGTCATCCCGGCCACCACGCTGCTGACCCCGGCCGACCTGCGCGACCGGCTCGACCGGGGCGCGGCGAAGCACGTGGTGGTGGGCGGTGCCGACGCCGGGAAGTTCGACGGCGTCGAGGGCGGGTACACGAAGATCGCGGTACCGGACGCTGGGCGGGTGGGCGACAGGGGAGGCTGGCTGGACTACGCCGATGCCGCCTCCTCGCCCGCGGAGTTCACGCCGGACGGCGTCACGCAGGGCTCCGACACGCTGCTGCTCTACTTCACCTCCGGCACCACGGCGAAGCCCAAGCTCGTGGAGCACACCCACGCGTCCTACCCCGTGGGGCACCTGTCGACGATGTACTGGATCGGGCTGGAGCCCGGCGACATCCACCTCAACATCTCCTCGCCCGGCTGGGCCAAGCACGCGTGGAGCAACGTCTTCGCGCCGTGGATCGCCGAGTCGTGCGTGCTCGTCATGAACTACACGAAGTTCGACGCGGCCGGCGTGTTCGCGGTCCTGGACCGCTGCAGCGTCACGAGTTTCTGCGCCCCGCCGACGGTGTGGCGGATGCTCATCCAGGCCGACCTGTCGGTCCTGAAGACGCCGCCGCAGAAGGTCGTCGGGGCGGGGGAGCCGCTCAACCCCGAGGTCATCGACCGGATCGACAAGGCCTGGGGTGTGCGGATCCGCGACGGGTTCGGCCAGACCGAGTCCACCGTGCAGATCGGCAACCCGCCCGGCCAGACCGTCAAGCCCGGCTCGATGGGGCGCCCGATCCCGGGGTACCCGATCGTGCTGGTCGACCCGGCCACCGGCGAGAAGGGCGTGCCCGAGGGCGAGATCTGCGTCGACCTCGACGACCGTCCGCTGGGTCTGATGGTCGGCTACTACGGCGACGGGGAGCGCAACGCCGAGGCCATGGCGGGCGGGGTCTACCACACCGGCGACGTCGGATCCCGCGACGAGGACGGCTACATCACCTACGTCGGGCGCGCCGACGACGTGTTCAAGGCCAGCGACTACCGGATCAGCCCGTTCGAGCTGGAGAGCGTGCTCATCGAGCACCCGGCCGTCGCGGAGGCGGCCATCGTGCCCTCGCCGGACCCGGTACGGCTGGCCGTCCCCAAGGCGTACGTGGTGCTGGCCGCCGGGTACGAGCCGACGGCGGAGACGGCGGCGGAGATCCTGCAGTTCGCCCGCGAGAACCTCGCGCCCTACAAGCGCATCCGGCGTCTCGAGTTCGCCCCGCTCCCGAAGACGATCTCCGGAAAGATCCGCCGCGTCGAGCTGCGGGGCCGCGAGAACGACCTGCACGGGGCCGACACGGACACGATCGTCGCGACACCGGAGGGGGAGTTCACCCTCTAGAACGGGACCGTCCGCCGAACGGCGGCGGACGTACGCCGAACGGACGTGCACGATAAGACGGTGGACGGCCCAGTCGCCCGTCGCGGGTGCTGCACCGTCCACCGAGGATCCTCTGCGGGGAGGATTGGTCCGGCACACGCGCGGGTTTGGGGGACTTGTGAGTGACAAGCAGGGGGACCAGTCCATGGCTGCCGTCATGGCGGAGATGCCCGAGGTGTGGCGGCGGTTGCTGGCCGCGCACGTGCCCGACCGGCTGGGGCGCTGCACGTCGTGCCGCAACTCCAGCGGGTCGGGCGAGCTCTGGCCGTGCTCGCTGCACCGGATCGCCGGGGAGGCCCAGCGCCTCTACGGGCTGCGGCTGGGTCAGGCGGTCGGCGGGGAGTAGCGGCCCTGCTTGAAATGTCCGGGCCAGTCCTTGTAGGGGATCCGGGTGATGTCCAGCATCTCCCCGATCGTGGACCACTCGTTGCGCCCCAACCGCGCGAGCGGCTTGAGCCGGTCGATCTCGGGCAGGATCAGGTGCCCGTCGGCGTCCTTGCCCATCGGCTCGCCGTCGAAGACGTCGGTGGTGATGGCCGCGTGCACCACGCGCCCGATCACGACGGTGCAGTCGCCCAGCTCGAGCGCCAGGTGCAGGCGGCACTCCAGCGCCACCGGTGACTCGGCCACCCGCGGCGGTGCCACCAGCGCGCTCGGCTCCTCGGTCAGGCCCACCTCGGAGAACTCGCTCACGCCGGCCGGGAAGTTCGTGCCCGTCGCGTTGACCTGCTCGAACAGCGGCTCCGGGGCCAGGCAGACCACGAACTCGCGGGTCTCGGTGGCGTTGCGCAGCGAGTCCTTCTTCCCGACGCTCGTGAACTGGATCATCGGAGGGTCCACGCAGGAGACGGTGAAGAACGAATGCGGGGCCAGGTTGTTCACGCCGTCGGCCGAGCGGGTGGACACCCAGGCGATCGGGCGGGGCACGATCACCGAGGTCATCAGCTTGTAGAAGGGGCCTGCGCCCACCTCCACGGGATCCAGATCGGTACGCATACCACCATGATCCCGCCCTCCCCGTAGTTTCGCGGCGTGAGATCGCGTGCAGTGGGGCTGTTGCTGGGTGCGGCGGCCGACGCCGTATGGGGCGACCCGCGCCGCGGGCACCCGGTGGCGGGCTTCGGGACGTGCGCCGCGTGGCTGGAGCGCCGCTGCTACGCCGACCGCCGCTCCGCCGGAGTCGCGTACACGGTGCTGCTGGTGGGCGGCACGGTGGCGCTCGGCGTCGCGACGGAGGCGGTGGGCAGGCGGCACCCTGCAGCCGAGGCGGTGCTGACGGGTCTGGCGACGTGGGCGGTCCTGGGCGGTTCGTCACTGGCGGGTCACGGCGATGCGCTGGCGGGCGAACTGGGTGCTCCTCCCCCTTCCGACGAACGGCACTCTCGTCGGAACCTAGGCGACGAAAGTGCCGTTCGTCGGGAGCGAAAGGGGGGCTCGGGGGCCGGAGCGGCGGATCTCGTCGCGGCGCGGGCGCGGATCCCGTCGCTGTGTGGGCGGGACCCCTCCGCCCTCGATCTTCCGGGGATGGCCCGGGCGGGGGTCGAGTCGCTCGCCGAGAACACCTCCGACGCCGTGGTGGCGCCGTTGTTCTGGGGCGCGGTCGCGGGCGTTCCGGGGCTGCTGGGCTACCGCGCCGTGAACACGCTCGACGCGATGGTGGGCTACCGGTCGCCCCGCTACGAGCGGTTCGGGTGGTGCTCGGCGCGGCTGGACGACGTGGCCAACCTGCTGCCCGCACGGGTGGCCGCGCTGCTGTTCGCGGGGCTCGCGCCGGCGGTCGGCGGCTCCCCAGGTGCCGCGCTCGCTGCCTGGCGCCGCGACGCCGGCGGGCACCCCAGCCCGAACGCCGGGCCCGTCGAGGCCTCGGCCGCGGGGGCGCTGGGCGTCATGCTCGGGGGGCGGACGGTCTACGCGCACGGGGTGGAGGAGCGGCCCCGGCTCGGCTCCGGGGCGCCCCCGACGCCGGTGGACCTGCGCCGGGCCGCCCGGCTGTCGCGGCTGGTCGGGGCGGCGTCGGCGTTGCTGGCCGCTGCGATGGCCCGACGGTCGTGATCAGCGTTTCGGTGCTCTTCCGGCCAGATCTGGCCGGAAGAGCACCCAGCGGCTGATCACGGCCGGTCCGCGGGCCGGATCGGCGAACTCGCCGGGCGAGATGGCGAACTCGGCGCGTCAGATGGCGAACTCGGCGGGTTCAAACAGTCAACTCGCCGGGTGGGGTCAGCGGCGGCGGCCGTAGCGGTCGTCGAGGGAGGTCTCGGTGGACTCTGGCGCCGCTGCAGGATCGTCGTCACCGGCGAGGGCCCTGCGCAGTGCCGTGCGCTCGGCGACGCGGCCCTCGCCCTTGCGTCGCTGCAGCATCTCCAGCCGCACGAAGTAGGCGCACGCGAACACGGCGATCGCGCCGAAGGTCAGCCACTGCAGGGCGTAGGAGAAGTTGGTGAACGGTGCGGCGGTGGCGGCTGCCTCGGGGGCCACCGGCAGGGGGTTGAGCACCCCCGGCTGGCCGGCGGCGAGCTGCAGGTAACCGGGCTCCAGGGCGAGCCCGGTTGCGGCGGCCAGCGTGCGCGAGTCGGTGACGTACTGCTGGCGGTAGCCGTCGGAGGTGAACGCCGGGCGCTTCTCGGGGTCGGTCTCGTCGACGCGCAGCCTCGCGGTGAGGGTGATCCGGCCGGCGGGCGGCGGGGCGATCGTCGGCACGATCGCGCCGTTCTCGGCGGTGACGTACCCGCGGTCGACGGCGAGCAGCCGGCCGTCGTCGGTACGCAGCGACGTGAGCACCTCGAACGCCGGCTTGCCGTCGTACACGCGCAGCCGCACCAGCGACTCGTCGGAGGGCAGGTACGTGCCCGTGACGGTGACCTGCCGCCATTCCAGCGCGGCCGGGACGCCCTGACCGGCCGGAACGACCGTGTCCAGTGGTGCGGGTGCGGTGACCGAGGACGTGTCGATCTGCTTCTGCTGGGCGTCCCGCTCGGCCTCGCGCCCGAACTGCCAGGGGGCGAGCAGCGTGTAGCAGATCACCACGAACGCGGCGACGACCCCGATGAAGGCCAACCAGCCGGGACGGAGGAGGAAGCGCACCCCACCACGGTATGCCCTGACCCGATCGCCGGCGTCCGCCGCCCGGGCGGGCGTCACTCCGGTGGGTGTCTTTCCGGCGTGTCCGCGCGGCCGTGCGGGACGCTGCGTCGCGTCGAGGTCATGGCCTGCGTCACAGTACCGATGGAGATGACTTTCCGTGGTTCGAACTTCACGCTACGTGCCCATCATCGGGGCGACGGTGCTCGGCGCCGGGCTGCTGCTGGTCGGGCCCGCTGCGGCCCAGGTGCCGCCGGTACTGCGGGTCGGCGTGGTGAGCGCGGCCTGTCCGGCCCCGACCCACTCCACCATCGTCGCGGCCGTGGCCGCTGCGACCGCCGGATCCACGATCCTGGTGTGCCCCGGCGTGTACACGGGCACGGTCGTCGTCGACAAGCCACTGACGCTGCGCGGGGCCCAGCGCGGCGTCGACGCGCGGGCGGGGCGGTCGAACGTGACCGCCGAGTCGGTCATCGACGGCGGTGGGGCGGCGGGTATCCGGATCACCGGCACCACCAGCGGCGTGACGGTCGACGGCTTCACGATCCGCGATGCCGGCACCACTGCGCAGACAGGGCCGGGCCAGAACGCCGACGGCATCGAAGCGTTCAGCGGGGGCAGCGGGTTCACCTTCACCGACAACGTGGTCACGCAGACCACCTACGGCATCAACATGAGCTCCACCGGCGCCGCGGCGAGCACGGTGGCCCACAACCGGTTCGACTCCAACAACCGCTCGGGCGACGCGGGCGGCTCCGGGGTGTTCGTCTGCTGCGGTCCCGGCAACAACCTGAGCATCGCCGACAACCTGTTCACCGGCCACAGCTCCGCGGCCGTCAACACCGCGGGCGACGCCGCGCGCCCGTCGACGGGGCTGCGGATCGAGCGCAACCAGAGCATCGACGACGCGACCTTCGCCGTGGTGGTCAACGCGAGGGGCGCGGTGCTCGCCGACAACGTCGTGGTGCGGCGCCCCGGGGCGGCGATCGGCGCCGGCAGCGCCATCTACGTCGGGGGCGGGACGACGTCGCTGCAGGTCACCCGCAACGTCATCAGCGCAGGCGCGGCCACCGGCATCCGGGTCACGAACATGGACGGGGCGCCGAACGTCGGGCTCGCGGTCGTGGGCAACCAGGTGATCGACCGCCAGTACGGCGTGCGCATGTCCAGCCAGAGCTCGGGCACGGTGCGGGACAACAGCATCGCCCGCAGCACGGCAGTCGGGATCCTGCTCGACGCCGACAACGCCGGCGTCACGGTGGCGGGCAACCGCATCGGGCAGGACCCCCTGGACTGTCAGGACAAGAGCGCCGGGGCGAGGACGGCGGGCACGGCCGACACCTGGACCGGCAACGTGGCCCTGCGCTCGACGCCCATCGGCCTCTGCGGCCGCTTCTGATCCGGGCGCTCACCCGATGGCGTCCACCGCCGCCACGGCGTCGGCGGGCAGCACCAGGTCCGCGGCCGCGACGTTCTCGCGCAGGTGCGCCACCGACGACGTGCCGGGGATGGCCAGCGTGGTGGCCGAGCGCTGCAGCAACCACGCGAGCGCCACCTGCTGCGCCGACGCCCCGACCTGCTTCGCCACGTCGTCGAGGACACCGGACTGCAGCGGGATGAAACCGCCCAGCGGGAAGTAGGAGACGAAGGCGATGCCCTCGCGGGCGCAGCGGTCCACCAGGGCGTCGTCGCTGCGGTGCACGGGGTTGTAGAGGTTCTGCACGCACACCACCGGCGCGATCGAGAGCGCCTCGGTGAGCTGGGCGTCGGAGACGGTGCTGACGCCGAGGTGGCGGATCAGGCCCTGCTCCTGCAGCCCGACGAGCACCTCGAACGGCTCCGCGAGCGAGGCCGTGTCGCCGTCCATGATGCGCAGGTTCACCACGTCGAGGGCGTCGACACCGAGGTGGCGCAGATTGTCGTGCACCGCCGCGACCAGCTCCTCGCGGGAGAGGGCGGGCACCCAGGAGGCGTCGGCGGGCCGCCGCGCGCCCACCTTCGTGACGATGCGCAGGTCGTCGGGATAGGGGTGCAGGGCCTCGCGGATGAGCTCGTTGGTGACCTGCGGGCCGTAGAAGTCGCTGGTGTCGATGTGGGTGACGCCGAGGTCGACGGCGGTGCGCAGGACGCGGACGGCCTCGTCGCGGTCGCGGGGTGGGCCGAACACCCCGGGTCCGGCGAGCTGCATGGCGCCGAAGCCCATGCGGGACAGGACGAGGTCGTCGGCGAGACGGAGTGTGCTCATGGGAACCACCCTGCGCCACCCGGCGGGGCCGTGGGAGCTACCGGATGTCCTGGTACCGCCGGTACCAGGACAGCGCGCCGGCAGGGGGGCACGATGGCCGGGTGAGGGAGAACGTGTTGGCCGACACCCTGCGGTCGTGGCGCGACCGCACCGACCCCGCCGCCGTCGGGATGGCCCGCAACGGCCCCCGGCGCGCGCCCGGCCTGCGCCGCGAGGAGGTGGCGCTGCTCGCCGGGGTGTCCGTCGAGTACGTGGTGCGCCTGGAGCAGGGCCGCGCCCGCACCCCGTCGGCGCAGGTCTGTGCGGCGCTGGCGCGGGCGCTGCAGCTCTCCGACGCCGAGCAGGCGCACCTGTTCCTGTTGGCCGGGCACGCGCAGGACATCGAGCGCATCCCGCGGCTGATCCCGGCGAGCGTGCGGCGGATCGTCGAGCAGCTCGACCACCATCCCGTCTCCGTCTGCGACGCCATGTGGGACCTGCTGACCTGGAACCCGCTCTACGCCGCGACGCTCGGCGACCCGAGCGGATTCAACCGGCGCGACCGCAACGCGTTGTGGCGCCACTTCACCCGCGGGCCCGGCCGGGTGCGCCACACGCCGGAGGAGGAACGCGCCTTCGAGGTGACGACGGTGGCCGACCTGCGCGCCACCACCGGCCGCTACCCCCGGGACCCCGACCTGGCCGCCCTCGTGGCCGACCTGCGTCGGATCCCGCGGTTCGAGGCGCTGTGGGGCGACCGGCTCGTGGCACCGCACCAGCAGGCGCGCAAGGTCGTCGAGCACCCCGACGTCGGTGACATCGCCATCGACTGCGACGTGCTCGCGACGCAGGGCACCGACCTGCGCGTGATCGTGTTCACCCCGCGCCCGGGCACCGACGCCCGCAGCAAGCTCGACCTGCTCGCCGCGATCGGGACGCAGACCGTCACCACGTAGCGTCCCCGGTATGAGAGGTGCGCTGCTCGTCGCCGGCACCACGTCGGACGCGGGCAAGAGCGCGCTGGTCGCGGGGATCTGCCGGTGGCTGGCCCGGCAGGGCGTGTCCGTGGCGCCGTTCAAGGCGCAGAACATGTCGAACAACTCCGTCGTCACCACCGACGGGGGTGAGATCGGCCGGGCCCAGGCCATGCAGGCCCACGCCTGCGGGCTCGCTCCGAGCGTCGCGTTCAACCCGGTGCTGCTCAAGCCGGGCAGCGACCGCAGCTCGCAGGTGGTGGTGCTCGGTCGCGCGCAGGGCACGGTCAGCGCGCGCTCCTACTACGACCGCAAGGCCGCGCTGCTCGAGGTGGTCACCGAGACCCTGCGCGACCTGCGCAGCCGCTACGACGTGGTGATCTGCGAGGGTGCCGGGTCGCCCGCGGAGATCAACCTGCGCGGCACCGACATCGCCAACATGGGCCTCGCCCAGGCCGCGGACCTGCCGGTGGTGGTGGTCGGTGACATCGACCGCGGCGGCGTGCTCGCCCACCTCTTCGGCACCGTCGCCGTGCTCGACGCGGCCGACCAGGCCCGGATCGCCGGGTTCGTCGTCAACAAGTTCCGCGGTGACCCGTCCCTGCTCGCGCCCGGCCTCGACCAGCTCCGCGCGCTCACCGGGCGTCCGACGTTCGGGGTGGTGCCGTGGGCCGACGGACTGTGGCTCGACGCCGAGGACTCGCTCTCCGCCGTCGCCGACGGGGTGCTGGGGCGCCCGGCCCCGCCGGTGGGTGCGCAGTGGCTGCGGGTGGCCGTCGTGCGGCTGCCCCGGATCTCCAACGCCACCGACGCCGAGGCGCTGGCCTGCGAGCCGGGGGTCGCGGTGCGGTACGTGACCGAGCCGTCGCGGCTGCTGGACGCCGACCTGGTCGTGCTCCCCGGATCGAAGGCGACGGTGAGCGACCTGGCCTGGCTGCGGCGCACGGGCCTGGCCGACGCGGTGGTGGCGCACGCCCGTGCGGGGCGTCCGGTCCTGGGGATCTGCGGGGGGTACCAGATGCTCGGGCGCACGATCGTCGACCCGCACGGGGTGGAGGGCGCTTCGGCGGCCGGGTTGGGCCTGCTGGACCTGGACGTCGAGTTCGACGCCGACAAGCACCTGGGCAACCCGAGGGGTACGGCGTGGGGCGAGCCGGTGGCCGGCTACGAGATCCACCACGGCCGCGTGACGCGCTCCGCCGACCCGCCCCTGCTCGCGAGTCGGGGCAGGGATGCGCGCGAGTCGGGGCCTGCGAGCGCGCGAGTCGGGGTCTGCGAGCGAGCCGACGGTGAGGGATCCGAGGCGGGGGCGGTGCGCGGCACCCACTGGCACGGGCTGCTGGAGAACGACGGGTTCCGCCGCGAGCTCCTGCGCCGGGTGGCGGCGGAGGCGGGGCGGACCGGGTTCGTCGCCGCGCCGGACACGTCCTTCGCCGCGGCCCGGACGGCACAGCTCGACCTGCTGGGCGATCTCGTCGAGAAGCACCTCGACATCCGCGCACTTGAACATGTGATCAGTCACGGTGCGGCCCCGGACCTCCCTCTGATCACCTCCGGTCTGGCAGGGTCAGGTGCGTGAGCACCCCCCGGTTCCCCTTCTCCGCCGTCGTCGGCCATGACGACCTGCGCCTCGCGCTGCTGCTCAACGCCGTCCACCCGGGCGTCGGCGGCGTGCTGGTGCGGGGGGAGAAGGGCACCGCGAAGTCGACGGCCGTGCGTGCGCTGGCTGCGCTGTTGCCCGCGCTGGCCGTGGTGCCGGGGTGCCGGTTCGGCTGTGCGCCCTCCGATCCCGACGGCGCGTGCCCGGACGGGCCGCACCTGCCCGGCCCGTCCGAGACCCGCGCGGCCCGGCTCGTGGAGCTGCCGGTGGGCGCCACCGAGGACCGGCTCGTCGGATCGCTCGACCTCGAGCGCGCGCTGTCGGAGGGCGTGCGCGCCTACCAGCCCGGGCTGCTCGCCGACGCCCACCGCGGGGTGCTCTACGTCGACGAGGTCAACCTGCTGCACGACCACCTCGTCGACCTCCTCCTGGACGCCGCCGCGATGGGACGCGCCCACGTCGAGCGTGACGGGGTGTCGGTGTCGCATGCGGCCCGGTTCCTGCTGGTCGGGACCATGAACCCGGAGGAGGGGGAGCTGCGGCCGCAGCTGCTCGACCGGTTCGGGCTCGCCGTCGAGGTGCGTGCGGCCCGCGACGTCGACACCCGGGTCGAGGTGGTGCGCCGCAGGCTCGCGTTCGAGGACGATCCGGCCGGTTTCGCCGCGCGCTGGGCGCCGTCGGAGGCCGGGACGGCGGCCCGGATCGCCGAGGCCCGGGCCCGCGTCGGCGCGGTGGTGCTCCCCGACGCCGAGCTGCGGAGGATCGCCGCGATCTGCGCCGCCTTCGACGTCGACGGGATGCGCGCCGACCTCGTGATCGCCCGGGCCGCCGTCGCCCACGCCGCGTGGCGCGGGGTTTCCGCCGTCGCGGAGGAGGACGTGCGGGTGGCCGCCCGGCTCGCGCTGCCGCACCGGCGCCGCCGCGATCCCTTCGACGAGCCCGGGATGGACGAGGGTGCCCTCGACGAGGCGATGGAGAAGGCGGCGGAGCAGGCGGGCCCCGGGGACGACGAGCCCGACCCGGACGGGGGCGGCGGGGGCGCCGACGGCTCCGGTGACCCGCACGGCGACGCAGACCCGGGTTCGCAGCCGATCGACGGTCGCGATCCCGAGAAGGCCCTCGACGGCCACGGCGTGGACGGTTCCGACGCGGAGGCGCCCGCGTCGACCGGTCCCGGTTCGGACACCTCCGCCCCCGACGGCCCCGCGGGCTCACCGGCCCGTGGCTCCCGTGGCCGTGCTGACGGCCGGGACCCGGACCGGGACGCGGCAGGCGAGGGCCGCGCTGCACCGGCCCCGGGCGCGCTGTTCCGCGCTCGCGCGCTGACCGTTCCCGGCGTCGGCGAGGGTGCCCCCGGCCGCCGCTCGCGGGCGCGCACCGACGCCGGCCGCGTCGTGCGCGCGTCGGACGCCACCCCGTTGCGCGCCGCCGACGTCCACCTGCCCGCAACCGTCCTCGCCGCAGCGCCCCATCAGCGCTCACGCGGCCGGGCCGGGGCCGGACTCGTGCTGCGCCACGGCGACCTGCGCCACGCCGTCCGCGAGGGCCGCGAGGGCAACCTCGTGCTGTTCGTCGTCGACGCGTCGGGGTCGATGGCGGCGCGCACGCGGATGTCCGCGGTCACGGGCGCGGTGCTGTCGCTGCTGCGCGACGCCTACCAGCGGCGCGACAAGGTCGGCGTGATCAGTTTCCGGGCGGCCGGCGCCGAGCTGGTGCTGCCCCCGACGTCGTCGGTGCCGGCGGCGCAGGCCCGGCTCGCGGACCTGCGCACCGGCGGCCGCACCCCGCTCGCCGAAGGTCTGCTGCGGGCGCGGAAGGTCCTCGCCGTGGAACGGTTGCGTGACCCGTGCCGCCGCCCGCTGGTCGTCCTTCTGACCGACGGCCGGGCCACCGTTGGGGTGTCGGGCGACCCCGTCGTGGACGCCTGCCGCGCCGCCGCGCTGCTCGCTACCGACGGCGTCGCCACCGTCGTGGTGGACTGTGAGAGCGGCCCGGTCCGCCTCGGTCTCGCCGCCCGCGTGGCCGCCGCGGCGGGCGGGGAGCTCACGACGATCGGCGAGCTGTCGGCCGACGGCGTGGCCGGCCTGGTCCACACGGTGCGGAGCGCGGCCTGACGGCCGCCCGTGCGCGCATAACGCTGTTCCCGCGACGATTTCCGCTCACGACCCCGACGAAGGAGGGCAACCCAGTGCCACAGGGCCAGGTCACCACCGTCCCCGACGACGGGCTCACCACCCGCCAGCGCCGCAACCGCGCGCTCGTCGTCGTCCACACCGGGGAGATGAAGGGCAAGTCCACCGCCGCGTTCGGGCTCGCATTGCGCGGCTGGAGCCAGGGCTGGTCGATCGGGGTGTTCCAGTTCGTGAAGTCGGCGAAGTGGAAGGTCGGCGAGGAGGCCGCGTTCCGGGCGCTCGGCCGCGTCCACGCCGACACCGGCGAGGGCGGGCCCGTCGAGTGGCACAAGATGGGCGAGGGCTGGTCGTGGGCGCGCAAGCCCGGCTCCGACGACGACCACGCCGCGCAGGCCGCGGAGGGCTGGGCGGAGATCCGGCGGCGCATCGAGGCGGGCGTGCACGACGTCTACGTCCTCGACGAGTTCACCTACCCGATCAAGTGGGGATGGGTGGACGTCCACGAGGTGGTGGAGGTCCTCGCCGCGCGCGAAGGGCGCCAGCACGTGATCATCACAGGGCGGGACGCGGCGCCGGAGCTGATCGAGGCCGCCGATCTCGTCATGCAGACAACGAAGATCAAGCATCCGATGGACGCAGGCCAGAAGGGCCAGCGGGGAATCGAGTGGTGACCATGGACTACACACGGCTGGGCGGCACGGGCCTGCAGGTCTCGCGGATCTGTCTGGGGATGATGAGCTACGGCACGCCGGAGTGGCGCGACTGGGTGCTCGACCTCGACGCCTCACGCCCGCTCGTCAGGACCGCCGTCGACGCAGGGATCACGTTCTTCGACACCGCCGACATGTACTCCGTCGGCAGGAGCGAGGAGGTGACGGGAACGCTGCTGCGCGAGTTCTTCACCGACCGCGACGACTACGTGCTCGCCACCAAGGTCTTCATGAAGATGAGCGACCGCCCCAACGCCGGCGGGCTGTCGCGCAAGCACATCCTCGCGAGCATCGACAACTCGCTCGAGCGCCTCGGCACCGACCACGTCGACATCTACCAGATCCACCGCTGGGACCCGGACACGCCGATCGAGGAGACCATGGAGGCGCTGCACGACGTCGTCCGCGCCGGCAAGGCCCGCTACATCGGCGCGTCGAGCATGTTCGCGTGGCAGTTCGCGAAGGCGCAGCACACCGCCGACCTCGCGGGCTGGACGCGGTTCGTCTCCATGCAGGACCACTACAACCTGATCTACCGCGAGGAGGAGCGGGAGATGCACGGGCTGTGCGACGACCAGGGTGTCGGCGTCATCCCGTGGAGCCCCCTCGCCCGCGGCCGCCTCACCCGCCTGCCGGAGCAGAACACGACGGTCCGGGCCGGCAGCGACCCGATCGCCGACCGCATGTACGGCGAAGCCGACGCCGCCGTCGTCAACGCGGTGGCCGATGTCGCGAAGTCCCGCGACCTGCCGATGGCCCAGGTCGCCCTCGCGTGGATGCTGCACAAGCCGGTGATCAGCGCGCCGATCATCGGGGCCACCAAGCCCGGCCACATCGAGGATGCGGTGGCGGCCGTGGACGTCGAGCTGACCGACGACGAGCTCGCCACGCTGGAAGCGCCCTACGTGCCGCACCCCGTTCTCGGTCACCAGTAGAAGCCCGCCACATGGTCACTTGTGGCTGCTGGAGCGGCCCCTCCGGCCGCCACATGTCGCCGTGTGGCGGTGGGGGGTGAGGGCGGTCGTCGTGGCCGCGCCCGCGTCCGGGTCGGGGAAGACCACCGTCGCCACCGGGCTCATGGCGGCGCTGGCGCGGCGGGGGACCGTCGTCGCGCCGTTCAAGGTGGGGCCGGACTACATCGACCCCGGCTACCACACGCTCGCCGCCGGCCGGCCGGGTCGGAATCTCGACCCGGTGCTGGTCGGGGAGTCCCGGATCGCTCCGCTGGCGCGGTACGGGTCGGCGGGCGCCGAGATCGCCGTGGTCGAGGGTGTGATGGGGCTCTTCGACGGGCGGCTGGCCGACGGGGTGGGCTCCACCGCGCACGTCGCCGGGCTGTTGGGCGCGCCCGTCGTGCTGGTCGTGGACTGCCGCGGGCAGTCGCGGAGCCTGGCCGCGTTGCTGCACGGGTTCCGGTCGTTCGATCCGTCCGTGTGCCTCGCCGGCGTCGTGCTCAACCGCGTCGGGAGTTCTCGTCATGAGGACGTCCTGCGGGCGGCGGCCGAGGAGGTCGGGCTGCCGGTGCTCGGGGCGCTCCCACGCCGTGACGCTTTGGCCGTGCCGTCGCGGCACCTCGGGCTGGTCACGGCTGTGGAGCACGGGGCGGCGGCCACCGCGGCCGTCGACGCGATGGCTGAGCTGGTCGCTACGCATGTCGACCTGGACGCGGTGGTGGCGCTGGCGTCGCCGCTGCCACAGGGGCCCGCCTGGTCGCCGGTCGAGGCGCTGGGGGGTCGTGCGCGGAAATCGTCGCGGGAACGACGTTATCCGCGCACGGCTGTCTTTGGGGGTGCTGCGTTCACGTTCGGGTACGCCGAGCACGTCGAGTTGTTAAAGGCGGCGGGATCCGAGGTCGTGGTCGTCGACCCGCTACGCGACGAGGGGCTGCCCGACGGCACCACGGGCCTCGTGCTCCCCGGCGGGTTCCCGGAGGAGCACGTCGCCGCGCTGGGAGGGAACGCGCCGCTGCGGGACGCCGTGCGAGCGCTGGCCGCGTCGGGTGCTCCCGTGCACGCGGAGTGCGGTGGGCTGCTCTACCTCTGCGAATCCCTCGACGGATCCCCGATGTGCGGGGTCCTGCCCGCCACCGCCGCGATGACCGGACGCCTGACGCTCGGCTACCGCGACGCCGTCGCCGTCTCCGACTCGGCCGCCTTCGCCACCGGCGAGCGGGTGGCCGGCCACGAGTTCCACCACTGCGCCGTGACGCCCCGGGCGGGGACGGACGCGGCCTGGGCCTGGCGCGGCGGGGAGCCTGAGGGTTTCGTCGTCGACGGGGCGCACGCGTCGTTCCTGCACACCCACCCCGCCGGTCACCCGGCCGCGGTGGCGCGTTTCGTGGACTCGATCCTGAACACAGGGTTACCGTCGGGTACATGACGAGGATCGGTCTGGTGCTCGGGGCCGGTGGCCTGCTCGGATCGGCGTGGATGACCGGTGGCCTGTCGGCGCTGGAACGGCGGCTGGACCGCCCTCTCGGCGATCTCGATCTCGTCGTCGGCACCAGTGCGGGCAGCGTGCTCGGGGCGGCGCTGCGCTGCGGCATGAGCGTCGACGAGCTGCTGGCCCACCAGCGCGGCGCCGAGCCCGGCGAGATCGCCGAGGACCTCGGGGGCGGCGACCTTCCCGACATGCGCACCATCGAGCGGGAGTCCGGCGACGGCCTGCCGCCGATCCCGCTGCCGTGGATCGGGTCGCCGCGCCTGCTCGCGTCCGCGATCGCGCACCCGCTCTCGATCAACCCGGTGATCGCCGCGGCCGGGTTGCTGCCCGCGGGCCGCGGCCGGATGGGGTCGCTGATCCGGATGGTGGCGGCTCTGCAGAACCGGCTCGGCATCACCATCGACGGCTGGGTGCCCGGCGCGCCGCTGTGGGTGGTGGCCGTGGACTACGACTCCGGGCGGCGCGTCGTGTTCGGCCGCGAGGGCGGGCCGCGGTCGTCGGTGGGGGAGGCGGTGCTCGCGTCGTGCTCCATCCCGGGCTGGTTCACACCGCAGGTGATCGACGGCCACCGCTATGTCGACGGCGGCATCGCCTCGTCCACGTCGCTGGGGCTGCTCGCCCGGCCCGGCGCCCCCGACCTGGACGAGGTGTACGTGCTGGCGCCGATGGCCAGCCACGCCTACGACCGCCCGCTGGACCCGGTCGCCGGCCTCGAGCGCGGGGTGCGGCACCTGATGACGCGCTGGCTGGATGCCGAGGTGCGGGCCGTGCGCGCCACGGGCGTCCGGGTGACGGTGCTGACGCCCGGCCCGGCCGACCTCGACGCGATGGGCGGCAACCTGATGAACCCGCGGCGCCGCGAGCGGGTGCTGGACACGGCGCTCGCGACGTCGTCCGGCGCGCTGGACGAGGCGGTCGTCCACAGCGCGGCGTGACGTCACACCCCGTGGGTTGGACTCGTGGCGTGCCGCGACACAGACTGTCCGGCGTGGATCGCGGGAGAGTGTCGTTCGTGGGAGCCGGGCCGGGCGCGGCCGATCTGATCACGCTGCGCGGGGCGCGGCGCATCGCCGAGGCGGACGTGGTGATCTGGGCCGCCAGCCTCGTGATGGAGGAGTGCATCACCGAGCACGCGCGCGCCGACGCCGAGCTCGTCGACTCGTCGAAGATCGCGCACGAGGACGTGCTGGCGCTCTACCGTCGGGCCGCGGCCGATGGGCTGCGGGTCGCTCGCGTGCACTCTGGGGACCCGTCGCTGTGGGGCGCCGTGCAGGAGCAGTACGACGCCGCCGAGGACATGGGCCTGGACGTGGAGATCGTGCCCGGGGTGTCGGCGTTCGGGGCCGCGGCGGCCGTCGCCGGTCGGGAGCTGACCATCCCCGAGGTGGCCCAGTCCGTGGTGCTCACCCGGCTCGAGGGCGGCAAGACCCCGATGCCGCCGAAGGAGAAGCTGCGCGAGTTCGCCCGCCACGGCACCACGATGGCGATCTTCCTCTCGGCGGCGCGCACGTCGCAGATGGTGGAGGAGCTGCAGGCGGGCGGCTACCCGGCCGACACCCCCGTCGTCGTCGCCTACCGCACGAGCTGGCCCGACGAGGTCACCGTGCGCTGCCGGCTCGACGAGGTCGAGGCCGTGTGCAAGGAGCGCAAGCTCTGGCGCCAGACGCTGTTCCTGGTCGGCGCGGCCCTGGGTGCCACGGGCACGCGCAGCCACCTCTACCACCCCGGCCACTTCCACACCTTCCGCAAGCCCGAGCGCTCGGCCCGCACGGCCCTGCGCGCCGCCCGCGCCGCGGGCCGTCCCGCCCCGTGACGCCCGGCCCCGTGACGCCCCGCGAGTCGGGGTATCCGTGCGCGCGAGTCGGGGGGAGCGCGTGACCCTCACCGTCATCGGGATGGACGGCGGGCCGCTGCCCCCCGGCGCCGCCGACGTCCTCGCGCGGGCCGAGATCGTGGTCGGGGGCCGCCGCCATCTCGCCACCGCGCCTGTCCCGCCGGCCGCCGAGCGGGTAGAGCTCGGACCGCTGGAGCCCGCTCTGGACAAGCTCGTCGGGCGCCGCGCGGTGCTGCTGGCCAGCGGCGACCCCGGCTTCTTCGGCATCGTCCGGGTGCTGCGCGAGCGCGGTCACGCCCCGGCGGTGCTGCCCGCCGTCTCGAGCGTGCAGCAGGCGTTCGCGCGGCTCGGCCGATCCTGGGACGACGTCGCGGTGGTCAGTGCACACGGCCGCGCGCTCGGGCCGGCCGTCAACGTCTGCCGGGCCCGCGCCGCCACCGCGGTCCTGACCGCGCCCGGCGCCGGGCCGGCCGAGATCGGCGCCGCGCTCGACGGCTGGACGCGCACGCTCGTCGTCGCCGAGGATCTCGGCGGACCCGACGAGCGTCTCATCACGCTGCCCGCCGCCGAGGCCGCCGGCCGCGACTGGCACCCGCTGAGCGTCGTCCTCTGCCTGCGCGACCCCTACGCCGTCCCCGGCCGCGGCTGGTACGCCGGAGGCGAGCCCGTCCCGCCGGTCGGGGGCTGGGCCCTGTCCGACGACGCGTTCGTCCACCGCGCGGGCATGGTCACGAAGGCCGAGGTGCGCGCCGTCGTCCTCGCGCGCCTGGCCCCTCGCCCGGGCACGCTCGTCTGGGACGTCGGCGCCGGCTCGGGCTCGGTCGCCGTCGAGTGCGCCCGGCTCGGGGCGGCGGCGCTGGCCGTGGAGCGGCGCTCCGACGACCTCGCCCGGATCGCTGAGAACGCCGCCGCCCATGCCGTCGACGTCCGCGTGGTGGACGGCGAGGCACCCGCCGCGCTCACGGGGTTGCCGCAGGCGGACGCCGTGTTCGTCGGCGGCGGAGGGCCCGAGGTCGTCGCCGCCGTCGCGGGGGCCGACCGGGTGGTCGTCGCCCTCGCGGCTCTCGACCGCATCGCGCCGACCCGCGCTGCCCTGCTCGCGGCCGGTCACGTCGTCGAGGGCGTGCAGGTCGCCGCGTCCCGGCTCGCCACCCTGCCCGACGGGGCCGTCCGCCTCGCGGCCACCAATCCGATCACGATCCTCTGGGGAACCCGTTGCTAGCACTCTTCGCCGTCACCGACGCCGGCCGCCGCGCGTCCGCCGAGGTGGCCGCCGCGCTCGGGGCCGAACCCCGTGAGCTCGCGGAGCTGTCCTCGCTCTGGCCCGATCTCGACGGTGCCGTGTTCTTCCTCGCCACCGGGGCCACCGTCCGGCTCATCGCGCCCCTGCTCGCCGACAAACGCACCGACCCCGGCGTCGTCTGCGTCGACGAGGCGCGCCGTTTCGCCATCGCGCTCGCGGGCGGACACGAGGGCGGGGCCAACGCGCTCGCCACGCGGGTGGCCGCCGTTCTCGGAGCCGAACCGGTGATCACCACGGCGTCGGACGCCTCGGGCAGCACGGGCCTCGACGAGCTGGTGGCGCTGCTCGGTGCGGTCGTCGACGGGAATGCGGCCGCGGCCGGGACGGCGCTGCTCGACGGCGCCGCCCGGGTCGAGAACCCGCTCGGCTTCCCGCTGCCCCCGCTGCCGCCCCTGGCCGGGGAGGCGCGGCACACGATCACGATCACCGACCGCACCGACGCCCCGACTCGCGCGCACGCAGATCCCGACCCGCGCACGACCCGGCTCGTGCCGCCCACACTCGTCGTCGGCATCGGGAGCGCTCGGGGGGTGTCGGAGCAGGCCGTCGCCGACACGGTCCGCCGGTTGGAGACCGAGCACGGCTTCGACCGGCGCGCGATCCGCGCCTACGCCAGCATCGACCTCAAGGCCGACGAGGCGGGCATCCTCGCCGCCATCGCGCCGGCCCCGCTGCTGACCTATCCGGCCGACGAGCTGGCGCGGATCGAGGTGCCGAACCCGAGCGACGTCGTGCGGGCCGAGGTGGGCACCGCCAGCGTCGCGGAGGCCGCTGCGCTGCATGCTGCCGCGACGCTCGGCGGTGGCGAGCTCGTCGTCACCAAGATCAAGGGTGACAACGTGACCGTGGCCGCCGCACGGGTCCGGCCGCGCGGGCGGCTCGCGATCATCGGGCTCGGGCCGGGGGCCGCGGACCTGCGCGTGCCGCGAGCCGACGCCGAGCTGCGCCGTGCGTCGATCGTGGTGGGGCTCGACCAGTACGTCGACCAGGTCGCCCACCTGCTCCGGCCCGGCACCGAGGTGCACGCCAGCGGGCTGGGCGACGAGGAGCAGCGCGCTGCCGACGCGGTCGCCCTGGCCGCGAAGGGACACGCGGTCGCGCTGATCGGGTCCGGGGACGCCGGGGTCTACGCGATGGCGAGTCCCGCGCTGCAAGGGGCGGGGGACGACATCGAGGTGGTGGGGGTGCCTGGCGTCACCGCGGCGTTGTCGGCCGCCGCCCTGCTCGGGGCGCCGCTGGGCCACGACCACGTGCTGATCTCGCTGTCGGATCTGCACACACCGTGGCCGGTGATCCAGCAGAGAGTCGCAGCGGCCGCGGCGGCCGACTTCGTCACCTGCTTCTACAACCCCCGCAGCCGCGACCGGCACTGGCAGCTCGGCGCCGTCCTGGACGTGTTCCGCGAGCACCGTCCCGCCGACACCCCCGTCGGCGCCGTCCGGCAGTCCGGGCGGCCGGGGCAGCGGGTGTGGTGCGCGCCGCTGTCGGAGTTCGACCCGACCGAGGTGGACATGCTGACGACGGTGGTGATCGGCTCCAGCGCGACGCGGATGGTGGCGGGGCGGATGGTCACGCCGAGGGGATATCGCTGGGCCTGAGTGGTATCAGACAGGTGCCATCCGGTCATGGCCATGACGTTGCGACTGACGGACGACGAATCCGAGGCACTCCGGGCACAGGCAGAGGCCGAGGACCGCTCGATGCAGGACGTCGCTCGTGCGGCGGTGCGCGAGTACGTGACCCGCCGGGGCGTCGCGAAGCTGGTGGACGAGGAACTGCAGTACGTGGTGACGACGTACGCGGAGGCGCTCGACCGTCTCGGCACGGTGTGACCCGCTACCTCGGTCTCGACCTGCTCGTGAAGATCGCCGAGGCCGCAGTCGAGGGCGACGTCGTGGTCCGGGACATGGGTCTGCTCCAGTCGGCACTCGCCCGCCCGCCGATGACCGCGTTCGGCGACGACGCCTATCCGACCCTGCACACGAAGGCGGGAGCCCTGCTGCACACGCTTGCGAAGCACCACGCGCTGGTCGACGGCAACAAACGAGTGGCCTGGGCGGCCACGGCCGTCGTCCTCGGCATCAACGGCCACCGAGTCGTCGCCACCCAGGACGACGTGGTCGACCTCGTCGTCGCGGTCGCCGACGGCACGTTGTCGGACGTCGCCGACATCGCGGCCCGCCTCGCCCCCTGGTCCCCGGCACGCTGATCGCCACCGGTCGCACGTGAACGCCCTCCGCCGGGTGATCGAGTGCGGTGTACTCCGATCATGGTCGCGACCGTTCTGCCTGATCGCCGTCCGCCGCACCGGGCCGCCCTGACCCGGGCCGTGGCGTGCGGCTCGCGGCGATCATCGTCGCGGGTGAGGTCGGTCGCGGCCGGCGGTGCTGCGTGTCCGCGCAGGTTATGCTCGGCCCCGATCGGCTACGCGGGAACCCGGTGCGACTCCGGGGCGGTCCCGCCACTGTGACCCCGCTTGCGACTTCTCGACGGCGGGGGAGCCAGACCTCGCGTCGCCCGTTGACCAGCGTCCCCACTCCGGGCGAGGACACCCGGGCAGGAGAGAGCGTGCGCACGAGCGTGCACCCCATCGAGGTCGAGTCGTACGCGATCCTGCGTACGCGGCTCGACACCACCGACCTACCCCCGTTGACGCGCGCCGTCGTGGAGCGCGTGGTGCACACCAGCGCCGACCCGAGCTGGGCCGGCGACCTCGTCTGCGACGAGGACGCCCTGCGCGCCGGACGGGCCGCGCTGCTGGCCGGGGCGCCGCTGATCACCGACGTGCGGATGGTGGCGGTCGGGATCACGTCGCGGCCGACGATCGTGGCGCTCGACCTCGCCGAGGCGGTCGAGGGCCTCACCCGCAGCGCCGCCGGTATCCGCGCCGCCGCGGCGGCGTACCCCGACGGCGCCGTCTGGGTGATCGGCAACGCCCCCACCGCGCTGGCCGAGCTGGTGCGTATCCGTGTGCAGAGCCCACTGGTGATCGGGCTGCCCGTCGGCTTCGTCGGGTCCGTCGCCGCCAAGGCCGCACTGCGGGCCTCGGGCCTGCCGACCGTCTCCAACCGTTCCGAACGCGGGGGCGCCGCCGCGGCGGCCGCCGCCGTCAACGCTCTGCTCTACAGCGAGGAAAGCCCGTGAACCCCCCTCTCATGCTCGCCGGCCACGGCACCGTCGACGCGGCGGGGGTGGCCGAATTCGTCGCCTTCACCGACCGGCTGCGGCGCCTGCTCGCCGCCGAGGACGTCGACGTCGACGGCGGGTTCATCGAGCTGTCGCAGCCCACCGTGCACGAGGCCTGGGAGCGGTTGACCGGGCGCGGCCACACCCACCGCGCCGCCGTCCCGATGGTGCTGGTCGGCGCCGGGCACGCCAAGGGCGACATCCCGGCGGCGCTGGAGCGCGAGGTGCGCCGTGAGCCGGGCACGTCCTACGCCTTCGGTCGCCCCCTCGGGCCGCACCCGGTGCTGCAGGAGATCCTCGCGACCCGGATCGCCGACGCCGCTCCCGCCGAGGGCACCGCGGTGCTGCTGGTCGGGCGCGGTTCCACCGACCCCGACGCCAACGCCGAGGTCTGCAAGGTCGCGCGGCTGCTGCAGGAGGGCCGCGGCTACGACTTCGTCGAGCCCGCGTTCGTCTCGCTCGCCCGGCCCGACGTCGCGACGGGCCTGGCGCGCTGCCGGGCCCTGGGCGCCACCCGCATCGTCGTGGCCCCGTACTTCCTGTTCGACGGCGTGCTGCCGCGTCGCGTGGTGGACCAGGCGAACGCGTTCGCCGCCGAACACCCGGACGTCGACGTGCGCGCCGCCGGCTACCTCGGCGACACCGACGCGCTCGCCGGGCTGGTTGTCGAGCGCTACCGCGAGGCGCTGGGCGGCGACATCCGGATGAACTGCGACACCTGTGCCTACCGCGTGCTGCTGCCGGGGTTCGAGGACAAGCTCGGCGCGCCGCAGACCCCGCACCATCACCCTGACGATCCGGCCCACGGCCATGGGCACGCCCATGCCTGATCCCTACCTCGTCGGCCTCGACCTGGCCGGCCGGCGCGTCGTGGTCGTCGGCGGGGGCACGGTGGCCCAGCGCCGGCTCACCGGCCTGCTCGCCGCGGGCGCCGACGTCGAGGTCGTCGCGCCGGAGGTCACGCCGGCCGTCGAGGGGATGGCGACCGCCCGCGAGCTCACCTGGACCGCCCGCGGTTACGCCGACGGCGATCTCGACGGCGCCTGGTACGCGATCGCCTGCACCGACTCACCCGCCGTCAACGCCGCGGTCGGCGCCGAGGCGCAGCGCCGCAGGACATTCTGTGTCCGCGCCGACGAGGCCCCGGAGGGCAGCGCGGTGACGCCCGCGGTCGGTCACCACGACGGGCTGACCGTCGGGGTGCTGGCCGGTCGGCGGCCCCGGCGTTCCGCTGCCGTGCGCACCGCGCTGGTCGAGGCGCTGCAGACGGGGCTCGTGGACGACACCGCCGAACCAGCCCACCCGGGCGTCGCGCTCGTCGGGGGTGGTCCCGGCGATCCCGAGCTGATCACCGTCCGCGGCCGGCGGCTGCTCGCCCGCGCCGACGTCGTGGTCACCGACCGGCTCGGCCCGCGCGACCTGCTCGACCAGCTCGGCCCGCACGTCGAGGTCATCGACGCGTCCAAGATCCCGTACGGGCGGGCGATGAACCAGGCGCGGATCAACGAGCTGCTGATCGAACACGCCCGCGCCGGGAAGTTCGTGGTGCGCCTCAAGGGCGGCGACCCGTACGTGTTCGGGCGCGGGTTCGAGGAGGTGCAGGCGTGCGCGGAGGCGGGCGTCGCGGTCACCGTCGTCCCGGGGGTGACCAGCGCGTTCGCCGCCCCCGCCGTGGCCGACGTACCCGTCTCGCACAGGGGCGTGGCGCACGAGATCGTCGTCGTCTCCGGGCACGTCGCCCCCGACGACCCCCGCTCGCTCGTGGACTGGCCCGCCCTGGGCCGCCTGCGCGGCACCGTCGTGCTGCTGATGGCCGTGGAGCGGGTGGGTGCGTTCGCCACCGCCCTGATGGACGGCGGCCGCCCCGCCGACACCCCCGTCGCCGTGATCCAGGACGGCACCATGCGCATCCAGCGCAGCGTCCGCGCGACGCTCGCCACCGTGGCGGACGTGGTGCGCGAGCACGAGATCAGCCCGCCCGCGATCATCGTGGTCGGTCAGGTGGCAGGGTTGGAGATCCCCGCAGCGGCAACCTGACCACCGGAGGGACCGCGATGACGTCGATCCTGGACCTGAGCGTGCGCGAGCTGCTCGTCGCCGTGTCGGAGCGGACGTCCGCGCCGGGCGGCGGAGCCGTCGCCGCCGTCACCACCGCCCTCGCCGCCGCGCTGACCGGAATGGCCGCGCGGTACGCGCTGCCCGACGGCGAGGTCGTCGCGGCCGAGGCCCCGGATGCCGATGTGCTGCGGGCCCTCGCCGAGGCGGACGGGTTGCGGGATCGGGCGGCTGCCCTCGCCGACGCCGACGCGGCGGCCTACGCGGCGTTCCTGACAGCGCTGCGCCGCCCCCGCGGGGAACCCGGCCGGGCCACGGCCGTCGACGCCGCACGCGCCGGGGCGACCGCCGTCCCGGGCGAGATCGCCGCGCTCGCCGACGCCGTGTCGGGCCTCGCCGCACCCTTGGTGGACGGCGGCAACCCGAACCTGCGCGGCGACGCGGTGGCCGCCGTGCTGCTCGCCGGGGCCGCGGCGCGGACGGCCGCGGAACTGGTGGCCGTCAACGTCGGCGACGATCCGCGGACCGAACGGGCCCGCGCGCACGCGGCTGCCGCCCAGGGTCGCGCATGACCGCCCACCTCATCGACGACCGCGCCGTCGCCAAGCGGCTCAACGACGAGGTCCCTGCCGAGCTCGACGGCCCCTGCGGCCTGGCCACCGTGCTGGTCCTGCGCCCGCTCCCACCGCACATCGACGAGGCCGTCGCCCCGCTCGCCCGGGCCGTCACGCCGGTGCCCGGCGGGATCGGGCCCGTCACCGACGTCTGGTTGATCCGGAACACGGTGGCCGCGGCGCGGGGTGCGGTGCCCCTCTGGGCTGATGGGCCTGGTTCGGGGTCGGCGGCGGCCTCGCCCAGTACGGGAAGCCGACATGCGAACTCCGCGTGCTGGCCGGCCACCGGGAGAGCGCCACCGCCGTCCGCGACGAGGTGGAGCGGCTGGATCTCGCCGCCGACGACGGGATCATCGCGGCGACGGAGGGGGTGACGGCGTCGTTCGTGAGGGAGCTGGTGCGCCGGTCGGTGCTGCGCCGCCTCGCGCTGGCGCCGTCGGAGCCGGTGCGGCTGGACGGGGCGACGCTCGCCGACACCCTCGACGGGCTGGCGGGGGAGCGTTCGGTCCTGACGCGGGCGATGCTCGGGGGGTGAGCGCCGGTCAGCACGCCCGCGGTGGGGTGAGCGTGCGGGCGCTGCGGATCAGCCAGCCCGGGCCGGGGCCCACCATGTCGTAGGCGAGCCGCCAGTTCGTGCAGGTCTGTCCGCTCGGGCCGTACTTCGTGTCCTGGGTGCTGGTGAACGTCATGTCGACCTCGACCCGGTTCGCCCCGGAGTCCCGGACGGTGGTGATCACCGGGTCCTTGATGGCGGTGGTCGACTGGCCGCGTGTCCACGTCGCCAGTCCGCGCCTGGCCGAGTCGGAATCGGGGCTGAAGTAGGCGAACGCGTCGGCATAGCGCTGCGCGTCGATGCCGGAGACGTAGCCGTCGAGCACAGCCCGGACCCCGTCGGTGGCCGGGTGGGAGACCCCGGGCGCGACCTCGACGAGACCCGTGGCCGCGGCGGTGGTCGGCGCCGGGGGTGCTGTGGTGGCCGCGGCGTCGAACGTGGGGGTGGGGGTGGGCTCGTTCGTCGCGGGCCGGTTGAGCAGCAGCACCCCGCCGGTGACGCCCAGCGCGACCACGACGACCGCGGCCACCACCGCGAGCACCCACGGACGCCGCGACGGCCGAGGCGGTGGGGGCAGCGGCGTGGCGACCATCGTGCCACCACGCGGAAGGGGCGAGGGTGGCAGCGGCGGGAACAGTGGCCCGGTGGACGGTGGCGGGGGCGCCAGGCCCTGCAGTGCGGGCCGCGGGGGAGGGGTGAGCGGGTGTGCGGCCCAGGTGGCGGTGTCGCCGTGCCGCTGATCGGCGCCCTCGACGACGGCGCGGGTCACCGGCTGCCCGGTGACGTGCTGAGCCCGCTGCAGCTCGCCGATCACCTCGGCGGCGGAGGCGAGCCGGCCCTCCGGGGCCTTGGCCATCAGGCGCTCGACCACCAGAGCGACCGGGTCGGGGATGCCCCGCGCGCGCAGGTCGGGCAGCGGGTCGCGGACCACCCGCGCCACGGTGGCCACCGCGCCCTCGTCCGCATCACCGACGAACGCCGGGCGGCCCGTGAGCAGCGCGAACATCGTGGCGCCCAGGCCGTACAGGTCGGCGCTGACGGTGGTGGCACCGTCGAGCAACCGCTCGGGTGCGGCGTAGGCGGCGCTGGCGCGGACCCGGCCGTCGATGGTGGAGGTGACGCCGGGCAGCCGGGCCATCCCGAGATGGCCGAGCCCGAAGTCGCCGAGCGTGGTCTCGCCGTACCGGGACACGAACAGGTTGGCGGGCTTGAGATCGAGGTGCAGGACGCCCGCGCGGTGCGCCGTCTCCAGCGCGCCCGCCACCGACACGCCGCGGTCGAGCACCTCCGCCCACGGCAGGGGACCGTCCCGGCGCAGCCGTTCGGCCAGCGACCCGCCCGTCATGAGGTCCATGACGATGTAGGGGTGCCCGGCCGTGGTGGTGCCGCCGCGGTAGACGCCGACGATGTTCGGGTGGCCCGAGAGCGACCCCATCGCCAGGCACTCGCGGGCGAACGCGCGCCGCACGTCGTCGTCGCCCAGGCGCTCCCGCAGCACCTTGACGGCCACAGCCCGTCCGAACTCCGGCTCGTCGGCGGAGTAGACGGTGCCGAACCCGCCGCGCCCGATCTCGACGGCGCTGGTCAGACCGGGGACGCCGAGGTCGGGGTGATCGGCCACCGGCGCAGTCTAGGACGCCGGTGGCCGATCCCCTCAGATCGAGAGCAGGCGGTCGAAGAAGCTGCGGTAACGGCGCAGCGCGAGCCGCATGTCCTCGGTGGAGGTCTCGTCGGCGGCCAGGCTCCGCTCGATGCCCTGGCGCTGCTCGGAGAACAACGTCTGCAGCTCGTCGAGCAGCTCGCCCACCAGCGCGTCGGCGTCAGCGACGGCCTTGCGGGGCTCGTCGACGAACGCGCCCTTCACCGCGTCCCAGCGCGATCCGTAGGACGCCGCGCGGTCGGTGCTCATGAGCCGCTCGCGGCCCGAGGAGTCCTCGCCCTGGGAGGTCTGGGCGACGCTGCCGGCACCCGATCCGGACGGGGTGGTGGAGGCGCCGGCCGCCGCCGCGGTGGGGCCGTCGTGGCCCCCGGTGCGGTCATCCGCGGTCCGGTCGCCCGAGGTCCGGTCGCCAGTGGTCCGGTCGCCCGCGGTCCGGTCGGTGGCCACCGGGCCGGTGGAGGCCGAGGGGTCGACGTCCGCGCGCCCGCCGACGTCGACGGTGCGGGCGCCGGCCGGCGCGGCGTACCCCGGGCCGTCGGGGCCCACGTCGGTGTGCCGGGCGCTACCGGGCGTGCCGCCGCCCGCGGGGTCACCGCGCAGGTCCTCTGGTCGGCGGTCGCCGACGCTGTGCTGTTCGGGAGCCGCGGCGCCGACGACGCCGGCCCCGCCGCCGTGCTGCTGCTGGTCGACGGGCTGCCCGTCGAACCGGGCCCCGGTCGGGGCGGGCGGCTGGGCGGTTTGGGCACCGGCGGTGGGTGGCTCGTCGGCGGGCTTGCCCTCGAACCGCGCGCCGGTGGGCGCGCCGGCGGGGGCCTGCCCGGCCGGTCGTGGGTCGGCCGCGGTCCGGTCGTCGACGGGCTGCCCGTCGAACCGGGCCCCGGTGGGGGCCCCCGTCCCGGCGTCGTGGCCGGCCCCCGACCGCTCCTGCGCGAGGCGCTCGGACTCGGCACGGCGGTCGTCATCGGTCCGGTCGTCGTCGGGGCGATCGTTGGTGTCGCCGCGGCCGAGGAGGTCGTTGATCGCGCCGCGGACCCCTCCGGTGGTGCGACCGTGCTCGTCGTGGCGGGGCTGGTCGGGAGTGCTCATCGGGTGTGCTCCTCGGTGGTCGGGTGCTGGGCGTGGCGGCCGGCCTCGTTGGTGTCGCCGTGGCCCAGCAGGGTGTCGATCAGTGCGCGGTAGGAGGTGACGGCGTGGCGCTGCTGCTCGGTGTCGGCCGTACCGTTCTGCGTCGCCTCGTGCACGGCGCGTGCGTCGCGGTACTGCTGCACCACCTGCGGGTGCTCCACCGACAGGTCCTGGGCGCGGCGTTCGAAGTCGTCCACCGGGTAGCCGCGGGTCTTCATGATCTCGACGACCAGCCCGTCGGCGTGGTGCACCGACTGGACCGGGTCGTCGACGAAGCCGCGCTGGATCGTGGTCCAGGACGCCGCGTAGCGGTCGCGCTCGTCGGCGCTCAGGTCGCGGACGTCGAGCTTGCGGTGCCGCTGCTCACGCTCGGTGAGGGCGGCCTCGGTGGACCGGCGGTCGCCGGTCTCGGCCAGCGTCCGCTCGTACTCGGGGCCGTAGTGCTCCTGCAGGTGCTCGGAGCGTCGACGCCGCGACAGCAGCACGCCGGCGACCGCGAGGGCGATCACCAGCAGCACGATGACGACGATCAGGACGATCGTTGTGGTTCCCACCGGTCACCTCTCTGTGTGATGGAAGGCACACTCGTTCGAGTGAACCGTTGACCAGTGGTTCCCGAAGTGACGTGATCGGCAAACCTCGACTCCCCTGCCGCGTTGACCCCGGGCGTCGCCGTGTGTTCCAGTTCTGTCCGACGGCAGTGGAGGAAGTCGGTGTGAGTCCGACGCGGTCCCGCCACTGTCACCGGGGAGCGGCCACCCAGCTCTGACCACCGCGTGAGCGGGAAGGTCGGGTGGACCGCGCGAGATCCGGGAGCCAGGAGACTCGCTGCCGTCGTGGTACCCCCGAGCAGAGGGCGCGGACCCTCGAGGAGATGTGGATGACGCCTGTCCTGCTGCTGTCGACGGCCGATACGGAGTTGCTCGCTGCGCGTGGCTCGGGCGCGCTGTGGCGCACCGCGAACCCGGCCCGGGTCGAGCCCGACGGCCTGCCCGCGCTGCTCGACGGCGTGTCGGTCGTGGTGCTGCGGCTGCTCGGCGGGCGGCGCGCGTGGCCCCTCGGGGTGGACGTGCTCGTGGCGTCGGGGCTGCCGGTGGTGCTGCTGGGCGGCGAGGCCTCGCCCGACGCGGAGCTGATGGCCGCGTCCACGGTGCCCGCAGGTGTCGCGTCCGAGGCACTGGAGTACCTCGCGGCGGGGGGCACCGACAACCTGCGCGAGCTGCACCGGTTCCTCTCCGACACGGTCCTGCTGACCGGTGAGGGGTTCGCCGCGCCCGCTCCCACGCCCGAGTTCGGGGTGTACGGCTCGTGGGCGCGGGACCCGGCCCGACCCACGGTGGGCGTGGTCTTCTACCGGGCGCATGCGCTGAGTGGCAACACCGCGTTCGTCGACACGTTGTGCGCCGCGATCGAGGCGCGCGGCGCCAACGCGCTGCCGGTGTTCTGCGGATCGCTGCGCGGGGCCGCCCCGTCGCTGATGTCCCTGCTGGCATCCGCGGACGCGCTGGTGGCGACCGTGCTGGCGGCCGGTGGCACCGTCGCGTCCTCGGCCTCGGCCGGGGGCGAGGAGGACGCGTGGGACGCCGGCGCCCTCGCCACGCTCGACGTGCCCGTCCTGCAGGGCCTGTGCCTCACCACCTCGCGTGCGACCTGGTCGGACTCCGACGCCGCACTGTCCCCGATGGACGCCGCGATGCAGGTGGCCATCCCCGAGTTCGACGGCCGGCTGATCACGGTGCCGTTCTCGTTCAAGGAGACGGAGCCGGGTGACGACCTCCCTGTGTACCGGGCCGATCCGGAGCGGGCAGCGCGGCTCGCGGGCCTCGCGGTGCGGCACGCGTCCCTGCGCCGCAAGCCCGTCGCCGACCGTCGGCTGGCCATCGTGCTGTCGAGCTACCCGACCAAGCACTCGCGCGTCGGCAACGCGGTCGGGCTCGACACCCCGGCGTCGGCGGTGGTGCTGCTCAACGCCCTGCGCGACGGGGGCTACGCGGTGGGGGAGTTCCCGCAGGACTCCGACGAGCTGATCCACACCCTGATCGCGGCGGGCGGGCACGACGTCGAGTGGCTGACGGAGGAGCAGCTCTCGGCGGCCCCCGCGCGGGTGCGGCTGGAGGACTACGAGCGGTGGTTCGCGGCGCTCCCGTCCGCGTTGACCGACGGGATCGTCGCGCACTGGGGCCCGCCCCCGGGATCGCTCTACGTCGACGGCGGCGACATCGTGCTGGCGTCGCTCACCTTCGGCAACGTCATGCTGATGATCCAGCCGCCGCGCGGGTTCGGGGAGAACCCCATCGCGATCTACCACGATCCCGACCTGCCGCCGTCGCACCACTACCTGGCCGCCTACCGCTGGCTGGAGCATTCGTTCGGTGCCGACGCCGGGGTGCACCTCGGCAAGCACGGCACCCTGGAGTGGTTGCCGGGCAAGGGACTGGGCCTCTCCGCGGAGTGCGCGCCCGACGCCGTGCTGGGCGAGCTGCCGCTGGTGTACCCGTTCATCGTCAACGACCCGGGCGAGGGCACGCAGGCCAAGCGCCGCGGGCACGCCGTGGTGGTGGATCACCTGGTGCCGCCGATGGCCCGCGCCGACACCTACGGCGAGATGGCCAAGCTGGAGCAGCTCCTCGACGAGTACGCCACCGTCGCGGCGATGGATCCCGCCAAGCTCCCCGCTCTCCGCGCCCGCATCTGGGAGGTCGTGCAGGCGGCGCAGCTGCACCACGACCTGCACGTGGACGGCCAGCCCGGCGACGCCGACTTCGACGACTTCGTGCTGCACATCGACGGGTATCTGTGCGAGGTCAAGGACGTCCAGATCCGCGACGGTCTCCACATCCTCGGCGGCGTGCCGGAGGGGGAGGCACAGGTCAACCTGGTGCTGTCCATCCTGCGCGCCAGCCAGGTGTGGGGCGGGAAGAAGGCCCTCCCCGGCCTGAGAGGCGCCCTGGCGGAGTGGGCAGGCCTGAACGAGCAGACGTTGCTCCGCGATGCCGGCGCGGTGGTGCCCGAGGGTCAGGAAAGCCACTTTACGGACGTCTCAGGACAGCAAAGTGGCTTTACTGGCATCCGGGCTGGGCGCCTCGCGCGGCTTGTCGCCCTCGCACCGGGGCCGTCCCGCACCGGTGCTGATCTCGTCGACGTGCTTGAGGGGGTGGCTCGTGCTCTCGTGATCGGTCTGCAGGCCCGGGGGTGGACCGGTGGCGCGGCCGTGTGTTCCGAGCTGCTCGGGGGGGCCATCCCCGACGTCGTCGCGGTGCTCGACTTCGGGTGTGCCGAGGTCGTGCCGCGGCTGGGGCGCACCACCGACGAGATCTCCGGCGTCCTGCACGCCCTCGACGGGGGCTACGTGCCCGCCGGGCCGTCCGGGTCGCCGACCCGCGGGCTGGTCAATGTGCTCCCGACCGGCCGTAACTTCTACTCCGTCGACCCCAAGGCGATCCCGTCGCGCAGCGCGTGGGAGATCGGGTCGATGCTCGCCGACTCGCTCATCGCCCGGCACGTCGCCGACACCGGGGAGTACCCGCGCTCGGTCGGTCTCACGGTGTGGGGCACCTCCGCAATGCGCACCCAGGGCGACGACCTCGCCGAGATCCTCGCCCTGATCGGCACCCGCCCGGTCTGGGACGAGGCCTCGCGTCGCGTCACCGGGTTCGAGATCGTGTCTGCGGCCGAGCTGGGGCGGCCCCGCATCGACGTCACCGTGCGCATCTCCGGCTTCTTCCGCGACGCGTTCCCGCACGTCATCACGCTGCTGGACGACGCCTTCGCTGCCGTGGCCGAGCTGGACGAGCCCCCCGGTGAGAACTACCTGCGCGCGCACGTCGAGGAGGACGTCGCCACCCACGGCGACCGCCGCCGTGCCACCGCGCGGATCTTCGGCTCCAAGCCCGGCGCGTACGGGGCCGGGCTGCTCCCGCTGATCGACGCGCGGAACTGGCGCAGCGACGCCGACCTCGCCGAGGTCTACGCGGTGTGGGGCGGCTACGCGTACGGTCGCGGTCTCGACGGACGGGAGGCGCGTGCGGACATGGAGCAGTCGTTCCGGCGCATCGCGGTCGCGGCGAAGAACCAGGACACCCGTGAGCACGACATCGTCGACTCCGACGACTACTTCCAGTACCACGGCGGCATGGTCGCCACCGTCCGCGCGCTGACCGGCCGCACCCCGGCCGCGTACGTCGGCGACTCGGCCGTCACCGACGCGGTGAAGACCCGCACGCTCGCCGAGGAGACCAAGCGCGTGTTCCGGGCGCGCGTGGTCAACCCGAAGTGGATCGCGGCGATGCAGCGCCACGGCTACAAGGGTGCGTTCGAGCTGGCCGCCACCGTCGACTACCTCTTCGGCTACGACGCCACGGCCGGCGTCGTCGACGACTGGATGTACGCGCAGCTCGCCGAGAGCTACGTGTTCGACGAGACCAACCGAGCGTTCATGGAGAAGTCCAACCCGTGGGCGCTGCGCGGCGTCACCGAGCGGTTGCTGGAGGCCGCCGACCGCGGGATGTGGGCCAAGCCCGACGACGCCGTCCTCGACCGGCTCCAGCAGACCTACCTGGAGCTCGAAGGCGACCTGGAAGGCGACTCATGACCACGCTCGTAGGGGTGGGCATGGGCCCCGGCGATCCGGACCTCGTCACCGTGAAGGCCGCGAATTTGCTGGCCAAGGCCGACGTCGTGTTCGTCCCGGTCTCCGATTCGGGGGACACGGGCCGCGCCGAGCAGACCGCGCTGTTCTACGCCGAGGCATGGCGCATCGAGCGCGTCGTGTTCGCGCTGCACGACCGCGAGCACACCGCCCGCCGCGAGCAGGCATGGGACGACGCCGCGGCGCAGGTGGCGGCGTGGTTCGCCGAGCACCCGGGCGGCACGGCGGCGTTCGCGACGATCGGCGACCCGTGCGTCTACTCGACCTTCACCTACCTCGCCGCGACGATCCGCGACCTGGTGGGGGAGCTGACCGTGGAACTGATCCCGGGCATCACCGCGATGCAGGACCTCGCCGCCCGCAGCGGCACGTCGCTGGTGGAGGGGCGCGAGACGCTCTCGCTGTTTCCCATGACGGCCGGCCCGGAACGGTTCCGCGAGGCCCTGAACCGCGGTGACGCCGTGGTGGCCTACAAGTTCGGCCGCATGCTCCCCGAGACCCTCGCCGCCCTGCGTGACACCGGCCGCATGGCCGGGGCGGTCTACGGGGCGGCGTTGGGCCTGCCGGAGGAGGACATCCGCAGGGCCGGGGACCTCGACCCGATGGGGAGGGGCCCCTACCTGTCGACGCTGATCGTCCCGCCACGCCGGACGGGCCGCGGGAGCGCGCTGTGAAGGGCCGATACCCCTCCGACGGACGGCACTCGCGTCGCCCGGGTTCCGACGAGAGTGCCGTTCGCCGGAAAGGGAGGGGGTGGGCTCGTGGAGTTCTATGACGTGCTCCATTCCCGCCGGGATGTGCGGTCCGGGTTTCTTCCCGATCGTCCGGTCGATGATCTCGTGCTGCGCCGCGTGCTCGCCGCCGCCCACGCCGCACCGTCCGTGGGCTTCTCCCAGCCGTGGGACTTCCTCGTACTGCGTGACCGCGCGATCCGCGAGCGGGTGCACGCCCACGTTGTCGCCGCCCGGGCCGCCTACGCCGCGTCGCTGCCGCACGCGCGGGCCGCGGCGTTCCGGGAGCTGAAGGTCGAGGCCATCCTCGACACCCCGCTCAACATCGCCGTCACCTGCGACCCCACCCGCGGCGGCCGCCACACCCTCGGCCGCCACACCCAGCCGTCGATGGCGCCCTACTCCACCGTCGGCGCCGTGCAGAACCTGTGGCTCGCCGCGCGGGCCGAGGGGCTCGGGGTCGGCTGGGTCAGTTTCGGCGACGAGCGCGCTATGGCCCGCGAGCTGGGGCTGCCCTCGCACCTGGAGCTCGTGGCCTACCTGTGCGTCGGGCACGTCGAGCGGTTCGCGGACGAGCCCGAGCTGGCCAGTGCCGGCTGGGCCCGGCGCCGCCCCCTGGCGTGGACCGTGCACCACGACACGTTCGGGCACCGCGCTCTTCCCGGTGAAGCGCCGACGGACCTGCTGGCCGAGACCCTCGCCGCGATCGCGCCCCCCGACGACGACGCGCGCGGGGCCGCCCGCGACCGGCTCGACCGCATGACCATGCCCCACGGCGCGCTGGGCCGCGTCGAGGACGTGGCCGTCACGCTCGCCGGGATCGCGCGCGCCTGCCCGCCGCCGGTCCCCGAGCCCGCCGCCGTGGCCGTGTTCGCCGCCGACCACGGCGTCCACGCCCAGGGCGTGACGCACTGGCCGCAGGAGGTCACCGCACAGATGGTGGCCAACTTCCTCGACGGCGGCGCGGTGGTCAACGCGTTCGCGCGCCAGCTCGGGGCCGAGATTTGCGTCGTCGACGTCGGAGTGGCCGCACCGCTCGACGCCGCGCCCGGGCTGCTGCCCAGGCGCGTCGCCGACGGCACCGCCGACATGACGGCCGGCCCAGCGCTCAGCCGCGACCAGGCCCAGCGGGCCGTCGAGGTCGGCATCGAGACCGCGCGCGACCTCGTCGCCGCCGGCAACCGCTGCCTGGTGACCGGCGACATGGGCATCGCCAACACCACCGCCGCCGCGGCGCTGATCTGCACCTTCACCGGCGCGGATCCGGCGCAGGCCACCGGCCGCGGCACCGGCGTCGACGACGAGACGCTGCTCCGCAAGACCGACGTGGTGCGCCGCGCGCTGGCGCTGCACGCAGCCGACGCCGCCGACCCGCTCGGTGTCCTCGCCGCGTTCGGCGGGCTCGAACACGCGGCGCTCGCCGGGTTCGTGCTGGGCGCCGCGGCCACCGGGGTACCCGTGCTGCTCGACGGCGTCAACGCCGGCGCCGCCGCGCTCGTCGCTGCCGCGTTCGCCCCCGCGGCCGTCGGGTCGTGCGTGGCCGGGCACCGATCCGCGGAGCCCGGGCACCGCCTCGCGCTCGCCCACCTGGGCCTGGATCCGTTGCTGGATCTCGGCATGAGGCTGGGCGAGGGCACCGGCGCGCTCCTCGCGCTCCCGGTGCTCCAGTCGGCCGCGCGCGCCCTGCACGACGTCGCGACGTTCGACGCGGCAGGCGTCGTGGACAAGAACTAGCGCGGCGCGCGAGTCAGGCCCAGGCCACCGAGGCACTCACGGGGAGGTGGTCGCTCGGACCGCGCGGCCCCACCAAGACGTCGCAGGCCTCGACGCCGCGACGCACGATGTGGTCGAGCTGCATGTTCGGCCGCCACGACGGGTAGGTCTGCGTCGCCCGGGAGGAGCTCCAGCCCGACCGGGCCAGGGCGACGCGCAGGGCCGGCAGCGGCAGGTTCAGGTCGCCCAGCACCAGGGCGGGCCCCGGGCCGGCGAACCCCAGGGCCACCCGCAGCTGGCGCACCGACAGCCAGAACTGGAACGACAGGTGCGTGGTGGCGACGGTCAGGTTCCCGACGCGGGCCCGCAGCACCGCCCGCGGTTCGCGGTCCCACCCCGGCAGGACGCGGCCGACGTGCTCGGGCCCGCGCCTGCCGTGCCCGCCACCGGGAAGCGCGCAGCGCGCGACGTCGAGCAGGGGGGTGCGGCTGATCAACCCGACGCCGTAGGCCGGGCCGCCCGGGTCGGGGCCCGCGCCCGGTCCGGGCGTCCAGCCGCGCTGCGGGTCGCCGAGCAGCGCCGGGGCGAACACGCCGTGCCAGCCGAGTGCTGCGGCCAGCTCGGCGACCTGGTCGACGCGGCCGGTGCGCGGGAGCGCGCGGTCGACCTCCTGCAGCGCCACCACGTCGACGTCCATCGCCCGGATGTCGGCCGCGACGCCGGCGAGGTTGATGCGGCCGGTGCGCACATCGAGGCCGTGCAACAGGTTCCAGGTGGCGACCCTCAGACCCGTCCGCGCCACGATCATGACCCTATACGGACACCCGCCGCCCCGGCGGCGTGCGTCGGACGGGTCACTCCAGGCTGGCCAGCGCGTCGGCGCGGGTGAGGGTGGGGTCGTCGGCGGCGAAGGTGCGGGCCCGGCCGGGCCCGGTGCCGCGGGTCTCGAACCGGACGGTGACGCGCCCGTGCCCGGCGCCCTGGACCCAGCCGTGACCGTGCTCGGCGTGGGCGAGGTCGTCGCCGGTGCGCCACGGGCGTTCGATCTCGGGAGCCGGCTCGGTGTCCGCTTCCTCGTGCACCGTGACGGGTGCCGGGAGTGAGGTGTCGAACAACGCCGGCGGCGGCTCGTCGCCCAGCCCGGCCAGCGACACCCCGAGCAGCCGCACCCCGCCCTCGGGTACGGCGGCCACAGCGAGCCGCTGCGCCACCGCGGTGAGCGTGCCCAGATCGGTGCTGGCGCGGGCCGAGGTCTCCGAGCGGGTGAGCGTCGAGAAGTCGGCGCTACGCACCTTGACGGTGACCGTGCGCGCCGCGCGCCCCGACGCGATCAGCCTGCGGTGCGCCGATTCCGCCAGCTTCGCGACCTCGTGGTGCACGGCCGACATCGCGGTGAGGTCGGTGTCGAACGTGGTCTCGGAGCTGACCTGCTTGGCGGCGCCGCGCGGGGCCACCGGGCGGTCGTCGACCCCGCGCGCCAGCCGGTGCAGCTCGCCCCCCATCGCGTTGCCGAGCAGGCTCGTGGCCTCGCGCAGATCCAGCGCGGCGAGCGCGCCGATGGTGAGCACGCCGGCGCGGTGCAGCGCCGCCTCCGCGACCGGGCCGACGCCCCACAGCGACCGCACCGGCAGCGGATCGAGCACAGCCCGTTCCTCGTCGGGGTCGATGACGCGCAGCCCGTCGGGCTTGGCCAGCTCGGAGGCGATCTTCGCAACCTGCTTGCCCGAACCCGCCCCGACCGACGCGGGCAGCCCGGTGGCCTCCCGCACGGCCGCGCGCAGCGCCACGCCGAACGCCTCGACCTCGGCCGGGGCGGCCCCGGCCAGCGCCGGCGGCTCCAGGAACGCCTCGTCGACCGACACCGGCTCCAGTACCGGCGCGGCGTCGGCGAGCACCGCCATCACCCGCTCGGACAAGGCCTGGTAGAGCACGAACCGCGGCGGCACGACGGTGGCGTCGCGGCACAGCCGCCGCGCCTGCCCCATCGGCATCGCCGACCGGGCCCCGAACACCCGCGCCTGGTAGCTCGCCCCGGCGACGACGCTGCGCGGCCCGAGGCCGCCGACCAGGACGGGCCGGTCGCGCAGGGTGGGGCGGGTGAGCTGCTCGGCGGAGGCGAAGAACGCATCCATGTCGAGGTGCAACACCCACCTCGCTGCCGCGGCGCTCACCCGGGCATTGTCGCCGACACCACCGACAACCTCAGCTGAGGAGGTGGTTGCCGTCCGCCTCCAGGACGGTCTCGGGGGTGGCGCCGAGCCCCGCGACGGCGGCGGGGTAGTCGGATGCCGGGCGGAGGTCGCGCAGCCACACCGGATCGGCCGGGGCGCCGTCGCCGGTCCAGTGCCGGACCCCGTCCGGGCCCAGCGTGATCGCGTTCATCGGGCTCGACAGGCCCTCGCCCGTGGCCTTGAGCAGCGCCTCCTTGCGCGTCCACGCGCGGAAGAACCCCGCCGGTGCGGGCGGTCCGGACGCCCGGAGCTCGGCGGGAGAGCATACGTGCCGCGCCATCGACGGCAGGTCCTTCATCTCGCGGACCTGCTCCACGTCGATCCCGACCGGGCCGCCGGCGTGCACGGCGAGGCCGACCAGGTCGCCGGCATGGGTGAAGGAGAAGTGGGGGCCCCCGGGCAGCGTCGGCTTGCCGTGCGGCTGGCCGCACTTGCACGTCCGGTCGAACACCAGCCCGGACGCCGGCGCGCCGAGCAGGTCGGCGAGCACCAGGCGGGTCAGGGCGTGGGCGGCGAGGTAGCGGGCGGTGTCGGCGGGGCGGCGGAAGCGCTCGAGGCGTTCCTGCTCGTGGTCGTCGAGGAGGGGGAGCAGGTGGGGGGCGTCCCGGGGGGCGACGGGCGCGGCCCACCACACCTGGCACGAGGTCGTCACGTGCGCCATCGTCACACGGGCGGTGCGCGGTGCCGCCGGCCCCCGTGGACGCGGGGGCCGGCGGGCGCGTTCATCGGCTCAACCCGTGCGGCGTACGGGGTTGACCCGGCGGCCCTGCGCCGACGAGCGGGCGGGCCTGGCGGGACCACCGGAACCGGGGTAGCGCACGGTTGCGGGGTCGGGCTTCGTGGCCTTGCCCCGGCGCGCCGCGCGGTTCGTCGGGGCAGGCTGGGGCGGGTTCTCTGCAGGCATGGTGTCTCCTGACGGGTCCGATGGATACGGGTACCGGGGGGCGCAGCGGGCGACACGCCCGGGCCTGTCACAGGAAGAACATGTGACGAACGGTAGGTGGCCTCGCCCTCGGCCCGCCACCGAATTACGGTCGGTCCGTGAGCTCCCCGGACGTCGTCGTGATCGGTGGTGGCATCGCCGGCGCGTCGGTGGCCCGCGAGCTGGCCGCCACCCGCTCGGTACTGCTGCTGGAGGCCGAGCCCGAGCTGGCGAAGCACTCCACGGCGCGCTCGGCGGCCACCTACATCCCGGGTCACGGCACGGACGTGATGCGGGCCCTGATCACGGCGAGCGGTCCTCGTTTCGCCGCGCTGGTCGCCGAGCTGGACGCCCCTCCCCTGCTGCTGCCGCGCGAGGTGCTGTGGGTCGCCGTCGACGAGCAGGGCGAACGGTCGCTGGCCGGGGTGCTGGCCGAGCGGGCCGGGGAGCCGGGCGCGCCCGTGCCGATCAGCGGCGAGGAAGCGGAACGGCGCTGTCACGCGCTCGCGCCGGGCGTGGTCCGCGCCGCGGCCAGCACGCCGGACGCGGCCGATGTCGACACCGACGCCCTGCACCAGGCCTACGTGCGGGGCCTGCGGGCGAGGGGCGGCAGGGTCCGTACGGGCGCCCCGACGACGGCGATCACGAAGCGCGGCAACGGATGGCGGGTCGAGGCGGGCGGGGAGAGCGTCGACACCGCTCTCGTCGTGGACGCGGCGGGGGCGTGGGCCGATGTCGTCGCCGACCTGGCCGGCGTGCCGCGGATCGGCCTGCAGCCCTACCGTCGCACGATCGCGATGGCGCGTGTCCCGGACCCGTCCCGGCTGCGCGGACCCGTCCGCTCGCCCATGGTCTGTGAGGCCGACGACGGCTTCTACTTCAAGGCGGAAGGCGACGACCTGCTGATCTCCCCCGGCGACGAGACCCCGGCCGAACCCGGTGACGCCAAGCCCGACGAGCTCGACGTCGCCCTCGCGCTCGAGCGCGTCGAGGCCGTCACGCGGCTGGGCCTGCGCTCGGTGCGCACGAGCTGGGCGGGGCTGCGATCCTTCGTGCCGGACCGCCGCCCCGTGGTGGGGGAGTGGCCCGGCTATCCAGGGTTCGCGTTCGTGGCCGGTCAGGGAGGATCCGGAATCGAGACCGCGCCCGCCCTGTCGGCCTTCGCGGCGGCCGTCCTGACGGGGGCGCCGGTGCCGTCGGACATCCCGCTCGATCCGGTGACGCTGTTGCCGACCCGCCTGTAAGCTTTCGCTTACAACTCGTGCGCTGAAGGAGAACGGTGGCTGCCACCCTCGATCTGTTCGACGGCCGTTTCTGGAACGATCCCTACCCGGCCTACGACGCCGTGCGCACCGCCGAACCGGTCCGCAAGGTCGACATGCCCGACGGCCCGGCGTGGATCATGTTCCGCCACGCCGACGTCCGTGCCGCACTCGCCGACCAGCGGCTCAGCAAGGACTGGCGCTACACGCTGCCGCCCGAGGAGCGGGCCGCGGCTCCCGAGCAGTTCATGCCGATGATGCTGCTGATGGACCCGCCCGGCCACACCCGGCTGCGCAAGCTGGTCTCGCGATCGTTCACGCTGCGCCGCATGGAGGCGCTGCGCCCGCGCGTCGAGGAGATCGCCACCCAGCTGCTCGACGACCTGCCCGCCACGGGCACCGTCGACATCATGGCCGAGTACGCGTTCCTGCTGCCGGTCTACGTGATCTGCGAGCTGCTCGGCGTGCCTGCCGAGGACCGCGACGACTTCGCGTCCTGGTCCAACGTGATGGTCGACGAGTCCACGCGCGACCAGTCGATGGAGGCGGGCGCCAAGCTGCACGCCTACCTGACGGCCCTGATCGAGGCCAAGCGGGAGACCCCTGACGACGCCCTGATCAGCGCGCTGATCCAGGAGGTCGACGACGGCGACCGGTTCTCGCAGGAGGAGCTCGTCGCGATGGCGATGATCCTGCTGATCGCCGGCCACGAGACCACCGTCAACCTCATCGGCAACGGCGTCCTCGCGCTGCTCACCCACCCCGAGCAGCGCGCGCTGGTCACGGACAAGCCCGAGCTGATGGCGTCGGCCGTCGAGGAGTTCCTGCGCTGGGACTCCCCGGTGCACACCACGCCCGCCCGGTTCGTCGCGGAGGACGTCGAGTACTCGGGCGTCACCATCCCGGCCCGCTCGGTCGTACTGCTCTCGCTGGCCGCGGCCAACCGCGACCCCGAGCGGTTCGAGGAGCCGGAGGAGCTCAAGGTCGACCGCGAAGCCGCCGGCCACGTCGCGTTCGGGCACGGCCTGCACCACTGCCTCGGCGCGCAGCTGGCCCGCATCGAGGGGCAGGAGGCCATCAGCCTGCTGCTGGCCCGGCGCCCCGACATCGCCCTGGCCGTGGACGCGAACGACCTGATCTACCGTCGCAGCACCCTGATCCGCGGCCTCAAGACCCTGCCGGTGGAGCTGGGCGAGGCGGCCGGCGGCTGACGCCGCCGGGGCGCGTATAGCGGGGGGGCACCTGGGTAAGCCCCGCACGACCGCTCCTGTCGCGGCCCGGACCTGCTCCGCCGTCACGCCCGGCGCCGTCTCCACCAGCACCAGGCCGTCGTCGGTCACGTCGATGACGGCGAGGTCGGTGATGATCCGGTTGACGCACGCGGCGCCGGTGAGCGGCAGCGTGCACTTCTCCACGATCTTGGGGGAGCCGTCGCGGGCGGTGTGCTCCATCATCACGATCACGCGGGCCGCGCCGTGGACGAGGTCCATCGCCCCGCCCATCCCCTTGATCATCTTCCCCGGGACGGCCCAGTTGGCCAGATCGCCGCGGACGTCGACCTGCATCGCACCCAGCACGGCGACGTCGACGTGGCCGCCGCGGATCATCCCGAAGCTGGCGGCCGAGTCGAAGTAGCTCGCGCCGGGCAGCGTCGTGACGGTCTCCTTGCCGGCGTTGATCAGGTCGGGATCGACCTCGTCCTCGGTCGGGTAGGGCCCGACGCCGAGGATGCCGTTCTCGGAGTGCAGCACCACCGTGCGGTCGGCCGGGATGTGGCCGGGCACCAGCGTGGGCATGCCGATGCCGAGGTTGACGTAGGAGCCGTCGGGGAGCTCGTCGGCCACCCGGGCCGCCAGCTCGTCGCGGGTCAAGCTCATGACCGCACCGTCCTGATCTCCACGGGCTTCTCGGCGTCCGGCACGTGCACCACGCGCTGTACGTGGATGCCGGGGGTGTGCACGGCGTCGGGGTCGATCTCGCCGGGCTCCACGAGGTGTTCCACCTCGGCGATGGTGATCCGTCCGGCCGCGGCGCAGTTGGGGCTGAAGTTGCGTGAACTGCGGCGGTAGACGAGGTTGCCGTGCCGGTCGCCCTTCCAGGCGTGCACGAGCGCGAAGTCGGTGACGATCGAGCGCTCCAGCACGTAGGTGGTGCCGTCGAACTCGCGCGTCTCCTTCGCCGGGGAGGAGACGGCCACCGTGCCGTCGGTGTGGTAGCGCCAGGGAAGGCCGCCATCGGCCACCATCGTGCCGACGCCGGCGGGGGTGAAGAAGGCCGGCACACCGGCTCCGCCCGCGCGCAGCCGCTCGGCAAGGGTGCCCTGCGGGGTGAGCTCCAGCTCCAGCTCGCCGGCCAGGTACTGGCGGGCGAACTCCTTGTTGTTGCCGACGTAGGAGCCGATGGTGCGCCGGATCCGGCCCGCCGAGAGGAGGTTGCCCAGCCCGTAGCCGTCGATGCCGAGGTTGTTGCTCACCGTCTCGAGGTCGGTGGCGCCCTGCTCGATCAGAGCCGCGATCAGCACCGCCGGCACCCCGGACATCCCGAACCCGCCGACCGCGAGCGAGGATCCGTCCACGACGTCGGCCACCGCTTCGGCCGCCGACGCGACCACCTTGTCCATCACGCCCCCGACCCTACGATCCGTTCGTTCTACGCACAAGCGTTCGCAGAGCGAACGGCGGTGTAGGGTTCGCCACCATGAGTGCGCTCTTCGACCCGCTGTTCGGTGCCGACCGGGTCGCGGCCCGGCTCGACGACACGTCCTGGGTGGCGGCGCTCGTCGCCGTCGAGGTCACCCTGGCGCAGGCCGCCGCCGAGCACGGCCTGATCCCGGCCGAGCACGCCGCGGTGATCGCCTCCGCCGCCTCGACGCTGGACGTCGACGTGGCGGAACTGGGGCGCGCCGCCGTCGAAGGCGGCAACCCGGTGATCCCGCTCGTGCGGCTGCTGCGTGCGGCCGTCGGCCCCGAGGTCGGCCCGTCGGTGCACCCCGGCGCCACCAGCCAGGACGTCATGGACACCGCGTCGGCGTTGCTCGTCGGGTGGGCGGGCGAGATCCTGCTCGACGACCTGCGCGGTGCCGCCGACGCCGCCGCCCGCCTCGCTCTGGCCCACCGGGACACCCCGATGATCGCGCGGACCCTGGGCCAGCAGGCGCTGCCCACCACCTTCGGGCTCGTGGCGGCGGGGTGGTGCACGGGGCTCGACCGCGCCCGCACCGGCCTCGCGCGCGTGTTGGCCACGCTGCCCGTCCAGCTCGGCGGGGCGGCGGGCACCCTCGCTGCCCTGTACCCGCACGGCCCGGCCGTCGCTGCGTCGCTGGCCCGCGACCTGCGCCTCGCCGACGCCGCACCGTGGCACACCGAGCGCACGCGGGTCGGGGAGCTCGCGGGCGTGCTGGCGGTCGCGGCGGGGGCGTGCGCGAAACCGGCCACCGACGTGGTGCTGCTGGCCGGCACCGAGCTCGGGGAGGTGTCGGAGGGGGCGCCGGGCGACTCGTCGTCGATGCCGCACAAGCGCAACCCCATCGCTGCTGTCACGGCCCGGGCGGCCGCCCGGCGCGCGCCCGGCCCGGCCGCGGTGCTGCTGGCCGCCGCCGACCACGAGCACCAGCGCGCGGCCGGGGCCTGGCACGCGGAGTGGCAGACCCTCGACGATCTCCTGCGCGCGACGGGCGGGGCCGCGTCCCGTCTGCGGACGTCGTTGGAGGGGCTGGGCGTGCACCCGGATCGGATGGCCGCGAACCTGGCGCTGAGCAGCGCGAATGCCGACGCCGGACACGCGGGGGACCTGGTGGACCGCCTGCTGGCGGAGCGGCCGTGAGGGTCGTGCGCGGATATCGCCGCGGGAACGACGTTATGCACGCATGGGCGGCGGAGCCGCTGCCGTGAGTGAGTACGTCCAGTCGCTCGCGCGGGGGCTGGCCGTCATCCGCGCCTTCGACGCAGACTCACCCGCACTCACGCTCAGCGACGTGGCCCGGCGCACCGACCTCACCCGGGCCGCCGCCCGCCGGTTCCTGCTCACGCTCACGGACCTCGGGTACGTGCGTACGGACGGCAAGCTGTTCGCGCTCACCCCACGGGTGCTGGAGCTGGGGTTCGCCTACCTGTCGAGCCTGTCGCTGCCCGAGATCGCCGCCCCGCACCTGGAGGCGCTCGTGGAGCGGGTGCACGAGTCGGCGTCGGTGTCGGTGCTCGACGGCGCCGACGTCGTCTACGTCGCCCGCGTGCCGACGTCGCGGATCATGACCCTCGCCATCACCATCGGCACCCGCTTCCCGGCCCACGCGACGTCGATGGGCCGGGTCCTGCTGGCGGCGCAGTCGCCCCGGCCCGCAGTGGAGCTGCGGCCGCTCACCGACCGCACCGTCACCGACCCGGCCGTGCTCGACCGGGAGCTGGATGCGGTGCGCGACAACGGTTTCTGCGTCGTCGACGAGGAGCTGGAGCTGGGCGTTCGCTCGATCGCCGTTCCGATCCGCGACCGCAGGGGCAGCGTCGTCGCGGCCGCCAACGTCAGCACCCGGGCGGCGGGATCTGCCGATCTCGCGCGCGACGTGCTCCCGGACCTGCGCGTGTGCGCTGCCGCGATCGAGGCCGACCTGGGCACAATCGGCGCATGACCGCCCTCGAGACGATCACCCGCTACTACGACGGCTGCTCCACGGGCGACGTCGAGATCATGGTCAGCACGCTGGACACCGACGTCGTGCACTGGTTCCTCGCCCCCAACCCCGGTTCCACCGCCGTGCGCGGGGCTGAGCACCTGGCCCGCTACTGGCGCAAGGTCCACCTCATGATCGACGCCCACTGGGTGGTGGACCACTGCCTGGCCGGCGACGACGAGGCCGTGATCGAGTGGACGATGTTCTGGTCCGCGGACGGGGCCCGGGTCGCCACGCGTGGTGCGGAGTGGTTCACGTTCTCGCCCGAGGGGCTCATTCGAGAGATCCGCTCGTACTACCAGCAGCGCCCCGCGACCACCGAGCTCGACGGATTCCCGTACGCCGAGCGCGGCTACTCCGTCAGCGGGCGAGGCGTCAGCGGGTGAGGCCCAGGCGGGCCCCCAGCCAGGGCAGCGTCGCCTCCAACCCGGGACCCCACACCCCCCACGTGTGCGAGCCGGGCACCTCGACGAAGGTCACCGGCACCTTCGCGGCCTCCAGCGCAGCCCGAACCGTCACCGCGTCGGGCCGGAACTCGCGGTCCTGCGCGCCGACGACGATCGCACCCGCCGTCCCCGGGTAGTGGCGGGTGTCGAGCAGGTCGAGCGGGTTGACCGCGCGGAACGCCGCGTCCGCGCCCGGCCCGTCGCCGAACGCGGCCGCCACGGTGTCGGCGCGAGTGCCCAGCGTGGGCGCGGACTGGCCGGAGATGTCGATGAACGTCGGGTAGACCGCCGGTGCGGTCAGCGCGAGCTGCAATGCGCACGTGCCGCCGTAGGACAGCCCGCCCACCGCGCGTCCCGCGCCGGCCTGCAGGTGATGGTTGATCCAGTTCGGTACGTCGACGCCCAGGTAGGTGGCCGCGTTGCCCAGTGCCGAATCCAGGCAGAGCGGGTCGGCGAGCTCCGAGCCCAGGTCGTCGGGCATGACGACGACGGGAGCGAGGCCGTCGTGCGCGGCGGCGTAGCGGTCCATGCGGACGGCGAGCTGCCCGCCGTCGAGCCAGTCGCTCGGACCGCCGGGCTGGCCGGCCAGCAGCACGAGTACCGGCAGTTCCGCGCGAACCGATCCCAGGTAGGCCGGTGGCAGGTAGACCCAGCCGGCCCGGGCGTCGAAGCCGGAGACGGGGCCGGGGATGTCCACGCCGACGACGCGACCGGTGGCGGGCATGCCCGGTGGCGGGGTCCAGTGGGCCGGTGCGACGAGCCGCGCCGTCCGGGCGGGCAGCGTCTCGAGTTCGTCGGCGTAGCCCAGCCCGAGTGCCGTGCGGACCGTCGGGACCTCGCCGTAGTAGTAGTTGACGCCCGACACCGCGGCCAGCGCCACGACGAGGGCGGCCGCGGCGACGGGCAGCCGGCGGGCGCCGGTCCGCCAGGCGGCCACGGCCAGCGTGATCCCGGCCAGCGCACCCGCGCCCCAGGCCGTCACCGTGCGGGGGAGCGGCTCGGCGAGCATGGTCCGGAACACCACGGCCACCAGCGCCGACACCAGCACGGCGGCCGCCAGGGCCAGGGGCACCGACCGCAGCCACCACCGCCGGGCCCGCCCGCGCGGCCACAGCAGCGCGACCAGGGCCAGCGCCCCGGCCACGCCGGCGATCACGGGGAAGGCCCCGTGCAGCAGCGACCAGTCGAGCACGTCCGTGATGATCCCCGGTCGGGTGGGAATGGTGCGCGGCGCGGGTCGGTTCCTCCAGGCATGGCGTACCTGGCGGTGGAGGTGTCCGGGGCTGGTCGGCATCCCGGTGCCTGGCAACTCTCCGATGCTCCCGGCCGCGGCGCGGTCCTGACCCCCGGCTACCACGTGGGCCTGGCGCAGACCGCGGCCCGTGCCGGCGCGGACTTCGTGGCCCTGGCCGACACGTTCGCCGAGCCGGGCGATCCCCTGCCCACGCTCGACGCCGTCGCGATCGCCGCGCGCGTGGCGCCCGTTGTGCCGGAGATCGGACTGGTCCCGACCGTCACCGTCACCCACACCGAGCCGTTCCACATCTCCAAGGCGATCGCCACGCTCGACCTGGTGTCGTCGGGGCGGGCCGGGTGGGAGGTCGCGGTGTCGCGCACCGCGGCCGAGGCGGAGCTGTTCGGCCGCAAGGCCGCCGCACCCGCCGCGGACCTCTGGCGGGAGGCGGCCGAGGCCGTCGAGGTGGTGGTGCGGCTGTGGGACTCCTGGGAGGACGACGCCGTCATCCGCGACGCCGCCACCGGCCGCTACGTCGACCGGGACAAGCTGCACTACATCGACTTCACCGGCGAGTTCTTCTCCGTGAAGGGCCCGTCGATCACCCCGCGCAGCCCGCAGGCGCACCCGCTCGTCGTGATCCGCGAGGAGCCCGACTCGCTGCCCGTCATCGCGGAGTGGGCCGACGTCGTCCGGATCGCCGTTCCGGACCTCGCCGCTGCCCACAGCGCGCGGGCCTGGATCCGGGCGGCCGTCGACGCCGCCGGGCGCGATCCGGACTCGGTGGCCGTGCTGCTGGACGTCGAGGTGCTGCTCGGCGCCGACCTCGACCCGCTCGCGCCGGAGTCCGTGCTGGTGACGGGCGGGCCCGGTGAGGTGGCGGATCTCGTGCAGACCGCCGTGCGGGACGGGGCCGCCGACGGCGTCACGCTCGTGCCGCTGGCCCTGCCGAGCGGGCTGTCCGTCATCGCCGACGAGGTCGCGCCCCTGCTCGCCGAGCGCGGCCTGCTGAACCCGCGCCGGGGCACGCTGCGCGGGCGCTTCGGCCTCGCCCGCCCGGCCAACCACTTTGCGGAGGTCTCCCGGTGAAGAAGCAGATCCACCTCGCCGCCCACTTCCCCGGCGTCAACAACACCACCGTCTGGAGCGACCCGGCGGCCGGCAGCCAGACCGACTTCGGTTCCTTCGTGCACTTCGCGCAGACCGCCGAGCGCGGCCTGTTCGACTTCCTGTTCCTCGCCGAGGGCCTGCGCCTGCGCGAGCACCGGGGCCGGATCCACGACCTCGACGTCGTCGGGCGCCCGGACACCCTCACCGTGCTGAACGCGATCGCGGCGGTCACCACCCACCTCGGGCTGGGCGGCACGATCAACACCACGTTCAATGAGCCCTACGAGCTGGCGCGGCAGTTCGCCTCGCTCGACCACCTCTCCGGCGCCCGTGCGGCGTGGAACCTCGTCACCAGCTCGGACGCGTTCACCGGCGAGAACTTCCGCCGCGGTGGCTTCCTCACCCCCGAGCACCGCTACGACCGGGCGCAGGAGATCCTCGACGCGGCCCGCGAGCTGTGGCTCAGCGACCGCGAACGGGTAGAGCACCGCGGCGAGCAGTTCTCGTTCTCCGGGCGCCTGACGCTGCCGCCCACGCCGCAGGGGCACCCGGTGCTGATCCAGTCCGGCGACTCCGACGCCGGCCGCGAGTTCGGCGCCAAGACGGCCGACGCGATCTTCTCCCGGCACGGCACGCTGGAGACCGGGCAGGCGTTCTACGCCGACCTCAAGGGCCGCATGCCGAAGTACGGTCGTCGGCGCGAGGACATCTCGATCCTGCCCGCCACCACGTTCGCGCTCGGTGACACGGAGGCGGAGGCGCAGGAGAACGGGCACCGCATCCGCACCGCGCAGGTCAGCCCGCAGACGGCCATCGCGTTCCTCGAGCAGGTGTGGGGCCGTGATCTTGCCGCCTACGACCCCGACGGCCCGCTGCCCGACGTCGACCCCGACCCGGGCGCGGAGATCACCCGTGGCCGCGTCCGGCACGAGAAGGACCCGCTCGCGGTCGCCCACTCGTGGCGCGAGCTGGCCGAGGCCAAGGGCGGCCTGTCCATCCGCGAGCTGATCATCGAGACCACCGCGCGGCAGTCGTTCGTCGGCACGCCCCAGCAGGTGGCGCAGCAGATGGACGCCTACGTGCAGGGCGACGCGAGCGACGGCTTCATCCTGGTGCCGCACCTGGTGCCCGGTGGCCTGGACGAGTTCGTGGAGAAGGTGATCCCGGAGCTGCAGGACCTGGGCAGCTACCGAACGGGCTACACAGGCCCCACCCTCCGCGACCACCTCGCCCTCGCCCGCCCGAACCGCACCCCCGCAGCCCGAGCCACGGGCTGACCCGCCCCCACCCCCGCGAGTCGGGCCGTGAGCGTGCGCGAGTCGGGGTCTGAGTGCGTCTGAGTCGCGCCCTCCGTGCGTGTCCAGCGGGAGTTGTGGCGCACGGGGGGGCCCGACTCGGACGCACGAATACCCCGACTCGCGTGCATCGAGACCCCGACTCGCGGGCGTGGTGGCGCCGCTCTACAGCCAGCCGCGGTCGCGGGCCGCGTGGGCGGCCTCGATGCGGTTGCGGACGCCGAGCTTGCTGATGGCCGTGGAGAGGTAGTTGCGGACCGTGCCCTCGGCCAGGAACAGGCTGGTGGCGATCTCGCCGTTGGGGAGGCCGTCGGCGGCGAGGCGCAGGACGTCGCGCTCGCGGTCGGTGAGGGGATCGGCCCCATCCCACGCCGCCACGGCCAGGGCCGGGTCCACCACGCGCTGGCCGGCGTGCACCCGGCGGACGGTGTCGACGAGCTGGTCGATGGGGGCGTCCTTGAGCACGTAGCCCGACACCCCCGACTCCAGCGCCCGGCGCAGGTAGCCCGACCGCGCGAACGTCGTGACGATCACCACCCGGGGCCGCTCGCCCTGGAGGGCCGCGGCCACGTCGAGCCCGGTCATTCCGGGCATCTCCACGTCGGTGACCAGCACGTCGGGGTCGTGTTCCCGCACGGCGGCCAGCGCGGCCGGCCCGTCGACGGCGGTCGCGACCACCTCCAGGTCGGGCTCCAGGGCGAGCAGCTGGGCGAACGCGCCGAGCACCATCGCCTGGTCTTCCGCGAGGACGAGTCTGATGGTCATACAGAGCTCTCCACGGCCGGGACAGGAGGCGCAATGGTGGTCGGCGCAGTCATCCAGGCACCGCCACGGTGACCGCCGTGCCGCCGTGAACCTGCCGGTCGACGTTCCCACCCAGCGCGGCGATCCGTTCCCGCATGCCGGTGAGGCCGTTACCGTCGCGCAGCTCGCCGCCCACCCCGTCGTCGGTGACCTCCAGCACGACCCGCCCGCCGATGCGGCGGACCGCGACGGCACACCGGGTGGCGCGGGCGTGGCGCACCACGTTGGTGACCGACTCGCGCAGTGCCAGCCCCAGCGCCGTCTCGGTGGACGGGGTCAGGGCCAGGGGCTCGCGCGCGACACTCAGCATCACCCCGGCGGCGGCCAACGCGTCGCGGGCCACCGTGATCTCGTGGTCCAGGTCGACGTGGCGCCATCCCGACACGGTGGCCCGCACCTCGCCCAGCGCCGTGCGGGCGGCCCGCTCGACCTCCGCCATCTCCGTGATGCCGGCCTCGGCGTCGCTGCGGGCCAGCCGTTGGGCGAGCTGGGCCCGCACGACGATGCCGGTGAGGGTCTGGCCGAGCAGGTCGTGCAGGTCGCGGGAGATCCGCTCGCGCTCGGTGAGGGTGGCCAGGCGCTCGACCTGCGCGTTGCGGAACCGGTCGGCACGGTCGCGCGCGGAACCCTCCGCCGTGACCAGCCCTATGGCCCACACCAGCACGAGCGACGGGCCGAACGCCAGCAGCTCCCACGGCTGCCGGACGGCGGCCAGCACCGCGGCAGCGAGCAGGAGTGCCGACATGCCGCAGAACCACCGGATCGCGACGGCGCGGCTGCGGTCGGACCCGACGATGGCCGCGGCGTAGACGAGCAGGACGCTCGCACCCGCGTTGAACGGCAGGGAGACCACCGCCAGCACGATGATCAGCACGGGTGCGCGGGACCGCAGTGGCGTGGAGCAGCCGGTGGACCCCAGGTAGATCGGGAGGAACACCGCGACGACGCCGCCGACGATCGCCCACTGCAGCAGCGGGTTCCGGGAGTCCAGCAGCGGCTGGTAGACCAGGTTGAGCAGCCAGGCCAGGTTCAACAGCGTCGCCGCGTCCCACCGGCGGGCGGGATGCGGCGTGCTGTCGGTCCTGCCGGTCACACCCGCAGGTTACGGTAGGCCCACCCCGCGAGGGCCCCCGCGACGCCGGTCATGATCAGCAGGACCACCACGTTGCCCGTCACGTCCGCTCCGGTCAGCTGACCGAGTGCCACCTGAGCGAGCTGGTAGGTCGGCAGGAACGGCGCGATGGTGTTGATGAACGCAGGCAGCATCTCCGGCGGGAACCACAGGCCGGAGGCGATCACCATCGGGAACAGCACGGCGTTGAGGATCGCGGCCGTCGCGTTCGGGGTGGCGACGAAGCCGACGGCCAGGCTGAGCAGCGCGAACGGGAGCGAGCCGAGGAGCAGCACCGTCATGAGCCGCAGCGCCGTGCCGAACCCGATCACGGGTCCGACCACCGCGATCGACACGGCTCCCAGTGCGATGATCACCGCCAGGGCGTAGGGCAGCGCGCTGAGCACCTTGGCGGCGATGGTGGCCCCGACCGGGGCGCCCGAGACCTTCTTCACCCGCAGCCAGCCGGTCGTCCGGTCCTCGGCGGTGCGGATGCCGGGGTTGGTCAGCATCACCGCGACGACTCCGTAGGTGCCGTAGGTGGCCACCATCGTGGCGGCGTAGGGGATGCCGGCAGGGCCGGGCTGGTCGCCGAACAGGGACGCGAAGAGCGCGAACATCCCCACCGGGAACAGGACGGTGAAGAACAGCGCCGTCGGCTCGCGCAGGATCGCCCGCAGCCCCTCGGCGAACTCGACACCCACCACCCGGCTCGTGAACCTCGTGCTCGATGCGTCGACGGAGCTCATGCCGTCACCTCCGTCTTCACGTCGTCCCCGGTCAGTGCGATCAGTGCCTGTTCCAGCCCGGCGCCCTCGACCCGCAGGTCGGCCAACGCCGGATCGTCGACGAGCCACCTGCGCAGCACGTCCTCAGGGGTGGTGGTGGTGATCCGGACCCGGTCGCCGTCACGGTGCACGGCCAGAACCCCGGGCAGGGTCCGCAGCTCCGCGTCGTCGAGGCCGGTGCGGGCGGTGATGGTGCGGTCGGGCAGCAGCGCGCTGAGCCCGGCCGGCGTGTCGGCGGCCACCACTCGGCCGTTGTGCAGCACCACGACGCGGTCGGCCACCGCGGCGGCCTCCTCCACGATGTGGGTGGTCAGCACGATCCCGACGCCGGCGTCGCGGCGGGCGGCGATCGTCAGCCAGAAGGCGCGCCGCGCGGTGATGTCGAGGCCGACGGTGGGCTCGTCGAGCAGCAGCAGGTCGGGGTCGCCGACCAGCGCCATCGCCAGCGCCACCCGCTGCTGCTGGCCGCCGGAGAGCTTCCCCACGCGCCGCCGGGCGAGCTCGGTGATGCCGACCTCGGTGAGCACCGGTCCCGCGGCGCCGGCGGGCCGCCCCGCCCGGACCGCGGCGCCGCGCACCAGCTCGGCCACCGTCTCCGTCCGGGGGAAGCCCATCGACTGCTGCACCACCCCGATGTGCCGCCGGGTCGCGGCCTTCCGCGGGTCCAGCCCGCAGACCCGGACCTCGCCGGACTGCACGGCCAGCAGACCCGTGGCCAGCCCGATCAGCGTCGTCTTCCCGGCGCCGTTGGGGCCGAGCAGCGCCACGCACTCCCCGGGCGTGACGTCCAGCTCGACGCCCGTGAGCGCGTCCACCTGCCCGTAACGGTGGTGGATCCCCGCGACTCTCAGTACGTCGTCCATGGGCAGAACCCTGCCGGGACGGCGGCGCGACGGGCAGTGGGCGGCGTCAGTGCCGGCGCCTGACTAATGTCATGCCGGGGCGGGGATCTGCCTCTGGTTCTCCACCTCGCGGGCGAGCTGAGCCAGCGGCAGCGGACGCTCCCGCGTGACGGTGACGGCGGCGGCCGCCGGCAGCGCGACGAACGGGTAGACCTGGTCGAGCCGGGCCACGCGGTCGCACACCTCGTCGCACAGGCGCAGCACGTCGTCGTCCGTCCACGACGGCAGCACCACGAGGAAGTCCTCACGCCCGATCCGGATCACGCGGTCGGTCGGGGAGAGCAGGTCCTGCATGCTCTGGGTCAGCCCGGCGAGTGCGGCCAGCTCGGCGCGCAGCCCGTACTGCGCCCGCAGCTCGGCCACCCCGAACACGCGCAGCAGCACCAGCCCGATCGGGAGGGTGCCGGCACCGAGGCCGGAGGTCCAGCGCTCCAGGAACTTGCCGGTGTAGAGGCCCGTGCGCGGGTCGCGCATCGAGGCGTCGTCGGTGGCGGCGTCCAGCGCGGCGCGGGCGGCGGCCCGGCGGCGCTCGGCGCGGTCCATCCGTTCGGTGAGGAACCGCAGGGGCACCTCCCACCAGTCCTGCGCGGCCGGCTCGGGCACGTCGATCACCGCCCGCAGCACGAGGTCGATCTCCTCGACCGTCTGCGCCGGCAGCTTCAGCGTGGAGCGCAGCCGCAGGATCTCCCGGTAGGCGTCCAGCCGGCGGAACGACCAGTGGCCGCGGAACTGGCGGCCCTCCTCGATGGTGCGGGCGTCGGGGGTGAGCTGCTCCTGGTCGACCGCCACCAGCGTGGCACCCCCGCGGGGGCTGAGCACGGTGATGCTCCACTCCCGGGCGAGGGGGTCATCGGCGCCGAGCAGGGTGTGGCGGACGCCGGCCGGCAGCTGCGGCGGGAAGTCCTCGACCAGGCCCACCAGCGTGACGGCGCCGGCGGCGGCGATGTCGCGGTAGACGTCGGTCTCCCGCTGGAAGTACGACAGCTTCTGGAACATCGCGATGACGATCATCGGGCCGTGTGGCTCGGCGGCGAGGGCGAACCTCTCGATGGCGTGCGAAATCTCCACCAGGACCCGCTTGCCGAACAGCGTCTCGCCCTCGTCGGTCATGGCGCGGCACACTAGCGGTCCCCGACGGGCACATCGTTCGGGCGAACAGCCCGTCTGACCTGCCGCGATACATCACGCACGGTTACTGAAGGCTGGGCCGTTCGGGGAGGACACTGGGGCGGATCGCGCACTAGTGTCGAGCGTGTGGCGGATCGCGTGCGGTGCGAGATCAACGACGGGGTGGCCGACGTCCGGCTCAGCCGTCCGGACAAGTTGAACGCCCTCGACGATGCCATGTTCGCGGCGATCGCCGAGACCGGCGAGGCCCTCGTCGACACACCCGGCCTGCGCGCGGTCGTGCTGTCCGGGGAGGGCCGCTCGTTCTGCTCGGGCCTGGATCGCACGGCGTTCCGCGCGATGGCCGACGGCCGGTCCTGGCGGCCGTCCGGGGCCGACGCCCCCGACCCCGCGGGTCTCTCGCGGGGGCAGCGCGCGGTCTGGGTGTGGCACACGCTTCCCGTGCCGGTGATCGCCGCCGTCCGCGGGCACGCCCTCGGCGGAGGCCTGCAGCTCGCCCTGGGCGCCGACATCCGCATCGTCGCGCCCGACGCCGTGCTCTCGGTGCTGGAGATCCGCTGGGGCCTGACGCCCGACATGGGCGGCACACGGCTGCTGCCCCGGCTCGTCGGGCCGGACGTCGCCGCCGAGCTGACCTGGACCGGGCGCACCGTGGACGCGCAGGAGGCGCTGCGGATCGGGCTGGCCACGCGGATCGCCGACGACCCGTACGCCGCCGCGCACGAGATGGCGGCCGCGATCGCCTCGCGCAATCCCGCCGCGATCCGCACCGCGAAGAGTCTGCTCGACCTCTCCTGGACCGGTACCCCCGAGGAGGGACTCGCGGCGGAACGCGCGTCCCTGCTCGCGATCATGGGCAGCCCGAACCAACGGGAGGCCGCCGCGGCGGCCCTGGAACAGCGGAACCCCACGTTCACGGACGGAGCGCAGACATGACCCAGGTCGCAACCGAACTGGTGCTCGCGGACACCGACGCCGACGGCGTCCTCACCCTGACGCTCAACCGCCCCGAGCGCCGCAACGGCTGGAGCGCCGAGCTGCGCGACGCCTACTACGCCCGCCTGACCGCCGCCGCCGCCGATCCCGCGGTGCGCGCGGTGGTGGTCACCGGCGCGGGCACCACGTTCTGCCCGGGCGCCGACACCGCGCACCTCGGTGACCTGGCCCAGGAGGGGGCGCAGCTGCCCGAGGTGGACGTGGACGTGCCGCGGAACTTCCGGAAGCCGATCGTCGCCGCTATCAACGGCGCCTGTGCGGGGGTCGGGCTCGTCCACGCCCTGTTCTGCCACGTCCGGTTCGCCGCCGACACCGCGAAGTTCGCCACCTCCTTCGCCCGCCGGGGCCTCGTCGCCGAGTACGGCATCTCGTGGACGCTGCCGCGCCTGATCGGCGTCGAGAACGCGCTGGACCTGATGCTCTCGGGCCGCACGTTCGACGCGGCGGAGGCGAAGGAGCTGGGCGTCGTCAGCCGGGTCGTGCCGCGCGACGACGTGCTCGCCGCGGCCCAGGAGTACGCCCGGGACCTGGCCCGCAACTGCAGCCCCGCCGCGATGGCGGTGATCGCGCGGCAGGTCTTCGAGGACCTCGACGGCTCGTTCGACGACGCGTTCGCCCGGTCGCACGGCAACGTCAACCGGTTCATCGGTGGTCCGGACCTGCGCGAGGGCCTCGCCTCGTTCATGGAGAAGCGCCCGCCGAGGTTCGCACCGCTGGACTGAACCTCGGGCAAGATCTGCGTCAACCACCACGGCAGGAGCGACGTATGGACCAGTACCGGATCGCAGTGATCGGAGCCGGCCCGTCGGGTCTCTACGCGGCGGCCGCGCTGCTCGCGTCGAAGCAGCCGGTGAGCGTCGAGGTGCTGGACCGGCTACCCGCTCCCTACGGGCTGGTCCGCTACGGCGTGGCCCCCGACCACGTGAAGATGAAGTCGGTCATCCGGGTCCTGCAGAAGCCCTTCGACCCGGCCCAGGTGGAGTTCCTGGGCGGCGTGCGGGTCGGAGACGGCGGCATTCCGCTCGAGGAGCTGCGCAAGCACTTCCACGCCGTCGTGCACGCCACCGGAAGCTCGATCGACCGCGACCTGGGCGTGCCGGGCGAGGACCTCGACGGCTCGCTCGGCTCCGGCGCGTTCGTCAGCTGGTACTGCGGCCACCCCGACCACCACGGCCTGACCCCGCTGCTCGACCACCCGGGTGTGGCCGTCGTCGGGGCGGGCAACGTGGCGCTCGACGTCGCGCGCGTGCTGGCCAAGACCCCCGCCGAGATGGCGCTGACCGACATACCGGACCCCGTGCTCGACGTCCTGCGCGGCAGTGCCGTCACCGACATCCACATCCTGATCCGCCGCGGGCCGCAGCACGTCCGGTTCACCCCGGCCGAGCTGCGCCAGATCGGCGACGTGGGCAACGCCGACGTGATCGTCCACGACGACGGCCTGCTGGCGGCCGGGGTCGAGGAGCCCGAGGACCGGCGCCAGAAGCAGAACCTGGCGATGCTCACCGAGTGGGCGGGGAACGAGCCGACCGGCCGCCCCCGGCGCATCCACCTCCGGTTCCTGCGCAGCCCCGTGCGCCTGGTCGGCGAGAATGGGCGTGTGTCCGGGGTGGTCGTGGAGCGCAACCGGGTCGACGGCGGGCGGGTGGTGGGCACCGCCGAGGAGGAGACCCTCGACGTCGGGCTCGTCGTGCGCGCCATCGGCTACGACGCCGAGCCCATCCCCGGCCTGCCGTTCGACGCGGCCACCGGCACCGTGCCCAACGAGGGCGGCCGCGTGGTGCAGGGCGGCGTGCCGGTCGCCGGCTCCTACGTGACCGGTTGGATCAAGCGCGGCCCCACGGGCGTCATCGGTACCAACAAGGGCGACGCGACGGAGACCGTGGCCGCGCTGTTGGAGGACCTCCCCGAGCTGCCCGTGCCCCCGCACCCCGAGCCGGAGTCGCTGCGCAAGGCGCTGGCCGACTTCGGCGTCCACCCGGTGGACTGGACGGGCTGGCTGCGCCTGGACGGCGAGGAGGTCCGACGCGGCGGCGTGCGCGACGCCGAGCGCGTGAAGGTGGCGTCGATGGCGGAGATGCTGGAGCACGCCCGCGCCGGCGACTGACGGCGGCGTCAGCTCGCGCTGGAGGAGGTGGTGCTGTCCGCGTCGGCGACGGAGGTGCCGGGGCCCAGCAGGGTCGCGAGGGCGAGCAGAGCCGCGAGGACGGCCACCACGGCTCCCCAGTCATGGTGGCCGTCCCGGGCCGCCAGGAACGGCGGGGGAAGGGTCTCGGGGATGGTCGACGGGGAGGCGTCACGCTGCGCCGGAACCCACCACTGCTTGGGGGCTCCGGGCTCGTACACGGTCACTTCCTCACGACGATTCCTGGACGGTTCGTACCGTCCACAGTGGTAGTCGTCGCGGGGATCGGTTTCGTGAGCCGGATCGGTCATGGATCATCAGAAATGGTGAAGTTCGTGCCCCATCGGGGCGTGGATCAGGGTCGACGGGCCCGTACGTCGCAGTCGACGCGGGCGCGGTGGCCCGCGGTGCGCCGCTGCCTCGCTGCGTCCCGGCCGGGTGTGCCGGTGCGCGACAGTGCGTACAGCGCGAGCTCGCGGTGGGCCGGGACCTCGGCGCGCTGCAGGTAGCGCAGTACCTCCTGGGCCGCGAGGCGCCGCCCCCGGTTCGCGACCCACGCCGCCAGCTCGGCCTCGGCCACGTCGGTGCGCAACCGGCTGCACGCCACCACGACGTACTCGATGTCCTCGTCGGCGAACTCCCCGATCAGCGGTGCGTGCACCCCGGCCTCGGTGAGCATCTCGTGCACGGCCCAGAGCCCGATCGGGGTCAGCGAGACGAGCGTGGGGTCGGGGTCGTCGCGGCCCGCCAGCTCGGCGAGCTCGTCGTGGTTGTCGCCGTCGAGGCTCTCCTCGAGGTGGACGGCACCGAGCAGCTCCAGCGCGTCGAGCAGCGCGGTGACGTCGCGGCGCCACAACCGCTGCTCGACGTCGCCGGCGAGGTCGTCGACGACGCAGCCCATCCGCTCGTTCACCGAGTCGCGGACGGTGCGGTGGAACCGTTCCACGGGCATCGGGTCGCCGCCCGCGGTGTAGAGCTGCTGCAGCAGGATCGGGAACGCCTCGCCGAGGCTCATCCCGAACAGCGACGGCGCACCGAAGACGTTGGAACCGCCGAAGTGCTCCCCGATGCCCCCGACGGCCTCGAACGCGCGCCGCCACATCTCGATGGGCCGGCTCAGCAGCGGCGCCGACGTGCGGACCTGCACGAGCCGGCCGTGCACCACCCGCACCAGACGGGCCTGCCGCGCCCAGGCCAGCAGCAGCGTGATCTCCGGGAGGTCGTCGGCGTGGCGGGCGCGGTCGCGGGAGAAGTGGTCGAGGTCCAGCGCGTCGGCCACGGCGCGGGCGTCGCCGAGCAGCAGCCGGCCGTCGCGGGTCAGCGCCCGGCCCGCCCGCACCCAGCGGGTGAACGCGCGCAGCCGCGCCAGCGCGACCGACGAGTCGGCGGCGGCCAGCATCGTGGCGGCCCCGGGCAGGAGCACCGGCGGCAGCGGGATCGCGACGGGCTCGGGGATCTCGACGACCTGCCGGCGGACGATCTCGTCGAGTGCCGCCCGGTCGACCGCCACCTCGCCCGCGTCGACCCGGTTGAGGAAGTCGGCCACGGCGGCCGGGTCGGCGGTGGGGACGCCGTGGCGCAGCATCTGCACGGCCCAGAACGTGCCGAGATCGTGGTTGCGCTCGTCGTCGAGTGCGTCGTGCAGGGCCGGCGTGGAGTCGACGACCTGGGCGTGCAGCTCCTCGGGCCGGTCGGAGCGCGAGTCGAGCCAGTCCTGCTCGGCCAGGAACCCGATCAGGGCGTGCAGCGCGGCCGGGACGGCGTCGCGGTCGTCCTCCAGCAGGGCGACGGTGCGGGGGAACCACACGGCCAGGGCGTCGGCGACGTGGGCGCGGGTCCAGTGGCCCAGCCGCCCGTCGACGCCGTGCTTGTGGTCGAGCGCCGCCGCCACCAGCGACGGCTCCGCATCGAGGCCGCTGCGCCGCGCCCAGGCCACGATGTGCAGGCGCAGCCGGTCACGGACGGACGGGTACCCCTCCAGGTCGTCGGGGCCGAACACGAGTCGCACCGGGCCCACCTTCCCAGCACACCCGGCGTCATCGGGGAGGGGGGTGGATCACCCCACGCGGGGGCCGTGTGAGTGGCTGACGGGCCCGGTGCACCACGGCGGGTGGCAGGTTCCGCCACACCGTGGGGCTCGTCAGGACCTCGCCGAAATGATCTCTCAGGTCGGCGAGCTGGCGCTGCGCCGGGCGTGCCCAGCGGGTCCACGAGTAGGCGAACTGTGTGAAGACACCGGCCGGGGCGAGGGTGTCGGTGATGAGCGCGTGCAGGCCGCGGCCGTCCGGGCCGGGGGCGTACGCCACCCACGGCAGCCCGCTGACCACGGCGTCCACGGACGTGATGCCGCGGTCGGCGAGCACCGAGGGCAGCGTGGCGACGTCGGCGCACACCACGTCGACTCCCGCGAAGCGGCGGCGCAGCAGGCCCGCCCACTCCTCGTGCAGCTCGATGGCGACGTGGCGCCCCCGCCCGCCGAGCCGCTCCTGGATGGCGGAGGTGAACGCGCCCGTGCCGGGCCCGAGCTCGACCACCACGGGATCGCCGGTCGTCGGCAGCGACGAGGTCATCGCGGCGGCCAGCGCGGGCGAGCTGGGGGCGATCGCCGCGGTGTGCAGCGGGTCGCGGGCGAACTCGAGGAGGAACCGGCCGGTGTCCGACATCGTCCCGACCGTAGGCCGTCCAGTTGAACAGGGGGCTTCCGTCGGCGGACGTCTCGACCTACGGTTCGAGGTGACCACGATCACGTAGGGGGACATCGTGCATCCGCATCGCCTTCGTCAGCTCGTCGCAGGAGTGCCCGACACCGTCGACGCCGACCAGCGCGCCCGGCTGCTCGCCCACGTCCAGACGGCCGAGAGCTGCCGGCTGCGCATCGAACGGGTGCGCGGTGAGCTGCACGAGACCCTCGAGGGCGGCGACGGGCCGTCCGGTGAGCGCGCGCTGGACCTGGCCTGCGAGCTCGACGGGCTGGAGCGCGTCCAGCAACGCGTCGACGGCTGGCTCGCGGGTCTCGTCGAGGAGCTGGGGCGCACGTCGGTGCGGCACGCGCACTACGGCGACGGGGTGCCCGCGTAATACGGTCACCCCATGCGCGCAGTACAGGTGGTGACCTTGGACGGGCCGTCGGCGGTCGAGGTGCGGGAGGTGCCCGAACCGGTTCGGCAGCCCGACCAGGTGCTGATCGACGTCCGTGCGGCCGGCGTCAACTTCCCGGACGTGCTGCAGAGCAAGGGGCTCTACCAGTACAAGCCGGACCCGCCGTTCACGCTCGGCTCCGAGGTGGCGGGCGTGGTGCGCGAGGCCCCGGAGGGGTCGCCGCTGAAGCCGGGTGACCGGGTGGCAGCCTTCCCCGGTACCGGCGGGTTCGCCGAGGTGGTGGCCGCGCACGCCGACCACGTGCTGCCCCTGCCCGGGAACGTCGGTTGGCCGGCTGCCGCCTGCCTGCCCATGAACTACCTGACCGCGCACTTCGCACTGCTGGTGCGCGGCCACCTGCGCGCGGGGCAGCGCGTGCTGGTCCAGGGCGCGGCCGGTGGGGTCGGCACCGCGTGTGTGCAGCTCGCCGCGGCCATCGGGGCCCACGTCGTCGCCGTCGTCTCCACCGACGCCAAGGCCGCCGTCGCGAAGGCGGCGGGCGCGCACGACACCGTGCTGGTCGAGGGCTTCCGCGACGCGGTCAAGGCGCTCGGCGCCGTCGACGTCGTCGTCGACCCGGTGGGCGGCGACCGTTTCACCGACTCCCTGCGTTGCCTCGCCCCCGAGGGCCGGCTGCTGGTGATCGGCTTCACCGGCGGCGACATCCCCACGGTGAAGGTCAACCGGCTGCTGCTCAACAACGTCGACGTCGTGGGCGTCGGATGGGGCGGCTACGCGCTCGGCCGCCCCGGCTATCTCGCCGGGCAGTGGGCGGATCTCGAGCCGCACCTGCGCAGCGGTGCCGTCGACCCGGTCGTCAGCGCCACGTTCCCACTGGAGCGGGCGGCCGAGGCACTGAGCCGGATCGACGAGCGTCAGGTGACGGGCAAGGTCGTGCTGGAGCTCTAGCGACGGGTTGACCGTGCCGGTGCTGCCCCGGATGTCTGCGCCCATCACGGTGAGGCCGGAGGCCCCCCCGGTCACGGTGCCGCCGAGCGTTGGGCGGTAGACGAGCACTTGACGTCGGGCGCGAGCGGCTCGAAGCCGATGTTCTGGTCGTCCACACCGGCGATCCGGTTGTTCACCGCCGCATCGACGCGATCGCGTCCGGCCGGGCCACTTCATCGTCGACGCTTCTCCGTCGTGGGGTCGTGCAGCCTCACATCCGGGTTCTCAGCACGGCGACCTCGGGCCACGGGTCGAAGCCGTGCTCGACCAGCCAGCGGATGGCTCGCAGGCTCCGCGACGACCACCACCCGCGGATCACGTCGAGGTCGACGTGGGAGTCGTAGCCGTCGGCGACATCGCCGAGGGTGCTCCTCGTGCCCGAGCGTCAAGCTGGCGAGGTCGAACAGGGCATCGCCCTGCCCGCCTCGGACGAGTCGACAACGCCGGTGATCTCATCACCGTCGGCGAACACGTGGGTGACCTGAAGGTCGCCGTGCGTGAACACCGGTGTCCACGACCGGAGCGCCGCCTCGGCCACCTGGCGGTTGCGCGTGACCACGGCAGCGGGAGCACGTCGTTCGTGACAAGCCACTCGCATTCTGCGTCGAGGTGCGATGCGATCTCGTCGGGACTCGGCCCGGGCCATGGCGGCAGCGGCGCGCCATGCAGTATCCGTGCGGCGGCACCCGCCGCGGTCCACGCCGCCTGCCCTCCCCGGGCGAGCGGCGAGCGCGAGCACGGGTGGCTCCCGCCAGAGGATCTTCGGAGTCGGGATCGGCGCCATGGCCATCGCCCGGACCTCGACGTCCGTGCGCGTCTGATCAGCGTCGATGTTCAGGAACACGTCGCCGACGCGCAGGGTCGCGCGCTGGTGATGGGCGACGACGACCTCGGCCTCCTCCGCGCAGGCCATCATCGCGAGCGGGGTGACGGCGCTGCTGAGGATCAGCGGGGCGCCTCGATGATCCAGCAACCGTGCGGGGAGGCGGTCCGGTGTCGTTGGATCGGGGCGGTCGGTGCGGTGAGTGATCGCCGGTTGTCGGTGAATCGCTCCCGGTTGTCGCTGTTCAGCGGACACCCTGATCGAACGGGTTACCGGCCAGGCCACCGCAGCGGATGTGAACGTCGAGGTCGGCATCGTCATGCCCCTCGAAACGCTGCTCGACCCCGACGCCGGCGGCAGCGCCGAGATCGTCGGGCACGGGCCGATCCCGGCCGGCATCGCCCACGACCTGCTCGCATCCACCGAGGGCAGGATCTGGTGGCGGCGGCTGTTCACCGCCCCTGCCCACGGGCCGCTGGTCGGCTGCGACCCGCGCCGGCGCCGCTTCGACGGCGTCCTCGCACACCTGATCACGATCCGGGACGGCGGCCGTTGCCGCGATCCGTTCTGTGATGCTCCGATCAGGCATCTCGACCACATCGACCGCCGCCGCGCCGGCGGCCCCACCAGCTTCACCAACGGACGCGGGACGTGCGCCCGCGGCAACTACGTCCGCGAGATGCCCGGCTGGCAGGTCGAGGTGATCGACGACGGGCTCGGGGAACGGCCACACACGGTCCGAACCAGTACCCCCACCGGCCACACCTACCTCGGCACCGCCGGCCCCGCCCCCTGAAGGGTCACCAGTGCTGACGGGAGGGCGGCTGCATGGGCTGTCGTGTCACGCCGTCGGACGCGACGAGTTCACCCCGTGGTCAGGTCAGGAGAGGGCGTCGAGCACCGTGTCGACGGAGCTGACGGTGACCGCGAGCGGGTCGGGCTCGACCTGCAGGTGCCGCACCACCCCGTCCTCGATGATCGCGGCATAGCGCTGGGACCGGGTGCCGAGCCCGAACGCGCTGCCGTCGAGCTCCAGGCCCGCGGCCGCCGCGAAGGCCCCGTTGCCGTCACCGAGCATCACGATCTTGTCGCCGGCGCCGACCGAGTCGCCCCAGGCGTTAAGCACGAACGCGTCGTTCACCGAGATGCAGGCGATCGTGTCGACGCCCTTGGCCCGCAGCTCGTCGGCCCGCAGCACGTAGCCGGGGAGGTGGTGGTCCGAGCAGGTGGGGGTGAAGGCGCCCGGAACGGCGAACAGCACGACCCTGCCGGTGCCCAGCGCCTCCTTGCTGGCGACCGGGGCCGGACCGTCGCCGGTCATCGCCATCAACGTCACGTCCGGGATGTTGTCGCCAACAGAAAGGGTCATGGCGTCATCATGCCGCCCACGAGCGGGTCGTGCGCAACCCGACCTAGCCCTCGGGCTTGGGCTTGGGCTGGGGACGTCACCCGCGGGTCAGGTCGTCCAGCACGATGTCGCCACCGGCCGATCCCGAGACGGTCACGGTGATCCGTTCGACGCCGCTGGTGACGTCGTCGCGTATCGGCGCGCAGAGCCTGGTGGTCTCGCCCGCGCGGGTGCGGCTCTCCGCCGCGAGGGTGCGCTCCGACCCGGCGCGGTCGACCAGCGTCAGGGCCACGCTCGCCCCACCGCCCTCGTCGTCCACCGACAGGCACAGCCGGGTGGCGCCGCGCAGGTCGACCGGCCGCCCGTCGAGGTAGACCGACGCGGCCGGGCGCGGGCCGGTGGGGTGCAGGACGAGCGTGCCGTCGCGGGGTTCGAGGTCGGCGTCGCCCGCGGGCTCGGCCGGGTCCGGCGCGGCGAAGTCCGAGAGCACGCCCGGGGCCACGGGGGCGTGGTCCGGGGCGTCGAGGGCGTCCGGCACCAGCACCGGGCGCGCGGGCAGCCACGGTCCGGACGTCACCGGCGGCGCCTGCGCGAACGCCGCCCGGAGCCGGTCGGCGACGGGTCGATCCTCCCCGGCCATGGTCGCCAGGCCGAACGTGTTGGTGCCGGCGATCGGGGTGAAGCCGTCGGCGAACGCCCACCAGGCCACCCCGGACAGGTCGGCGCGCTGCCCGACGGCCGCCCACATCGCGTCGAAGAGCGAAGCCTGCCTCCCGGCGAGCGCGCCGTCGGTGCCCGCGTAGGCGCCGAACTCGGTGACCCACATCGGCTGGTCGGGCCGGGCGGCGCGGGCCGCGTCGAGGAACGCGGTGGCCCGGCGCGTCACGTCGGCGGGTGAGGCGTCGTCGAATGTGCCGGGGTAGAGCGTCCAGCCGGCGACGTCGACCTGGGACTGGCTCGGATCGCCCGCGCCCGGCCGGTCCGCCGCGGCCGACTGCGTGACCAGCCGCCCGTCGGGGTAGCCGAGCCGCAGGTCACGCACCAACCGGTTGAGGTAGGCGGTGCGGGCGTGCGGCGCGAACCCCTCGTTGGCGGCGCTCCAGGCGATCACCGACGCCCGGTTGCGGTCGCGGAAGATCATCTCCCGCCACATCTGGTCGGCGATCCGGCGCCGGTCCTGGTCGGCGAACGTGTACGCGTCGGGCCACCACATCGGGATCTCCTCGATGACGGCGAGCCCGAGGCGGTCGGCGACGAGGTAGGTCAGGGCGCTGTTGGGGTAGTGGGCCGTGCGCAGCAGGTTCGCCCCGTCCCCCTTCACCGCGAGCAGGTCCCCCAGGACGCGGGCCGGATCGGTGACGGCACGGCCGGAGTCGGGCCACTCCTCGTGGCGGTTGACGCCGGTGAAGTGCGCCGCGCGGCCGTTGAGCAGGATCTGGGGCGAGCCGTCCGCCACCCCGACGGTGCGCAGCCCCACCTGCGTGGCGAACGCGTCGGCCCCGGACCGGGCCGTCAGGACGTGCAGCTCCGGGTCGTCGGGTGACCACAGCGCGGGCCGGTCGATCTCCATGCTGACCTGCACGACGGTCGCCGTCCCGTCGCGGGTGGTCGACCGGGACCTCTCGGTGAACGGTTGCGGGGCCCCGGCCAGGTCCGCGGCCCGTGTGCTGGCCAGCCTCGCGGGCGTGACGTCGGCGTGCGCGAGCGAGAGGCTCACGGTGGCGGGGGAGGCCAGGACCACCGTGACGTCGAGGGCGATCCGCTCGCGCGGGTCCACCCCGTCGACGGCCCGCGGCACGGCGTCGACGCGGTCGATGCCGTCGGCCGGCAGGTACTCCAGATAGGTGTCGCCGATGATGCCGGTGTAGTTCATCCAGTCCGCGGTCCGTGACGGGACGCTGCCGGTGCCGGGCGGCGGGTTGTCCACGCGGACCGCGACGGTCAGTTGCCCGCCTCGTACGAGGTCGGTGACGTCGAAGGTGAAGGGGCTGTAGCCGCCCTCGTGGTAGCCGAGCCAGCGGCCGTTCACCCAGACGTCGGCGATCGAGGCGACCGCCTGGAACACGATCCGCACCCGGTCACCGCCGGCCGGGGCCGGCGCGTCGACGGTGCGGCGGTACCAGACGCCGTCCTGGTAGTTCTCCGGTGGGGACGAGCCGTGCATCGCGGTCTCCGGTGACGGCACCGGGTGCCGGGACCAGCCGCGGTCGTCGTAACCGGGCAGCTGGCGGCCGCCCGCGGCCACCTCGATGCCGGGCAGCGACGTGGCCCGGTCGGTGGTGCTGAGTGTGTGGTCGGCCGTGATGCGCGGGCTGCGCCACGTGCCGTCCAGGGAGACCCGGCGACGGCCCGGCTGCTCGTCGAGGGACGGGAGCACGGCGCCCCCCGCCCGGGGCACGCCCGCACCGTCCACCTCGACGGTGGGGGCGAGCGTGGGGAGGTCGCGGGCCACCAGCGGGTCCGGCCCGCGCGCGCCGCCGCCTCGGAGGACCACGACGACGACCACGGCGGCGACCAGGGCCACGACGACGAGCGGGCCCAGGACGACCCGGATGCGGGTCACGCCACCGTCGTGAGCGGGCGCGGCGGCGGCCCGGGCTCCGGGTGGTAGTCACGGTGGCGCCCTCCCGCGTCGAGCGTGTTCAGCAGGCGCAGGCCCGTCCGCTCGATCACGTGGTAGCTGAGGTACGCCACGCCCACCGTCACCACGAACACGAGCGCGGCGTCCACCAGGAAGATCGGGCCGGCCGCCTTCGCCGGCAGCAGTCCGTTGGCGGCCAGGGCCCGTTGCACCGGCTCCTGCCACAGGTAGAGGCCGTAGCTGATCGTGCCGAGGAACACCACGGGCCGGGCCACCAGCCAGCGCGGCTGCGTCGGAGCGAGGGTGCTGGCGGCCAGCAGCAGTGCGCACGCGAGCCCGGCCAGCGTGTGCTGGAACACGCCCACCTCGTCCTCGGCGGGCCGCAGCACCACCGTCACCCCGAAGACCGCGACGGCGGCGAGGACCAGAGCGGCCCGCGCCCAGCCGGCTGCGATCTTGCGGCCCGAGGCCGCGACGACGCCGAGCAGCAGGCCGATCGCGAACACGTCCAGTTTGGCCAGGGGGTTGAACCAGGCCGACCACGACGTCGACGGGATGTGGGCGACCTCGGTGGCCCAGATCCGCCAGCCGGCGCTCACCGCCATCAGCACCGCGATGCCGCCCACCATCAGTGCGTAACGCGCACCGGTGGACCGCAGCCGGGCACAGCCGCGCTGCGCCAGCGGCCCGAGCACGGCGAGCAGCACGAAGAAGTGCACCTCGCAGGCCAGCGTCCACGCCGGGCCGTCGGTCCAGAAGATCCGGTCGTCGGTGTAGACGTGGGTGAACGTCAGGTGCAGCAGCAGGTCGCGCCAGTCGCCGGGCAGCGCCGGGTTGGTGATCGACCAGACCAGCAGCACCACCGCGAGGTAGAGCGGGACCAGGCGGGCGAAGCGGCGCAGCAGGAACATCCGGGCCGACCGGGCGGCCGTCAGGCCCAGGGCCGCCCGCGCGAACGGCAGCCCCAGCAGCAGGCCGGACAGCACGAAGAACATGTCCACCGCGAGGTCGGTGTGCATGAGCACGTCGTGCCAGATCGTGCCCTCGAGGGGCCAGTGGCGGCCCCGGTTGAACTGGTAGGCGTGGAAGGTCAGCACGGCCATCGCCGCTGCGGCGCGGTAGCCGTCCAGCGCGAAGCGTTCCGGGGAACTGCTCACAGCACCGGCACCTCCTCCGGGCCGCCGGAGCGCCGTGGCGTGATCACCCAGCGTCGCTCGCCCGTGAGCTCCTTGAGGTGCGCCACCCGACCGATCACGTTCCGGAACTCGGAGTAGAAGATCGACGCGACGAGCAGGTAGCCGAGGAACCAGCGGCCGTGCCTGCGCACCTCCGGCGCCGCCAGCCGCCACGCGAACAGCGTCTGACCCGGGCCGACGGCGAGCGTGTAGAGGGTGGCGAGCAGCAGGCCCGGCACGAGGAAGTCGAGCTGGTCGATGCCGCCCGCCCGCCAGGCCAGGTAGCCGATCACCGGCATTACCAGCAGCGACAGCCACGGGTAGAGCTCCCGCCAGCCGAGCAGGAACGCCATGCCGACCTTGTTGCGCACCGTCAGGTTCGGCGAGCGCAGGGCCGGGCCGAGATGACGACGCGACACCTGGAACCAGCCCTGCGCCCAGCGCATCCGCTGGTTCCACAGCGCGCCCGGCGTGGCCGGCGCCAGCTCGTAGGACAGCAGCCCGGGATCGCTGACACAGCGCAGACCGCTGAGCACCAGCCGGATCGACGAGTCGATGTCCTCGGTGAGCATCTCGCCCTGCATCCGGATCTTGTGGAGCACGCTGGTGCGCCAGAACCCGTTGGAGCCGCCGAAGAGCCCGAAACCGTGCAGGTCCGCGCGACCGGGGTGGCTCACGGCGTAGATCGACTCGAATTCGACGGCGACGGTGCGTGCCACCAGTGACGAGCGGCCGTTGCGGATCACGCAGTGGCCCTGCACGACGTCGGTGTCATGCGAGATCCAGCGCCAGGCCCGGCTGAACGCGTCGCGGCGGGGGTGGTGGTCGGCGTCGAAGATCCCGGTGAAGTCCCCGGTGACCACCTGCAGTGCCGCGTTCACGTTCTGCGCCTTCGACGTGGAGAACGGCACCTTCAGCACCACGAGCCTGCGGTCGGCCCGGGCGATCTCGGCGATCTCCTCCTCGACGGCCGGCAACGGGTGCGGCGTGTTGTAGGCCAGCACCACCTGCAGGGGGCCGGGGTAGTCCTGCACGAGGAACCGGTGCAGCGTCTCGATGATCGTCGCAGCCTCGTTGGGGAGGTAGGCCGGGATGATCGCCGAGGCCGCCGGGTACGCGGTGGCGGGACGGTCGGGGGGCGTCGCGGGGTCCAGGGCGCGGAATCCCTCCACCCAGATGAGGGTGGCGGTGCCCACGAGGGCCGCCGTGACCAGGTAGTAGAGCGGCATCCCGAGGTCGATCCCGAGCTTCGCCATGCCGACGAGCGCGAGGAACGGCAGCGCCACGCCGATCACCAGGGTGGCGAGCACCTGCAGGGTCGTGCGCAGGGAGCTCGGCAGCCACGACCGGCGCGGCGCGGCGGCCCGCGCGAGCTCGGGGGTCCACCGGCGGGGCACCAGGTCGAGCTGCCGGGCCGCGGCCTCGGCGGCGACCGTCGCGCGCTCGGACAGCGGGAGGAGACCGTCCTGCGAGCTGTCCCGGTGGTCCGGGTCGTCGTCCGCTGTGCTCCAGCCGACCACCGGCGTCACCCGCACCCGCTCGCCGGAGACGAGCAGGTCCTGCCGCGTGACCCGGGCGACGATGCCCTCCAGCCGGGCCGGGACCCGCTGCGGCGGGGTGTGGCACAGCAGCAGGCTCAGGCCGCCGTGCCCGTCGAGACCCATGCGGTCGGCGTCGCCCAGCTCGGCGTCGATGAGCCAGCCGAGCTGGTCGAGCAGCTCGGCCAGGCCGCGGTGGCCGAGCCGGGACTCGATGCGCTCGCGCTCGACGACGTGCAGCGCCGCGACCACGGGTGGGCGCCGCGACCGGCGCGGGCGCGAGAGGACGTGCACCGCCTCGCGGTGCCACTCCTCGGGGGTGCGCAGTCCGCCGTGGACGGGGAAGCCGTGGGGAGGGGTGGGCTGGGTGGGCGTTCGGGGGAACAGTGGCGTCGTTGCCGTCCGAACGGTCTGGTCGTGGGCCGTGATCGGGCCCATGAGATCCGTCATCCGGAGACTCCGTATGGGGTTGTCGTCCTGTGAATGGACGCGACACTTACACACGGAACGTGGCGATACAGGGCCATGTGGCCCTGCTAACTCACCTCAACGGACCAACTTGAGCTTAATTTGACTACGGAGCGTTCCATATCCGGATGGTGGCGTCCATGCTTCCGGTCGCCAGGGTGCGGCCGTCGGGGCTGAACGCCATCGACGTCACGTAGTCGCTGTGGCCGAAGAGGGTGGCCGTGGCCTCACCGGTTCCCACGTCCCACAGCCGGATGGTCGAGTCGATGCTCGCCGTGGCCAGAGTGCGGTCGTCGGGGCTGAAGGCCACGGCGATCACGTAGTGGCCGTGGGGTGCCAGCGCGGTGATCGTTTCTCTGGTCGTCATGTCCCACAGGCGGATCGTGGAGTCGATGCTTCCGGTGGCGAGGGTGCGACCGCCATGGCTGAAGGCAACGGTGTTGTGGCCTCCGGTGTGGCCGGCGAGGAAGGTATGCTGTCCGGTGTCCAGGTCCCAGAGGTGCACCGGTCCCGCCAGGTCTCCGCTCGTGGCGAGGAGACGCCCGTCCGGGTGGAACGCCAGGGCGTGGCCGTAGGTCCCGGCCCGGGTCAGGGTGGACGTCACTCGTCGCGTCGTCAGATCCCACAGCCGGAAGGTGGGCTCGTCGATGTGGGTGTCCCGCAGCCTGTCGTGGCTGCCGGTCGCCAGTGTCGTGCCGTCCGGACCGAACTCCACGGCCCGCACGGGGCCGGGGCCGACGTCGAGCACACGGATCTCGCCCGTGCCCGTGGTCCACAGCGACACCGTGCCGTTCTCGCACCCGGACGCGAGCGTGTGTCCGTCGGGGCTCAGCGCCACGGCCCACACCAGGGAGTCGTGGGAGATCTGCTGCGTGACCCGCCCGGTGGCGACATCCCACAGCCGGGCGGTGACATCCCCGCCGCTCGCCAGTCCGGTTCCGTTCGGATGGAGCGCGACGGAGGAGACGGGCGACGTGTGCCCGATCAGTACCTTCGAGCTCGTCACGACCTCGGCGGGCGACGTGGCGCGCACTCCGGGATGCCCCCGACCTGCGTCGATGCGTCGGAGTGCTTCCGTGTAGGAGATGCTCTCGGCCCTGGCCAGGTCGTGGGCCGACCTCTTTCGCGCGTTGCTGCCGTCCTTGGGCACAGCTTCCCCTGCTCCCCAGCAGTCCCACGCACTACCGGATGCCGGCTGTGTCAACCTCGACCGCACCATCGGACGTGGGCCCGGAGGGCCTTGACCGCCGACGCACCCCGTGGCGTGGGCGGGGATGCTGCGGGTTCGGGGCGTACACGGCTTGCCCTGCACACGAGCGTAAAGGGCGCGTCAAGCGTGCCACCCGGTGCCGTCCACGCCGCCGGGAACCGGGGCCGCGGGGTCGTAGGGCGTGCGTGTGAAGACGAAGGTCGCGAGGTTCAGTGCCACCGGGTCCAAGCGCAGTGTCTCGCCGGCGAAGTAGCCGTCCAGCCCCACCCAGGTGCCGTCCGGACGGGCCCGGAACCGCGACGAGCGGCCGGGCCGGCCCAGTCCTCCGAGGTGCAGCAGCCCACCGGCGACCGCCCGCAGCACGTACGGCGACGGGCCCCAGAACCACGGCCCGAGCAGCTCCAGTGGCACCGGCGACGGGCTCGGCGCCCACACGTCGACGATCCGGGGTTCGGCCGCCCGCACGTCGGCCAGCATGGCGGTCGGCAGCCCCCCGTCCATGCCGGTGGTGGTGTTGCCCAGGGCGAGGGCGGCGGTGCCCTCCTCGCGGTCGGCCCACAGCCCGGCGAGGAACCCGGGCATCGAGCCGCCGTGCCCCACGTACGTGACGCCGTCGATCCGCTGGACCTGCACGCCCCGCCCGTAGGACGACCAGCCCGGGCTGGAGGAGTCGATGCCCGCGGGCAGCGTCATCTCCTCGACGGTGGCGGGGGAGAGCACGTCGCCGGAGTCGCCGAGCAGGAACGCGCCGAGGCGCCCGAGATCGGTGGCGGTGGCCCAGAGCTGCCCGGCGGGCGCCATCGCGACGGCGTCGTGCTCGGGTTCGGCGAGCACCTCGTCCGCCCAGGGGTGGACGGCGAGTCCCGGTGCGGCCGCGCCCGACGGCCGCGGCGTGGTGCGGGTCATGCCCAGTGGCAGCAGCACCTCGTCACGGGCGACCTCGGCCCAGGCCCGGCTACGGATCCGGGCGACCACCTCGCCGAGCAGCCCGAAACCGAGGTTGGAGTAGTGGAAGCGCCGCGCGGCCGGGAGCACGACGTCGGCGTCGGTGAGCACGAGGCCCTCCGGCGCTCCCGCGGTGCGCTCCCACCAGCCGCCGGGGCTCTCCGAGCTCGCCCCCGCCAGGTGCGACAGCAGCTGGCCCAGCGTGCGGTCGCCGAGCGGGGTGTCGGGCAGGTGCTGCTCGAGGGCGTCGTCGAGATCGACGAGACCCTCGTCGCGCAGCCGCATCACGGTGATCGCGGTGACGGTCTTGGAGATCGATCCGAGCCGGTACTGGACGTCGGAGTGCGGTCCGGCGACGGCACCGCGGCTCGCGGACCAGACGAGCGATCCGTCCCGGACCACACCCGCCACCAGCGACGGGACGCGCCCGTCGCGCTGGGCTCGGGCGACGCGGGCGAGCAGGGTGCGGGCGGTGGCGGGGAGCAGTTCGGTCACGCCCGCGACGGTATCGGGTGGAGATCCCCACCCCGGGGTGGAGATCCGATGATCCACCCCGGGGCCGATCCGCCGGGGCGTCCGGGTTCCTAGCGTCGGGTCCATGACGACAACCATCACCCGGACGGGCACCCTCGACGTGGTCGTCCCGGTACTCGACGAGGAGCACGCCCTGCCCGGGTGCGTCCGCACCCTGCGCGACTACCTCGACGCGGAGCTGCCGGGTCGGGCCACCATCACGATCGTCGACAACGCCAGCACCGACGCCACCCTCGCCGTGGCGAGCGGGCTCGCCGCGATACTGCCCGGCGTCCGGGTGCGGCACCTCGACCGCAGGGGTCGCGGCCTGGCGCTGCGGACCGCGTGGGCGGAATCCGACGCCGACGTCGTGGCCTACATGGACGTCGACCTGTCCACCGGACTCGACGCCCTGCCGGCCCTGCTCGCGCCGCTCTGGGCGGGCCACTCCGACATCGCGATCGGGTCGCGGCTCGCTCCCGGTGCCCGCACCGTGCGGGGCCCGCGGCGGGAGTTCGTCTCGCGGCCCTGGAACGCGATCGTCCGACGCACCCACGGGGTCCCCTTCAGCGACACCCAGTGCGGGTTCAAGGCGGCCCGCGCGGACGTGATCGGCCCGCTGGTGGCGCAGGTCCGGGACGACGGATGGTTCTTCGACACCGAGTTGCTGCTGCTGGCCGCCCACAACGGGCTGCGCGTGCACGAGGTGCCCGTGGACTGGGTGGAGGACGTCGACAGCCGGGTCGACGTCACGTCCACGGCGCTGGCGGACCTGCGCGGGCTGCTGCGCGTGGGCCGGGCACGGGCCACGGGCGCGGCGCACGTGCCCGGCCTGCCGCACCGCCCGCCACCCACTGCGGCCCACCCCGACGCGGTGCTCGCGCCACCGCGGTCGGGCCTGGCCTGGCAGACCGGGTGGTTCGCCGTCATCGGCGTCGCGTCGACACTCGCGACGCTGGGGCTCTACGCCCTGTTCCGCGAGTTCTGGTCGCCGGTGGTGGCCAACGTGGTCGCGCTGACCGTCACCACCGTGCTCAACACCGAGGCCAACCGTCGCCTGACGTTCGTCGGCCACCGCGCACCGGGCGGCCGGGCCCACCTGCTGGGCCTCGTGCTCTACGGCCTCTACGCCGCGCTGACCTCGGGCGCCCTGCTCGCCCTGCACGCACTCGTACCCGCCCCCACCCGGCTGACCGAGGTCGCGGTGCTGCTCGCCGCATCCGCCGTCGGCACCGTCGCGCGGTTCGTCGCGCTGCGGGTCTGGGTGTTCCGGAAGGAGACCCGATGATCACCGTCGACACCCCTGTGCGCCGTCGCGCTCCGCTGGCCCTGCTCGGCATCTGCATCCTCGCCGCCGCCCTCTACGCCTGGGGGATCGGGGACGGATCGATCGGCAACGGCTTCTACTCGGCCGCCGTGCGGTCGATGAGCCAGGGCGGATGGCGCGACCTGCTGTTCGGCGCCTACGACCGGGCCGGCGTCGTCACCGTCGACAAGCCGCCGCTCGCGTTCTGGCCGCAGGTGCTGTCCACGGCGATCTTCGGGTTCTCCGGCTGGGCGCTGCTGCTGCCACAGGTGCTCGAAGGCGTGGCCGCGGTGGTCGTCCTGCACCGGACCGTGCGGCGGTGGGCCGGGGAGGGGGCCGGGCTGCTGGCGGCGCTGGTCCTCGCGTGCACGCCGATCACCGTCGCGATCGTGCGCGACACGAACCCCGACCCGCTCCTGGTGCTGCTGCTGGTGATCGCCGCCTACCTGTTGTCCAGGGCGGTGGCGAACCCGAGGTGGCTGCTGCTCGTCGGCGTCGCGCTCGGGCTCGCGTTCGTCACCAAGATGCTGCAGGCCTGGGTCGTGGTGCCGGCGTTCGCGCTCGCCTGGCTCGTGGGTTCCGCGGCGCCGTGGGGTCGCCGCATCGGAGCCCTCGTCGCTGCCGGGGTCGCGATGCTGGTCGCGGGCCTGTGGTGGGTGGTGCTCGTCGACGCGTGGCCGGCGCCGAAGCCGTTCGTCGGCGGCAGTGCGGACGGGTCCGCGTGGAACCTCGTGGTCGGCTACAACGGGCTGGGCCGCATCCTCGGCTCGCCCGGCGCCCCGGGCGGCCTCACCGGCAACGCCGCGTTCGGCATGTTCTCCACGGCGCTGGCCGGCGCGCCCGGCGCCGGCCGGCTGTTCGACGCCCAGAACGCCGGCCAGATCTCCTGGCTGCTGCCGCTCTGCGCACTGGTGCTCGTCGTGGTCGCGGTGCGGTGGCGCGGCCTCGACCGCACCGCCCGCGCCGTCTGGGCGCTGTGGGGTGGCTGGCTGCTGCTCAGCTGGGCCGTGTTCTCCCTGGCCTCGGGCACGTTCCACCCCTACTACACGGCGATGGCGGCCCCGGCCGTCGCGGCCGTCGTCGGCGCCGGGGTCCCGCTGCTGCGCGCGGCGCCCCGGTGGGTGCTGCCGCTCGGGGTCCTGGGCACCGCGGCCTGGGCCGCGGTGATCGTGGCCCGGGACCCGTCGTGGTTCGGGTGGACGGGGTGGGCGGCCCTGGCGCTCGGTGCCGTGGCCGCGGTCCTGCTGTGCGGGCGCCGCCCCGGCGAGGCGGGCGGGCCGGCGGCCGGGACCCGGGTGACCCGGGCTGCGACGGTCGTCGGGGCGGCCGCACTCCTGCTCACGCCGCTGGTGTGGTCCGCGGCCACGGCGGTGCTGCCGTCCAACGCGTTCCTCGGCCCGGCCAACCCGACCGCGGGGCCGGCGGTCGCCGCACCGTTCATCGGGGCGCTGCACCTCGAGGGCAAGGTCACCCCTGCGCAGATGGCGGCCGGGTTGCGGAAGGCCGGGGTGCTCGGCGCCGACGTCTACGGGGCCGGGCTGGGTCCGGACCAGCGCGCGACGCTCCGCACGGCCGAGGCCGGGTCGGCGGGCCGGGCGATCACGCTGGCCGTCGAGGGCGGGGCGATCACGGCATCGTCCTACCTGCTGGCCGCCGGTCCGTCGGACGTCATCGTCGGGATGGGCGGGTTCACGAGCGACGATCCGGCGCCGACGGCCGCGGAGCTCGCGGGCTGGGTGGCACAGGGCCGGGTCCGGTACGTGCTGTCGGTCCTGCCCGGACGACCCGGGGACCTCACGTCGGCGCTCGGCGGCACCGGCTCCGGTGACGGTGCGCTGGCCCAGCGGGTGGCGTGGGTGCGGGCGCACTGCACGGACGTCACGGCGCCGGGCCACGAACCGGCCGGACTGTTCGGCCGGGAAGCGCTCTATGACTGCGACGTCCGATAAGTCATGATCGGACCTGCGCAACGGGGGCGCGGGTGCCGGTCATGTGTAGGTGTGGGGTGCCGGCCGCCGTCGCAACCGGAGTCGCGAGCACGCCGTCAAAGGGGGAGCGGCCGGCGTGCACCACGGGTACCGGCTCACCGCATCGCGCACGGCGGCCGAGGACGTGCTGGCCGCCACGTTCCTGACCGCCTGGCGGCGTCGCGCGGACGTCCGGTTCGTCGTCGACTCGGCGCGTCCGTGGCTGCTCGCGGCGGCGGGCCGATCGCCGCGGCGGGCGACGTGCCGCCGGTGGCGTCCGGGTCGGCGCCGAGCCTCGTGGCGATGACCCGGTCCGGCGGGATCACCGGCCTGCTGGTTGCCGTCGCCCCGGATGCCAAGGGTGTCGATCTCGTTGTGGCCGGTGGGGCGGCGTGGAACTGCAGTCTCGGCGGTGGACTGGTGATGTGCACGACGACGAGCGGTCCTGTCGTGACTCTCGAAGCCCACGACATCGCGGGCCGGACGGCAGCCCTGCGAGTGCCCTGATGGCCGCGGGCGGGCGCGCCGAGCCTACGGTCGCCGTGCGATGCGTTCCAGCAGCGGGGCGAGCCGGTGCTGTACGAGCCGCCGCATCACCATCGACGTGGAGGTGCGCTCCACCCCGTCGATGCCCAGCAGCTGGCCCGCGATGCGGTAGAGGTCGTCGGCGTCGCGGGCGACGAGCTGCACGAGCAGGTCGGCCTGGCCGGAGATGCCGAGCACCTCCACCACCTCCGGCACGTCGTCCAGGGCCGCGGCGACCTCGGCCAGCCTGCGCTGCACCAGTTGCACCGTGACGAACGCGGTGAGCGGATAGCCGAGCGCCGCCGGGTCGATCCGGCGCTCGAACGAGCCGAGCACCCCGCGCGCGTCGAGCCCGGCCAGCCGGGCCTGCACCGTGTTGCGGGAGAGCCCGAGCCGCTCGGCGAGCGCCAGCACCGACGCCCGCGGGCTCTCGGCGAGCGCGAGCAGCAGGCGGGCGTCGGTGGCGTCCACGTCGTCGTTGCGCACTCTGCCCGCCCGTTCCTGCGTTGTCGTGCCTCGACTGAGCACTCTGCTCAGTCGATGGCCTCCCGGTTGTGCAGTCATCGTGGCGGTGGTCCAGTTGGGGGTCAACATGAGTGAGTCGGCACCAGATGGGAGTGGCACAGTGGCGGGCACGGTTCTGCAGGAGATCGAGGAGCGGGTGCTGTGGCTGAGCACCGCGATCGTGCACCACGCCAACCGGGTGCGGCCCAACCCCGGCGGGCTCAAGGTGGGCGGCCACCAGGCGTCGTCGGCGTCGCTCGTGTCGATCATGACGGAGCTGTGGTTCGAGCACCTGCGCCCGGAGGACCGCGTGTCGGTGAAGCCGCACGCCTCGCCGGTGCTGCACGCCATCAACCACCTCCTCGGTGAGCTCGACACGCGCTACCTGGAGACGCTGCGCGAGTACGAGGGCCTGCAGAGCTACCCCAGCCGTTCCAAGGACCCCGACCCGGTCGACTACTCGACGGGCTCGGTCGGCATCGGCGCCACCGCCCCGATCTGGGGTGCGCTGGCGCGGCGATACGTCTCGTCGATCCAAGGGGGGGTGGGATCGGCCGGCACAGTGGGGGTCGGGCGGCAGTACTCGCTGGTCGGCGACGCCGAGCTCGACGAGGGCGCGTGCTGGGAGGCGATCCTCGACCCGATGGTCGGCGAGCTCGGCGAGGTGGTCTGGATCGTCGACCTCAACCGCCAGAGCCTCGACCGCGTCGTCCCCAACATCGGCGCCACCCGCCTGCAGGGCATGTTCGAGGCGGCGGGCTGGCAGGTGCTGACCGTCAAGTACGGGCGGATCCTCGAGGAGCTGTTCACCCACCCCGGCGGCGACGCCCTGCGCCGGCGCATCGACGAGATGCCCAACCCGGAGTACCAGCGGCTGCTGCGCTGCACCCCCGCCCAGCAGCGCGAACGGCTCCCCGACGGGGACGACAAGTTGGCCGAGCTCGTCGCCGGTCTGGACGACGAGACGCTGCACGCCGCCGTCCGCAACCTCGGCGGGCACGACCTGGCCGCGCTCGGCGACGCGCTGGACGCCATCGACGACACCCGCCCCACCGTGATCTTCGCCTACACCGTGAAGGGCTACGGCCTGGCCAGCGAGGGCCACCCGCAGAACCACTCGTCGCTGCTCACCGTCGAACAGATGGGGGAGCTGGGGGAGCGGGTCGGGTGCTCGGTGGACGAGCCGTGGAAGCCGTTCCCCTCCGGGTCGGCGGCCGAGACTCTGTGCGCGGAGGTGGGCGCCCGGCTGCGCCGCACTCCCGAACCGTTCACGGCCGTGCCCGCGCTGCCCACCGACATCGGCCGCACCCCGGCGGGCACCGCCACCACGCAGGCCGCGCTGGGCCGGGCGCTGCTCGACCTCACCCGCGAGTCGCCGGAGGCCGCGCGCCGGATCGTGACGCTGTGCCCCGACGTCTCGTCGTCGACGAACCTGGGCGGCTGGGTCAACAAGGTGGGTGTGTGGTCGGCGTCGGAGCGCGTGGACTGGTTCGCCGACGACCCCGAGACGATCCTGCACTGGCGCGAGCGGCCCACCGGTCAGCACCTGGAGCTGGGCATCGCCGAGACCAACCTCGTCGGGCTGCTCGGCGAGCTCGGCGCCACCTGGTCTCGCTGGGGCGAGCCGCTGCTGCCCATCGGCGTCATGTACGACCCGTTCGTCGAGCGCGCGCTGGAGCCCTGGTCGTTCGGGATCTACGCGGGCGGGCAGTCGATCCTGGTCGGCACGCCGTCGGGGGTGTCGCTGGCGCCCGAGGGCGGGGCGCACCAGTCGATCACCACGCCGTCGGTGGGGCTGGAGCAGCCCGGCTGCATCTCCTACGACCCGGCGTTCGCGATCGACGTCGAGTGGACGCTGCTGGCGTCGCTCGCGCAGCTCGGCCGCCCCGACGGGAGCTCGGCCTACCTGCGGCTGTCGACCCGCCCGGTGGACCAGACGCTGAGTGCGGTGCCCACCGATCCGGCCGCGCGGGAGCGCCGTCGCCGTCAGGTTGTGGCGGGGGCGTACCCGCTGCGTAGGGCCGTGGGAACGCCCGCGGTGACGATCGCCGCGATGGGGGCGGTGGTGCCCGAGGCCCTGGCCGCCGCCGACCGGCTCGCGGCGCAGGGCGTCGAGGCCGACGTGGTGTGCGTGACCAGCGCCGGGCTGGTCTTCGAGGCGCTGCAGGCACGCGCGGGCCGGGGCTCGGCGGAGACCTGGGTGCTCGACGCGGCCTTCCCCGCGCGCCGGGCCGCGCCGATGGTGACGGTCCTCGACGGCCACCCCCACACGCTGGCCTTCCTGGCCGGGATCAACCAGGTGCGCGCCGTCCACCTGGGCGTGAGCGCGTTCGGCCAGTCCGGTGACCTGGAGGCGGTCTACCGCCACCACGGCCTGGACACCGACAGCCTGGTGAGCGCAGCCCTGGACCTGACCGACTGACGTCGCAGCCCGCCGGTCACGTCGCAGCCCGCCGGTCACGTCGCAGCCCGCCGGCGCGCTGCGAGGTCGCCTCACGGGCTGCGAGGTGGATCTAGGGTGGGCACCGTGATCGATCTCGATGCGGAGTTCCGGCGGCTCGTGGGGTTCGGGGGAGCGGGGGTCGTGCATCCCTCGGGTGGAGCCGCGTGGCTGGGTGACCGCGGGGAGCCCTGGCTCGACCGCCCGGTGCAGCCGTACTCCACCGCACGGATGGCGCACGTGCACGGTCTGGCGGTGCTGGCGGGGATCGAGAGCTCCGGTCCGATCGCCGACGCGATGCTCGCGGCGCTGGCCGGCCCGCTGCACGACGACGAGCACGGCGGCTGGCCGACCTCCGCCGCGTCGAGCGACAAGAACGCCTACGACCAGGCGTTCGTCCTGCTCGCCGCCTCGACGGCGACGGTGGCCGGGCGCCCGGGCGCGCCGGAGCTGCTGCGCGAGGCGCTCGCCACCCACGAGCGGTTCTGGGAGCCCGACCACGGCATGGTCTGCGACTTGTTCGACCGCACCTGGACCCGCCGTGACGACTACCCCTACAACTATCGGGGCCTCAACGCCAACATGCACACCGTCGAGGCCCTGCTCGCGGCGTCGGACGCGACGGGCGACCCGCAGTGGCGGGAGCGGGCGCGGCGGATCGCCACCTTCGCGGTGGCCCGCGGCCGGGAGTTCGGTTGGCGGCTGCCCGAGCACTTCACGCCGGCGTGGGAGCCGATGCCGGAGTACCACCGCGACCAGCCCGACCACCCGTTCCAGCCCTACGGCGCCACCGTCGGGCACGGGCTGGAGTGGTCGCGCCTGCTGCTGCACCTGGACCCGTCACTGGTCGACGCCGCCGCCGCGCTCTACGACCGCGCCGTGGCCGACGGCTGGGCCGCCGACGGCGGGGACGGGTTCGTCTACACCACCGACTGGTCCGGCGCCCCCGTCACGCACGACCGCATGTGGTGGGTGGTGGCCGAAGCGTGCGCAGCCGCGGCGGCGCTGCACAGCGCCACCGGCGAAGAGCGCTACCTCGCCGACCAGGAGCGGTTCTGGGCGTTCGTCGAGGCCCACCACATCGATCGCGTCAACGGCTCCTGGATCCACCAGCTCGACCGGCACAACCAGCATGCGACGACGGTGTGGCCGGGCAAGCCCGACCTCTACCACGCGGTGCAGGCCACCCTCGTGCCCCGACTCCCGCTCGCTCCCGGGATGGCACGGGCCGTGGCGGACGGCCTGTTCAGAGACTGATCGCGGCGCCCGCCACGCCTGCGCCACCGCCCCCGCGCCGAACCACCGACTGGAAGCCTGAACGCAGGGCGGTGGACCTGTGGACAACTCACCTGACTAGTCCGATCGGTCCAATTCGAACTAGACCGGGTGAACCAGTACCCGCGGCCGTAATGGTGCGTGCGTCCGCTGCGACGAGTCGGATGTGACCCTGCGAGGTCGATTGCGCACAACCCGTGTGCTGCTCTCGCCGGACTCGCTGATGCGTCCGACGTCCTCGACACCCAGGAGCCCGCCCACCATGAAGCAGATCCGCACCGGAATCGCGGCCGCCGCCGCGGTCGCGCTCACAGCCCTCGCCGCCCCCGCCGCCCTCGCCGCGACCCCGGCGACGGTCGTCACCGTCACGCCCGAGTCCCTCAACGGCTGGGTCGTGGACCCCGACCCGAGCACCCCCGCCCCGGCGTACGCCTTCGCGGCGGGCGCCCACACCGCCGGCATCGGGAGCCTCCAGTTCGGGCCGATCGCCGCGGCGAACCCGAGTTCCAAGATGATCGTGCAGCGGGCGGAGAACATCCCGACGGCGTCGTTCGGCCTCGGCTTCGACTACTACATCGCGCCGGACGCGACGAACAAGAACCCCCAGCAGTACTACGCGAACGTCTACACGAGGAAGGCCGGCTCGGCCGCGTCGTTCTACGACTGCCGCTACGACTTCGTGGCCACCACCGCCGGTGACGGCTGGCACCACGTCGACGTCGCGGGCGCCACCACCGCGACCGCGGTCGCCGCCAAGAACGGGACCACCTGCGGAACGTCGTTGAGCAACCTGCCCGGGGGCACGGTGTTCCTCGTGGCCCTCAATGCCGGTGACACCTCTGCGTCCGACGCCGGCATCAAGGGTGCGTTCGACTCGGTGGCGATCACCGGTGCGGCCGGCACCACCACCTACGACTTCGAGCCCGCGCCCGTCACCCCGTGCCGGGTTCTGCCCACACCGGGCCGCGTCGGGACCGCCGGCAACGACGTCTTCGCAGGCACGCCCGCCGCCGACCGGATCTCCACGCTGGGCGGCAACGACGTCGTGGACGGCGCCGGCGGCGACGACTGCATCCTCGGTGGCGACGGCAACGACGTGCTGCGCGGTGGAGCCGGGGCGGACGAGATCTCGGGCGGCGCGGGCAACGACGTGATCGACGGCGGAGCCGGCGACGACATCATCACCGGCGGCGCGGGCAGGGACACCATCTCCGCGGGCGACGGCAACGACACGGTGGACGTCGCGGACGGCGAGGTCGACGTCGTCGACTGCGGCGCCGGGGTCGACACGGTGGTCGCCGACCGCGCGGACGTTCTGATCCACTGCGAGAACGTCACGCGCCGCTGACCCCTATCCGGTCGGGCCGTCCTCCTCGTCGTCCTCGTTCTGGGCGGCGAGGAACTTCTCCACCTCGGCGCCCAGCTCGTCGGCGCTCGGGAGCTCGCCGGCCAGGCCGAGCGAGGAGCGCTCGCCCCTACCCGAGGCCACGGCGTCGTACTGCTGTTCCAGCGCCTCGACGACCTGCTTGACCTCGTCGGACGCGGCCACCTGCTCACCGATCTCCTCCTCGGCACGCTCGGCGGCCTTGGTGAGGGCCTCGGTGGGCAGGTAGAGGCCCGCCGAGAGGCCGACGTGGTCGAGCAGCACGCGCGCGGCCTGCGGGTACTCGGCCCGGGCCAGGTAGTGGGGTACGTGCACGGCGAAGCCCATCGCGTCGTGCCCGGCCTCGCCCAGGCGGAACTCCATCAACGCGACGGCGCTGCCGGGCACCTCGGCGGTGGCGAACCACGCCTCGTGGCCCTCGGTGAGCTCGGGCCGCGTGCCGTGGGCCGTGACACCGATCGGGCGGGTGTGCGGCACGGCCATGGGGATGGCCGTCAGGTTGATCACCAGCCGCACCCCCAGCTGCTCCACGAGCTGCGCGACGGCCGCGGAGAAGCGTTCCCACTGCGTGTCCGGCTCGGGGCCCGTCAGCAGCAGGTAGGAGGTGTCACCGGTGTCGGTCAGGACCACCAGGTCAAGCCGCGGCGGGTTGTAGGCGGCCCACCGGTCGCTCTCGAACCGCAGCGGCGGCCGTCGCGACCGGTAGTCGATGAGCTGGTCGATGTCGAACGTCGCCACCGGAACGGACTCCCGGTCGGCCAGCAGCGCCGCCACCGCGAGACGGGCCGCGTTCCCGGCGTCGACGAAGCCGTCGAGCGCCACCAGCAGCACCGGCTCCTCGAGATCCGGGGCGTCTGGCGCCACCTCGTACAGCTCCGCGGGGTCCAGCACCGGGTTCCTCCTCTGTTCGCGTACCCACTGCAACGTGAATCTCCCCGCACAGCATCCCTTTCCGGGAGGGTGTAGCGCACCATTGGGGTCGAGATGAACCAGCAACGTCGCGTGTGGGCCGTGTGGGCCGTCGGACTGTCCGCCTACCTCGTGGGCGTCATGCAGCGCACGTCGTTCGGGGTCGCGGGCCTCGACGCGGCCGCGCGCTTCGATGCCGCGCCGGCGGTCCTGTCGGGGTTCGTGGTCCTGCAGCTGCTGGTCTACGCCGTGCTCCAGGTGCCGGCCGGGGTGCTGCTCGACCGGTTCGGCGCCAAGCGGCTCGTCGTCGTCGGGGCGTTGACGATGGCGGCCGGGCAGCTCGTGCTGGCCGTGGCCGAGGGCGTCCCGCTGGCCATCACCGCACGCGTGCTCGTCGGCACCGGCGACGCGCTGACGTTCATCAGCGTCCTGTCCGTCGTGTCGGCGTGGTTCCCGGCCCGGCGGGTGCCGCTGATGACCCAGCTGACGGGCCTGCTCGGGCAGCTCGGCCAGGTGTTGTCCGCGATCCCGCTCGCCGCGCTGCTGAACGGTCCCGGCTGGACCACGGCGTTCGTCTCCGCGGCGGCGCTCGGCGTCGCCGTCGCGATCGCTGTGGCGGCCGTCCTGCGCAACCGCCCGCCCGGCGCGCCGCCACCCCCACCGGCGCAGAGTCCCCGCGAGATCGTCGACGGCCTCAAGCGCTCCTGGCGCGAGCCGGGCACCCGCCTGGGCCTGTGGACCCACATGGGCACCCAGTTCTCCGGCACCGTCTTCGCGCTGTTGTGGGGCGTGCCGTACCTCGTGGCCGGGCAGGGTTTCACCCCCGGTGCGGCGAGCCTGCTGCTCACGCTGTTCGTCGCCGTCGGGATCATGGCGGGGCCCCTGTTCGGCGAGTTCACCGCCCGCCACCCGCTGCGCCGCTCGTGGCTGGTGCTCGCGGTGATCGGGGCGACCGCGACGATGTGGACGGTCGTGCTCCTCGTCCCGCCGCCCGCCCCGGCCTGGTTGCTGGTGCTGCTGGTCGTGGTGCTCGCGACGGGCGGGCCCGGCTCGATGATCGGCTTCGACTACGCCCGCACGTTCAACCCGGGCCACCGCCAGGGCACGGCGATCGGGATCGTCAACGTGGGCGGGTTCCTCGCGTCGCTGCTGGTGGCGCTCGGGGTCGGGGTGCTGCTGGGGCCCACCGGCTACACGCCCGCAGGCTTCCGCGTGGCGTGGACCGTCCAGTACGTGATCTGGGCCGTTGCGCTCACCGGCGTGCTGATCGCGCGGCGCCGGGCGCGGCGGGGCCTGGCTGCCGAGGGCGTCGTGGTGCCTCCGCTGCGCGAGGTGCTGGCCCGGCGCCGCCGCTGACCCCGAGCCCGTCACTCGAAAGTGACAACCCTTATCGTTAAGCAATGCGGATCGCGTTCGTGGGCAAGGGTGGCAGCGGCAAGACGACGTCGGCGGCGGTGTTCGCGCGGTACCTGGCCGCGCGGGGGCACCCCGTGCTCGCGATCGACGCCGACATCAACCAGCACCTCGGTCAGGCCCTCGGCCACGACGGTCCGCCACCCCGTGCACTCGGCTCGGACGTGGCATGGCTCAAGGCCCACGTGCGCGGGGTCAACCCGCGCATCGCCTCGGCCGACGTCATGATCAAGACGACGCCGCCGGGCCACGGTTCGCGGCTGCTCGACCTCGCCCCCGACGACGAGCTGCTGGCCCGCTTCGCAGCCGAGGCCGGCAGCGTGCGCTACCTCGCGACCGGCGAGTTCGACGAGGCCGACATCGGCGTCTCCTGCTACCACTCCAAGACCGGCGCGGTGGAGCTCTACCTCAACCACCTCGTCGACGGGCCCGGCGAGTACGTCGTCGTCGACATGACCGCCGGCGTCGACGCGTTCGCCTCGGGCCTGTTCACGCGCTTCGACCTGACTGTGCTCGTGTCCGAGCCGACCCGGCGCGGCGTCGGGGTGTTCCGGCAGTACGCCGAGCACGCCCGCGGTCACGGCGTCGCGCTGCGGGTGCTGGGCAACAAGGTCGCCGACGCGTCCGACGTGGAGTACCTGCGCGAGCAGGTCGGTGACGCGCTCGTGGGGCACCTCGGGCAGTCCGCATGGGTGCGTGCCGCCGAACGGGGCGACGTCCGGCCCGTCGCGGAGCTGGAGCCGGTCAACCTCGCGGCGCTCGACGCCGTCCGCCAGGCCCTCGACGCCCGCGAGCGCGACTGGGCCGCCTACCAGCGCGGCACCGTCGAGTTCCACCTGCGCAACGCCGCGGCCTGGGGCAACCGGGCCGTCGGCATCGACCTGGCCGCACAGGTCGACGAGCACTTCGTGCCCCGTGCGCGAAAAACAGTGCTCCAGCCCTGATCTCCGCTCACGACCCCAACCAATCAGGACCCCACCCATCAGGAGGAATCCGTGTCGCTCGACGTCCCCACCCACGTGCTGACCGCCGCCGAGCGCGGCGAGATGGACGACGCGCAGTTCGTCGCCGTCGTCCGCGAGTCGCTGCCGTACGCGTGGGAGGTGATCACCGAGGCGGTCGACGACCAGGCGCCGGGCAGGCCGTTCGGCGAGCACGAGGTGCCGCCGCCGTCCGAGCAGGAGCGCGGCCAGCTGCTGCGCGCGCTGGCGAGCAACGCCATCCGGGGCGCACTGGAGCGCCATTTCGGCGTGGTGCTGGCGTTCCAGAACTGCCACCGGGTGGCGGCGTTCGCCCCGGAGGCGGTGGGGAACGCGATCTACCGGGAGTTCACGAGCCCGAGAGGCCAGGTGCTGAACCAGAGCCCAGAGCTCCGGGACTGCTGACCCCCGACGTCAGGAAAGCCACTTTGCTGTCATCTGGCGACAGCAAAGTGGCTTTCCTGAACTGCGGGGTGCCTACTCGGCGAGCAGGCGGTAGATCGTCTTGCGCGCTTCGGTCAGGGCCGTCGTGGCGGCGGTGATCTGCTCCGGCGTACCGGCGCCCATCACCTGCTGGGCCGCGGCGTGCAGCTGACCCAGCTGCTCCCACAGGCCGGAGGCCTCGTCGTCGGCGTCGCGGCCGACCGACGCCCAGACGGCGTCGAGCTCCTCGCGGTGCTCGGCGACGTACGCCGTGCCGGCCTCGGTGAGCTGGACGACCTTGCGGCCGTCGGTCTGCTCGACGCGGACCAGGCCCTCGTCCTCCAGCTGCGACAGGGTCGGGTAGACCGAGCCGGGGCTGGGGCGCCAGGCGCCACCGGAGCGCTCGGCGATCTCCTGGATGATCTCGTAGCCGTGCCGTGGCTGCTCCGCGACCAGCGCCAGCACGGCGGCGCGGATGTCACCGCGGGCCGTACGGCGGCCGCGTCCGCGGCCACGCGGGCCGGGGAAGCCCCGGCCGGGCGGCATTCCCGGGCCCGGGCCGAAGCCCGGACCGAACGGGCCGCGTCGGGCTGCCCGTCCCGGACCACCGCGGCGACCGCGGGGTCCTTCGTTCTCGTCCTCCACCGGCCCGGCGAAGGGCGGGGTGGCGGTCATGTCCGGCCGGCCGTGCCGGCGGCGGAATGGTCCCTGATGGGGGTTCATGGCGTTCATGGTTGATGTCTCCTCAGACGTTGCGAGCCTCCTGCTTCGATAGCACTGAGTAGCTCGTGTGCCATCACGATATATCGCGATAGCCTGAAAAGCGATATGACGTGGGTCACATCGGGTTGTCAGTCCTCGTGCCAGCGCGGCGAGGTGGTCCGGGGCGGGGTGAGCCGGGCGCGGAGGTGCACCAGGCGCGGCCCCTCGGCCGGGGCGAGCGCGCCGGCCAGGTCCCGGAGCGTCACCTGTCGCGCCGGGATCCCGAACGCCGCGGCGAGCGCGGGGAAGTCGGGCGTCACCAGGTCGACGCCCACCTCGGCGTCGCCGGCGTGGATCTGGTCGTAGCGCAGCATCCCGTAGCCGCCGTCGTCCACGACGAGGACGGTGACGGGCAGCTGCTCCTGGACGAGCGTGGCGAGCTCGCCGACCGCCATCATCAGCCCGCCGTCGCCGCAGACCGCGATCACCGGGCGTCCGGCGGCCGCGGCCCCGAGCGCGGCGGGCAGGCCGAACCCGAGCGTGCCCCAGCCGACGGGGTAGGCGAGGCGCCGCGGGCCGGGAGCCGATGCGTAGCCGCCCACCCAGTACCCGGCCACGGCCATGTCGCAGACGAGCACCGTCTCGGCTGTGCGCGCGGACTCGACCGCCTCCACCAGCGTGATCGCCTCGCTTGTCAGCGGGTCGGCGGCCAGCCGCGCGAGGACCTCCTTGCGCAGGCCGTCCGGTGCCCAGGCCGGGTGGGTGGGCAGCCGGTCGCGCAGCCCGCGCAGCGCGTCGCCGAGCCGGCCGGTGACCGCGGCGTCGGCCGGCCACTCCGGGGCGTCACGGGGCAGCGCCGGGTCGAGCGTGACCAGCTTCGGCGGTCGCGGCATCGTCCAGTTGCGGGTGTTCATGCCGTCGAGGTCTCCGCCGACGGCCAGCAGCACGTCGGCGGAGGCGATCAGCGCGGCCACCTCGGGCTCGTGCGGCGGCAGCCCCACGGACGCCGGGTGGTCGGTGGGTGGGCAGCCCCGCCCCTGGTAGCTGGCGACCACCGGCGCGCCCAGGTGCTCGGCCAGCAGCGCGAGCGACGGCTCGACGTCCACGGCGCCGCCGCCGGCCCAGATCACGACGCGGGCGCCCAGGAGAATGTCCGTGGCCGCGGCGAGGTCGGCGTCGGCGGGCTCGAGCTCGTGCCAGTGTGCGGCCGTCGCGGCGACGGCGGGCTGGCCGAGGACGTCGGCCGGGATGTCCATGTACACCGGCCCACGGGGGTGGGTCATGGCGGTGGCCAGGGCGAGGTCGAGCACCTCGGCGACCTCGGCGGCCGTCCGCGGCGTGAACGTCGCCTTGGCCAGCGGGGCGAACAGTGCGGCCTGGTCGCGCGACTCGTGCAGCACGCCCCGCACCCGCCCCTCGCGGCGCAGTCGCTGCGGGATCTCCGACGCCACGAGCAGCAGCGGCGACCCCACCGAGGCGGCCTCCCCGAACGCGGCCAGCGCGTTGGCGGCTCCGGGACCGGTGGTGACGACGGCGGCACCGAGACGTCCGGTGGTGCGGGCCCACCCGTCGGCGGCGTAGACGGCGGACTGCTCGTGACGCACCACCAGCGGCGTCTTCCCGGCGCCCTTCCAGAACTCCAGGTTGTGCACGCCCGGCAGTCCGAACACGGTGGAGGCCCCGTGCACCGCCACTGCGTCCAGCACCGACCGAGCCACACTCACATCCGCCACGGTCCCGACCCTATCCCCGCGAGTCGACCGATCCGACACGCCGAGTTCGCCATCTCGACGCGCGAGTCCGCCGTCTCGCGGCGTGAGTTCGCCACACGGGCACGACCCGGTCCGGCCGCGCCGTGCACGATCCGCACACTCGGTGCGCGAAACGGCGAACTCGCCGTGGTGGATCGGTCAACTCGCCGGGTGGGCTCGGAGGACTCTCGACAGGCCCAGCGCCGCCGTGCGGACGGCCGGGGCCAGGCGGGCCGTGTCCAGGCGGTTGGCCCAGCCGGTGATCGAGATCGCGGCCACCGCCCGGCCGTCGGCGTCGAGGACGGGGGCCGCGACGCAGGCGATCCCCACCGTCGACTCCTCGTGCTCCTCGGCCACGCCGCGCTCGCGGATGCGGGCGAGATCGGCGTCCAGCAGGCCGGGGGCGACGACGGTGCGGGGCGTGCGGCGGGTCAGCCCGGCGGCTACCACCTCGGCCAGGCGTTCCGGCGGGGCGAACGCGAGCAGGGCCTTGCCGACGCCCGTGCAGTAGGCGGGCATCCGGCCCCCGACCCGGGACCGGACCGGCGGCCCGCGCCGGCCCGCGATCTTGTGGATGTAGACCACGTCGATGCCGTCGGGGACGGCGAGGTGCACGGTCTCATGGGTGGCCTCGAACAGGTCGGCGAGGAACGGGGCGGCGGCCTCGCGCAGACCCCGTTGCAGGGGGGCGAGCTGGCCCAGCTCGAAGAGGGCCATGCCGAGCCGGATGCCGTTCGGGGTGCGCTCGACGATGTTCCACCCGGCCAGTTCCGCCAGCAGCCGGTGCGCGGTGGGCTTGGGGATGCCGGTGCGGCGGGTCAGCTCGGCGAGGGTGAGCTCGGTGTCGCCCGGCCGGAAGGCGGTGAGCAGGGTGAGTGCGCGCGAGAGCACGGAGTTGGGCGGATCCACGCGCGTCCCCCTTTCCGACGAGCGGCACTCTCGTCGGAACATATCCGACGGGAGTGCCGCTCGTCATTTCGCTGAGCGGAACGCCGGCGTTCCGCTCGCCCGCCCGCCGCGCCACTCTCGGTCCCATGAGCACCTCCAGAGTGCCGGTCGCGATCGTCGGGCCGGGGAACATCGGCACCGACCTGTTGGCGAAGCTGCAGCGCAGCGACGCCATCGAGGTCGCGTACGTGGTGGGCGTCGTCGAGTCCGACGGGTTGACGCGCGCCCGCGACAAGGGCATCGCCGCCTCGGCGGAGGGTGTGGACTGGCTGCTGCGCCAGGACCCGCTCCCGCAGATCGTCTTCGAGGCCACCTCGGCGAAGGCACATCAGGCCAACGCGCCGCGCTACGCCGAGGCCGGCATCCAGGCCGTCGACCTCACCCCCGCGCATCTCGGCCCGATGGTGTGCCCGCCGGTGAACCTGCGCGACCACATCGACGCGCCCAACGTCTCGATGATCACCTGTGGCGGTCAGGCCACCATCCCGATGGTGCACGCCGTCTCCCGCGTCACGCCCGTGCCCTACGCGGAGATCGTCGCGTCGGTCGCCTCGCGTGGTGCGGGCCCCGGCACCCGGGCCAATATCGACGAGTTCACGCACACCACGTCCGGCGCGGTGTCGGAGGTCGGGGGAGCGGAGCGCGGCAAGGCGATCATCATCCTCAACCCCGTCGAGCCGCCGATGATCATGCGCGACACCGTGTTCTGCATGATCGGCCCCGACGCCGACCACGACGCGATCAGCGCGTCGATCCACGAGATGGCGTTCGAGGTGCAGCAGTACGTGCCCGGCTACACGCTGCGCGCCGAACCGCAGTTCGACGACCCGCGCGAGAACTGGTCCGGGAACGGTCGCGTCGCGGTCTTCCTCGAGGTCAAGGGCAACGGCGACTACCTCCCGGAGTACGCCGGGAACCTCGACATCATGACGGCCGCAGCCGCCCGCGTCGGCGAGCTCATGGCCACGAAGGAGCGCTCGGCATGAGACCGGAACTGAGGCACGACATCCGCCTGATCGACACCACCCTGCGCGACGGCTCCCACGCCATGGCGCACCAGTTCACGGAGCAGCAGGTGCGCGACACCGTGCGTGCGCTGGACCAGGCCAGCGTCGAGGTCATCGAGGTCACCCACGGCGACGGGCTCGGCGGGTCGAGTTTCAACTACGGCTTCTCCCACACCGACGAGATGACGCTCATCGCGGCCGCCCGCGAGGAGGCGCGCCAGGCGAAGATCGCGGTGCTGCTGGTGCCCGGCATCGGCACCGTCGACGATCTCAAGCGTGCCCGCGACGCCGGCGCCGACATGGTGCGCGTGGCCACCCACTGCACCGAGGCCGACGTCTCCCCGCAGCACTTCCAGGCCGCCCGTGACCTCGGCATGGAGACCGTCGGGTTCCTCATGATGGCGCACCGCACGTCGCCGGAGGACCTGGCGCGCCAAGCCCGGATCATGGTCGACGCGGGCTGTCAGGCGCCCTACTGCACCGACTCCGCGGGCGCGCTGCTCATGCACGAGGCCCGGGTGCGGTTCGAGGCGCTGATCGCCGAGGTCGGCGACGAGGCGTGGGTGGGCTACCACGGCCACCAGAACCTGAGCTTCGGCGTGGCCAACTCGGTGATCGCGCAGGAGGTGGGCGTCCGCTACATCGACGGCTCGCTGTGCGCGCTCGGCGCGGGCTCGGGCAACTCGCCTACCGAGGTGCTCGCCGCGGTGTTCGACCGGCTCGGCGTCGACACCGGCGTGGACGTCATGGCGCTGCTCGACGCGGCCGAGGACGTCGTCCGCCCGTACCTGAACCGCTGGCCCAAGATGGACCGCAACGCGATCGTGCAGGGCTGGGCGGGCGTCTACTCGTCGTTCCTTCTCCACGCCGAGGCCGCGGCCGAGCGCTACAAGGTGCCCGCCCACGCGATCCTGCGCCGCTGCGGCGAGATCGGCCTGGTCGGCGGCCAGGAGGACATGATCATCGACGTGGCCCTGCAGCTCGCCGCCGAGGGCGAGCGCTAGCGCCGAACGTGTCCTCAGCGCGGTCGCGACAACGCTCACGCCACGCTCGACGTTCCTCCGACGCGAACGGCGGGGTGTCGCCGCGGCCGGGGCCGGGGGACGCTGCTCGCATGGAGACGTTCGGGCACGTGATCGACGGGGAGGAGCGGGCGTCGGGCGCGACGTTCGACTCCGTCGACCCGTACACGCAGGAGGCGTGGGCGACGGTCGCGCTGGGTGGTGCGGCGGAGGCCGACCTCGCCGTCACCGCGGCGCGCAGGGCCTTCGACGAGGGGCCCTGGCCGCGGATGGGCTTCGCCGAGCGCGGGGCACTGATCCACCGCTTCGCGGACCTGTTGGTCGAGCACATCGACGAGCTCGCCATGGCCGACACCCGCGACATGGGCAAGCCGATCAGCGACGCCACGGGGAAGGACGTGCCGCGCGCGGCGCAGAACTTCCGCTTCTTCGCCGACCACGCGCGCCTGTCCATGGCCGAGACGCTGCCCATGGACACCGGCCACCACGCCTACACCCGCTACGAGCCCGCGGGGGTCGTCGCGGCCGTGGCGCCGTGGAACTTCCCGCTGATGCTGGAGAGCTGGAAGGTCGCCCCGGCGCTGGCGTGGGGCAACACGGTCGTGCTGAAGCCGGCCGAGGACACCCCGACCTCCGCGACGATCATGGCCCGGCTCGCGCTGGAGGCCGGCATCCCGCCGGGGGTGCTCAACGTCCTGCACGGCTACGGGCCGAACTCGGCGGGCTCGGCGCTCACCGAGGACCCCCGGGTCGACCGGATCACGTTCACCGGCGAGTCGGGCACCGGCCGCATCATCACCGGTGCCGCGGCCAAGAACCTCACCCCCGTCAGCCTGGAACTGGGCGGTAAGGGCGCCAATCTGGTGTTCGCCGACGCCGACCTCGACGACGCCGTCGACTGGTCGATCAAGGCCATCTTCACCAACGCCGGGCAGGTGTGCCTCGCGGGCAGCCGGCTCTACGTCGAGCGCCCGATCCTCGACGAGTTCCTGTCCCGCTTCGTGGCGGCCGCGGAGAAGCTCGTGATGGGCGACCCGAAGGACCCGGGCACACAGCTCGGTCCGCTGGCGTCGCAGGAGCACTGGAAGAAGGTCACGGGTTACCTCGACAACCCTGCGGGCAAGGTGCTCACCGGTGGACGCGGGGAGGGCTGGGTCGTGAAGCCGACGGTCGTCGTGGACGCGCCCAAGGACTCGCCGATCCAGTGCGAGGAGATCTTCGGCCCCGTCGTGACGGTCACCCCGTTCGACTCGGAGGTCGAGGCGGTCCGGGAGGCCAACGACTCGCCGTACGGCCTCAACGCGATGATCTTCACCGAGAACCTGTCGCGGGCCCACCGGGTGGCGGCGGCGTTGCGGGCGGGCACGATCTGGACCAACTGCTTCTTCGTCCGCGACCTGCGCGCCCCGTTCGGCGGCTTCGCCGACTCCGGTTGGGGTCGCGAGGGCGGCACCTTCAGCCGCGAGTTCTTTACCGAGCCGAAGGCCGTGGTGATGGCGATCAAACAGCAGCTGGGCTGACCGGACGCCGCCCGGACGGCATATGGCGCAACGTGTGCCAGGATCGGTCGATGGAGGCCGACCCGGTCGTAGGACGGGACGTCGAGCTCGCCGTGCTCGCCGAGCACCTCGAGCGGGCTCGCGCCGGGCAGCCGCAGGTGGTGCTCCTGGAGGGGGCGCCCGGCATCGGGAAATCTGCTCTGGTCGACCGGTTCCTGGGTTCGGCCCCGTCGGTGCGGCTGCTGCGCGCGGGCGGTGAGCAGGCCGAGGAGCTGGTGCCGTTCGGGATGGCGGAACAGCTGGCGGGCCGGGCCCTCGACGGCGAGCCGCCCGCCGTCGGAGCGGCGCTGGTGGAGCTGATCGGCGGCCTGGCCCGGCACGGGCCGGTGGTCGTCGTGCTCGACGACGCGCACTGGGCCGACCTCCCCTCGATCCAGGCCGTCGTCTTCGCCCTGCGGCGGCTCGGCACGGACCCGGTCCTGACCCTGGTCGTCACCCGGGAGCACGCCGACCAGCGCATCGCCCGCCTCCGCAACCTCGCCGCCGGCTCAGGAGGTCGCCGGCTGCGGCTGACGGGGCTCGACGTCGACGGGCTGGTCGAGCTGGGCGAGGCGATGGGGGCCGGACGGCTTCCGGGACGGGCGGCCCGCCGGCTGCACGCCCACACCGGCGGCGTCCCGCTGCACGCCCGCGCGCTGTTCGAGGAGGTCGACGCCGACGGTCTGCGGGCCATGGACGTGCCGCTGCCGTCACCCACGTCGTTCAGCCTGCTGGTGCTGGGCCGGCTCGCGGAGTGCCCGCCGCCGGCCCGTCGGCTCGTCGTGGCCGCGGCGGTGCTGGGCGACCGGTGCCCGATCGACGTGGCTCTCCGGCTCGCCGGCGAGGCGGACATGGCCGCGGTGGACGCGGTCGTCGCGGCCAAGCTGCTCACGCCGGCCCCGCCCGGCACCCTGAGGTTCCCCCACGCGCTGGTGCGCACCGCCGTCCTCCACGATCTCGACGTCGCCGAACGGCTCGCCCTGCACGCCCGCGCGGCCGAGTTGCTCGACGACCGCGGCGCCGTGCTGACCCAGCGGGTGGCGGCCGCCGCCGGCCGGGACACCGGGCTGGCCGTCGAGCTGGAGCAGTGGGCAGGCGAGCTGGCCGCGCGGGGGGAGCCCGCGGCTGCGGCGTCCCGGCTGATCCAGGCCGCCGCGCTGCAGGAGGACCCTCGGGAACGGGAGGGCTGTCTGCTGCGTGCGGTGGAGCTGCTCGTGCTCGCCGGGGACACCGAGCACGCCGGATCGCTGGCCACCGACGTCGACGCGTGCCGCCCGAGCGCCCGCCGTTCGTACACGCAGGCCCTGCTCGAGTTCGCCGCCGGCCGTCCGGCCGACGCCGAGGTCCCACTGCTGGCGGCATGGGCCGCGGGGGGCACGGACCGCGCCCTGCGAGCCACGATCGCCGAACGCCTGTGCCACGTGTGCTATCTGCAGCTGCGCTCGCCGGAGGCCGTGGAGTGGGGGACCAGGGCGGCCGCGGAGAACCCTCGGCCCGCCACGTCGCTGGTCACGAGCATGGCGCTGGCCGGGCGACTGCAGAGCTCCGACGTGGTGGACGGTGAGGGTCTCGACGCCGCCGTCGCCCGCGGCGCCCAACGGCTGTGGACCGAGGACCTCGCCGGCGCCCGCCGAGACCTCACCGCGGCGGTCGCGGGGTTGCGCCGCAAGGGGATGTTCGTGAGCAGGCTGCAGGCGCTCGGCTATCTCGCGCTCGCCGAGTTCCGGTCCGGGGCGTGGCCCGACGCGGTGGCGCACGCCGAGGAGGCCGTCTCGCTGGCCCGGGATGCCGACCAGCTGTGGACCCTGGCGCGCCTGCACTCCTACGCGGCGATGCCCCACGCCGTTCTCGGCGACGCCGAGGAGGCCGCCCGCCATGTCCGCTCCGCCCACGAGGCGGCCACGGTCACGGGCCTGCGACTCGACACGGTCTCCGTCGCGATCGCCGAGGCCAACGTCGCCGCCGCCCGGGGCGACCACTCGGCGGTGATCGCCGTACTGGAGCCGTTGGCCCGTGGCGGCGGTGGTGCCGCCGAGCCCGGCGTGTCGACCTGGCCCTGCCTGCTCGCCGACGCGCTGCTGCACCTCGGACGCATCGCCGAGGCCGAGGCGGTGCTGGCGCCCTACGAGCGCAGCGCCACCGACCGCGGCCGGCTGCTCGCCCAGGCCGCCGCCGGCGTCGTCCGGGGCCGGTTGGAGGCGGCCGAGGGCCGCCCCGACCAGGCCGAACGCGCCTTCAGGGCGTCGATCACCCGCTCGAACGGCGCCGGCTCCGACGTCGGTGTGCTGGCCGGACGGGCGGCCCTGGGTGCGTTCCTGCGCCGGGCCGGGCGCCGCCGGGACGCCGCCACCGAGCTGAACGCCGCCCGCGCCGGGTTGCTGCGCCTCGGTGCGGGCCCGCAGGTGGCGCGCTGCGACCGGGAGATCGAGGCGTGCGGGCTCACTCCCGCCCGCGGTCCGGCCGCCGGCGGCCGGCTCACCCCACGGGAGCGGTGTGTGGCCCGGCTGGTGGCCGACGGGCTCAGCAACCCGCAGGTGGCCGCCGAACTGATCATCAGCCTGAACACGGTGGAGTTCCATCTCCGCAACGTCTTCAGCAAGCTGAGCGTCTCCTCCCGCGCCCAGCTTGCCGCCCGGCTCCGGTAGCGCCGTGGGGCGCACCGTGGCGCGAGGACCCGGTTGCGCCTCCTACGGTCGTGGTGACCGAGGAGGGGAGCGACATGGTGACGTGCCGTCCGGTCGCTTCCACGGTCCTGCCCGCCGGGGCTGCCCCCGCGGCTCCGGCGGCGGTCCTGTCGATGGTGGACTTCCTCGGCTCCGCCGAGTTGTTCGGCGCGCTCGAACGGGCCCAGCTGCGCGATCTCGTGTCCCATCTGCAGCCGGTGCACATCGGGGCGGGTGAACTCCTGTCCGACGGCGACGACGAGGCGCTCTACCTCGTCGGTTCCGGCCGGCTCGAGATCGGTGGTGTCCGAGGCCCGGCGGCGGCCCGTGGGGCGGGGCAGGTGATCGGCGCTGCGCCCGGTGGCCCGGTGCGCGCCGTCCGGGACTCCGTGGTGTTGCGCCTCTCGCCCGGGGCCCTCGCCGCCTTCGTGCGGCGCCACCCGAAGGCCCGGCCCGTCCTCCATCGCGAGCTGGGGCGCCTCTCCGCGGCCTAAGCTCCGTTCATGGCCGACGACGACATGGCGGGACGGGTCGAGGCGCTCGAGTCGATCCTGGTCGAGAAGGGCTACGTCGACCCCGCCGCCCTCGACAAGATCATCGCCACCTACGAGCAGGACGTGGGCCCCCGCAACGGGGCCCGCGTCGTCGCCCGGTCCTGGACCGACGCCGCCTTCCGCGAGCGGCTGCTCGCCGACGCCACCGCGGCCATCACCGAGCTGGGTTACGGCGGGCGGCAGGGCGAGCACATGGTGGCGCTCGAGAACACCCCCGACGAGCACCACGTCGTGGTCTGCACGCTGTGCTCCTGCTACCCGTGGCCGGTGCTGGGGCTGCCACCGACCTGGTACAAGTCACCCGCCTACCGCTCGCGAGTGGTGCTCGACCCGCGGTCGGTGCTCGCCGACTTCGGCGTCACACTGCCCCCGGTCACGCGGATCGCGGTGCACGACTCCACCGCCGAGGTCCGCTACCTCGTGGTGCCGATGCGCCCGCCCGGCACCGACGATCTCGACGAGGACGCGCTCGCCGCGCTCGTCACCCGCGACGCCATGATCGGCACGGCCCTGCTGTGAACGGCGCGGCCGACCTGGGCGGCATGATGGGCTTCGGGCCGGTCGTCCCGGAGCCGGAGGGCGAGTACTTCCATGCCGACTGGGAACGCCGCGCGCTGGCCCTCACCCTCGCCGCCGGCGCGGCCGGGCGCTGGAACATCGACGTGAGCCGGCACGCGCGCGAGAGCCTGCACCCTGCCGACTACCTGACGTCCAGCTACTACGCGATCTGGGTCAAGGGCCTCGAACGCCTGTTGGTGGCCGCCGGCCTCGTGGGCGCCGACGAGTTGGCGCAGCGCCGCGTTCTGCGACCCGGTGAGCCGGTGCGGGTCTGGAGCGCCGACGACGCCGCCGCGGCCATGGCGGCGGGCGGCCCGTCCGATCGCGCCGCCGACACCGAGGCCCGCTTCGCCGTCGGCGACCCCGTGCGTACCCGCGTGCTGCACCCCACCGGCCACACCCGCCTGCCGCGCTACGCCCGCGGGAAGGCCGGCGTCGTCGAACGGGTGCACGGCGCGCACGTCCTGCCCGACGCCCGAGCGCACGGCGCGGGGGAGCAGCCGCAGTGGCTCTACACCGTCCGCTTCGCCGGCCGGGAGCTGTGGGGCGCCACCGCGGCGCCGGACCTGAGCGTCACGATCGAGGCGTGGGAGAGCTACATGGACCCGGCCTGACCGGCCGGGCCTGATCAGCGCGTGGCGCAGTTCTGCTGGACGTAGGTGCCGACGTGCTGCCCCGCCGCGACCACCTCGGGTGTGCTGTTCGCTGCGGTCACCCCGGGGTCCCGGGCCGCCTTCGTGGCGTCCCCGCCCGCGGCGACGAGCGCGTTGAGCTCGACGTCCATGGCGCTGACCACCCGCTGCACGTCGTCACGGAGCTGGTCGGGGGCGGCGTTGACCAGCGCGATGCCCGACAGCCGGGCCTTGCTGACGGCCGCGGTCAGCCCGTCGCCCGCCGCGTTGACGGGACCGCTCAGCGAGAGCCCGTTGAGCGGGCGGATCGCGTCGGCGTTGGCCTGCACGGCTGCGCAGAACGGGGCCGCCTGCGGGGAGACGGGCCGTGTGGTGGGCACGGGCCGGGCCGTGTCGGCGTCGGCCACCGAGCCGCCGCATCCCGCGAGCAGCGCGACGGCCAGTGCGACGGCCGGGGCCGCGCCGAACGACCGCAGAACGCCAGGCACGAGCCCCATCGAGAACTCCCCGGAATCGTCAGGTGGAGATCGACAGACTAGCGGCGCCGCCGTGAGGGGAGCGTGGGTGGTGGGTGGGCGGGGTGCTCCTCGTCGAGACCGAACGTTTCCTGGACCGGGAGCGCACTCGATCATTAACGTGACGGCATGCCGATCCTCGAGGTGCATCTCGTCGACGGGAAGCACACCGCCGCCCAGCACGCCGAGCTGCTCACCACCATGAGCGCCCGGTACGCCGAGGTGCTGGAGTCGCCCGTGGAGCGGGTGCGGGCCCACGTGACGCTGCACCGTCCGGAGCACTGGGCCACCGGCGGCGTCCCCGCCGCGGCCGTCTCGGCGCCGTACTTCACCGCCATCGTGCTGGAGGGCCGCCCGGCCGAGCAGCGCAGGCGGCTGCTGGAAGCGTTCACCGACATCATCGTGGACGTGCTCGGCGTCGACCGGAGGGACGTCCGCGGCCGCATCATCCAGGTCCACCCCGACGACTGGGCGATCGGCGGGGTACCGGCCAGCGTGGCGCGCCGGTCCGAAATCGCCGCGCGCTCCTAGAAGATCCCCTTCCGGGCGCCCACGTCGAGCGACAGCGTGGAGCCGAGCAGGGCGTCGGCCTCCGGGGCGAGCAGCATCGCCACCGACCACGCCACCTCCTCGGGCGTGACGAGCCGGCCCAGCGGTGACTCGGCGGCCCGCTCGGCCAGCACCTGCTCCACCGGGACGCCCCGGGCGGCGGCGGTCTTCTCCGACAGCCCGCGCAGCCGCGGGGTGTCGGCGGGCCCAGGGGCCACCAGGTGCGTGGTGATCCCGCGCGGCCCGTACGCGATGGCGAGCTGGCGTACGAGGTTGGCCAGCGCCGCGTTGGTGACGCCCGCCGCGCACGCGTAGGGCGCGGGCTCGATGCCGTAGTGCCCGCCCAGCGCGACGATGCGCGAGCCCCGCTCCAGCCGCCCGTCGACGGCGCGGATCAGGCGCAGCAGCCCACCGGCCTTCAGAGCGACCGCGTGCCCCAGCGCGTCGGGGACGATCGTCTCCACGGGCCCGGCCGCCGGCAGCCCCGCGGCCTGCACCACCATCCGCACCGGCCCGTCCCCGGCCGCGGCGACACCGGCGGCGATGGCCTCGACGGCGGAGTCGGACCCGATGTCGGCAGCACACACACCCGGTGCGGCGGTCCGCGCCACGGCGACGACGGCGAGCCCCTCGAGGGCAAGCCGCCGGGCGATGGCGCCCCCCAGGGCTCCGGAGGCCCCCACGACGACGCCGATCCCGCCGTGTCCCGCGCTCACACCCCACCCCGTCGGCCGTCGAGGGCGTCGCGGGCCTCCGCGAAGGCCCGCTCCGGGTCCCTCAGGTCCAGCTCTATCGCCGTCATCCCGGCCTTCCGTGCGCCCTCGATGTTCCACGGCATGTCGTCGACGAAGACGATGTCGCCGGGATCGGTGTCGAGCGCCTGCGCGCCGAGGGCGTACGCCCGCGGGTCGGGTTTGAGGATTCCCGTCACCGACGCGTCCACGAGCGCATCGACGCTGCGCAGGAACGGGTGCGACGCCATCGCGGTCTCGCCGTGGAAGGCGCGCAGGTCGTTGGTGAGCACCCCGATGCGGTGCCCGGCCGCCCGCGCGTCCGCGGCCAGCGCGGCTGCGGCGGGCCGGATGATGTCGTCGCCCGCCAGCGCGTAGAGAGTGTGCATGAACTCACTGATCGGCCAGCTCCGGCCCAGCGCGGCGCCCACCTCGTCGGAGCGGCGTTGCCAGTAGTCGCGTTCGGTGATCTCCGAGCGCAGCATCTGCTCCCACAGCTCGTCGCGTTCGGGGCCGAGCGGGCCACGGCGCGCCACCACGTCACGGAGGGCGGGTTGGCCCTCCCCGAGCAGCGCCATCATCTCCGAGCCGGACCGGAATACGGTCCCACCCAGGTCGAGCAGCAAGGCTTTCAGTGCTCCGGCTCCGTTCCGACGAGTGCACCGATGATCACGGTGCACATGAGCCGGCACGAGGCGCACCAGCAGAGGAAGTGGCGGTCGGCGCCCGACCAGAACTCCTGCACGAAGGACGTCTCGTCCAGCGCCGTCCCGCAGCCTGGGCAGAACCCTATGCCCACGTCGGCACCGGATCGCCGAACAGCTCGACGATCTCGTCCTTGATGGGGGAGTAGCGGATCGAGCTCTCCCGCGTCCAGAGCTGCCGGAACTCCACGGCGGAGCCGAACTTGTCGCGCTCCATCGGCAGGTCGATCACGTCGTGCGGCTCGCGGTAGGTGCACAGCGGGTCCTCGCCGCGCGCAACGGCGTCCATCTGCTCGGCGTAGAGCTTGCGCAGCAGGATGACGCCCAGGTCGGAGCGTCCCAGGTGTTCCTTCGTGCGGTCGGAGATCCGGCCCTGCGTGATCCACGCGACGATGTCCTGCCCATCGACGTAGTCGCGGAGGTACTCGCCCTTCTCGTCGAACAGGGGCACGTCGTAGACCGGGATCGACTCCTGCGGCGGGGCACCCCCCTCGGGCCGGTAGGTCTGGTACCAGACGTGCCAGGTGTTCTCGTCGTCGATCGGCACCCGGATCTGGAACGTCGCGAGCCCGGCCGCGCCGACGCGCAGCATGTGCGGGAACACCAGCGGGTGCCCGACCTTCCAGTCCTCGTCCTCCTCGGTGTGCCCCTCCAGCACCCGGCGCTTGAGGATGCCGTGCTCGAACACCTCGAACGCGACCCTGACGTGCTTCTTGCTGACGACGGGCAGCGGCGCGTCGTGGCCGCCGATCTCGCGCAGGAAGTTGCCGTAGCGGCCATGCAGCCACTCGACGTGGTAGGGGTCGACCGAGTTCTCCATGATCTGCACGAAGTTGCATGGCAGCTCGGCGTGGCCGATGTCGCGCCACGCGTCCTCCCAGACGAAGAGGTCGTAGCGCGGCAGCTCCGGGGCGGGCAGCGGGCCGAGGTAGGCGAAGATCAGCCCGCCCAGCTCCTGGACGGGATACGCGGTGGCCTGGACGCGGTCCTTGAAGGTCGACTCCGTCGGCTCACCGGGCTGCTCCAGGCACCGCCCGGAGGTGTCGAAGCGCCAGCCGTGGTAGCCGCAGCGCAGTCCGACGTCCTCGGTGCAGCCCAGCCACAGCGCGGCGCGGCGGTGCGGGCACTGCTCGGCGAGCAGCCCGACGGTGCCACTGCCGTCGCGGAACAGCACGAGGTCCTCGCCGAGCAGCCGGCGCTTCACGGGGACCCGCGTGGCCATGTCGTGGGTGGCCACGGGCCACCAGTACCGGCGCAGCAGCTCGCCCATGGGAGCGCCCGGTCCGACCCGCGTGAGTCGCTCGTTCTTCTCCGCACTCAGCATGGCGATGACCGTAGGAAACGCTCCCACCTGCGGGAAGGGCGTCGTTCGCCGCCGCCGAACGGGCTGATCAGATGGTGGGACGTTCGGCAGGGGAGAACGGCCCGCTTGCCGGGGAGGTGTGACCACTGCCACGGTCCGCCGAAGAGTTGCACCGGACCAAGGAGTTCGCATGGCCAACGTCGTCCCTGTCGAGCCGTACACCGGCGAGTGGTACCCGGGCTTCAAGCCCGAGTTCCTCGACTCCCCCTACATCGTCGACGGCACCGGCCCGTTCACGATGGAGGACGAGGACAAGTTCTGGGTCCTCGACTTCCACTGGTCGCGCGGGATGACCCCGCTCGCCGCGTTCGCCTGGGGCCAGGACGGCTACTGCTGGGGCACCCAGCACGCCGCGGAGAACCTCCCGCTGCCCCCCGGCCGTGGCGTCACGTCCCGGTTCGCCGGCACGCACCTCTACGGCTCGGCCATCCCGGAGAACGACCCCCGCGAGATCGGCGCCCGCGCCGGCCGGCTGGGCACCAACCTCCCCCGCTTCCTGCAGAACTACCAGTCCACCTGGGAGGCCGGGCGCGACGAGCTCGAGGCCACCTGGGGCTACTTCCACGGCCTCGACCTGACCGCCACCCCCACCGGCGACCTCGCGGGCCTGCTCGGTCAGGCGCGGCGCTACCACCAGCGCTCGATGGAGATCCACTTCGGCGTGATGTACCCGCTGCTGGTGAACTTCCTGGGCTTCTACGGGGCCTGTGCGGAGATGGGCATCAACACCGCCGACATCGGCAAGTTCCTCCAGGGCGAGGACACCAAGATCATGGAGACCGACCGCGGGCTCGCCGATCTCGCCAAGAAGGCCAAGGCGGCCGGGCTGCGCGACGTCTTCGACGCCCACGACGGCGGGAGCCTGCGTGCCGCGCTCAGCGCCCACGGCGGCTCGGCGTCGCAGTGGCTCACCGACTTCGACGACTTCCTGGCGATCTACGGCCACCGCCAGGAGGCCACCTGCGACGTCGGCGTGCCCAGCTGGATCGAGGACAACACGATCCCGCTCGACATGATCCGCAGCTTCGTCCTCAACGAGCAGGACCACGACTTCGAGGCCGCCGCGCGTAACGCGCTGGCCGAGCGCGAGGCCGCGATCGAGACGGCGCGCTCCGGGCTCACCAAGGAGGAGCAGGAGGTCTTCAACGCGGGACTGCAGTCCAATCTCGACGCGAACTTCCCGTGGTGGCAGGACGACCACAACTACTACATCGACCTCAAGGTCATGATCCCGCTGCGCCGGATCTCCCAGGAGCTGGCCACGCGGGTCGGCGCCGAGGGCAAGGACGACATGCTCTACCTGTTCTGGCCGGAGCTGCAGGCCGTGGCGCAGGCCGGCGCTTACCAGCCCGGGCTCAAGAGCCTGGTCAAGGACCGCCGCCAGTACTTCGAGCACTGGGGCGCGCTGCGCTCGTCGATGCCGAAGGTGCTGGGCACGGTCCCGGAGACCGTCGAGGACCCGGTGCTCATCGAGATCTTCGGGCTCAACCCGTCGTCGATCCGGGCGATGCAGAACCCGGGTGCGGCCGAGGAGACGGTGCTGACCGGCATCGCCGCCGCCAAGGGCACCGCCACCGGCATCGCGCGCGTGCTGCAGAGCAGCGACGACATGCACCGCCTCGAGCCGGGCTCGATCCTGGTGTGCGAGTCGACCTCGCCCAGCTGGACCGCGGCGTTCGGCAAGATCGCCGGCGCGGCCTGCGACGGCGGCGGCATGCTCAGCCACGCCGCCATCGTCGGGCGCGAGTACGGCGTCCCGACCGTCACCGCCATCGGCATCGCGACGCTCGCGATCCAGGACGGCGACGAGATCGAGGTCGACGGCACCAACGGTCGTGTCACCATCCTCAAGAGGGCGGCCGATCTGGCCGCGGCCACCCAGTGACGGGAGCGCTCATGACCACCGCATCGGTTGTGTGGGTCGACGAGGTCGACCCCAGCCAGGCGGTCGCGCTGGCCGGCTCGAAGATGGGCCGGCTCACCGAGCTGCACCTGGCCGGTGTGGAGGTGCCGAAGGGGTTCGCCGTCACGGTGGACGCCTACCGGCGCCACTGCGCCGAGTCGGGGCTCGACGCTCGGATCGACGAGATCGTCACCCGGGTCGGGCCCGAGGCCACCGACGCCGAGGTGGAGAAGGCCTCCGCGGAGATCCGGGCGCTGTTCGAGGCCACCCCGATGTCCGAGGGGCTCGCCACCGAGATCACCGAGGCCTACGACGAGCTGTCGTTGCGGTGCGTGGACGTCAACGTCCCCACCGCGGTGCGCAGCTCGGCCACGGGGGAGGACGCGGCCGACGCGTCGTTCGCGGGGATCTTCGACACCTACCTGGGTGTCGCGGGCGCGCATCGGGTGCTCGACGCCGTGCGGCAGTGCTGGGGCTCGCTGTTCACCGGCCGCGCCCTGGCCTACCGGCTCCGCAAGAACATCTCCCACCACGCCATGCCCATCGCGGTCGGCGTGATCGAGCTGATCCACGCCCGCAGCTCCGGCGTCGCGTTCTCGGTGCACCCGGTCACGGGCAAGCCGGACCGGATCGTCATCGAGACGAGCTGGGGCTGGGGTGAGGCGATCGTGCAGGGCCTGGTCAACCCCGACCACGTCGAGGTGGGCAAGTCCGACGGCCGGGTGCTCAAGTACGACGTCGCGCACAAGACGATCGTGTCGGCGTTCGACTTCGCCGAGGGCCGGGTCAGCGAGATCGACATGCCGGCGTCGCTGGCCGACCGCAAGGTGCTCGACGACGAGCAGATCGCCGCCGTCTCCGAGGCCGTGAAGAACATCGAGCAGCACTACGGCTACCCGGTGGACGTCGAGTGGGTGATCTCGCGGCACCGCCGCGCCGGTGACCCGGTCTGCATCGTGCAGTCGCGGCCGGTCACGGTCGCGGCCCCGGTGTCGGCGGCTCCGGCGGTCTACGACCCGGTGGCGCTGGCGCAGAAGTACGTGTTCAGCGGGAAGCCGATCCCGGGACGGTGACCCGGCCGCTCCCACGAGGCCCCGACCGGGTGGATGCGGGCGGCGGCCGAATGGGGGCATAGTGGACCTGTGCGGCGGGCGGTGCCCCCGAACCTGCCCGCCGCACACCCACGTCACGCACCTCCACCGGCACGGTGGTAGGCATCCCGCGTGGAAAGCATGCGCGTGATCACCCAGCGGTCGACCGGTGGACCGGAGGTCCTGGAGATCGGCCGGGCCCCGGTGCCCGAGCCGCTGCCCACGGAGATCCGAGTGCGGGTCGCGGCGGCCGGCGTCAACCCGGTGGACTGGAAGACCCGCGCCGGCTCGGGAATGGCCGCCGTACTGGGCCCGCCACCGTTCACGGTCGGCTGGGACGTCGCGGGCACTGTGGACACCGTGGGACCGGGCGTCACGCGCTTCGCCCCCGGTGACACCGTGTTCGGGATGCCCTGGTTCCCGCGCCAGGCCGCCGGCTACGCCGAGTTCGTCACCGCCCCGTCGCGGCACTTCGCGCACCGGCCCGCCGGCCTCTCGGAGGTGGAGGCGGCCGGCCTGCCGCTGGCCGGCCTGACCGCGTGGCAGAGCCTCGTCGACGTTGCGGGCGTCCAGCCCGGACAGCGGGTGCTCATCCACGCCGCGGCCGGCGGCGTCGGCCACCTCGCCGTCCAGATCGCGAAGGCGCTCGGCGCGTACGTGATCGGTACCGCGTCCGTGGCCAAACACGACCTGCTCCACGACCTGGGCATCGACGAGGCCGTCGACTACCGGGCCGAGGCGTTCGAGCGGGTCGTCGAGCCGGTGGACGTCGTCTTCGACCTGATCGGCGGCGACATCGCGTTGCGCTCGCTGGAGGTCATGAAGCCCGACGCGCGGATGATCTGCCTGCCGTCGGCGGCGGCCGCGGACGCGATCGCCGCCGCCCGGGAACGCGGCCTGCGCGCCACCGGGATGATGGTGGAACCCGACGGCGACGGCCTGGAGGATCTCACCCGCCTCGTCGACGACCGCCGCCTACGGGTGCTGGTGGCCGAGACGTTCCCCCTGGAACGTGCCAGCCACGCCCACCGTGCAGGCGAACTCGGCCGCACGACAGGCAAACTGGTCCTGACGACCTGACCCACCCCACCCCGCGCCCGCCCCGCCCGCCCGCCTCACGTGATGGGGGTGTGGCCGAGGCGGCGGCTGACGACGGCCGCCGCCTCCACCACCGCCGTCCGGATGCGGCGGTGCTGGGCCGGGCCGGAGCGGTCGGTCGGGGCGGCCACCGACAGGGCCGCGACCACCGCGCCGTCGTCGCCGCGCACGGGCGCTCCGACCGACAGGACGCCCACCCGGCTCTCCTCGCGGTTGTCGGCCCAGCCCCGTGCGGCGATCTCCCGGAGCCGCGCGCGCAACGTGCCCTCGTCGACGATCGTGAACGGGGTGATCCGCTGCGGTGTCCACCCGCGTAGGCGGGCGTCGAGCTCGTCCGGAGCGAGGGCGGCCAGCAGCACCTTGCCCGTGCTCGTGGTCGTGGCGGGCAGCCGCGTGCCGACGCGCGAGAAGATCCGCACGGTGTGGGGGCTCTCCAGGCGGTCGATGTACACCGACTCCAGCCCGTCGAGCACGGCGAGCTGCACCGTCTCGCCCGTCGAGTGCCGGAGGGTGGCCATCACGGGCAGGGCGGCCTCGTGCAGGTCGAGGTGCGGCGAGACCATGGCGCCGATGTCGTGCAGCGCGAGCCCGAGCCGGTAGCCACCCGGTGCGCGTTCGAGCAGCTTCTCGGCCGTGAGGGTGGCCAGCAGCCGGTGCACGGTGGAGGTGGCGAGGCCGAGGCGCCGGGCCAGTTCGGAGACTCCCAGCTCGCGGTCGGTGCGGGAGAACTCCTTGAGCAGCCGGGCGGCGTTGCGGACCGACGTCAGTTCCCACGACTGCTTTCCCTCCATGCGGGAAGCATTCCTTGTCGGTGTGACGGGCGCTACCTACCGTGGTTCGCATGCTGACGGCGGAACAGAACGACGAGCTCACGCAGGTCGAGGCCGGAACGCCGATGGGGGAGGTGCTGCGGCGCTACTGGTACCCCGTGGCGTTCACCCGCGAGCTGGAGGAGTTCCCCGTCAAGCGGGTGGAGCTGCTCGGTGAGTTCTTCGCGCTGTGGAAGTCTCCCAGTGGCCGGATGGGCATCGTGCCGGAGGCGTGCCCGCACCGGAAGGCGTCGCTCGCCTACGGCGTGGTCGAGGCCGACGGCATCCGCTGCCCGTACCACGGCTGGGTCTTCGACGTCGACGGCCGCTGCACCGAGCAGCCCGCGGAGCGCGACAACACCCAGTTCCAGGACCGCGTGCAGGCACAGGCGGGCAAAGTCGAGGAGATGGGCGGCCTGATCTGGGCCTACGTCGGCCCCCACTCGCAGTCGCGGCCGGCACCTGAGCTGCCGCGCTTCGACACCTACGTGATGGACGGCTACCGCGACATCGGCTGGGTCGACCTGCCCTGCAACTACGTGCAGATCATGGAGAACGCGGTGGACCCCCACCACGTCGAGTTCCTGCACGGGCGCTACTTCGAGTTCGTCGGCAAGCACGAGGGTTTCGTCGCGCCCGCATCGTTCGGCAAGGAGCACGTGAAGATCGGCTTCACCGCGTTCGAGTGGGGCATCATCAAGCGCCGCGTGCTCAAGGGCGCCACCGAGGAGAACGACGACTGGAAGGTCGGCCACCCGCTGGTCTTCCCGTACAACATGCGGGTGGGCGGCGGCGGCATCCACCAGATGCAGATCCGGGTGCCGATCAACCGCACCACCACCCGGTTCATGCTCTACACGGTCCACGGCCCGGACGGCTACGAACACGTCGACCAGCCTCAGATCCCCGACTACGAGCTGCCGCTGTTCGACTCCCGTGGCCGGCACGTCACGAACTACGTCGAGGGCCAGGACATGATGGCCTGGTGCACGCAGGGCCCGGTGACCGACCGCACCACCGAGCACCTGGGCCGCAGCGACATCGGCGTGGCGATGCTGCGCAAGATGTTCCGCGAGCAGATCGACCTCGTCACCAAGGGTGAGGACCCGCTCGGCACCATCCGCGAGAAGCACGAGCGCATCGACCTGCCGTGCGAGAAGGACAAGTTCCACGCCGGCGGCGCCCAGTTCGCGCTGGACTTCTGCGACATGGGTTCCACGCGCTTCTCGCCGGTGCTCGACGCGATCAGGAAGATCCACATCAGCGCGGCGGACAAGATCGCGGCCGCTCGGTGAACACACCGGTGGACCGGCGGTTCGCCACTCCGGCGGGCCGGTATTTCACCGCCGACGCCGCGGCGCACCGTCGCGACGCCCCCCGCTTCTGTCCGCAGTGCGCGGGGTCCCTGGCGATCGCCACGGAGTTCTGGGAGGCCGACGACCGGCGCTTCTACTGCTCCTGCACCGGATGCGGCTGGACGGGCGAGATCACCCCGACCGGGGCGGTGGCGGCGGGGCACGAACCCGACCACTGACCGGGGGCGTTGAGATCGTCGACTGGGACGCAGCCTCGGCGCGTGCGGCCGGTGTGCTGTGCGGCCGCACCGGGACCGCCGACGTCATCGATGCCTCTGTGGTGCTGTGCGCCCGGGAACGGGGCCACCGTGTCGTCACATCTGACCCGGGGGACATGGCCGCGCTCGATCCGAGCCTGCCGCTGATCACCGTGTGACCGGTGCCGGGCTCAGCGGGCGTGGGTGCCGCGGACGTCGGCCACCACGTCGCGCGCCCGCTGCTCGACGCCGCGCAGCTCGGTGAGGAAGAACCAGTAATCGGGGTGCACGCCCTCCTCCAGGCGGGCCGTGGCGTTCTCCAGTCGCACCGACTGGGCGTCGAGCACCTGCCCGAACCGGGCGACGAGATCGCGGTCGACGACGAGCCGCTGGGCGTCGCGCAGCACGAAACGCGCATCGGCGGCGTACTTCGCGGGATCGGTGCGGACGGCCCGCAGCTCGGCGAGCCGGTCCGCCACGGCGTCGTGGCGTTCCTCGGCGCGCCCCAGGGCGGCCCGGGCCGCCGCCACCGCGTCGGCGGCGTCGTCCCAGTCGCCGGCGTCGGCGTGCCGGCGGGCCGCGGCGATCGCGTCGTCGGACTCTGCGATGGCATGGCGGGTCCGGGGCTCCGCGCGGATCAGGTCCTTCGAGCACGGCTCGGAGAACTCGCGCCGCAGCGCCGACATCGCGGGCTCGATCCCGTCGGCCTTCGTGGCCGCGGCGGAGCGCCGGGTGGTGATGCTCGACAGCGCCGTCCGCACGTGCTGTGCCGTGCGCGGTGCCTCGGCGGCGAGCGACGCGGCCGCGGTCGCCAGCTCCGTGACGCGGGCCGCGGTCTGCCGCCGCTCGCGCAGGCCGGCGGCGGGGGCGTCGAGGAGCCCGGCGGCGGCCTCGGCCTCGGCGAGCCGGTCCGTGGCGCGCCGCGAGCGGACCTCCGCCTGCGCCACGGCGGCCCGGGCCGAGGTGAGCGCCACACGTGCCGCCTGGACGGCCTGGGGCAGGCCGCGCAGCGCGAACTCGGCCTCGTCGAGGATCCGGGAGTTGTCGGAGCGGAACCGCCGGATCGTCTCGCGAGCGCGCTCGATCTCCCGCAGGGCGCGCTCGTCGGCCTCCCGGGCCCCGCGGACGGGGCCGGTGCCGTCGAGCGGGAAATCGCGCGACGCCGTCAGGTACGCCTCGGTGGCGGCGTCGCCGACCGACGCGACCTGCGCCCACGAGGCGGCGAGGCGCTGCCCGGTGCCGAGCTGGTCGGCGGCGTGGACCGCGGCCGCGGCGGCCTGCTGCTCCTTGTCGAGCGCGAGGAAGCCCTGTGTGGCGGCGTCCCGGGCGGCCAGCGAGCGCTCGTCGGGGCCGTCGTCGCGTCGATCGGACCTGCGGAACAACGTGCTCCCCTCGCGTGCCAGGACGACCCCAACCGTACCCGGAGACCTCTATGCTCGGGGCGTGCCGGACCTCCCGTCAGATGGCGTCGTCGCGGTCGTCAAGCGTGAGTGCCCGACCTGCCGGCTCGTGGAGCCCGTGCTGGGTGAGCTGTCCGGCGTCGCCGTGTACTCGCAGGACGATCCCGGCTTCCCCGCCGTCGGCGATGTCCGCGACGACACCGCGCTGGAGGTCAGCGTGGCGCTGCACATCGACACCGTGCCCACGCTGATCCGCTTCGCCCGCGGCGTCGAGGTCGGCCGTACCGAGGGCTGGTTGCGCCCGGCGTGGGAGGACCTGACCGGCGTGCCCGGCCTGGGCCCCGACCTCCCCGAGTACCGCCCGGGCTGCGGCTCGCTCACGAACGACCCGGAGTTCGCCGACGAGCTGCTCATCCGCACCCGCGGCGCGTCCCTCGCGTCCCGCACCATCGAGCTGACGGCGCTGGAGGACGAGGCCGAGGCGCTCGTCGACCGCGGCTGGTCGGACGGTCTGCCGGTGGTCGCACCGACCCGGCCGCGGGTCCTGCGGATGCTGGACGGCACCACCCGCGCCCCGGACGAGGTGGTCGCACTGGTGCCGCCCAACCTCGCACCCGCCACCGTCGAGAAGGTCGCCGTCAACGCGGTGCTCGCCGGCTGCCGGCCCGAGTACCTGCCGGTGGTGCTGGCCGCGGTGGAGGCGGCCTGCACCGACGCGTTCAACGCCCACGGGCTGCTGGCCACCACCTGGGGTGCCGGGCCCGCGATCGTCGTGAACGGGCCGGTCGCGCGGGAGATCGGGATGAACTCCGGCGGCAACGCGCTGGGCCAGGGCAACCGCGCCAACGCCACGATCGGGCGCGCGTTGCAGCTGGTGATCCGCAACGTCGGCGGCGGGCGGCCCGGCGAGGTCGACCGCGCCACCCTCGGGCACCCGGGCAAGCTCGGGTTCTGCTTCGCCGAGGACGAGGCCGGCTCGCCGTGGGAGCCGCTGGCCCAGTCCCGCGGGGTGCCCGCGGGCCGCTCCGCCGTCACGGTGTTCGCGGCCGAGGGCCCCCGGGGTCTCGCCGACCAGATCTCCCGGACGGCTCCGTCGCTGGCCCGTTCGCTGGCCGCCGGGCTGCGCTCGGTCGCCCACCCCAAGCTGCCGCTCGGCTTCGACGCCACGCTCGTGGTCTGCCCGGAGCACGCGCGCGTCTTCGCCGACGCCGGATGGTCGCGGGCGGAGCTGGAGGCCGCGCTGGCCGCTGCACTGCTGCTCGACCCGGCCGAGATCGAGCGGGGCGCGGGAGGCATCGAGGAGGGTGTGCCCGTGGGGCGGCTGCGCGGCCCGGTGTCCAAGTTCCGGCCAGGTGGGCTGATGATCGTGCACGCCGGTGGTGGGGCCGGGATGTTCTCCACCGTGATCGGCGGCTGGGTCGGCGGCCCGACCGGCAGCACCCCCGTGACCCAGGAGGTCGGACCATGATCGTGCTGGACCCCACCGACGAGAGCGCGCCCGCGCACCGCGAGGCGATCGCCCGGCCCGCGACGCTCGACGGGCTGCGCGTCGGACTGCTGGACATCTCCAAGCCCCGCGGCGACGTCTTCCTCGACCGGCTGGAGGCCCTCCTGTCGGAGCGCCGGGTGGCCGTCCGCCGCTACACCAAGCCGACGTTCACCAAACCCATGCCGCCCGACCTGCGCCGCGAGATCGCCGCCGAGTGCGAGGTGGTGATCGAGGCTCTCGCCGATTGAGGCTCGTGCACGTCGTGCAGTGTGCACGACTTCGTCGCCCTGGAGGGCCAGGGTGTGGTGGCGATGTTCCTCGCGTCCACCGAGTTCGTCGCGGCCGCCGACGTCCAGTCGCGGGCGCTCGGGTACGCATCGGTGCCCGCCGTCTTCGTGCCACACCCCATTCAGGACCGCACCGACGCGGAGATGGCGGCCCTCGCCGACGCCGCGCTCGACGCGGTCCTGGCCGCGGTCACTGCTCGAACGTCGGGGTGACGGTCGCGCGCGCCAGGGTGTGGGAGAAGAGGTTGAAGCCGAGGAACGCCGGCGAGGCCTCGGCCGGCACCTCGAGGCTCTCGACGTCCACCGCGTGCACCACCGTGAAGTAGCGGTGCGGGCCGTGGCCGGCGGGCGGGGCGGCCCCGATGTAGCCGACACCACCACCGTCGTTCTTCAGCTGGATCGCGCCCGCGGGCAGGCCGGTGCCGTCCCCGGCTCCGGCCGGGAGCTCCGTGACGGACGCGGGGATGTTGAACACGGCCCAGTGCCAGAAACCGCTGGCCGTGGGCGCGTCGGGGTCGTAGACGGTGACGGCGAAGCTCTTCGTGTCCTCGGGGAAGCCCGACCAGGACAGCTGCGGGGAGCGGTCCTCGCCGCCGGGCACGCCGAACGCGGCGCTGGCCTGGGGGGCGGCCAGACGCTTGCCGTGCTCGACGTCGTCGCTGGTGACGTCGAAGGTCGCGACGTCGGGGAGGGAGGCGTAGGGATCGACCGGGGTGCTCGTCATGGGCTCCACGCTATTCCCCCCGGGAGTGGGCGCGCAGCCGCTCCGCCCACGACCGGGCCACCGGCTTCGCACCCACGTCGGCGTGCGGCACGCCCTCGCGCTCCACCACCGGGTAGGTGCCCAGGCGGAACTGCGGCGCGGTCTCGCACTCGCCGGTGTCGAGGGAGAAGCGGTACCAGTGCCACGGGCAGACGACGAGCCGCCCGTCGCGCGTCCAGCCCTGTTCCAGCGGGCCCTGGTTGTGTGGGCAGACGGCGTCGGTGACGCGGAGGCCGCCGTCGACCGCGAACACGGCGAAGCTGCGCCCGTCGTCGGCCCGGACCACCCAGGCGTCCCGCCCGTCCGGGTCGCCGAGCGGGACCAGCGTCATCGCCGGCCGGAGTCCCGCAACGCGCCGAGCGACTCCCCGCCGATGAACCACAGCTCCGGCTCGCACTCCTGCACCACGACGCGGACGTTCGCGGTCGGGGCCCCGATCGACTCGTGGACGGCGGCGGTGACGGCCGCCCCGAGCGCCTGCAACTGCTCCGGCGTACGGCCTTTCGCCAGCGTGATCTGGATGAGCGGCATGGTGCCCTCCTTCGTCGGGCCCGTGCGCGGAAATCAGTGCCAGGACCCTGATTTCCGCTCACGAGGGTGGATCAGCGGCAGCCCAGCTCGACGGTGCCGAGCCGGTCGATCGAGGCGACCACCACGTCGCCGGGGGCGACGGGCACGGCCGCGGTGAGCCCGCCCGAGAGCACGATGTCGCCGGCCTTCAGCCCCTCACCGACCCGGCTGCTGCTCGGGCCCGCAAGCGACCCTTCGGCGGCCATGGCGCGCACCATCCACGCGACGGCGGCGGCGGGGTGCCCGAGCGACGCGGCGCCCGAGGCGGTGGCCACGACCTCGCCGTTCTTCTCCAGCACCACGCCGACCAGGCGCAGGTCGATGCCCGCCGGCGGCACGGGTGTACCAACCACGAACCGCCCCGCCGAGGTGTTGTCGGCCACCACGTCGGCCATGGTGAAGCGGTAGTCGCGGAACCGGGAGTCGAGGACCTCGATGCCCACGGCCACCCCCGACGACGCGGAGATCACGTCGGCCGCGGTGACGTGCGGCCCGGCGAGGTCGCGCCCCAGGACGAACACGATCTCGGGCTCGCAGCGGGGCTGGATGAGCTGCGAGGTGTCCAGCGGCTCGCCGAGGTCGAGTGCGTTCTTCCCGGCGAGGAACCCGAACACGGGCGCGCTGACGCCGACCTGCACCTGCTTCGCCCGGGACGTCACTCCCAGCTTCCAGCCGACCAGCGGGCCGGCCTCCTCGCGGAGCACGCGCTGCACGGCGTAGCCGCCCGTGAGGTCGAGGTCGGGCGCGTCGTCGGAGAGCGGGTCGATGGCGGTGCGGTCGGCGACGGCCTTCGTCAGCCTCGCCGCGAGTTCCACGGTGTCCATCACTCCCCGCTCTCTGATCCGGCCGAGCCGGTGGCCACCCGTACCGTGATCGGGCCCAGCCGATCGAACTCGGCCCGGAAGACGTCGCCCCCCTGCATCGGCACGGCCGCGTGCAGGGCGCCGGTCATGATCAGGTGGCCGGGTTCGAGCGCCACCCCGTTCTCGCCGAGCACGTTCGCCAGCCAGGCGACGACGGCGACGGGGTCGCCCAGCGCGGCCGCTCCGGCGCCGGTGTCGACCAGCTCACCGTTGCGGGTGAGTGTCATGCCGATCAGCCGGGAGTCGATGCCGTCGAGGGGGACGATCCGGCTCGAGGTGGCCATCGCGCCGTTGGACGCGAGGTCGGCGACGGTGTCGGCGAGCTTGATCCGCCAGTCGGCGATGCGGGAGTCGACGATCTCCATGCCCGCCACCGCGCCCGCGATGGCGGCGTGCGCCTGCGTCACCGTGACGCCCGGACCCTGTAGCCGCCCGCCCAGCACGAAGACGATCTCCGCCTCGATCTTGGGGGCGATGAAGCAGTCCAGCGGGATGGTGTCGCCGTCGCGGTAGACGGTGGAGGCGAGGACCGGGCCGTGGTCGGGGGAGTCGACGCCCACCATCTGCTGCATCGGCTTGCTGGTCAGGCCGACCTTGTGGCCGACGATCCGGTCGCCGTCGGCGAGCAGCAGGGCGATGAGCTCCTTCTGCACCGCGTAGCCGTCGACCATGCCGAGGCTCGGGTCCTCGTCGGTGAACGGCGGGATCGGCACCCGGGTGCGCCGGGCGTCGTAGAGCGCCCGCGCCTTCGCGGGGGCATCGGTCACGGGCATGCGGGACTCCAAGTCGTTCCGGGGACAGTGCTGATTGTGGCGGCGCTGATTGTGGCGGCCCCGGGCCGATCGGTCACCGGAGCAATTCCGGTCACCGAAACGCCCCACCCCGCCACATGATCACGAATGGCTGTTGCGGCGGCCTCATTCACAGCCACAGGTGTCCATGTGGCGGTCATGCGGACTGCTCCGTCCAGCCGAGGCGCCGGCTCACGGCCTCGCCCGCCTCTACCAGCTCCTTGGCGAACCTCCGGCGGGGAACCGCGCCGAACCGGGCCACGGGCGCGCCGATGCTGATGGCCGCGACGACCTCGCCGTGCAGGTCGCGGATCGGTGCGGCCAGGCTCGCCACCCCGATCTCGCGCTCGTTGATCGCGTCGGCCCACCCCCGGGAGCGGACGGTGGCGAGCTCGGCGCGCAACGCCGCCGCGTCGGTGATCGTGTGTGGAGTCAGCCGCGGGTGGGTCCGGGCCAGCGCCGCCTCCCGCACGTGCTCCGGGGCGTAGGCCAGCAGCACCTTCCCGCTGGACGTGCAGTGGACGGGCACCCGGCGCCCGGTCTCGGTGAACAGGCGCAACGAGTGGGCGCTCTCCAGCCGGTCGACGTACACGACGTCGGTGCCGTCGAGCACTCCCACCTGCGACGACTCGCCGGTCTGCTCACGCAGATGGGCCAGCACCGGACCGGCGGCGGCGTGCAGGTCGAGGTGCACCTTCACCGCCTCGCCCAGCTCGAACATCACGATGCCGAGGCGGTAGCCGCCGGTGCGCGGATCCTGCTCGACCAGCCCCTCGGCCACCAGTGTGGTCAGCAACCGGTGCACCCCCGACTTCCCCAGCTGCAGGCGCCGGGCCAGTTCGGATACCCCGATGGACGCCTCCCGCGTCCGGAACTCCTTGAGCAACCGGGCGGCATTGCGCACGGTGCTCAAGGTGGCGTCGGTCACAATCCCCAGCCCCGACGAACGGCACTCTCGTCGGAACCTGTGCGACGAGAGTGCCGCTCGTCGGAGGGATCGCTTCCCCGACACACGCGAGTTGACCGATCGGGCACGCCGTGTTCGCCGATCGCGCACGCTGCGGTGTGCCGGATCGGCACACACGGCGTGTCGACAAGGTCGACTCGCGGGGTCATGTCGGGGCCTTCGGAGTCCAGTCCTTGCGGCCTCCGACTGACGCCAGCAACGTCTTCCGGATCTCGTCCGGGTCCGGACTTGCACTCGCGACCAGCTTGTCGATCTCCGCGTTGTGGGGGGCGATGGCCTTCGCCAGCAGGGCCTGGGCGCGGGGGAGGCCTGCGCTCGCGGCGCCCACCAGCTCGTCCACCAGCCCCTCCCGGCCGCGGACGCGGGCGCGGATCGCCTCGAAGTCGCGGTCGGCGCTCGTGTGGCCGCTCGCCAGCCCGGAGCCGACGTGACCGGCGTGGTGCGGCGTCAGGCCCGAGCCGGGCTGCGCCACCACGTGGTAGACGACGGTGGTGAGCCCCAGTGCGTGCTTGACCTCGGCGTAGGCCGGCTCCTCCCGCTCGTCGACGAGCCCGAGCGCGGGCACGACGACGGGGTCGTAGAACCGCAGTGACCACTCCAGGCCGGGCAACGAGCCGGGCACCGACACCTCCTGGCCGCGCAACGGCCCCAGGCCCTCGCGCGTGGCGAGCAGGTGCAGGTTGCGAGCCCCGACGGCGGCGACGGTGAGCGGTCCTCCCGAGAGCAGCGGCATCCGGCCCCGGACGGCGGGCGCGAACGTGTCGGCCTGCGCCAGGTACGACCGGTGCAGTGCGGTGACGTACGCGGCCACCGCCGCGCGCATGTCGAGTGGATCAGCCACCACTCCTCCGTTCTGATATGCGGAACGCCCGGTCTTCCTTGCGGAACGCTAGGCGGGTTAGCGTCGGCCCGTCAAGGGAGCTAAGGAGCTGACCGCATGGGCATCCTCCGCCTCGCCCACATCGACGTCCGGACGCCGGATCTCGATCTCGCCACCGCCTACTACACCGACGTCATGGGCCTGCAGCAGGTGCAGCGCGGCTCCGTCGACGGCGCCGACGCCGCCTGGTTCAAGTGCTGGGACGAGGAGGACCACCACTCGTTGCGCATGCGCTACAACCCGCGCACCGGGATGGACTCCTTCACCTTCCGCGTCGAGGCCGAGGACGACCTCCACGACTACGAGAAGAAGCTCGCCGACTACGGCTGCCAGGTCTCGCGGGTGAGCAAGGGCGAGGCTGTCGGCCAGGGCGAGTCGATCCGGTTCGAGGTGCCGTCCGGCCAGATCATGGAGCTGGTCTGGGACATCGAGAAGACCGGCAACATCCTCGGCAAGCACAACCCGTCGCCCGTCCCGCCGCCGGACATGCCCGGCATCGCGCCGCCGCGGATGGACCACATGCTCGTCAACGCCGAGGAGGTGGGCGAGTCGGCCCGCTTCTTCCAGGACGTGCTGGGCCTGCGCCTGACCGAGCAGGTGCTCGACGGCAACGGCCACCAGCTGGGCGTCTGGCTGGCGGGCCGCACCAACTCGCCGCACGACATCGCGATCGTCAACGGCCCCAACGGCGCCCTGCACCACTGGGCCTACTGGCTCGACGACTGGGACCACATCCGCAAGGCCGCCGACACGCTCGCCTACAACGGCGTGCAGATCGACCAGGGCCCCACGCGCCACGGCGTCACGCGCGGCAACACCATCTACTTCTTCGACCCGCTGGGCATCCGCAACGAGGTGTTCACCGGCGGCTACTGGGTCGATCCCGACCAGGAGATCATCACCTGGACCGAGCAGGAGTTCGGGAAGGGCCTCTTCTACTACGAGAACATCGTCGCCCAGCGATTCCTGAGGATGCACACATGAGCGATCGGATCCTGCGCCTCCAGCACGTCGAGATCCGGGTCCCCGATCTCGAACTGTGCACCGCCTACTACACCGAGGTCCTCGGCCTGATCGAGACCGACCGCGACGTGAAGGACGGTGTCGACCGCGTCTTCCTGAAGTGCTGGGACGAGCACGAGCACCACTCCGTCGTCCTGCGCGAGGCGCCCACCTACGGTCTCGACCACATGTCGTTCAAGCTCGCCGAGCAGGGCGACCTGGACTACTTCACCGAGAAGCTGCAGGCCGCGAGCGTGCCGGTCAAGCGCTACGCCGCCCGCGAGCTGGGCCCGGGCTGGGGCGAGGCCATCCGCTTCGAGTCGCCGTCGGGGCACCTCGTCGAGCTCGTGCACGGCATGGAGCGCCTCGGCAACATGCTGCCGCGCACCAACCCGCCGCCCCGGCCGGAGGGCCTCACCGGCATCGCGCCGCCCCGGCTGGACCACGTGTTCGTCATGGCCGAGGACGTCGAGGCGTTCACGGCGTTCTTCACCGACATCCTGGAGTTCCGGCTCACCGAGCAGATCCTGGCCAACGACGGCCACCAGCTCGCGGCGTTCCTGGAGCGCAGCCACACCCCGCACGACATCGCGGTGATCACCGGCCCGAACGGCGCGTTGCACCACTTCGCGTTCTGGGTGGACGAGTGGAACGCCATCCGCGACGCCGCCGACACCCTGGCCTACCACGGCGTGACGATCGACGTGGCGCCCACGCGGCACGGCGTCACCCGCGGCTACACCACCTACTTCTTCGACCCGGTCGGCAACCGCAACGAGCTGTTCACCGGCGGCTACTGGGTGGACCCGGACTTCGAGCCGATCACGTGGACGGAGGAGGAGATGGGACGCGCCATCTTCTACTACCACCGCCAGGTCAACGAGAAGTTCTTCACGGTGCATTCATGAGCACCGATCCCCGCAAGATCGACCGCTATGAAGCGCCGAACTACCTGGCGAGGTACCGGGAACGGCAGGACGCGAAAGCCGGCCCCATCGACGAGGACCCGTCCGTCCCGCTCTACCTCCGCAGGTTCCGCGCCCGCGCCACGTCGCCCGAGGTGCCCGTCATCCAGGTCGACGGCGACACCTTCACCCGCGACTTCGCCACCTCCACGCGGGAGAAGGAGATCGTCGCGCCGCCGTCGCGGAAGGCTGCGGAGGACTTCGTCGCGGAGATCCGGATCATCCGGCACGGCATCACGCAGGGCTACTCGACCGACGCCGGCCTGACGCCGATGGGCGGCTGGCAGGCCCACCAGCGCGGCAACTCGCTGTCGAAGTCGCTGAAGGACGGGCAGCAGGTCCGTATCGTCTGCGCCGACACGAACCGGGCCCGGCAGACCGCGGAGCAGATCCACCGCGGCATCCTCGACGGGCTCGACCAGTGGCAGCACAAGGCCGAGGTCGCCGAGCCCGAGGCCATCCCGGAGCTGCGCAACTTCGGCGTCTGGACCCCCGACGGGCTGCGCGACGTCACGTCGGCGTTCCGGCAGTACCAGTCGATGATGGAGAAGCTGGAGCGCATGGCGGTGGGCGACCGGCCGCGCTGGCTCGTGGAGATCGACCGGTTCTACCGCGTGCAGCTGGGCGGGGCGGACCCGATCCACACGTGGATGACGATCCCGATGATGTACTTCGAGCCGCCCGCGCTGTGCGTGCGCCGGTTCTGGCGGGGCTTCCACCGGTTGATCGACGAGGGCGAGGACGGCCAGCGGATCATCGCGGCCACGCACTCGGGCCCGATCCGCGCGTTCGCGACCTGGGCGCACGGCTACGACCCGGGCGAGCCCTACAACACCGAAGAGGTGGTGGTGAAGGTGCGCCGCGGCGGTCAGACCGCCCTGGTGGCCTACCGCAACCGGGTCACCGAGGTGAACGTGCCGCCGCCGGACGAGTTCCCTGCTTGGGAGAGCTAGATGACGATCACGGATCTCGACGTCGCGATCCCCGAGGAACGGGAGGACGGCCCGCTCCGGTCGGTCTCCATCGCCATGGCGGTGCTGGGCTGTTTCGAAACGGAGCGGGAGCTCGGCGCCACCCGCGTGGCGGCCGAGCTCGGCATCGCGAAGAGCACCGCGTGCCGGATGCTGGCGGCGCTGGCCACCAGCGGGATGCTGGAGCGGTCCCGCGCCGGCCGGTACCGGCTGGGCCTGCGGATGTTCGAGATCGGCCAGCTCGCGGTGGACCGGCTGATGCTGCGCGAGCTGTCGCTGCCCGTCCTGGGGGAGTTGCGGGAGATCCTGCGGGAGACCGTGCAGCTCGCCGTTCCCGTCGGCGCCGACGTGCTCTACGTCGACCGGCTGGAGGGCAACAGCGCGGGCACGATGTTCCACAGCCAGCTCTACCGGCGTGGCCCCGGCCACAGCTCGAGCGCGGCGAAGGCGATCGCGGCCCACAACCCGTCGATGGCGCGGGCCATCCTCGAGCGCGGGTTCGTGCGCCACACGCCGTTCACGATCGTCGACCCGGGCCGCTACCAGCAGGTGCTGCGGCAGGTGCGGATCGACGGGTTCGCCGCCTCGCGCGAGGAGCACACGATGGGGATGTCGTCCGTCGCGTCGCCGATCGTGGTGAAGCGCGGTGAGCGCACGCTGGCAGTCGCGGCGATCTCCGTGGTCGGTGGCACATCGCGCGTCCTGGGAGCGCGGAAGGTCGCCGTCGTGCAGAGTGTCCGCAGAGCCGCCGCCACCGTCTCTGCGGCGCTGGAGCAATGCGGCTGACGCCGCCCGTGCGCGGCAATCGTTGCTGGAGCAGCGATTTCCGCGCACGACCCCGAGCGAAGCGAGGAAACGATGACGCTGCAGCAGGACGCCGGTCCCGTCGATTTCGATCTCTCCGCCCGGTACCGCGCGGGAGCGGGACCGGTCCTGCTGACCGGCGTGCAGGCCATCGCCCGCATGCTCGTCGAGCAGCACGCCGCCGACGCCGCCGCAGGCCTGCGCACCGCCACGTTCGTCTCGGGCTACCAGGGCAGCCCGCTGGGTGGGCTCGACCAGACCCTCGCCAAGGCCACCGAGCTCCGGGAGAACGCCGGGCTGACGCTCGTCCCGGGCGTCAACGAGGAGCTCGCCGCCACCGCCGTCTGGGGGAGCCAGGTGGAGGTGCCCGGCCACGTGCGGACCGTCGACGGTGCCGTGGGCGTCTGGTACGGCAAGGCACCCGGCGTCGACCGTGCCGGTGACCCGCTGCGCCACGGCAACATGTGCGGCGCCCACCCCAAGGGCGGCGTGATCGTGCTCGCGGGCGACGACCCGAGCTGCAAGTCCTCCACCATCCCGTGCATCTCCGAGCGCACCCTGGCCGGCTTCGGCCTGCCGGTGCTCTACCCCGGCACCGCCGACGAGATCGTGCGCCTGGGCCGCTACGGCGTCGCGCTGTCGCGCGCCTCGGGCATGTGGGTGGGTATGAAGATCACCGCCGATGTGGCCGACGGCCTGTTCACCGTGGACGGCTCCTACGACGACGTCGAGATCACCGTCCCGGAGCTCGAGTGGGACGGGAAGCCGTGGGAGTACCGGCAGATCCCGATGCTGGCCCCGCCGGCCTCGCTGGAGGCCGAGGCGCAGATGTACGGGCCGCGCTGGGCGATGGTGCGGGAGTTCCTCGCGGTCAACCCGATCAACACCGTCGAGGTGGACACGAAGGACGCGTGGCTCGGCATCGTCGCCGGCGGGAAGGCGTTCACCGACGTCCGGCAGGCGTTGCGCGACCTCGGCCTCGACGACGACGGCTGCCGCCGCGCGGGCATCAAGCTGCTGCGCCTCGGCATGATCCACCCGCTGGAACGCGACCTGCTCCGCGACTTCGCCGCCGGGCTCGACACCGTGCTCGTGGTGGAGGAGAAGAGCGCGTTCGTGGAGTCCGCGGTCCGTGACGTGCTCTACGGCCTCTCGCCGGCGCCCGCGGTGATCGGCTCGGCCTCGTCCGACGGCACGCCGCTGGTGCCGGTGGCCGGCGAGCTGACGGCCGGTGTGCTGGTCGGCCCGCTGCGCCGCGTGCTCGGCGACCGCGTCGCGTGCGAGGCCGTTCGCCGCGAGCCGCCGAAGCTCGAACTGCTGCCCGTCAACCGCACCCCGTACTTCTGCTCCGGTTGCCCGCACAACCGCTCGACGGTGGTGCCCGAGGGCGCCGTCGCGGGTGGCGGCATCGGCTGCCACGCCATGGTCGCTCTCACCCACCGCCCCGAGAGCGAGGTCACGTCGATCACGCAGATGGGCGGCGAGGGCGCGCAGTGGATCGGCCAGGCCCCGTTCACCGGCGCCGCGCACATGTTCCAGACCATGGGTGACGGCACGTTCGCCCACTCCGGTCAGCTCGCCGTGCAGGCATGCGTCGCCGCCGGCGTGTCGATCACCTACAAGCTGCTCTACAACCGCGCCGTCGCCATGACCGGCGGGCAGGACGCCGAGGGCGGGCTCGAGGTGCCGTCGTTGACGGCGAAGCTGCTGGCCGAGGGCGTCAAGAAGATCATCGTGTGTGCCGACGAGCCGCAGCGGTACCGCTCCCTGCCCGCCCTCCCGGCCGACGTGGAGCTGTGGCACCGCGACCGGTTCGACGAGGCCCAGAGCGTGCTGGCCGGCGTCGCCGGCGTGTCCGTGCTCGTCTACGACCAGCGCTGCGCCGCGGAGTCCCGCCGCCTGCGCAAGCGCGGCACGCTCGCCGTCCGGCCCACCCGGGTGATCATCAACGAGGCCGTGTGCGAGGGCTGCGGCGACTGCGGAGTGAAGAGCAACTGCCTGTCCGTGCAGCCCGTCGACACCGAGTACGGGCGCAAGACCCACATCGACCAGACCTCCTGCAACACCGACTACTCCTGCCTCGACGGCGACTGCCCGTCGTTCGTGACCGTGGAGCTGCCCCCGGGCGCCACCACCGAGCGACCGGACCGCCGCGAGCCCCCGGCGGTCCCCGACGTGACGCGCCCCGCCGCCGGCGACGTGTTCCTCGCCGGCATCGGCGGCACCGGCATCGTCACGGTCAACCAGGTGCTCGCCTCCGCCGCCGTCCGCGACGGGCTGGCCGTGCACGGCGTCGACCAGACCGGGCTCTCCCAGAAGGCCGGCCCGGTCACCTCCCACCTGCGGATGGCCGCCGACGCCGCGGCGCTCGGCCCGGCCAACCGGGTCGGGATCGGCACCGCTGGCTGCTACCTCGCGTTCGACGCCCTCGTCGGCGCCGACGCGAAGAACCTCGCCTACGCCGACGCCGACCACACCGTCGGCGTGGTCTCCACCAGTTCGATCCCCACGGGCGCGATGGTGCGCGACGCATCGGTCACCGCGCCGGACGTGCCCGCGCTGGTCGAGCGTCTCCGCGGCGCCACCCGCGAGGTCGTGGCCCTGGACGCGCAGGCCGCGTCCAACGCGCTGTTCGGCGACGCCATGCCGGCCAACCTGCTGCTGGTCGGCGCGGCCTACCAGGCCGGGGCGCTGCCCGTCTCGGCCGAGGCGATCGAGTGGGCCATCGAGCTGAACGGCGTCGCGGTGGCCGTCAACACCGCCGCGTTCCGGTGGGGTCGCGTCGCGGTGGCCGACCCTGCGGCGTTCGCGGCGGTGACGGAGTCGGTCGCCGAGGTGGCTCCGGTGGCGCTCCCGCCGTCGATCGCGCTGCGGGAGCTGGCGGGGGAGACCCGTCGCCTCGTCGAGATCCGGGCCGCGCAGCTCGTCGGCTTCCAGAACGAGCGCACCGCCCGCCGCTACGTCGACGACGTGCTGGCCGTCTGGCGCGCCGAGCGCCGGGTCGGCCAGGACACGGCCTTCAGCGAGGCCGCCGCCCGCGGCCTGCACAAGCTCACGGCCTACAAGGACGAGTACGAGGTGGCCCGGCTGCTCACCGACCCGGCCTTCGAGGCGAAGGTCGCGGCCGAGGTGCCCGGAGGCACGCAGCAGCGCTACCGCCTGCACCCGCCGATGCTCAAGGCCATGGGCCGGCAGAAGAAGCTCGCGCTCGGTCCCTGGATGAGGCCGGTGCTGCAGACCCTGGCGCGCGGCAAGGCGCTGCGCGGCACCCCGCTCGACCCCTTCGGCCGGACCGGGATCCGGCGCCTGGAGCGCGACCTGCGCGACTCCTACCGCGCCATGGTGCTACGGCTGTCGAACGGCCTGAGCGCCGACTCCTACGCCACGGCCACAGCGGCCGCGGAGGCCGCCGACCTCGTGCGCGGCTACGAGGACGTGAAGCTGGCCAACGTGGACCGCTACCGCACCCGCCTGGCCGAGCTGGGCCAGGCCTGACGCATCCCCGAGCCGCGCTTGACGGCGGGCGCTGCCGGATATCCTGATCTTCGGACACACACCACCGGTCGACGGTGGCGCGGTGACCGACCGGAACCGCTGCTCCGTTCGCCGGTGGATCTCGCGCAGACGGCTGTGAGCTGCGACGCAGCGTGACCGTCGGCGGGGGAGAGGGCCTGAACCTGCGGTGAACGGCACTCCACTCGTCGGCGTGTCGGCGCGGAAACGCCGCCCGTCCCGCTCGCCGCGTCGCCGCGTCCGGCGGCCTCAGTGACGCTGCGCGGTGGCAACTTCCGGCCGGGCAGCGGTTAACGTCGTCCCCGGATCGATAACGGCCCGGTCACAGACCGGACACGGACTACTCCCCGGCAGTCCGCCCGAACCCCCGACGGGACGTCCGCCCGGGCCGCGAGATCCGAAAGGATAGGTAGTGTCCCGGCACCGCTCCCCCCAGCGCCGGCGCGCTCACCTCGGGCCCCCGCTGCTCGCCACGGCGACAGCGGGGGTCGGTGGCGCCCGGCCGACGTCCCCGCCCGTCCCGACCACGGTCGTGCGCTTCGTCGCCACCGTCGTCGCCGGTGGCGCACTCGCCGCGGCCGGCCAGCAGGCCCTCGTGGCCGCACTCCCGGCCGCATCCGACGGCGCCGACGTCCTGCGCCTGGGCGTCGGACAGTTCCTCGGCACGTCGCCGGAGCAGACCGCGCCGGCGGACGTCACGGCCGCCCCCGCGGCCGTTCCCGCCGTCGGACCGGTCACCCCCGCCACGCCGGCCGTCGCCGACGCCGCTGCGCTCGTCAAGGCCGCGGGCCTGCGGGAGGCGGCACTGACCGCCGCAGCCGCCGGGAAGGCCCGCGCCGACGTGGCGGCGAAGACGGCAGCCGCCGCGAAGGCGGCCACGCTCGTCGGCGGTGTCCAGATGATCGTCGGCCGGCTCTCGTCCGGCTTCGGCGGTCGCTGGGGCACGGTCCACCAGGGCCTCGACATCGCCGCCCCCATCGGCACGCCGATCCGCGCGCCGCTGGCCGGCACCGTGATCAGCTCCGGTGCGGCCAGCGGGTTCGGCCTGTGGGTGCGCCTGCAGCACGCCGACGGCACCATCACCGTCTACGGCCACATCAACCGATCGCTCGTCACCGTCGGCGAGAAGGTGCAGGCCGGGGACGAGATCGCCGAAGTGGGCAACCGCGGCGAGTCCACCGGCCCCCACCTGCACATCGGCGTCATGATCGATGGCGCGTACGTGAACCCGCGCCCCTGGCTCGACCAGCACGGGATCAGGTACTGAGCGTCGTCAGTCCTCGTTCTCGAAGGCCTCCAGCGACCGCATCTTGTTGGTGACGTCGAGCGCGGCCACCTTGTAGGCCTCCGACAGCGTCGGGTAGTTGAGGACCGTGTCGACGAGGTAGTCGACCGTGCCGCCACAGCCCATGATCGCCTGGCCGATGTGCACCAGGTCGGTGGCGTTGGTGCCGAACACGTGCACCCCGAGCAGCGTGCGGTCCGTCGTCGAGACCAGCAGCTTGAGCATGCCGTAGGAGTCGCCGACGATCGCACCGCGCGCGAGCTCGCGGTAGCGCGACATCCCCACCTCGTACGGCACCGAGGACAACGTCAGCTCGGCCTCGGTCTTCCCGCAGTAGGAGATCTCCGGGATCGTGTAGATGCCGATCGGCTGCAGTTCCTGCAGCTCACGGGCCGGTTCGCCGAACGCGTGGTAGGCGGCGAGCCGCCCCTGGTCCATGCTCGTGGCCGCCAGGGCGGGGAAGCCGATCACGTCGCCGACCGCGAAGATGTGCGGCACCTCGGTGCGGTACTGCTTGTCGACGGTGATGCGGCCGCGCTTGTCGGCGGCGAGCCCGGCCTTCTCGAGGTCGAGCTCGTCGGTGACGCCCTGGCGCCCGGCGGAGTACATGACCATGTCCGCGGCGATGCGCTTGCCACTGGCCAGGCTCGTGACCGTGCCCTTCGAGGTGATCTCGACCTTCTCCACCTCCTCGCCGAACCGGAACGTGACGGCCTGGTCGCGCAGGTGGAACTTCAGCGACTCCACGACCTCCGGGTCGCAGAACCCCAGCATCTGCGGTTGCTTCTCCACGACGGTGACCCGGGTGCCGAGCGCGGAGAACATCGACGCGTACTCGATGCCGATCACCCCTGCGCCGACCACCACCAGGGAGCTCGGGACGCGCTGCATGCCGAGCACCCCGTCGGAGTCCATGACGTGGTTGTCGTCGAACTCGACCTCGGCCGGTCGCGCCGGCCGGGTGCCGGTGGCGATGACGATGTTGGCGGCGGTGATCGTGTTGTGGTCGCCGCGAGCCTCGCCGTCCACGGTGACGGTGTGCTCGTCCACGAACCGGGCCGTGCCGCCGAGGATGTCGACATGGTTGCGCAGCAGCTGGTTGCGGATCACCTCCACCTCCCGCCCGACCACGTGTGCGGTGCGCGCGAGCAGGTCGGCGATGGTGATCTCGGACTTCACGCGGTAGCTGGCGCCGTACATGTCACGCTGGGCGAACCCGGTGAGGTAGAGCACCGCCTCGCGCAGCGTCTTCGACGGGATGGTGCCCGTGTTGACGCAGACGCCACCCATCATGTTGCGCCGCTCGGCGACGCACACCCGCTTACCCAGCTTGGCCGCGGCGATCGCGGCCTTCTGGCCGCCCGGTCCCGAGCCGATCACCAGCAGGTCGTAGTCGTACATCGGCGCCCCTTCATGCGTGCCGGACGACCGGTCGGCCGTCCTCCACCCCGGTCAGCGTCGCGGGCCGGGGGCCACACGGCAAGCCGCGCACGTTAACAGTCCACGACGACACGATGCGGTCTCCATGACGCCCCGGGTCTCCGACTGTCCCCATCGGGCTCCCGGACGCCCTTTCCTGGCCGGTTGTCCACACCCGAACGGCGCAACGGTCGCGCCGCGTGGCCGGCTCACCGCAGGCTCTGGGCATGCGATCCACCGATCCCCTGCACATCGGCGAGCCGGCCGAGCTCGTCGCCGCGTTGCCGTACCTGCTCGGATTCCACCCCCGCGAGTCGCTGGTCCTCGTCGCCACGGGGGGCCGCAGCGGGCGGCGGCTGGGCCTCACCGTGCGCGTCGACCTGCCCCCACCCGAGGACATCGTTGCGGTGGCCGACGCCGTGGTGCAGAGCCTGATGCTCGACGACCCGGTTGGAGCCGCGGTGATCGTCCTGTCCGGGGGAGCGGATCCCCCGGCGCGTGCGCTCGTCGACGAGGTCGTCGACCGCCTCGGCGCGCGTGGCCTGGACGCCCACACCGTCATGTGGGCCGCGTCCACCACCGCCGGGGCGTGCTGGAGCTGCTTCGACGATCCGCCGTGCTGCGGCGGCGTGGTGCCCGACCCTGCCACCACGGCCTTCGCCGCCGCAGCCGTGGCGCGGGGTGTGGTGGCCCGGGCCGGCCGGGCCGATCTGGAGCACCACGTCGCGGCCGCCGGCGAGGTCAGCCTGGCCCGGCGCGAGGCCATGCTCGTCGACGACACGTCCGCCCTACCGGACCGCACCGTGGCGCTGGCCACGGTCGACGCGGCTCTCGCCGACGCCGCGGCGGGCCGGCTCGTCCTCGACGACGAGCGGGTGGTGGCGCTGGCCACGGCCCTGTCCGACGTTCGGGTGCGCGACGCCGCGATGCTGCGTGGCAGCGGCTCGATGGCCGCCGCGGCCGAGCACCTGTGGGCGGCGCTGTGCCGCGAGACGCCCGACCCGGAGGCCGCCGAGCCTGCGGCCCTGCTCGCCGTGTCGGCGCTGCTGCGCGGCGACGGCGCGCTGGCGCACGTCGCCCTCGACCGCGCCGAGCAGGCGTGGCCCGGGCACCGTCTCACCGGGCTGCTGCGCCAGGTGGCCGACGCCGGCGTTCGACCGGGGGTGTTCCGGGACTACCTCGGCGCCGGTGACGCCTGCGTGGGGCGGGCCGGATGAGTGCCTCAGCCGGTGTGGCGCTCCTGGGCGAACCGCCACGCGTCGCCCACGATGGTGGTGATGTCGGTGCGCTCGGGAGTCCAACCCAGGTTCTTCTGCGCGGCCTCGCTGGAGGCGATGAGCACGGCCGGGTCGCCGGCGCGCCGCGGGGCGGTCACGGCGGGGATCGGGTGGCCGGTCACCGTGCGGCAGGCCTCGATCACCTCGCGCACCGAGAAGCCCTGGCCGGAGCCCAGGTTGTACACGGCGTGCGTGCCGGGCTGGGCCTGCGACACGGCGAGCAGGTGGGCGGCGGCGAGGTCGTCCACGTGGATGTAATCGCGTACGCAGGTGCCGTCGGCGGTCGGCCAGTCGTCGCCGTAGACCGCCACCGACTCCCGCGTGCCCGCGGCCACCTGCAGCACGATCGGGATCAGGTGGGTCTCCACGGCATGGCGCTCACCGAAGCGCCCGTGGGCACCGGCCACGTTGAAGTACCGCAGGCTCACCGCCGCCAGCCCGTGGGCCGCGGCGTAGGAGGTGATCATGTGGTCGATCGCGAGCTTGCTGGCGCCGTAGGGGTTGGTCGGCAGGGTGGGGGAGGTCTCCCGGATCGGCACCTCCTCGGGCTGGCCGTAGGTGGCGGCGGTGGAGGAGAACACCAGCCGCGGTGTGCCGTGTCTGCGGATGGCTTCCAGCAGCCGCAGGGAGGTCACCACGTTGCCCTGCCAGTACAGCTCGGGGTGCTCCACCGACTCGCCCACCAGCGACTTGGCCGCGAAGTGCAACACGCCGTCGAAGCCGTCGCCCAGCAGGTCGTCGGCGGCCTCCGCCAGATCGGCCTTCACGAACTGGGCGCCGTCGGGTACCGCGTCGGCGTGCCCGGTGGAGAGGTCGTCGAGCACGGTCACCTGGTGCCCCGACTCCAGCAGGTGGGCGGCGCAGACGCTCCCGACGTAGCCGGCTCCGCCGGTCACGAGCAACTTCACGGTGGTCCTCCTCGGATGGTGGGCCCCACCGTCTCACGTCCCGCGCGGGCGGCCTCAGCGAGCCCGGACGAGCACCGCATGGGCGATCAGCGGGGCCACGGACGAGTCCGCGCCGCCGGCCTTCACCGGCACCGCGTCACCGAAGCGGGCGATGGCCCGCACGTCCACCTCCTCGCCGGGCACGACACCAGCGGACTTGAGCTCGGCCATCAGGTCGGCGTCCACCTGCACGTGCTCGGCGATGCGGCGCACCTCCACGAGGCCGCCGCCCCGGCGGGCGAACTCGTCGAGCCGTTGCAGCCCGATCTCCAGCGACGGCGGCGTCGAGATGCCCCGCGCCGTCTCCGGCAGCCGCGCGAGCTCGTCGAGCCCGGGGATCGGGTTGCCGTACGGCGAGATCGTGGGGTTGTCGAGCAGCTGCACGAGCTTGCGCTCCACCGCGTCGCTCATCACGTGCTCCCAGCGGCAGGCCTCCGCGTGCACGAGCTCCCACTCCAGCCCGATCACATCGGTGAGCAGGCGCTCGGCCAGGCGGTGCTTGCGCATCACGGCCACGGCCCGGTTGCGGCCGTCGTCGGTGAGCTCGAGGTGGCGGTCGCCCGCCACCACCAGCAGGCCGTCGCGTTCCATGCGCGCGACGGTCTGGCTCACGGTCGGGCCGCTCTGCCCCAGCCGCTCGGCGATCCGTGCGCGCAGGGGCGTGACGCCCTCCTCCTCGAGCTCGTAGATCGTCCGGAGGTACATCTCGGTCGTGTCGATGAGGTCATTCACGCGCACAGCCCTTCCGTCAAGGGTCCATCCTATCCGGGCAACACGTCGCACAGGGCATCCCATACCGGGCAGGATGACCAGGTGATTGCACTGCCCACCCCGATCGTCTCGCCGTCCGATCTGCAGGCCGCCCTCGCCGGGCCCGATGCGCCCGTCGTGATCGACGTCCGGTACCGCCTCGGTGGCCCTCCCGGTCGCCCCGACCACGATGCCGCCCACGTCCCCGGCGCCGTCTTCGTGGACCTCGACACCGAGCTCGCGAGCGTCCCGGGCGCCGCCGGTCGGCATCCCCTACCCCATCCGCAGCAACTGCAGGACGTGCTCCGCCGCGCCAGTGTGCACGACGGCTCGCGGGTGGTGGCCCACGACGACGGCAACGGCTCCATCGCGGCGCGCGCGTGGTGGCTGCTGCGGTGGGCCGGGTTCCCGGCCGACCGGGTCGCGGTGCTCGACGGAGGCTGGGCGGCCTGGGTCGCGCAGGGTCGGCCCACCACGGCCGAGCCGTCGCGGCCGGCCGCCGGTGACGTCACCGTCCAGCCCGGTGGCATGCCCGTCCTCGACGCCGACGGAGCCGCGGCGCTCGCCCGCTCGGGGCTGCTGCTCGACGCCCGCGCCGGGGCGCGCTACCGGGGTGAGACGGAGCCGGTGGATCCCCGCGCCGGGCACATCCCTGGCGCCCACAACGTGCCGACGGCCGATCTCGTCGGCGCCGACGGCTTCTGGCTCCCGCCCCGGGCGCTGGCCGAGCGGTTCGAGGAGGAAGGAGCGGGTGCCGGTGAGGTCGGGGCCTACTGCGGGTCCGGCGTCACGGCCGCGGCGCTCGTGCTGGGCGTCGAGCGGGCCGGACTGCGCCCGCCGGAGCGACCGATCGCGCTGTATGTGGGCTCGTGGTCCAACTGGTCGGCCGATCCCGGCCGCCCTGTCGCCGTCGGGGCGCAACCGTGACACCGTCGCGGTCATGACTCCCCGTGCGGCGCCGACGCCATCCCTCCCGGGGAGGCGCAGGACAGCGGCGGTGGTGTGGACGCCGGAGTTCCTCCGCTACGACCTCGGCGACGACCACCCGCTCGACCCGATCCGCCTCGACCTCACGATGCGGCTGGCCACCGACCTGGGTGTGCTCGAGGGAGTCGAGCCGGTGGTGCCCACGGCGGCGCCCGACGAGGAGGTCCAGCGCATCCACGTCCCGTCGTACCTGACGGCGGTGAAGTCGGCGCCGGAGATCCCGTTCGGCGTGGGTCACGGGCTCGGCACCGACGACAACCCGATCTTCCTCGGCATGCACGAGGCGAGTGCACTGGTCTGCGGCGGATCCCTGGCCGCGGCCCGGGAGATCGCGGAGGGGCGGGCCGACCGCGCGGTCACCATCGCCGGCGGGCTGCACCACGCCATGGCCGACCGTGCGGCGGGGTTCTGCGTCTACAACGACTGCGCGATCGCGATCTCCTGGCTGCTCGACCACGGCTACGACCGCATCGCCTACATCGACGTCGACGTCCACCACGGCGACGGCGTGCAGGCGGCCTTCTACGACGACCCACGGGTGCTCACCATCTCGCTGCACCAGCACCCGATGACGCTGTGGCCCGGCACCGGCTGGCCCGCGGAGTTGGGTCGGGGGAAGGCCGAGGGCTACGCGGTGAACCTGCCGCTCCCGCCCGGCACCGCCGATCCCGCGTGGCTCCGGGCGTTCGACGCGGTCGTGCCGTCGCTGGTGGGGGCGTTCCAGCCGCAGATCCTCGTCACCCAGTGCGGCGCCGACACCCACGCCGAGGATCCACTGGCCGATCTCGGGCTCTCGGTCGACGGCCACCGCGCGATCTACCACAAGCTCCGTGAGCTGGCCGAGCGCTCAGCGGGTGGCAAGTGGCTGGCCACCGGAGGCGGCGGCTACGGGCTGTTCCGGGTGGTGCCGCGGTCGTGGACGCACCTCATCGCCACGGTGCTCGACCGCGACGTCGACCCGAACCGGCCGCTGCCCGCGAGCTGGATCGCGCACACCGCCGGGCTCACCGGCCAGGAACTGCCCACCTCCATGACCGACGGTCGCGACACCGCGCACACCCGGTGGATGGAGGACTCCGACCGCGTCGACGCCGCCGTGCTGGAGACCCGCCGCGCGGTGTTCCCGCTGCACGGCCTGGACCCCGACGATCCCCGGGACTGACATGCAGCCCACCAGCACGCCCCGCACACCCACCGGCGACACGCCTGCCACCGACCCGGTCGATGCCGGCCCCGGCTACCCCCGCCGCTGGGAGGCCGACGTCGTCGCGTCCGACGGCGGCATCGTGCACCTGCGACCGATCCTGCCCGCCGACGCCGACGCTCTGCTCCGGTTCCACGAGAGCCTGTCCGAGCGCACCCGTTACCTGCGTTTCTTCGGGCCCTACCCGCGCATCTCCGACAAGGACCTGAAGCGTTTCACCACCGTCGACCACCACGCGCGGGTCGGGTTCATCTGCCTGCTCGGCGACGAGATCATCGCCGTCGGTCGCTACGAGGGGCTGCCGGGTGGTGCCGGCGGCGCCATCACCACGGCGGAGGTCGCGTTCGTCGCCCGCGACGAGCACCAGGGACGAGGGCTGGGCTCCATCCTGCTGGAGCACCTGGCGGCCGCGGCCCGCGAGAACGGGCTGCGCCGGTTCGAGGCCGAGGTGTTGGTCGAGAACCACACCATGGTGCGGGTCTTCCGGCAGGCCGGCTACCAGGTGAGTCGGGCGTTCGCCGACGGCGTGCTGCATCTCGAGTTCGACATCGACCCCACCGACGAGTCGCTGGCCGTGCGCGATGCACGTGAACAGCGGGCCGAGGCGCGCAGCATGTACAACGCGCTGCACCCGGGGTCGGTGGCGGTCATCGGGGCGTCCGCCGACCCGTCGAAGATCGGGCACGCGGTGCTCACCAACCTGCTGCGGGCCAAGTTCACCGGCCCGGTGTTCCCGGTCAACGCCGACGCCCGCTCGATCCGCGGTGTGCGGGCGTACGCCTCGGTCACCGACATCCCCGACGAGGTCGACCTGGCCGTCGTCGCGGTGCCCGCCGCGGGCATCGACGAGGTCATGGACTCCTGCCTGGAGAAGGGCGTCACGACCCTGGTGGTGATCAGTGCGGGCTTCGCCGACGCCGGCGAGGGCGGCACCGTCGCGGAGCGGCGCCTGGTGAGTGAGGCCCGGGCCCACGGCATGCGGGTGATCGGCCCCAACGCGCTCGGTATCGCCAACACCGACCCCGACGTGCAGCTCAACGCCACGCTGGCCCCGGACATCCCCGGCATCGGGCGCGTGGGGTTCTTCTCGCAGTCCGGTGCGCTGGGCACTGCGATCCTCGCCTCGGCCAAGCAGCGTGGGCTGGGCCTGTCCACGTTCGTCTCCGCGGGCAACCGCGCCGACGTCTCGGGCAACGACATGCTGCAGTACTGGCAGACCGACCCGGCCACCGACGTGGTCCTGCTCTACCTGGAGACGTTCGGCAACCCGCGCAAGTTCGCCCGCCTTGCCCGGCGGCTGGCCCGCACCAAGCCGATCGTCGCGGTCAAGAGCGGCCGGCACACCGGCCCGACCCCCGCCCTCGCGGCCAGCGGCGTCCCCATCGACGACGCGAGCGTGCGCGCGCTGTTCGAGCAGTCCGGCGTGATCCGCGTCGAGACGCTGTCGGAACTCTTCGACACCGCGCTGGTGCTGGCCTACCAGCCACTACCTGCGGGCCCGAGCGTCGCCGTGGTGGGCAACTCCAGCGCGCTCGGGCTGCTCGTCAGCGACGCGCTGCTCGACGAGGGCATGGAGCTCGCCGGCGCCCCCGTGGACGTCGGGGCGGCCGCCCCACCTGACGAGTTCGCCGCGGCCGTGGCGAAGGCGGCGGGCGACGAGGGCACCGACGCGCTGGTCGCGGTGTTCGTCCCGCCGATCGCCACCCCGGGCGCCGCCTACGCGCGGGCCCTGCGCGAGGCTGTGGCCGGCGTGGAGAAGCCGGTGGTCGCGGTGTTCCTGGCCGCCGAGGGCGTGCCCGTCGAGCTCGCCGTCCCCGGGCCGGACGGCACCCCGATGCGGGGCTCGGTGCCCAGCTTCCCGAGCCCGGAACGCGCCGCCGCGGCGCTCGCCCGCGTCGGCCGCTACGCGCGGTGGCACGCCAACCCGGTCGGGGAGTTCGTCTCGCCCGACGGCATCGACACCGAGCGGGCCCGTGACCTCGTCGCCCGGTTCGGCTCCGACCAGCGCCACGCCCTCGGCGACGACGAGGCGGTCGACCTGCTTGCCTGCTACGGCATCACCCTCGCGGCGTTCCGCCGGGTGGAGGGCGCCGACGCCGCCGTGGCCGCGGCCGAGGAGGTCGGGTACCCGGTGGCGGTCAAGGCGGTCGGCGACCGGTGGCGCCACCGCACCGACTTCGTCGGCGTCCGTCTCGACGTCGCCGGGGCTGCGGAGGTGCGACGGGCGGCAGGCGACCTCGCGGGGCTCACCGGCGAGCAGGGGTTCTACGTCCAGCGGATGGCCCCGAAGGGCATCTCGTGCGTGCTGGAGATCGTCGACGACCCCTCGTTCGGCTCCCTGCTGTCCTTCGGGTTGTCCGGGCTGGCCACGGAGCTGCTCGGCGACCGGGCGTTCCGGGTGGTGCCCGTCTCGGACCAGGACGCGGCCGCGCTCGTGCGGGCGCCGCGAGCGGCACCGCTGCTGGCGGGCTACCGCGGCACCGAGCCCACGCGGCTCGACGACATGGAGGACCTGGTGCTGCGGGTGGGCCGGCTCGCGGAGGACCTGCCCGGGGTGCGGTCGCTGGCACTCGATCCCGTGCTGGCGTCGGCGGAGGGCGTGTTCGTCACGGGCGCCCGGGTGGTGCTGGGCCCGCCGCCGCACCGCGACGACGGGGGTCCGCGCCGGTTGCGCTGACTAGGGAGTCACCACTCTGAGCAGGGCGTCGGCCATCTCGCGGCCGAGCTCCTGCGGCGTGCGCGGGCCGGTGGGCCGGTACCACTTGTAGGTCCAGTTCACCGCGCCCAGGCAGAGGTTGACGAAGACCTTGGGGGCCATGGCGAGGTGCACCTCGGGATGCGTGTCCAGATGGTTGCGCAGAGCCGCCATGACCACGTCCTCGAACGCGCGTCTGCGCACCAGCAGCTCCTCGGCGAGGTCGGGCCGCAGCTCGTCCTCCTCCTCGAAGCAGATCTTCAGCAGCTCGCGGTTCTCACAGGTGTGGACCACGCGGGACACGAGCAGGTCACGCAGCCCGTCGAGCGGGGACGCTGCGGCGGCCACGGTGGCCAGGGCCATCCGCAGACTCTCGTCGAGAACGTCGGAGTAGATCCGGACGAGCAGCTCCTCCTTGTTGCGGAAGTAGTGGTACAGCGTCGGCTTGGAGAGACCGACGCCGGCCGCGATCTCGTTCATCGACGTGGCCCGGTAGCCGCGCGTCCCGAAGATCTCGACCGACGTGGCCAGCACGCGGGCCCGCTGGGCGTCGGCCCGGGTGATCGGCTCGGTCATGGGGCCTCTCCTTGACAGCAGTTCCACGGCCCACTCTACTGGGAGTCGACCGTCCGGTCGGTCGAACACGCTGGAGGACTGATGAGCTGGGAGCTCGACGACGAGCACCGCGACTTCCAGGCCTCGTGCCGGTCGTTCGTGGACCGTGAGGTGCGTCCACGGGTCGACGCTGCGGAGGCGGCGGGCACCTTCCCGGCCGACCTCTGGAAGCCGCTCGGTGCAGCCGGGATGCTCGGCCTGGTCACCCCCGTGGAGCACGGCGGGGACGACGGTGACGGCCTCGCCGTCGCGTTGCTGGCCGAGGAGCTGGCCCGCGCCAGCGGCGGCATCGCGGTCACGGCGCTGGTCAGCGCCTACATGGCCGCCCCGCACATCATCCGGCACGGCACCCCCGCCCAGCAGGCCCGCTGGCTCCCGCCGCTGGCCACGGGGGAGGCCGTCGCCTCCATCGCGGTCACCGAGCCCGGCACCGGGTCCGACGTCGCGGGCGTCACCACCACCGCCCGGCGCACCGACGAGGGCTGGGTGCTCAACGGCCGGAAGATGTACATCACCAACGCCGGGCTGGCCGACCTGTGGATCGTCGCCGCCCGCACCGGCGACGCGGGCCGCGGCGGCGTCACGCTGTTCCTCGTCGAGACCACCGCACCGGGCGTCTCGACGGGCGCGCCGCTGGCCAAGATGGGCTGGCACTCCTCCGACACCCGCGAGGTCGTCCTCGACGACGTCGCGGTGGCCGGGGACGCGGTGCTGGGACAGGAGAACCGCGGCTTCTACCAGATCATGGAGGCCTTCCAGCTCGAGCGGATCGCGCTGGCCGGGATGGGTATCGGACACGCGGCGGAGTGCCTGGATCTCGCGATGGAGTACGCCGGCCAGCGGGAGGCGTTCGGCGCGCCGCTCATGCACCTGCAGACGATCCGCCACAAGCTCGCGCTGATGGAGATCGAGCTGGAGTCGGCCCGGCTGGTCACCTATCAGGCCGCGGCCCGGCTCGACGCCGGCCATCCGGACGCGGGGAAGTCGGTGGCGCGGGCGAAGTACGTGTCCGCGGTGACGTGCAATCGCATCGTCGACGACGCCGTGCAGCTGTTCGGCGGGGCCGGGTTCGTCGAGGAGTCGCCAGTGGCCCGCCACTACCGCGACGCCCGCATCCTGCGCATCGGCGGCGGCACCGACGAGATCCAGCTGGAGATCCTGACCCGCGGGATGGTCTCGTGACCCCCGCGAGTCGGGGTCTGAGTGCGCGCGAGTCGGGCCGTCCATGTGCGCGAGTCGCGACGAGGGTGTCGGCGTGACGATCGAGGCCGAACGCGTGGGCACCGTCTCGCCCGACGAGGTCGTCGCCGCCACCGAGAAGGCCCGCGCCGGCGGTGACCCCGCCCGCTGGCCCGACAAGCTCCCCGTCCGCGACCGCCTGGCCGTGCTGTTCGACCCCGGCACCTTCGTCGAGGACGGCCTGCTCGCCACGGCCGCCGACCAGGCCCTGGCCGCCGACGGCGTGATCACCGGGGTCGGGCGGGTGGACGGGCGCCCCGTCGCGGTGATCGCGCACGACTTCACCGTCAAGGCCGGGTCGTGGGGCGAGCTGACGTGCGAGAAGCAGATCCGCATCCTCGAGCGCGCCGACCGTGACCTGCTGCCCGTGGTCTACCTCGTCGACTCCGCGGGCGGTCGGCTCACCGACCAGATGGGCTTCTTCCCCGGCCGCCGGGGCGCGTCGGCGATCTTCCAGCTGCAGGTGAAGCTGTCGGGCCGGGTGCCGCAGCTGTGCTGCCTGCACGGACCGAGCGCCGCGGGCGGGGCGTACATGCCGGCGTTCTGCGACTGGGTCGGGATGGTCGAGGGCAACGCGTCGATGTACCTGGCCAGCCCGCGCGTGGCGGAGAAGGTCACCGGTGAGCGCACCACGCTGGAGGAGATGGGTGGCGCGATGATGCACGCCACCGTCTCCGGCTGCGGCGACGAGGTGTTCGACGAGGACTGGGAGGCCATCGCGGCGGCCCGGCTGCTGCTGAGCTATCTGCCCGACGACTTCCGCTCCGCGCCTGCCGCCCTCCCGGCGAAGGAGCCCGAGCGCGAGGACTGGGCCGGGCTCGTCCCGGCCGACCCCAACACCGCCTACGACGTGCGAGGGGTGGTCGACCGGCTCGTCGACGAGGGCACCTTCTTCGAGATCAAGGCCCGCTGGGCGCAGGAACTGGTCACCGGGTTCGCCCGGCTCGACGGGCGGGTGGTCGGCATCGTGGCCAACCAGCCGCAGGTGCGCAGCGGCGCGATCTTCGTCGACTCCGCCGACAAGGCCACCAAGTTCATCTCCACCTGCGACGCGTTCAACGTCCCCCTGGTGTTCCTGCAGGACGTGCCCGGCTTCATGGTCGGCGTCGAGGTGGAGCGGCAGGGCATCATCCGCCACGGCGCGAAGATGATCACGGCGATGGCGAGCGCCGAGGTGCCCAAGTACACCGTGGTCCTGCGCAAGGCCTACGCCGCCGGCTTCTACGCGATGTGCGCGCCCGGGTTCGAGCCCCGCGCGACGCTCGCTCTGCCCACGGCCACGATCGGCCCGATGGGCGCCGAGGCGTCGGTCAACGCGGTGTACGCCAACAAGATCGCCGCGATCGAGGACGACGACGAGCGCGCCGCGTTCGTCACCGCCCGCACCGCCGAGCAGCAGGCCGACATCAACCTGCTCCGGATGGCGTCCGACCTCGTCGTCGACGCGGTGGTGGAGCCCGAGCGGCTGCGCGCCGAACTCGTCGCGCGCATGGTCGACTCCGACCGCTGGACCCGCACCACCGGCCGCCGCCACCACCCGATCAGCCCCGTGTGACCCCCTGTGCGCGGAAATCATCGCCCCGGCAGTGATATCCGCGCACGACCCGGCCCCGCCCAGGAAGGACGCTGATGTCCGACACGCCCGACAGCCTCGCGCAGTTGCTGAACGCGCCGATCATCCCGCTCCCCGACGAGTGGACGGTGCCCGCGCGCGTCGAGCAACTTGCCGCCGCCCGCGCTCTCGACGGGCCCGAGGCCTACTGGGAGTGGGTGGCGAATCAGCAGCGCTGGTCCACGCCCTGGACCACCGTGCGCAGCGGTGAGATCGAGGACTTCCGCTACTTCGACGGCGGCCGCATCAACGTCGCCGACAACTGCGTCGACCGCTGGGCCGAGGACCCCGCCACGGCCGGCCGCGCCGCCGTGGTGTGGGAGGGCGAACCCGGCGACACACGGACCCTGACCTACGCCGAGCTGGCCGACGAGGTCAACCACCTCGCCGCCGGCCTGCTGGAGCTGGGCGTCACCAAGGGCGACGTCGTCGCGATCTACATGCCCAACCTCGTCGAGGCGTTCACCTCCATCCACGCCTGCAACCGGATCGGCGCGATCTACACCGTGCTGTTCTCCGGCTTCGCCGAGGAGGCCGTGGCGTCGCGGCTGCAGGCGGCGCGCGCGAAGGTCGTCGTCGTGGCCGACGCCATCTACCGGCGCACCAAGCCGATCCCGCTGCTGGAGACGCTGCGCGCCGCGCGCGTACGTACGCCGTCCGTGCAGGCCACCGTCGTGGTGGACCGCACCGGGAACGGCGTGCCACTGGCCGACGGAGAGCACGCCTACGCCGCAGTACTGGAGAGGGGGGAGAAAGGCACCCCGGCCGTCCCCCTCGACCCCAACGAGCCGTCGTTCCTGATCTTCACCAGCGGCACCGAGTCGAAGCCCAAGGGCGTGGTGCACAGCGTCGGCGGGTTCCTGCTCGGCACCTGGGCGAACGCGCACTGGCAGGCCGGGTACGAGGAGGACGACGTCTACTGGGTGGCGGCCGACGTCGGCTGGCTGACGTTCCCGATCCAGGCCGTCGTCGGCGGGCTGGCCTGCGGAATGACGATCGCGTGCTTCGAGGGCGCGCTCGACACCCCGACCACCGCGCGGTTCTACGAGATCTGCGAACGGCACGCCGTCACGAAGGTGCTGTGCGCGCCGACGCTGCTGCGGATGCTGCGCAAGTTCGGCGACGACCTCGCCACCACCCACCCGCTGCCCGGCCTGAAGCTGATCACCGTCCAGGGCGAGCCGCTGGACGGCGACACCTTCGGCTGGACCACCGACACCCTGCACGTTCCCGTCGTCAACGCCTACGGGCAGACCGAGACCGGCTCCACCTGGACCTACCCCGTCTACGGCGCCGAGGACCTCAAGGCCGGGTCGGTGGGCACCCCCGTCCCCGGGCACGCCTACGAGATCCTCGACGACGACGGGCAGCCGGTGCCCGCCGGCGTCAAGGGCAACCTGGTGCTGACCAGCCCGTTCCCGACGCTGGCCCGTACGGTCTGGGACGACCACGACCGCTACCTGGCCACTTACTTCTCACGGTTCCCCGGCAAGTACGCCACCAACGACGAGGCCGTCCTCGACCACGACGGGCACCTCTGGGTGCTCGGCCGCGCCGACGACGTGATCAACGTGGCCGCCCACCGGATCTCGACGATGGAGATCGAGGCCGTCGTCACGGCGCACCCCGACGTCGTCGAGGCCGCGGTGGTCGGCGTCCCGGACGCGACGAAGGGCACGGTGCCGATCGCGTTCGTGACGCTGCGCACCGGGGCCGGCGAGGACGCGCCGACACAGATCCGGGCGCGCGTCGTGGCGGAGATGGGTGGCTATGCGCAGCTGGACCGCGTCTACGTGACGCCGGCGATGCCGAAGACGCGCACGGGCAAGACGATGCGCAGGCTGCTGCGCGACGTCGTGGTGCACGGCTCCCCGACGGGCGACATCTCGGCGATGGAGGACCCGTCGGCGCTCGATGCGGTGGCGGCGGTGGTCCGTCGATGACCGGGATGTGGTTCGACGACCTGAAGCCCGGCCTCGTGGTGGAGGCCGCCACCCGCCGCACCGTCACCGAGACCGACAACGTGCTGTTCACGACGATGACCATGAACCCGCAGCCGCTGCACCTCGACGCGGAGTTCGCGGCGGGTACGGAGTTCGGGAAGCCACTGGTCAACTCGATGTTCACCGTCGCGCTGGTGGTCGGGCTGGCGGTCCCGGAGCTCACCCTGGGCACGACCATCGCCAACCTCGGCTTCTCGGACATCCGGTTCCCGAAGCCGGTGTTCGCGGGCGACACGATCCACGTCGTCACCGAGGTGGTGGACGCGCGCGCGAGCTCGTCCCGCCCCGACGCGGGCGTGGTGACGTTCCGCCACGACGCCTACAACCAACGCGGCGAGCTGGTGTGCCAAGCCACCCGGGCGGCGTTCATGCACCGCCGCCCGGCATGACGCCGCAGCACGCGGGCGTCGTCGCAGCGCGCCGGCGGGCTGCGAGGTGACCACACGGGCTGCGACGATGGGCCGATGACGACCTCGCTGCGGTCCCTGCTGTTCGTTCCCGGGGGGCGCGCCGATCGGATTGCCAAGATCGGGCGCTTCGGCGCCGACGGAGTCGTGCTCGATCTCGAGGACGCCGTGGCGGTGGCCGACAAGGATTCCGCGCGCGTCACCGTCGTCGAGGCGCTGAGCACCCTCGAGGTGCCCGAGGGCACGACGGTGCTGGTTCGGGTCAACGCGCCGGGCAGCCCGTGGTTCGCCGACGACATCGCTGCTGTGACCGGTACCCGTGCTGACGGGGTCGTGCTGCCGAAGCTCGAACGCACGGACCAGCTCGCGGAGCTGCAGGGCCGCAAGTGGTCGATCGTCGGCGGGCTGGAGACGGCGCTGGGCGTGGCCGACGCCCGCCCGCTGCTCGCCGCGGGGGCCGCGATGGGCCTGGTCGGTGCCTACTTCGGGGCCGAGGACTTCATCGCCGACATGGGCGGGCGCCGCACCGCGGAGGGCACCGAGGTGCTCTACGCCCGCAGCCAGGTGGCCATCGCCGCGCGACTGGCCGGCGTCTCCGCGCTGGACCAGGTCGTCACGGCGGTCCGCGACGACGACGCGTTCCGCCGCGACGCGGAACAGGCCCGCGCTCTCGGCTACCCGGGCAAGCTCTGCATCCACCCCTCGCAGGTGGCCCTGGCCCACGAGATCTTCACCCCGAACGAGACGGAGATCGCCCACGCCCGCCGCGTGCTGGAGGCGTCGGAGCAGGGCGTCGGCCTTCTAGACGGGGAGATGGTGGACGACGTCCACGTCCGCATGGCCCACGCCACCCTCGCCCGCGCCAAGCCCAGCGCGAGTTGACCAAACCGACACGCTGAGATCGCCGATCGAGCACGTCGCAGGTGTGCCGAATCGGCAATCACGGCGTGGCGAGAAGGTCAACTCGCCGGTGGGGTGGGTGGGGGTGTCAGCGGCGGAAGGTCACCTGCAACGTGGGCTGGCTGACCTCCGAGAAGAAGTCCTCGCCCTTGTCGTCCACCACCACGAACGCCGGGAAGTCCTCCACCTCGATCCTCCAGACCGCCTCCATGCCCAGCTCGGGGTACTCCAGCACCTCGACCTTGCGGATGCAGTCCTGGGCCAGCCGGGCGGCGGGGCCGCCGATGGAGCCCAGATAGAAGCCGCCGTACGTCGCGCACGACGTGGTGACCTGCTTGGAGCGGTTGCCCTTGGCCAGCATCACCAGCGAACCCCCCGCCGCCTGGAACTGCTCGACGTAGGAGTCCATGCGGCCGGCGGTCGTGGGTCCGAAGGAGCCGGACGCGTAGCCCTCGGGCGTCTTCGCCGGGCCCGCGTAGTACACCGGGTGATCCTTCAGGTACTGGGGAAGCGATTCGCCCGCGTCCAACCGCTCCGCGATCTTGGCGTGGGCGATGTCGCGGGCCACGACGAGCGTGCCGGTCAGCGACACCCGCGTCTTCACCGGCAACGTCGAGAGCTGGGCGCGGATCTCGTCCATCGGGCGGTTGAGGTCCACCTGCACGACGTCGTCGGAGAGGCCGTCGGCGACGTCGGGGAGGAAGCGCGCCGGGTCGGTCTCCAGCTGCTCCAGGAACACACCCTCGGGGGTGATCTTGGCCTTGGCCTGGCGGTCGGCCGAGCAGGAGACGGCGATGCCGACGGGCAGCGACGCCCCGTGGCGCGGCAGCCGGATCACGCGTACGTCGTGGCAGAAGTACTTGCCGCCGAACTGGGCGCCGATGCCGAACTGGCGGGTGAGCTCGAGGACCTGCTGTTCGAGATCGTGGTCGCGGAACGCGTGCCCCAGGTCGCTGCCGGAGGTCGGCAGCTTGTCCAGGTAGCGCGCTGAGGCCAGTTTCGCGACCTTGAGGTTGTACTCCGCCGACATGCCACCCACGACGATCGCCAGGTGGTACGGCGGGCAGGCCGCGGTGCCCAGTGAGCGGAGCTTCTCGTCGAGGAACTTCGCGAGCTTGGCGGGGTTGAGCAGCGCCTTCGTCTCCTGATAGAGGAAGGTCTTGTTGGCCGAACCGCCGCCCTTGGCCATCACCAGGAACTCGTAGCGGGGGTCCTGCCCGGGCACGGAGTACAGCTCCACCTGCGCGGGCAGGTTGGTGCCCGTGTTCTTCTCGTCCCAGAACGACGTGGGCGCCATCTGCGAGTAGCGCAGGTTCAGCTTCTCGTAGGCGTCGAAGATTCCGCGCGACACCGACTCCTCGTCGTTGCCGCCGGTCAGCACGGTCTCCGTGCGCTTGCCGACGACGATCGCGGTGCCCGTGTCCTGGCACATCGGCAGCACGCCGCCCGCCGAGACGCACGCGTTGCGCAGCAGGTCGGTGGCCACGAAGCGGTCGTTGGGCGACGCCTCGGGATCGTCGACGATCGCCCGCAGCTGGGCCAGGTGCGAGGGGCGCAGCATGTGCTGGATGTCGTGCACGGCCTCGGCGACCAGCGACGTGATGGTGGCGGGATCGATCTCGAGGAACGTCCGGCCCGCTGCCTCCACCACCTTGCCGGGCGGGAGGTCGAGGCGGCGGTAGTCGGTCTCGTCCGGACCGAGCGGGAGTACATCAGTGTGGTGGAACTGGGGCACGGGACCACGATAGGTGGTCGGGAGGCCGGACCGGCCCCCGACCAGTCCGACCCCCCGGAGGAAGCGCACCCCGGCGTGAACCGGGGTAACGCAGGTCTCCGGACGAAGACCCTCCCCTTTCGGACGGTGCTCGTCAAACGCTGGTCGTAAGGTCGGCTCATGCCTGGATCCATTCTCGGAACCTCCGTGCGCCGCGTCGAGGACCTCGACCTGATCACCGGAGCGTCCACCTACGTCGGCAACCTGCGTCTGAGGGGGATGCTGCACCTCGCGTTCGTCCGCTCGCCGCTGGCGCACGGCGTGATCACCGCCGTCGCCACCGCCGACGCCGTTGCCGCGCCCGGGGTGGTCGCGGTGTTCACCGCGGCCGATCTGGAGCTGCCCGCGCACCACGGCCTGATGGTGGTCAACCCCGACCTGCCGCGGCCGCCGCTCGCCACGGACCGCGTGCGGTTCGTCGGCGAGGCGGTGGCCGTCGTCGTCGCGGAGACGAAGGCCCAGGCGGTCGACGCCGCGGAGCTGGTGGAGGTCGACTACGACCCGCTGCCCGCCGTCGTCGATCCGGAAAAGGCACTGGACCCCACCTCCGAGCCGCAGTTCCCCGGCCACGACAACCTCGCGGCCGGCGTCCGCTCGGCTGAGGACGTGCTGTCCGACGCCGAGGTGGTGGTGCGGGCCCGCATGGTCAACCAGCGCCTCGCCGTCATGCCGATGGAGGGCAACGCGATCGCGGTGCTGCCGGGCGGACATGAAGGCCACGACGCCGACCTGACGATCTGGGTCTCCACCCAGATGCCCCACGGTTTCCGTGCCCAGGCCGCGACGCTGTTCGGGCTCGAGAACGACCGCGTCCGCGTGATCGCGCCGCACGTGGGCGGCGGGTTCGGCGGCAAGGCCGGGATGCTCGCCGAGCACACGGTGTCGGTCGGCGTGGCCCGGAAGCTCGGGCGGCCGGTCACCTGGGTCGAGACCCGCTCGGAGAACCTCGTCTCGATGCCACACGGCCGCGGCCAGGTGGCCTACTACGAGCTGGGCCTGACCCGCGAGGGGAGGATCACCGGCCTGCGGGCCCGGGTGGTCGGCGACGCCGGTGCCTACGCCGGTTTCGGCGGTGCGCTCTCGATGGGCCCCACCTACGTGATGAGCCAGGGCGTCTACGACATCCCGAAGATCGCGTACGACGCCGCCGTGGCGCTGACCAACACCACGCCGATGGGCGCGTTCCGCGGTGCGGGCCGGCCGGAGGCCACCGCCCACCTCGAGCGGATCATGGACATCGCCGCCGACGAGCTGGGCATCGAACCCGCCGAGATCCGCCGCCGCAACCTGCTGGACCCCGCGTCCTTCCCGCTCACGACGCTGCCCGGCGCGCGCTACGACGTGGGTGACTACGACCTGCCGTTGCGCGAGGCGTTGCGCATCGTCGACTACGACAAGCTCCGCGAGGAGCAGCGCAACCGCCGTGAGGCCCAGGACCCGGTGCAGCTGGGCGTCGGCCTGTGCGTCTACGTCGAGATCACCGCGGGCGGCGGCGGCACCGAGTACGGCTCGGTCACGGTCCACGCCGACGGCACGGCCACGATCTCCGCAGGCACCTCCGCGCACGGCCAGGGGCACGCCACCGCGTTCGCGATGCTCACCAGCGACAAGCTGGGCATCCCGATCGAGAGGATCACCTTCGTGCAGTCCGACACGGCCGTCGTGCCGCGGGGGAGCGGCACGGGTGGCTCGCGGTCGCTGCAGATGGCCGGCAACGCGGTGGTCATGGCCGCCGACGACGTGCTCGACCAGGCCAAGCGCCGGGCCGCCGACCTGCTGGAGGCCGCCGTCGAGGACGTCGAGCTGACGGACGCGGGCGAGTTCGGCGTGGTCGGTGTCCCGACCACCGCGCTGAGCTGGTCGCAGGTGGCGGGCGCGGGGGAGGAGCTCTTCGCGGGCCTCGACTTCCGCCAGGAGGGCGCCACGTTCCCGTTCGGCGCGCACGTGTCGGTGGTGGAGGTCGACACGGAGACCGGCCGGGTCACCCCGCGCCGCCACGTCGCCGTCGACGACTGCGGCCGCATCCTCAACCCGCTGCTCGTCGAGGGTCAGCAGCACGGTGGGCTCGCTCAGGGCGTGGCGCAGGCGCTGTTCGAGGAGATCCTCTTCGACGACGAGGGCCAGCCCATCACCTCCACGCTGGCCGATTACCGGATGCCCAGCGCCGCGGACCTGTTCTGGTTCGAGACCTCCTCCACGGAGACCCCGACGCCGATGAACCCGTTGGGCGCCAAGGGTATCGGCGAGTCGGCGACGGTCGGGGCCACCCCGGCGGTCCAGAACGCCGTGGTGGACGCGCTGCGCCCGTTCGGCGTGCGGCACGTCGATCTGCCCTGCACGCCGGAGAAGGTGTGGCGGGCGATCCACGCGCCGTCGGAGCTGTGGAGCGAGCCGCCCGCGGTCTTCGCGACGCTGCCGCTGCGCAAGGGTGCCTCGGACGCCGCGTCGGGCGGGGAGATCTGACCGGACCTGGCCGTTGAGCCAGGTCCGATCGGCGCATGTGTCGCGTGCGATCGACGCGTCCGGAAAGGTGTGACGCGACCCACGTTCACACCCAACGGCGAGGAGATCGACGTGAGCTCGAGCATCGACAAGGTGCTGCAGGACGCGGTCGACGCGGGCGCCGTGCCCGGCGTCGCCGCGATCGCGGCCGACCGTAACGGCGTGATCTACGAGGGCGCCGCCGGCCCCAAGGCGGCCGGCAACGACGAGCCGCTCAGCACGAGCACCCACTTCCGGATCATGTCGATGACGAAGATGGTAGCGACGGCCGCCGCGCTCCAGCAGGTGGAGAAGGGCACGCTGGACTTCAGCGCGCCCATCAAGGAGTACTGCCCCGAGTTCGCCGACGTCCAGGTCCTCGACGGCTGGGACGGCGACACCCCCCGGCTGCGGGCCCCCGCGAGCGACGCCACCGTGCACCAGCTGGTGACCCACACCTCCGGGCTGGGCTACTGGTTCTGGAGCGACGACCTCGTGAAGTGGGAGGCCGCCACCAGCACCCCCAACGTGCTGTCGGGCGCCAACGTGATCTTCACCGCCCCGCTGCTGGCCGACCCGGGCACCACGTTCATCTACGGCATCAACACCGACTGGCTGGGCAAGGTCGTCGAGGCCGCCTCCGGCGTGACGCTCGACGTCGCGGTCAAGGAGGGCATCACCGGCCCGCTCGGGATGAACGACACCGCATTCCAGATCGCCGAGGGCTGGAAGGACTCCACCACGCCCGTCCACATCAAGACCGACGACGGCTGGGTGGACAGCGGCATCGAGCTCAACCAGACGCCCGAGTACTACGCAGGCGGGCACGGCCTCTACTCGACGCCGCAGGACTACATCAAGTTCCAGCAGGCGCTGCTGAACAACGGTGAGCTGGGCGGGGTCCGCATCCTCAGGTCCGAGACCGTCGACGCGGCATTCACCAACCAGATCGGGGACCTCTCCTTCCCCGAGGCGATCCCGACGGCCGACCCGACGGCCACCCACGAGTTCAACGCAGGCCCCGGCTACAAGTGGGGCTATGGGCTGCTGCTCAACGAGAACGACGTCCCGGGCATGCGCCGCGCGTACAGCGGGGCGTGGGCCGGGCTGTGCAACACCCACTTCTGGGTGGACCGCACCACCGGCGTCTGCGGCTCGATCTACAGCAACTTCCTGCCGTTCGTGCCGCCGGAGGCGCTGGAGCTCTACGCGAACTACGAGAAGGCGTTGTACGCCTCCCTGTAGGCGCCCCGGGGTGCGGATCGCCGCCTCCGCTTGTCAGACTCTCCGTGGCTGTCATGAGTGATCTGCGCACGGAGGAGAAACGATGAGGCTGGCGACGATCCGCACCGCTACGGGCAACCGGGCGGTCCGGGTGGACGGCGACACGGCGACCGAGACCGGTGACGCCGACGTCCGGGCGTTGCTCGAGCACGCGGACTGGGCCGACCGCGCCGCAGCGGCCGCGGGCCCGACGCACGTGGTCGCCGACCTCGACTACGCCCCCCTCGTGCCCTCGCCCGAGAAGATCATCTGTGTCGGGCTGAACTACCGCGACCACGTGCTCGAGATGGGCAACCAGCTCCCCGAGTACCCCACGGTCTTCGCGAAGTACGCGCCCGCGCTGGTCGGCGCCCACGACGACGTCGTGCTGCCCTCGGCCTCGGACAACGTCGACTGGGAGGCCGAGCTGACCGTCGTCATCGGCAGCCCCGTACGCCACGCCACGCCGGAGACGGCCAAGGCGGCCATCGCCGGCTACACCGTGATGAACGACGTCAGCGCGCGCGACTGGCAGAACCGCACCAAGCAGTTCCTGCAGGGCAAGACGTTCGAGCACTCCACGCCGCTCGGCCCGTGGCTCGTCACGTCCGACGAGGTGCCCGAGGGCGGGCTCTCGATCAGCACCACCCTCGACGGCGAGACGGTGCAGAGCTCGTCCACCGCAGAGCTGGTTTTCGGGCCCGTCGACCTGGTCGTCTACCTCTCGACGATCCTCACGCTCAACCCGGGCGACGTCATCGCCACCGGCACCCCCGGCGGCGTCGGCCACGCGCGCAAGCCCCCGCGCTACCTCACCGACGGGGCCGTGATGGTCACCACCGTCGAGGGCGTCGGCGAGCTGCGCAACACGTGCCGTGCGGAAAAGCGGTGAGCCGGACGGTCACGGAGTCCCTGGCCTGGGCCGGTGACGGCGCCGCGCACCTGCGGGGGCTGATGACGCGGATGGGCGACGACGCGTTCGCCGCCCCGTCGGCGCTGCCGGGCTGGAGCCGGGCGCACGTGCTCACCCACATCGCCCGCAACGCCGACGCCATGATCAACCTGCTGAAGTGGGCCGCGACCGGCACGGAGACGCCGGCGTACGCGAGCACCGATGCGCGCAACGCCGACATCGAGTCCGGCTCCACCCGCAGCCCCGCCGAGATCCGCGACGACGTGGTGGCGTCCTCCGACCGTCTCGCGATGGTGGTACGCAAGCTCCCCAAGGAGGCGTGGAGCAAGCACATCACCAACGTGCAGGGCCGCGAGATCCCCGCCACCGACGTCCCGTGGATGCGGGCCCGGGAGATGTGGATCCATGCGGTCGACCTCGACGTCGGGGCGTCCTTCTCCGACCTGCCGCCGCCGATGCTCACCGAACTGCTGGCCGACGTCGCCGCCGCGATGGGCACCCGGGAGGGCTGCCCGGCGATGCGCCTCGAGGCCGACGGAGGCACGTGGGCGGTCGCGGAGGGTGGGGTCCCCGTCGTCGTCACCGGGTCGGCCGCGGACCTCGCCGCCTGGCTGCTCGGGCGCTCGAAGGGCAAAGAACTGAGGGCGGACGGCGCGCGCAAGCTGCCGTCGCTGCCCCGCTGGCTGTAGAACGCTCCTGTGAACCCGGATTTCGAGGCCGTCCGCGCGGAGTTCGCCCTTGCCTCCGCGTTCCCGCCGGCGGTGCTCGCCGAGGCGGAGGGCGCCGCGTCGCACGGGCTGGGCGCGGGCCGGCACGACGCCACCGACGTCGAGCTGGTCACGATCGACCCGCCCGGGTCCAAGGACCTGGACCAGGCGCTGGGCGTGGTGCGCACCGACGGCGGCTTCCGCGTGCACTACGCGATCGCCGACCTCGGGGCCGTCGTCACGCCCGGCGGTGCGCTCGACGAGGAGGTGCGCCGCCGGGGGCAGACCGTCTACCTGCCCGACGGCTCGGTGCCGCTGCACCCGCCCGTGCTGTCCGAGGGCGCGTCGAGCCTGCTCCCGGACGGCCCGCGGGCCGCGGTGCTCTGGACCATCGACCTCGACGCCACCGGTGAGCCCACGTCCGTCGACGTGCGGCGGGCGATCGTCCGGTCGCGGGCCCGGCTCGACTACGCCGGGGTGCAGGCCGACGTCGACGCCGGCCGCGTCCACCCGGCGATCAGCGGGCTCGCCGAGCTCGGGCCGCTCCGCCGGGCCCTGGCCGTGCTGCGTGGGGCGATCGAGCTGGAGCTGCCCGAGCAGGAGGTCGTCCCCGACGGCGCCGGCGGCTGGACCGTCCAGGTGCGCAGGCGCGTGCCGGTGGAGGACTGGAACGCGGAGATGTCGCTGCTCACCGGCACCTCGGCGGCCAAGATCATGCTCGGCGCCGGGATCGGCCTGCTGCGCACGCTCCCCGCCCCCGAGGCGGACGCCGTGGTGGCGCTGCGGCGCACGGCCGCGACGCTCGGCGTCGACTGGCCGGACGGCACGACGGCGGCCCAGGTGCTGGCCGCGCTCCCGCGCGACACGCCCACCGCGCTCGCGCTGCGGCGGGCCGCCACGTCGTTGCTGCGCGGGGCAGGATACGCGGCGTTCGACCGCGGCGCCGGCACCGCGCCGCCCGCCGACCCGGGCCACGGCGGCATCGGTGCGCCGTACGCGCACGTCACGGCCCCGCTGCGGCGGCTCGTCGACCGCTTCGGCACGGAGGTCTGCCTGGCGCTGGTGGCCGGCACGGCGGTGCCGGAGTGGGTGCGCGCGGCGCTGCCGTCGCTTCCCGAGCTGATGGCGAGCTCCGACAGCCTGGCGTCGAAGGTGTCCCGCGCGTGCGTCGACCGCACGGAGGCGACGCTGCTCTGCTCGAGGGTGGGCGAGGAGTTCGAGGTGGTGGTGCTGCGGCCGGGCGAGTCGGGGGAGGTCTACCTGCACACGCCGCCGGTGCTCGCGAGGTGCAGCGGGACGCTGACGGCGGGCGCCACCGTCCGGGTGCGGCTCACCGACGCCGACCCGGCCACCGGCCGGATCTCGTTCACCGCAGCCAGGTGACCGCGGGCTCCACGTCGGGACGGGGTGCCGGCACGGGCCCGGCCGGGGTGCCCAGGTAGATCCACCCCGTGACGTCCTCGGTGTCGAGCAGACCCAGGTGAGCGCGCACCTTGGGGGCCCCGCCGTACCAGCCGGTGCGCCACATCGCGCCGAACCCGCGCACGTGGGCGGCGATCGTCAGGGCGTGGGCGGCGCAGACGGCGGCGGCCCGCTGCTCCCACACGGGCACCTTCGGATGCTCGCCGGGACTGCACACCACCGCGACGATCATCGGCGCCCGCAACGGCTTCACACGGGTGCGTGCGAGCTCGGTGGGGCTCGCGTCGGGGGAGCGTTCGGCGTGGGCGGCGGCGAACGCGTCGCCGAGCGCGCCGAGGCCGGCGTCGTCGATCACGACGAAGCGGAACGGCCGCAGCCGGCCGTGGTCGGGCACGGCGGAGGCGGCCACGAGGAGGTCGCGCAGCTCGGTGGGATCGGGCGCCGGGGCGGCCAGCGCGGGGCGGGATCGCCTGCCGCGCAGCACCTCCAGCGGATCGTCGCCGCTCACCGACTACCTCCTTCGTGGGGTTCAGATAAGGCTACCCTCATCTGCGCGGACGTGCGTCCGTCACGACGGGGAGGTAGCACGTGCGCGCGTTCCGTTACGGCCTGGAACACGAACTCGCGATCCTGCGGGCCGACGGGTCCTTCGCCGACCACACGGACCTGACGTTCGACGACCTGCAGGCCGTGGTGGACGCCCTACCGGAGGATGCCGCAGATTACCCCGATCTGCGCGTCGGCGATCAGGGCATCAAACGCAAGCGCTGGTACGTCGAGGGCTTCGAGCGGTTCGACGACCACGGCGGACTCGTCCGGTGCGACCCCAAAGGCCTGGAGATCCGCACCCGCATCCACGACACGATCGACGGGGCCGTGGCGGCGGTGCAGGCCGATCTCGCGCTCCTGGACGCCGAGCTCGCCCGCCGCGGGCTCGCCACCACGGCGATCGGGTTCAACCCGCTGCGCTCCGCGTACCCGATCGAGCCACCGCTGAACGTCTGGGAGCGGCACCACCGGATGGGGTCGCCGGAGGAGCGCACGGCGTACCTCCACATGAGCACCTACGGCCCCGACCTCAACCTGTCGGGTGCGGGGCTCGACGCCAGGGAGCTCACGGACATCGCACGGAAGTTGACGCACTACAGCCCGTGGTTGGTGCCGCTGTCGTTCTCCTCGCCGTTCCGGGACGGCGGGCCGTGGGGCGGGCTGTCGGCGCGCACGGACGTCCGCACCGGGCAGCGACCGGCGGTGATGGTGTTCCTCGGCGACGCCGACCCCCAGGTGGACGCCGACCCGTCGCTCACCCAGGTGGCCCGGCTACCGGCGGAGGTGGGGCGCATCGAGTTCAAGGCGTTCGACGCCTGCCCCGACGTCGAGCTGTACGGCGAGCTGCTGAGCCTGCTCACCGGCCTGGTCCTGGACGACACGCTCCCCGGCCGCCGCACCACCCCCGACGCGGCCGCCCACCAGCACGTGGCCCGGGTCGGCCTGGCCGACGACGAGGTGCACCGCGGCACCGGCGAGCTCCTCGACGCGGCGCAGACGGCGCTGTCCGGCCGCCCGGACGACGAGAAGCGCCTGACGCGGCTGCGGGAACGCTGGGCGAGCCGCGAGTGCCCGGCGGTGGACATGCTGGCCCACTACGAGGCGGGCGAGCAGGTAGCCGGCCTCCACAACCCCGGCGAGTTGACGAAATGAGCACGCCGTCTTCGCCGATCGGGCACAGGTGGCCCGTGCTGAATCAGCACACGCGGCGTGTCGATTCGGTCAACTCGCCGGGGTTGGTGGGCTCACCGCGGGGGCTCGTGCGGCGCCGGGCCCCCGCGGGAGGACTGAGTTACGAGTACGAGTGGTCCGCGTCGGGGTAGGACCCGCCGCGCACCTCGTCCCCGAACTGCCTGGCGGCGCCGAGCAGGATCTCGCCCACCGCCGCGTACTGCTTGACGAACTTCGGCTTGCGGCCCCGGTTCATGCCCGCCATGTCCGACCACACCAGCACCTGGGCGTCGGTGTCCGGGCCCGCGCCGATGCCGATGGTCGGGATCACCAGCTCGGCGGTGACGCGCTTGGCGACGTCGGCCGGCACCATCTCCAGCACCACGCCGAACGCGCCGGCGGCCTGCAGGGCGAGCGCGTCCTCGATGAGGTGCTCGCCCGCGTCGCCGCGGCCCTGGATGCGGAAACCGCCCAGGGTGTGCTCGCTCTGCGGCGTGAAGCCGAGGTGCGCCATGACCGGGACGCCCGACTGCGTGAGTGCCTCGACGTGCGGCACGAACCGCTTCCCGCCCTCGAGCTTGACGGCGTGCGCGCCGCCCTCCTTCATGAACCGGAAGGAGGTGGTGAGCGCCTGCTCGACGCTGACCTGGTAGCTGCCGAACGGCAGGTCGGCCACGACCAGAGCGCTCTGCGCTCCTCGGACCACGGCCTTGACCAGCGGCATCAGCTCGTCGACCGTCACGGGGAGGGTGTTCTCGTAGCCGTAGACGTTGTTGCCGGCCGAGTCGCCGACGAGCAGGACCGGGATGCCGGCCTCGTCGAAGATCTCGGCGGAGTACACGTCGTAGGCGGTGAGCATCGGCCAGCGCTCGCCGCGTTCCTTCAGCTCGCGCAGGTGGTGGATCCGGGTGCGCTTGGGCTTGCCCGCCGTCGTCCGGTAGGGGGCCTGTACTTCCGTTGTCTCAGACATCGTCGTCCGTCCCTTTCCTCGAGGCCCTCGTCGGGTCCCCGGGTTTGCAGGTGTTGACGACGAAAGCGTGACAGGGAGATGACGGGCGCGCACCGGCGTGGGACGAGGTTCACACGTCAGGATTCGGGCACCTCGCGGCGCAGCTCGTCCAGCCAGATCCTCGCCGACATGTCCGACGGCGCACGCCAGTCCCCCCGCGGCGACAGCGAGCCCCCCGAGGACACCTTGGGGCCGTTGGGCATCGCGGAGCGCTTGAACTGGCTGAACCCGAAGAACCGCGCCGCGAACACCTCCAGCCAGTGCCGTACCTCGCCCAGCGAGTAGGCGAACCGGTCCTCGGGCGGGAACCCGGGCGGCCACTCGCCGTGCTCGGCGTCGTGCCACGCGTGCCAGGCCAGGAACGCGATCTTCGACGGCCGGAAGCCGTAACGCAGCACGTGGAACAAGGAGAAGTCGGCCAGTGCGTAGGGGCCGACGGTGGCCTCGGTGCTCTGCACCTTGCCGTCCTGACCCGCGGGCACGAGCTCGGGGGAGATCTCGGTGTCGAGCACCGCGTCGAGGACGTCGCCGACCTCCACATCGAACTGCTGCGACGACACCACCCACCGGATGAGGTGCTGAATCAGTGTCTTCGGCACGCCGGAGTTGACGTTGTAGTGCGACATCTGGTCGCCCACCCCGTAGGTGCACCAGCCCAGCGCCAGCTCCGAGAGGTCGCCGGTGCCCAGCACGATGCCACCGCGCTGGTTGGCCGCACGGAACAGGTAGTCGGTACGCAGGCCGGCCTGCACGTTCTCGAACGTCACGTCGTAGACCGGCTCACCCGAGGCGAACGGGTGCTTGAGCTCGGCCAGCATCAGCCGGGCCGTCTCCGTGATGTCGATCTCCTCGAACGTGACGCCGAGGGCGTGCGCGAGGCGGGTGGCGTTCGTCTTCGTGCCGGCGCTGGTGGCGAAACCGGGCAACGTGAACGCGAGGATGTCGGTGCGCGGGCGGCCCAGCCGGTCCATGGCCCGCGCCGCGACGATCAGCGCATGGGTGGAGTCGAGCCCGCCCGACACCCCGATCACGATCTTCGGCTGGCCGATGGCCCGCAGCCGCTGCTCGAGGCCCGAGACCTGGATGTTGTACGCCTCGTAGCAGTCCTGTTCCAGCCGGGAGGGATCCGACGGCACGAACGGGAACCGCTCCAGCTCGCGGCGCAGCCCGATGTCGCGCCGTGGCGGGTCGAGCCGGAACCGGATCTCGCGGAACCCTGCGAGCCGCTCCGCGTGGTGACGGCGGTTGTCGTCGAACGTGCCCATCCGCAGCCGCTCGGCGCGGAGCAGGTCGAGGTCGACGTCGGCCACCGACCGCCGTGCGCCCGTCGGGAACCGCTCCGACTCGGCCAGCAGCAGCCCGTTCTCGTAGACCATCGTCTGGCCGTCCCAGGCCAGGTCGGTGCTCGACTCGCCCTCGCCCGCCGCCGCGTAGACGTACGCCGCCAGGCAGCGCGACGACGCGGAGCGCGCGAGCAGCTTCCGGTCGTCGGCACGCCCGACGGTGATGGGGCTGCCCGACAGGTTGGCCAGCACCGTGGCCCCGGCCAGGGCCGCCTCCGCGCTGGGCGGGATCGGCACCCACATGTCCTCGCAGATCTCCGCGTGCAGCACGAAGCCGGGCACGTCGTCGGCGGCGAAGAGCAGATCGGGTCCGATCGGCACGTCGATCGCGCCGATGCGGACCGTGCCGCGGACGTCGTCACCGACCGCCACCTGCCGCCGCTCGTAGAACTCACGGTAGGTGGGCAGGTAGGACTTCGGGGCGACGCCCAGGACCGCGCCGCGGTGGATCACGGCCGCCGCGTTCACGATCCGGTGCCGGTAGCGCAGCGGCAGGCCGACGACCAGCACCGGCAGCAGGTCGGCGGACGCGGCCACCACGTCGAGCAGCGCCGCCTGTGCGGCGTCCAGCAGCGTGTCCTGCAGCAGGACGTCCTCGATGGAGTAGCCGGTGAGCGTCAGCTCCGGGAAGACGGCGAGGCCCACGCCGTCGTCGTGGCAGGCCTGCGCCGCCGAGACGACCGCGGCGGCGTTGGCCGCGGGATCGGCGATGGCGGTGGTCAGCGTGCAGGCCGCGACCCGGAGGAACCCGTGGCGGTAGCTGGAGTGGAAGTCCACCGGGCCGAGTCTGCCCGACCGTTCACCACCCGACCGTGGGACCCGCGCCACGAGGTCGCCACCCTTCTCCGCGAAGGTCGTGGCGCTCGACCCGTGCGCGTTCTGCTGGTGCCGCCGACCAGCCACCCGCACGTGCCCGAGGTGGCGGAGCTGCCGCCCACCCTCACGGTGTCGGTGACGGCGCTTCACACCGTCGAGCAGCATCCCGACCAGGGAGGAAACATCCCTGTAACACGGCGTTCCTAGGCTCCGGCGCATGGACCGCCAGCAGGAGTTCGTGCTCCGCACGCTCGAGGAACGCGACATCCGCTTCGTACGGTTGTGGTTCACCGACGTGCTCGGGTATCTCAAGTCGGTGGCGGTGGCGCCCGCCGAGCTGGAGGGGGCCTTCGCCGAAGGCATCGGGTTCGACGGCTCGGCGATCGAGGGCTTCGCCCGCGTCTACGAGTCCGACATGGTGGCGCGCCCCGACCCGTCGACGTTCCAGGTGCTGCCGTGGGAGACCGCGGCGGGCGAGCACTACTCGGCGCGGATGTTCTGCGACATCGCGATGCCCGACGGTTCGCCGTCCTGGGCCGACCCCCGCCACGTCCTCCGTCGCATGCTGAGCAAGGCCGCCGAGGCCGGCTTCACCTGCTACGTGCACCCGGAGATCGAGTTCTACCTGCTGCGCGACCTGCCGTCCGACGGCAGCGAGCCCGTGCCCGCCGACAACGGTGGCTACTTCGACCAGGCCAGCCACGACGTCGCCCCGCACTTCCGGCGCAACGCCATCGAGACGCTCGAGTCGATGGGCATCTCCGTCGAGTTCAGCCACCACGAGGGCGGGCCGGGGCAGCAGGAGATCGACCTGCGCTACGCCGACGCGCTGACGATGGCCGACAACATCATGACCTTCCGGTACGTCGTGAAGGAGGTCGCGATCACGCAGGGGGTGCGGGCGTCGTTCATGCCCAAGCCGTTCAGCGATCACCCCGGCTCGGCGATGCACACACACTTCTCGCTGTTCGAGGGTGACCGCAACGCCTTCCACGATCCCGACGACCCCTACGAGCTGTCGGAGACGGGCAAAGCGTTCGTCGCCGGCGTCCTGCGGCACGCGCGGGAGATCTCGGCGGTCACCAACCAGTGGGTGAACTCCTACAAGCGCCTCATCGTCGGGGGAGAGGCCCCGACGGCGGTGTCGTGGGGCCACGCCAACCGCTCGGCGCTCGCGCGGGTGCCGATGTACTCGCCGGGCAAGTCGTCGACGCGCCGGGTGGAGGTCCGCACCCTGGACACGGCCTGCAACCCCTACCTGGCGTTCGCCGTGATCCTCGGGGCCGGCCTGCGGGGGGTGCAGAAGGGCTACGAGCTCGGGGCGCCCACCGAGGACGACGTGTGGTCGTTGACGGAGACCGAGCGCCGCGCGCTGGGCTACGAGTCGCTGCCGCAGAACCTCACCGAGGCCCTGTCGGCGATGGAGCACTCGGAGCTGGTGGCCGAGGTGCTGGGGGAGCACGTCTTCGACTTCTTCCTGCGCAACAAGCGGGCGGAGTGGGACGGGTACCGGCGCCAGGTGACCCCGTACGAGCTCTCCACGTACCTGCCGGTGCTGTGAGCGGCTGACGGCGCCCGTGCGCGGAAATCAGTGCTCCGGCCCTGATATCCGCGCACGACCCGGAAACCGGTCGCGGCCGCGACGATCCCGCGGCACGCTGCCGAGGTGGAGATCGTCCTGCATGACCCTGCCGACGCCGCCGGATTCGCCCGGCTCGTCCGGCCGCTGCTCGACGCCGACCCGTTGACCCACACCGTGGCGCTCACGGTGCTGGACGGGCTGGTGCGCCGGGGGGAGCCGGCCGAGGCGCTGCTGTCCCTGCACGAGGGCGACGAGCTCGTCGGCGCCGCACTGCGCACCCCCGGACGCCCGTTGCACGTGTCGGCCGTGCCCGTCGGGCACGCCGCCGCCGTCGACGCCGCGCTGGCCACTGTGGACCCGACGCTGCCCGGTGTGGCCGGCCCGACCGGTCCTGCGGAGGCTTTCGCCGCCGCACACGCGTCCCGGACGGGCGACGAACGGCATGTCGATCTCGCTCTGCGCCTGTTCACCCTCGGGGTGCTCACACCGCCCGCCGATGTGCCGGGCGCCGCTCGCCGTGCCGGATCCGCCGATGTCGACCTGGTCGCCGCCTGGCGCGTGGCGTTCGGTGTGGAGGAGGGCATGCCGTGGGTGGAGCCGCTGACGCCGGCGGAAGCCGTCGCGGCGGCGATCGCGACCGGGTCGGTTGAGATCCTGTGGGAGGTCGACGGGATCGCCGTGTCCCAGGCCTCGGCCCGTCCGGTGGTGGCCGGCATGTCGCGGATCGGCCCCGTCTACACACCGCGGGAGCACCGGCGTCACGGGTACGCCGCCGCGGCGACGGCTGCGGCCGCCCGATGGGCCCTGGACGAGGGAGCACGCACCGTCCTGCTGTTCACGGACCGAACCAACGCCACGACGAACGCGCTCTACCCGCGCATCGGGTTCGAGCCCGTCCATGACGCCGTGGAGCTCTCCTTCCAGAAAACCCGACCTGACCAGCAGTAACGCATCAAGGTGACCCCCCGTGAAACGGCCCTGGAAGCGCCGTGTAACTTTCTCCAAGTCGCCAGCCGGGCAGCACGACAGACCGGGACGGAGATCCTCCGGCCCAGAGTCACAGCCCAGGCGCACGACACAAGATGACCGTGACAGTGAAGTACAGCTCCGGAAGCCTCCTCGCAGAGGTCGATGGTGTGCGGGTGTCTTTTGAGAACTCAACAGTGTGTCGAGCTATTGTTTGAATTGGTTTTATGCCAGTTTGTTCGGGTTCGGGTCTGCAACCCCGTTGCAGGTTACGAGCCC
>JBBRLM010000005.1:0-199752 GCA_038231335.1 Mycobacteriales bacterium
CCACCGGCGACGATGCCCTCTTCGACGGCGGCCTTCGCGTTGCGAACGGCGTCCTCGATGCGGTGCTTGCGCTCCTTGAGCTCGACCTCGGTCGCGGCTCCGGCCTTGATGACCGCAACACCGCCGGCCAGCTTGGCCAGGCGCTCCTGCAGCTTCTCGCGGTCGTAGTCCGAGTCGGTCTTGTCGATCTCGTTACGGATCTGGGAGACCCGGCCCGCGATCTGGTCGGCGTCGCCCGAACCGTCGACGATGGTGGTCTCGTCCTTGGTGACGACGACCTTGCGGGCGCGGCCCAGCAGCGACAGGTCGGCGTTCTCCAGCTTGAGGCCGACCTTCTCCGAGATGACCTCGCCACCGGTGAGGATGGCCATGTCGGCCAGCATCGCCTCGCGGCGGTCACCGAAGCCCGGCGCCTTGACGGCGACGGACTTGAAGGTGCCACGGATCTTGTTGACGACGAGCGTGGCCAGGGCCTCGCCCTCGACGTCCTCGGCGATGATCGCGAGCGGCTTGCCGCCCTGCATGACCTTCTCCAGCAGCGGGAGGAGATCCTTCACCGTCGAGATCTTGGAGCTGACCAGGAGGACGTAGGGGTCCTCGAGCTCGACCTCCATGCGCTCCGCGTCGGTGACGAAGTAGGGCGAGATGTAGCCCTTGTCGAACCGCATGCCCTCGGTGAGCTCGAGCTCGAGACCGAAGGTCTGGCTCTCCTCGACCGTGATGACGCCTTCCTTGCCGACCTTGTCCATGGCCTCGGCGATGAGCTCGCCGATCACGGGGTCAGCGGCGGAGATGGAGGCCGTGGCAGCGATCTGCTCCTTGGTCTCGACCTCCTTGGCGGTCTTCAGCAGCTGCTGCGAGACGGCCTCGACGGCCTTCTCGATGCCGCGCTTGAGGGCCATCGGGTTGGCGCCGGCGGCCACGTTGCGGAGACCCTCACGGACCATCGCCTGGGCGAGCACGGTGGCGGTGGTGGTGCCGTCGCCCGCGACGTCGTCCGTCTTCTTGGCGACCTCCTTGACGAGCTCGGCCCCGATCTTCTCCCAGGGGTCCTCGAGCTCGATCTCCTTGGCGATCGACACACCATCGTTGGTGATGGTGGGCGCGCCCCACTTCTTCTCCAGCACGACGTTGCGGCCACGCGGGCCGAGCGTCACGCGGACGGCGTCGGCGAGGACGTTCATGCCGCGTTCGAGCCCGCGGCGTGCCTCCTCGTCGAAAGCGATCATCTTCGCCATGGGTGTGTAGTCCTCCGAATTGGGATGACCGAAAAAGTCACTGCGTCGAACGCGGTGCCCGCGACGGACGACCGGCAACCCTGCGCCGGTCTCACCTGCTCGACATCTGGCACTCTACCGTGTCGAGTGCCAGTGCCGGTTTTAGCACTCGGTGCGGGTGAGTGCAAGCCACCGGGATCCGGCACGATGCGGGTATGCCCAGGTCCGTTCAAGAACACCGGTCGGTCGTCGCGGCCCTGCTCCGTCCCACCGTCAGCGAGGACGTGCCGCTGGCGCAGGCCCGCGGCCGGGTACTGGCCGCGGACGTCGTCGCGGCCGTGTCGCTGCCCTCGTTCGACAACTCCGCGATGGACGGCTACGCGGTGCGGGCCGCCGAGCTCGCGGGCGCCTCGGAGGCGACTCCGGTCGAGCTCCCGGTGGCCACCGACATCCCCGCCGGGCGCACCGACGTGCCCGTCCTCGAGCCGGGCACCACCCACCGGATCATGACCGGGGCGCCGCTGCCCCCCGGCGCCGACGCGGTGGTGCAGGTCGAGATGACCGACGGCGGGGTGGACCGGGTCCGGATCACCGCGCAACCCGAGCGGGGCGCGTTCCTGCGGCACGTCGGCGAGGACGTCACGGCAGGCGATGTCGTGCTGACCGCGGGCACGGTCCTGCACGCCGCGCAGATCGGCGTCGCCGCCGCCGTCGGATCGGCCACCGTGCCCGTACGGCGCAGGCCGGTGGTGCTCGTGCTGTCCACCGGGTCGGAGCTCGTGGCGCCCGGCACTCCGCTGCTGTCCGGCCAGATCTACGAGAGCAACGGGCCGATGCTGGCCGCCGCCGTCGAGGACGCCGGGGGTGTGGCCGAGCTGCTGCGTTTCGTCCCCGACGACGTCGAGGAGTTCCTCGGGGTGCTGCGGAACCGCGTCAAGGACGGGGTCGATCTCGTCCTGACCTCCGGCGGGGTCAGCGCGGGCGCGTACGAGGTGGTGAAGGACGCCTTCACCGGGCGCGGCGTGGAGTTCGTCAAGGTGGCGATGCAGCCGGGCGGGCCGCAGGGCGCCGGATCCGTGGCCGATCTCGACGGGGTCGCCGTGGTGACGCTGCCGGGCAACCCGGTCAGCTCGCAGGTGTCGTTCGAGGTCTTCGTCCGGCCGGCGCTGCGGGCCGCGATGGGGCACCCCCATCCGGACCGGCCGGCCGTGACGGCCACGCTGGGTGAGCGCGTGAGCTCGCCGGCCGGCCGCCGGCAGTTCCGTCGGGGTGTGCTCGACGCCGTGACGGGTTCGGTCCGCGAGGTGGGCTCTTCGGCGTCGCACATGCTCGGTTCGCTCGCGCTCGCGGAGTGCCTGTTCGTGGTGTCGGAGGACGTGACGGAGCTCGACACGGGCACGCCGGTGGAGGTCTGGCTCCTCGACGACTGACTCGACCGGGTAAATGTGGTGTACATCACACACGCCCGGTGCAACAATCAACACTCGCGGAGCGTCTTACTGGTGAGCGTTCCGCCGATCGGTGCAGATCGAGGGCATATGTCCTGATGATCTGGACGTTCGAACGGATGCTCAGCGATACTTTCCTACGACGGGGGCAACCCACCCCTCGTCGCAAAGAGCCCACCGCCCGTCGCTGGGGAGCGGACGAGCGGTTCCACGGCCGGGGTCGTCGTCTCGGGGGATGGCGGCCCCGGCCCTTTGCGTTCCCAGGGCCTCGGTCGAGGCCTAGCAGTGTGGCACACGGTGACGATGCCCCTGGTGCCGACCGAACCCGCGAGTCGCCCTCGCGTACCGTAACCGCCGCCACGCGGTCGCCCGGGCCGCCACGCCGGAGGAGCAGCGCCCCCACATGCCCGATCAGCCGGCCCCGTCCGGATTCTCGGTCCCGCACGTCGCCCGACTCGTCCGGGAGGCCATCCCGCCGATGCACCCGGGAGGCAGGCCACTCGTGCTGGGCGTCGCGGCCGTCGCCGGGCTGGTCCGGGCCGTCACGGGCCGCGGCACGGTCCCGGGGGTGCTGGTCACCGCGGCCACCGCCGCGTTCTTCCGGGCCCCGCGTCGGATACGCCCTCCGCTCGACGGGGTGGTGCTCGCCGCCGCCGACGGCACGGTCGCCACCGTCGCCGAAGTGCTCCCGCCCGCCGAGCTCGACCTACCCTCCGTGCCCACCCCGCGGGTCAGCGTCTTCCTCTCGGTGCTCGACGTCCACGTGCAGCGGATGCCGGTCGACGGCCGCGTCGTCGACGTCGCCTACCGCCCCGGGGTCTTCCTCTCGGCCGACCTGGACAAGGCCAGCGAGGACAACGAGCGCAACGCCGTGCTGGTCGAGTCCACCGGCGGGGCCCGCATCGGCGTCGTCCAGATCGCCGGGCTGCTCGCGCGCCGCATCGTCTGCGACGTGAAGGCGGGCGACGAGGTGGCGGCCGGCGAGACCTACGGCCTGATCCGGTTCGGCTCCCGCGTCGACACCTACCTGCCCCCCGGGTCCCGGGTGACCGTCGCCGTCGGGCAGCGGACCATCGGCGGCGAGACCGTCCTCGCCCATCTGCCGGAATCCCAGCTGCCGCGGGGGGTGTGACCCGTGCCCGGCTACGCCGCAGGTGTCCGGCTGCTGCCCAACGCCGTCACCGTCCTCGCCCTCTGCTCGGGGCTGTCCGGCGTCTACTTCGCCCTGGGTGGCCGGTTCGAGCTGTGCGTCGCGGCCGTCGGGTTCGCCGCCGTCTGTGACGCCCTCGACGGCCGGCTGGCCCGGATGCTCGACGCGAGCACCCGCATCGGGGCCGAGCTCGACTCGCTGTCGGACCTCGTCTCGTTCGGCGTCGCCCCCGCGCTGGTGATCTACATCTGGGCGCTCGAGGGCACCCGGTTCGGCTGGGCCGTCGCGCTCGTGTTCGCGGTCTGCATGGCCCTCCGGCTGGCCCGGTTCAACACGCTCCTCGACGCCGAGGACGAGGTGCCCTACGCCAAGGAGTTCTTCGTCGGGGTGCCCGCGCCCGCCGCGGCGCTGGTGGCCGGCGTCCCGCTCTACGTGACGCTGCAGGTCGGCAGGGGCTGGTGGTCCGATCCCGTCGTCGTCGGGCTGTGGGCGATCGTGGCGGCCGGGTTGATGGTGAGCCGCATCCCGACACTGTCGTTCAAGACCGTCCGGGTCCGGCCGCGGTGGATCGCACCGGTGCTGGTGCTCGTCGGCCTCGTGGCGGCCGTCGTGGTCACCGCACCGTTCCTCGGCCTGGCCGTCGCCGCGCTGGCCTACCTCGCGCTGACGCCCTACGCGGTCTACCTGCACCGCTGGATGGGCAGGCACCCCGAGGCCTGGAACGTGCCTGTGCGCGAGCGTCGTGCGGTGGCACGGGCCGCCCGGTCGGCCCGCCGGCTCGGATTGCGCCCGCCGCTGCGCCGGCGCGTCGCGGGTGGGGCCAGTGCCGTGGCGCGGGCCGTCCGCCGGTTCGGGGACGAGTCGGCCAACGGGGTGCCGCGCGGCCGCACGGTGCAGGGCCGCGCGCCCGGCCCCGCGCCGCAGCCCCACCGCGCCAGCGCGGGCAACCGCCTGCGCTTGGGCCTGCGCCGGGCCCGCCGCCGCTGACCCCCACCCCACCCGGCGAGTTGACCGAATCGACACGCTGTCTTCGCCATTTCGGTCCGCGTGCGCGATCGGCGAAGACAGCGTGTCGAAATGGTCAACTCGCCGGGTGGGGTGGGCGGGACCGGGGCGGATAGCGTTCTGTCCGTGAGCGCTCCCTCGATCACCCTCGTCGCCCGGCTCGCCGCCTCCGCCGCCGACTCCCGGCGCGGGGTGGTGCGGCTGCATCCCGAGGTGCTCGACGCGCTCGGCCTGCGGTCCTGGGACGCCGTCACGCTGACGGGCGCGCGGGTCACCACGGCGCTTGTCGCGGCCGGGAACGGCCCGCCCGGGCAGGCCACGCTCGACGACGTCACGCTCTCCAACGCCGGGCTGTCCGACGGGGCGTCCGTGGTGATCGCGCACGCCGCGGTGGAGCCGGCGCGGCTGGTGCGGCTCACCGGCTCGCAGCTCGCGCGGGGGTCGCTCACACCGGAAACGGTGCGCCTGGCCCTGCTGGGCAAGGTCGTCACCGGCGGGGACGCGGTGTCACTGCTGCCGCAGGACGTCGAGCCCGCCCCCGGCCTGGACGCGTCCGCCGCCCGGCAGCGCGTGGCGGGGGCCCTGGGGGCGGCGTGGACCTCCGAGCTGCTGACGGTGGCCACCGTCGAGCCCGCGGGAGCGGTGGCGGTGCGGCCCAGCACGGTCGTGGGGTGGGAGGGCGGTGCGGTGACCGGGTCGACCCCGCTCGCGACCGCACCGGCCGTCCGACGCCCGCCGGCCACCGTCGAGCCCGCGGCACCCCCCGTCCCCGTCGAGGACCTCGTCGGCAACACCGACGCGGCGCGCCGGCTCGTCGAGTGGCTCGAGCTCACGTTCGACCGGCCCGAGCTGCTGGTACGTCTCGGCGGCTCGGCGAAGCTCGGGGTACTGCTCGTGGGGCCCGAGGGGGTCGGGAAGCTGACCCTGGTGCGCAGCACGGCCGCCGCGGTCGACGCGCGCTGCGTGGAGCTCGCGGCCCCGGGCGCGGCCGCGCTGGAGGCCGGAGCGGCGTCGGAGCGGGTGCACGAGGCCATCGGGGTGGCGCGCTCCCAGGCCCGGGCCGGCACCCGCACCGTCCTCGTGATCACCGACGTCGAGGCCCTGCTGCCCGCGGCCGAGCCCCCGCCGCTCGCCACTCTCGTCCTCGACGCGCTGCGCGACGCCGTCACCACGCCCGGGCTGGCCCTGGTGGCCACCACGTCGGCGCCGGAGTCGGTGGACACGCGGCTGCGTGGCCCCGACCTCGTCGACCGCGAGCTGGGCCTCTCGTTGCCCGACGTCCGCACCCGCACGGAGCTGCTGCGCCGCCTGCTGGCCACCGTGCCGACGGCCGACGGGGTGGACCTCAAGGTGGTCGCCGAGCGCACCCCCGGGTTCGTGGTGGCCGACCTCGCCGCCGTGCGGAGGGAAGCCGCCGTGCAGGCCGTACTGCGCCACTCCGGCGACGGCGACCCTCAGGTCTCCCAGCAGGACCTCCTCGACGCGGTCGGCTCGGTGCGCCCGATCTCCATGTCGTCTTCCGCGACGCTGCGGACCGGTGGGATCACGTTGGACCAGGTCGGCGACATGGTGGAGACCAAGCAGGCGCTGACCGAGGCCGTCCTGTGGCCGCTGCAGTACCCGGACTCGTTCGCCCGGCTCGGCGTGTCCGCGCCGCGCGGGGTGCTGGTCTACGGGCCGCCCGGCTGCGGCAAGACGTTCCTGCTGCGCGCGCTGGCCGGTACCGGGCAGCTCAACGTGATCGCCGTCAAGGGTGCGGAGCTGCTGGACAAGTACGTGGGCGAGTCGGAGCGGGCGGTGCGTGAGCTGTTCCGGCGCGCGTCGGACGCCGCCCCGTCGCTGGTCTTCCTCGACGAGATCGACGCGCTGGCGCCCCGGCGCGGGCAGTCCTCGGACTCCGGAGTGGCCGACCGCGTGGTGGCCGCCCTGCTCACCGAGCTGGACGGGGCGCAGCCGCTGCGCGACGTCATCGTCGTCGGGGCCACCAACCGGCCCGAGCTGATCGATCCTGCGCTGCTGCGCCCGGGACGGCTCGAGCGGCTCGTCTACGTGCCGCCGCCGGACGCCGCGGCCCGCGCCGAGATCCTCCGTGCGGCGGGGCGCAACACCCCGCTCGCCGACGACGTGGACCTCGACGCGCTCGGCGCCGAGCTGGAGGGCTACTCCGCCGCCGACTGCGCCGCGGTGCTGCGGGAGGCCGCGCTCACCGCGATGCGCGAGTCACTCGACGCCGCCGTGGTGACGGGCGCCCACATCACGGCGGCCCGCAAGGCCGTTCCGGCATCGCTGGACCCGGCCCAGCTGGCGTCGCTGGAGGCCTACGCGGATCACCGCAGGGGCTGAGGGTCAGCCGCGCTTCTGATAGTCGTTCGTGACGATGACGATCAGGCCGGGGCTGGCGTCGTCCAGGCCGACGAAGCGCGGCTCGGACCGCATCCCGAACGCGGTGGCCATCGCCTGGGCTCCGGACTGCTCGGCCGTGCCCGGGCGGTAGTAGACGGTGCTCGTCGGGATGGTGCCGTAGGGGTAGTTCGCGACGGAGGTGACCGTCCAGCCCTCGTTGCGGAAGTCGTCGGCCGCGCGGGCGGCGAGACCCTTGATGGTGCTGTTGTTGTAGACGCGCACGGGCGACTTGACGACGGAGGCGCCGCCGCCACCGCTGCCGCCGGACCCGGCCGAGCCCGCTGCGCCGCCCGCCGAGCCCGCCGATCCGGAGCCGTTCGCGCCGGCCCCGGGTGCTGCGGTGGGGGCGGCGATGGCGTTGGTGGAGGTGGGCCCGAACGAGGGGACCGGGACGTCGGCGCTGGGCGGGGCGACCGCCGTGGGTGAGACGGGCGCGGTGGCGCTGGAGGTGGGGGCGGCTGCGGTGGAGCTGTTGCCACCACCGGTCACCAGGGTGCCGATGCCGATGACCGCGGCGACGGCTCCGACGCCGAGCAGCGCCAGAGCGCCGACGCGCAGCGGTGACGGTCCTCCGGAAGGAGCGGGTGAGGTCATGCCGAGTGCTCCTCGACCGGACTCGCGGCCGGGATCGGGGGCCGTGATGTTGGATGGCGGTTCACAGGGTCCTCCGGTGATCGTCGGCTGGCGCGATCATGGTGTCCCTACCAGGGCTCGATGCCCAGCCGACGCGCCGCACGGGTGCGCTGTCGACTTGTTCGCAGCCTGCGCAGCCGCTTGACCAGCAGCGGATCGGCGGCGAGCGCCTCCGGCTTGTCCACCAGCGCGTTGAGCACCTGGTAGTAGCGGGTGGCCGACATGTCGAAGAGCTCGCGGATGGCCTGTTCCTTGGCGCCCGCGTACTTCCACCACTGCCCTTCGAACGCCAGGATCTCGCGTTCCCTGCGGTCGAGCTCGCGGTACGGGCTCCCGGTGGGAAAACCGGGTTCGGTGGCGGACTCCATCACGCTCCTCGCGGCCTCGCTACAGCTGAATGACACGCCTGTCATTCGCGTGGGCCATTGAATCACGGGGGACCGACAACTCCGGGGCAGGGACGCGCCGCCCGTCCGGGGTGATTCCTCGCCGACTATCCTCGACCGCCGTGGCCGTCCGTCCCATCGTCATCATCGGTGATCCCGTCCTGCACACCCCCACCTGCCCCGTCGAGACGTTCGACGAGGAGCTGAAGGCCCTGGTCGCCGACATGTTCGACACCATGGCGGCCGCCGAGGGGGTGGGGCTTGCGGCGAACCAGATCGGCGTCCCGCTGCGGGTGTTCGTCTACGACTGCCCCGACGAACAGACGCGCACCCGGTTGCGCGGCGTCGTGGTCAACCCGGTGCTCGAGACCTCCGAGCGCCCGGAGACCATGCCCGATCCCGAGGACGACGAGGAGGGCTGCCTGTCGGTGCCCGCCGAGCAGTTCCCGACGGGGCGCGCCGACTGGGCCCGCGTCACCGGAGTCGACATGGACGGGGCCCCCGTGGACGTCGAGGGCGCCGGGTTCTTCGCCCGCTGCCTGCAGCACGAGACCGACCACCTCGACGGCCTGATCTACATCGACCGGCTGGTCGGGCGCAACCAGCGGGCGGGCCGCAAGGCCGTCAAGCGCAACGGGTGGGGTGTGCCCGGGCTGTCCTGGGACCCGTCGTCTCAGCACGCCGAGGACGTCTGAACCGGCGTACCGTCGACCCTGCAACGGTGTAATCATGCAGGAGGTCCCCGGTGGACGAACTGGATTCCTACTCGCGCACGGTCAGTACCGTCGCCGCGGAGATCACGGGCAAGGTGGCTGCCGTCCGGACGGGCCGGGGATCCGGATCCGCCGTGGTCACCGGGGACGGCATCCTGATCACCAACGCGCACGTCGTCGGCGAGGCGGGTCGCGGGCGCGCCGACTTCCTGGACGGTACCCAGCTGGACGTGGTCGTGGTCGGCACCGATCCGCTGTCGGATCTCGCGGTGCTCCGCGCGACCGGGCCCGGCGACCTGCCCGCGCCCGTCACGCTCGGCGACGCCGACGAACTGGTGGTCGGACAGCTCGTGGTGGCCGTCGGCAACCCGCTGGGGCTCGCGGGATCGGTCACCGCCGGGGTGGTCAGCGCGCTGGGCCGGGCGCTGCCCACCCGCAGCGGCAGCGCCGGGCGCGTGGTCGAGGACGTGATCCAGACCGACGCCGCGCTCAACCCGGGCAACTCCGGCGGGGCACTGGCCGACTCCCGGGCGCGCGTCGTGGGCATCAACACCGCGGTGGCCGGCGTCGGGCTGGGGCTGGCGGTGCCGGTCAACGCCACCACGCGACGGATCGTGGCCGCGTTGCTCGCCGACGGCCGGGTGCGCCGCGCCTACCTCGGCGTGGTCGGCAGCCCCGCTCCGGTGCCCGCCGCCGTCGCCGACCGCTACGGCCGCCGCAACGGGCTGCGGCTGGCCGAGGTGATCAGCGGCAGCCCCGCCGCCCAGGCCGGGTTGCGGGCCGGCGATCTCGTTCTCGACGTCGGCCGGCTGCCCGTGCAGGACGCCCAGGGCGTGCAGCGGCAGCTGTTCGGCGAGGCCATCGGGGTGCCGCTGCCGGTGACCGTGCTCAGGAACGGGGCGATGGTCGACGTGGTGGCGGTTCCGCGCGAGATGCGCTGATCAGTGCACGTGCCCGGTCTCCCACGCCCACGCCGCGATCTCGACCCGGTTGCGGGCGTCGAGCTTCGCCTGGATGTTCGTGAGGTGCGTCTTCACCGTCGAGAGGGAGACGAACAGCTCCGCCGCGATCTCGGCGTTGGTGCGGCCGCGGGCCACGGCCCGCACCACGTCCAGCTCGCGGGGGGAGAGCGGGTCGGGCAGCGTGGAGCGTTCCGCGGGGCGGGAGGCCAGGTGCTCCAGCAACCGCACCGTGATCGACGGGGACACCAGCGCGTCACCGTTCGCGGCGGCCTTCACGGCCTCCACGAGCAGCCGCGGCCCCGCGTCCTTGAGCAGGAACCCGCAGGCCCCGGCGCGCAGGGCGCCGTAGACGTACTCGTCGAGGTCGAAGGTGGTGACCACGACGATCCGCGGCGGCCGGGCGTCGGTCATCAGCTGCCGGGTGGCTTCCAGGCCGTCGAGCTCGGGCATGCGGATGTCCATCAGCACGACGTCCGGGCGCAGCGTGCGGGCCTTCGTCACGGCGTCGACGCCGGTGCCGGCCTCGCCCACCACCTCGATGCCGTCCTCGGACGAGAGGATCAGCCGGAAGCCGGTGCGGACCATCTCCTGGTCGTCGGCGAGCAGGACGGTGGTCACCGGACCCCCTGCAGCGGAACGCGGGCCGACACCGTCCACACGCCGGACGCGGTGGGGCCTGCGGTGAGGGCCCCGTCCAGCGCCGTCACGCGCTCGGCCATGCCGGCCAGGCCGAAACCGCCGCTGCCACCCCGCGGTTTCGCGGTCACGGTGGGTACTCCGTCGTTGCGTACCGACACCAGCAGGGCCCCCTCGCGGATCCGCACGTCCACCTCCACCCTCGCGGCCTCGGGTGCGTGCCTGCGGACGTTGGTCAGAGCCTCCTGCACCACCCGGTAGCCGGTGGCGGCGACCCCCGCAGGCAGCACGGCGTGTTCGAGGCCGGGATCGGTCGTGAGCGTCACGAGCTGTTCGTCCGGGTCGAACTGCGCCACCAGCCGGGCCACTCCGCCGAGTTCCGCGCCGGGGGTGCGGGCGCCGTCGGAGTCCTGGCCGCGCAGCACGCCCACCATCCGGCGCATGGCCGAGAGCGCGTCCGTGCCGGCGGTCTCGATCGCGGCCAGCGCGCGGTCGACGTCGTCGGGGGAGCTGCGGGCGACGACGGCGGCGGCCTGCGCGGCCACCACGATGCCGGTGACGTGGTGGGCCACGACGTCGTGCAGTTCGCGGGCGAGCTCCATCCGCTCCGACGAGCGGACGTCGTCGAGCGCGACGCGGCGTCGGGACTCGACCTCGCGGATCACCAGGCCGATCGCCATCGCGCCGCCCCAGCCCAGCGCGGAGACGGTGGCGAACTGGCCGAGCCCCGACGATCCGGCCCGCAGGATCGGCGACAGCACGATCGCGACGGCCGCCGCCCCCGCGAGCAACAGCGCCGTGCGGAGAGCGCAGCGCCGCAGGACGGCGATGACGAGGATCGCCAGCGCCAGTTGCTCGACGAAGGAGAACGGGCCGATCGTGACGCGTTCGAGCTCGATGAACGCGGGCAGCAGCCGGCCCGACGAGAGCAGGGAGAACGCCACCGACACCCCGACCGCTGTGACCGCGACCGGCACGATGCCCGGAGCGGGTCTGCGCCGCAGCAGCACGATGCCGACCACCAGAACCCCGATGGCGATCCGCTCGAAAGAGCCGACGCTGCTGATGGTCCCGATCGATGCGGCCTGTGCTGAGAGGACCACGTCGATGAACAGCCAGAAGGCGTAGCCGGCGAGCTCCAGGACGAGGCCGAGGTGCTGCCGGATCCAGCGCAGCTGCTCGATCACACCGATGAGCCTAGGACCTGCGGTGACCGAGGCCCTCGGCCGGAAGTACGACCGGCGTCGGACGGGTTCCGTCCTGCGGCCGAGGCGGCGGACGGCCGTTGCGGGAGATCGTCATCGGCATGAACGAGATGATCGAGACGGTGCTGGCCGCCGTCGGCTGGATCGCCGGGGTGTCGGTCCTGCTGGTGATGGCCCTGCTGCCGCTGCTGGAACGCTTCGGGACCCCCCGATGAGCGAGCTCGCGAGCGAACCATCGACACAGCGCGAGCCCGTGCTGCGCGGGGTGGGACTGACCCACCGCTACGGCGTCACCACGGTCCTGCACGACGCGGAGATCGCCGTGCATCCGGGCGAGGTCGTCGCGGTGACGGGGCCGTCCGGGTCGGGCAAGTCCACGTTGCTGCACTGCCTGGCCGGCATCCTCGTGCCGTCGGAGGGGGAGGTGTGGCTGGGCCCCGACCGGATCGATGGGTGGTCGGAGTCCCGCCGCGCCGCCCTGCGCGGCTCCCGGCTGGGTTTCGTGTTCCAGTTCGGGCAGCTGCTGCCGGAACTGCCGGCCGTCGAGAACGTGGCGTTGCCGCTGATGCTGGGCGGGATGCGCCGCGTGGAGGCGGTGGAACGGGCCGCGGCGTGGTTCGCGCCGCTGGGCCTGGCCGGGCTGGAGCAGCGCAGGCCGGGGCAGCTCTCGGGTGGGCAGGAGCAGCGCGTCGCGATCGGCCGCGCGCTGGTCACCGAGCCCGAGGTCGTCTTCGCGGACGAGCCGACCGGCGCGGTCGACACCGACACCGGCCACCGCGTGATGGAGCTGCTCACGGCCCTGGTCGGCCGCACCGGCGCGGGGCTGGTGGTGGTCACCCACGACGCCGAGGTGGCGGCCCGCTGCCACCGCACGGTGTCCCTGCGCGACGGCCGCACCGCGGAGTCCGCCCGCCCAGCCGGGGCCCGGACGTGACCCGCCCGCGAGTCGGGGGCCCGGTGCGTGCGAGTCGCGCCGATCCGGCGTTGCTCGCAGACCGCGACTCGCGCACACGCAGACCCCGACTCGCGGGGGTGGTGGGGCTGAGCCTGCGGCTGTTGCGGCTGGGGGGTCGCCGGTCGTGGGCGGCCGCGGGGCTCGTCGGGGCCGGGGTGGCGGTCGGGACGATGCTGCTGGCCGTGGCGCTGGGCGCCCTGCACGGCTGGGACGCCCGGGAGTCCCGCACCGCGTGGCGGGCGGGGGACTACTACTCCGGCCCGCAGAAGGTGCTTCCCGCCGACGTGGTCGCGAGCGTGCGGGTGACGGCCGACCGGGTCGGCGGGCTGCCGTTGCAGGTCGTCGACCTCGTCGATCCCCGTGCCGGCCTCGCCCCGCCGCCCGGGCTGGACCGGACGCCGGCGCCGGGTCAGGTGTGGGTCTCACCCGCGCTCGCCACGCTGCTACGGCAGCTGCCCGCCGACGAGCTGGCCGACCGCTTCCCGGGCGCGCCCACCGGTGTCATCTCCGACGCCGGGCTGCGCGATCCGGGGGAGCTCGTCGCCGTGGTCGGGCGGGCGGGACCGCTCGCGGGAGCCTCACCGATCACCGTTTTCGGGCCCGTGCCGGGATTCAGCACGATCGAGATCTACCGCCAGCTCACCTACGTGGCCGTGGCGCTCATGATCTTCCCGGTGCTGAGCCTGCTCGGGGCCTCGGCCCGGCTGACCGCCGCGCGACGCACGGAGCGCTTGGCCACGTTGCGGCTGCTCGGCGCGTCGACGGGGCAGGTGACGGTCGCGGCGGTCACGGAGGTGACGGCCGTGGCAGGTGTCGCGGCAGTCGTCGGGGTGGTCGGGCAGTGGCTGCTCGCACCTGCGCTCGCGGCCGTCGAGCTGGGTGGTTCGGGCTGGTACGCCGATGACCTGCGGCCGTCGGTCCCCGTCATGATCGGGATCGTGGTGGGCGTCGGGCTGCTGGCCACCGCCGCGGCCGTCGGTGGGATGCGGCAGGTCGTGGTCGGGCCGCTCGGGGTGGTGCGCAGGCAGCGGCCCGGGTCGGCCCGGCTGGTGCGCCTGCTGGTCGTGGTGGCGGGCGTCGTGGTGTTCGCCGTCGCCAACACGGCCCGGCAGAACGCCGCCGCGAACATCACCGGGCTGGTGTTCGGGATCGGCATCCTCGCGCTGTTCGGCACGGTCTCGGTGGTCGGCCCGCTGGTGGTGCGGCTGATCGGCAACGGGCTGGTGCGCTCGGCGCGCTCGCCCGCGAAGCTGCTCGCCGGCCGCCGCCTCCTCGACGACCCGCGCGCGGCGTTCCGGCCGCTGGCGGGTCTGACGCTCGCCGTGTTCGTGGCGGGATTCCTGGCGCCGCTCACCTCGGCGGTGGCCGGCGCCGGTGGGGCGGACGACACGGCGCTGAGGATGCGCACCGGCGACCCGGCGTCCGTCGCCGCGGCCGCGCGGGCGCGGCTCGACCAGCTCGGCATCGGAGCCCAGGTGACCGCCGGCCGCAGGAGCGTGGACGTGGTGACCGGTACGAGCGTCGACCGGGACCGGGTGCGCACCGCCCTCTCCCCGCTCGTCAACGGCACGGCGGTGCTGACCGAGCAGGAGGGCAACGGCGAGAACACCCTGCTGGCCGCCGACCTCACCCGGGGCGCGGTCGTCGTGCTCGTCGCGACGTTCCTCGTGGCCGCCACGTCGGCGGGCACGTCCGCTGCGGCCCGGGTGCTCGACCAGCGCCGCACGCTGCGCCTGCTCCGCCTCGCCGGCACGCCGCTGCGGGTACTCGACGCGGCCCGGCGGGCGGAGACGATCCGCCCGCTGCTCGTCAACGGCGCGATCGCACTGGTGCTCGGCGTGCTGTGCGCGTCGCCGTTCGCAGCGGCGTCCGGCGTGCTCGAGCCGTCCGCGCTGATCCTGCTCGGCGGTGTGCTGGTCACGGGCGTGCTGCTCGTGCTCGGCGCGTCGGCCGCCAGCCGTCCGCTCCTGCGTTCCGTCACGACCGACACCCAGACCTCGGGGGATTCATGAACCGCCCACCCGCCGCTCGCGCGGCCGGACTCGTCAAGACCTACGGCCGCGGCGACGCCGCCGTGCACGCGCTGGACGGCGTCAGCCTGGAGGTTCCGGCCGCGGCGTTCACCGCGATCATGGGGCCGTCCGGGTCCGGCAAGTCGACGCTCATGCACCTGCTCGCCGGGCTGGACACCGCGACGTCGGGGCAGGCGTTCCTCGGTGACACCGACCTCGGCGCCTGCGGTGACCGGGAGCTGACGGCGATCCGGCGCGACCGGATCGGCTTCGTCTTCCAGTCGTTCAACCTGCTCCCGCAGCTCACCGCGGCGCAGAACATCGACCTGCCCGCGCAGCTCGCGGGCCGCCGCGTGGACCCGGCCTGGCGCGAGTCGCTCGTCGGGCTGCTCGATCTCACCGACCGGCTCGGTCACCGGCCCACCCAGCTCTCCGGTGGGCAGCAGCAACGGGTGGCGCTGGCGCGGGCGCTGCTGGGCCGTCCCGAGATCGTGTTCGCCGACGAGCCCACCGGCAACCTCGACTCCGCAGCCGGGCACGAGGTGCTCGCCCTGCTGCAGCGCTCGGTGCGCGAGCTCGGCGGCACCGTCGTCGTGGTGACGCACGACCCGGTGGCCGCCTCCTACGCGGACGGCGTCCTGCTGCTGCGCGACGGCCGGCTCGCCGGCACGTTGGTGGCCCCCCGCCCCGACACGGTGCTGGCCGCGCTCGCCGAACTCTCCGGCGCGGTGGCGCGGTGAAGGCCTCCGGGGTCCTGCTGGCCGAGACCCGGCGCAGGCCCGGCCGCGTGCTGCTCACCGGGCTCGCGATCATCGTGGCCACGGTCTTCGCGGCGGGCACGCTGCTGTTCACCGACACCCTCGACGCCTACGTCGCCACCCAGACGGTGCAGACCCCGGCGACCGCGGCGGTGGTCGTGACCCCACCGGACGGGGCGGGCCGGCTGCTCAGCACAGTCGGGTCGGTGGACGGGGCCGCAACCGCGGTCGGGGTGTGGAGCACCTACCGGCCCGTGAACAGCGGCGTCACGTGGTCGATCACCTCCGACCCGATGACGGGCCCGCTGAGCCGCCTCACCGCCCTCGTGACGGGCCGCCTGCCGGTCGCGGCGGGCGAGATGGCGGTGGCCACGGGCACCGCGGAACGCCTCCGGCTGGCCCCGGGTTCGAGCGTCGAGGTGAGCCCGGACAGTGGCCCGGCCCGCCGGTTCACGATCACCGGGGTCGTACGGGTGCCGTCGGAGTCGCTGAACACCGCGTTCGGCACGCCCGGCGCCGTCGAGGGACTGGGCGGGCGGCTCGACCAGATCGACGTCGTCGCCGCTCCCGGGGTGTCCCCGGAGGCTCTCACCGGCCGGGTGTCGGCGGCAGTCGGGCCCGACGTCCGGGTGCGGACCGGTGACCAGCAACGGGCGGCCGAGGCGGAGGACGCCTCGGCGAGCATCGCGGCGGTGCTGGTCGGCATCGGCGTGTTCGCGGGTCTCGCGCTCGTGGCGGCCGCCGTCGTCGTGGCGTCGACGTTCCGGATCGTGCTCACCCAGCGCCGCACCCAGCTGGCCCTGCTGCGCTGTGTCGGCGCCACGCGCGGGCAGATCACCCGCGCGGTACTCGCCGAGGGTGCGGTCACCGGGCTGGTCGCGGGCCTGGCCGGGATCGGTGCGGCCCTCGGGATCGGCTACGCGGTGCTCGCCGCCATGCGTGCCGCCGGGGTCGACGACGTACCCACGCTGGTCGCGACGCCGCCGAAGCTGGCGGCTGCCCTGCTCGTGGCCGTGCTGACCACGGTGCTCGCCGCGATCGGCCCCGCGCTCGCCGCATCGCGGATCCCGCCGGTGGCCGCGCTCGGCACGGCGGGCGCGGGGGAGGCCGGCGCGCCCCGAGCCGGCCGCCGGCTGGTGGTGGCGGGGGTGCTCGCCGTGCTCGCGGCGGGCATCGGCGCCCTCGCGCTCGCCGTCGGCGCCGCGCCCGGCCTGATCGGCCTGGCCGCGTCGGGCATGGTGGCCTTCGCCGCGCTGGTGGTGGCGGGGCCGGTGCTGGTGCGGGCACTCGCGGCGACGGTCGGACGCGTGGTGGTCGTTCTCGGTCGCACGCCGGGACGTCTCGCGGTCGCCAACGCCCGCGAGGTACCGCGGCGCACCGCCGCGACGATCTCCGTGCTGGCGCTCGGTGTCGGTCTGACCTCGGCGCTGCTGGTGGCGATGGCCTCGACCCGCGCCGGGGCCACGGCGTCGTTGGACCGGGAGTTCCCGGCCGACATCGTGGTGGCCGGGGCGGGGGCGGCGGCCGTCGCCCCGGTGCTCGAGGGCGACCTGCGGCTCGTCGTGCGGGTGGAGAAGGGGCAGGTGCTCGTCGATCCCGCCCCGGGCACCACGGAGGACGCCACCCGCGCCGCCGTGACCGACGCGGTGGCGGGCCGGTCCGGGATGCTCGTGCGCTATGCCGCGGACGCCCGGGCACAGCTGGAGTCGACCATCGACACGGTCGCGCTCGTCGGGCTCGGCCTGGTCGGGATGACGGCGCTGGTGGCCGTGGTCGGCGTGGGGGTGACCCTCGCGCTGTCGGTGGCCGAGCGCACCCGCGAGACCGGCCTGTTGCGTGCGGTGGGCCTCACCCGATCCGGGGTGCGGGCCATGGTGGCGTGGGAGGCTGCGCTCAGCGGCGCGGGTGCGGCGCTGGTGGGAGCGGTGCTCGGCGGCGTCTACGGGCTGATCGGGGTGCAGGTGCTGGGCCTCGACGGGCTGGTCGTGCCCGTCGGCACGCTGCTCGCCCTGGTGGCCGGCGTGGTGCTGGTGGCGGTGCTGGCCGCCGTGGCACCGGCGGCCCGGGCCGGGCGGGTGCCGCCGATCCGCGCGCTCGTGGACGCTTAGAGCAGCGCGTCGAGATCGAGTTCGAGGGGGAAGGGCGCGGTGGTCGTGAAGGTTCCGGTTGCCGCGCCGGAGTCGGCATATCCGAATTCCCCGGCGAGGTGGCAGGCGAGCAGCGACACCGGCTCGCTGAGGTCGACGATCCAGTAGCGCGGGATGCCGGCGTCGGCGTACTCACCGCACTTATGGACGTGATCGGTGCCGGAGCTGGTAGGCCATTTCGAGCTCGGCGTGGTTGTGATCGGCCACCGGACCCGGGGACATCAGCAGCCGCCCTTCGACGAGCTCGCTGTAGCCGAGCTCGATCTCCCCGATCTCCAGGTACTCGGCCACGGTGAGCAGGTGCGGTGGCGCCACGGGCTGAATCGTCATCGGACCTCCTCGTCGGTCGCGGCCGGTGTCGGAGAGAAGTGTGGCACGCACCCCTGACGGCTCGGGGCGAAACGGGCGATCCGAGGCCGCCCGTTTCGCCTCGGGATCAGGCCTCGAACGGCTCCAGCACGAAGACCGGGATCTCGCGGTCGGTCTTCTTCTGGTAGTCGGCGTAGTCGGAGTACGCCGCCACCGCGCGGTCCCACCAGACGGCCTTCTCGTCGCCGGTGACCTCGCGGGCCGTGTAGTCCTTGGTGGTGGTGTCGTCCTGCAGCTCGACGTGCGGCTCGGCCTTCACGTTGTAGTACCAGACGGGGTGCTTGGGGGCCCCGCCCAGCGACGCCACGATGGCGTACTTGCCCTCGTGCTCGACGCGCATCAGCGGCACCTTGCGCAGCTTGCCGGACTTGACGCCCCGGGTGGTCAGCAGGATCACCGAACGCCCGGTGATGTCGACGCTCTTCGTCGTGCCGGTCTCGAAGATCTTCTCGGTCTGGTCACGGACCCAGCCCACGGGGCTGATCTCGTACTCACCTTCCAATGGCATGCCTCCATCCAACACGGGTTACGGTCGACGTGTGGAACGCACCGTGGGCGTCACCCCGCCGCGGGTGATGACGATCGCCGGAACCGACTCGGGCGGAGGGGCCGGCGTGGCCGCCGACCTGCGCGCCATGGCGGCGTGCGGCGTGCACGGCTGCGTGGCCGTCACCGCCGTCACCGTCCAGAACACGCTCGGCGTCACCGGCGTGCACACGCTCCCGCCGGAGACGGTGGCCGCGCAGATCGAGTCCGTCGCCACCGACATCGGCCTCGACGCCGTGAAGACCGGCATGCTGGCGAACTCCGAGATCATCCGCGCGATCGTCGGGGCCTGCGACCGCGTGGGCATCGGCGCCGACGGCCCCACCCCGTTCGTGGTCGATCCCGTCGCGGCGTCGATGAACGGCGACAAGCTGCTCGCCGACGAGGCGCTGGACGCCTACCGGTCGCTGCTGTTCCCGCGAGCCACGCTCGTCACCCCCAACCTCGACGAGGTGCGCCTGCTGGTGGGCATCGACGTGCACGACCGCGAGGCCCAGTACGAGGCCGCGAAGGTCCTGTTCGGGCTCGGCCCGCGGTTCGTGCTGGTGAAGGGCGGGCACCTCGCCGAGGACCTCGACGGCTGCGTGGACCTGCTCTACGACGGCCACACGTTCACCGAGCTGCCCGGCCCGCGCTTCGACACCGGCGACACCCACGGCAGCGGCGACAACCTGGCCTCGGCCATCTGCTCCGGCCTCGCGCGGGGGATGTCCGTGCCCGACGCGGTCGCGCTGGGCAAGCGCTACATCGTGGAGGCCGTCCGGCACTCCTACCCGCTCGGCGCCGGACACGGGCCGGTGTCGCCGCTGTGGGCCGTGCGCCCGTGGTGGGGGCAGCCCGTCACGTGTCCTTGACGCAACGTGGTTGAAGGCGCAACCGGAGGATTCGGCAGCTACTCTTCCGAGTGATGAGCATCATGGGCACACGAGTGGTCCGCACCGAGGATCCGCAGTTCCTCTCCCGCGGCGCCACCTACACCGACGACCTGATCGACGAGCGACTCACGGGTGCCCTGCACCTGACGCTCGTGCGATCCCCGCTCGCGCACGCGCGCATCACCGCGATCGACGTCGAGGAGGCCCGCAAGGCCCCCGGCGTGGCCGCGGTGATCACCGGCGCCGACATCGACCTCCCTGCGGCGTTGCTGTTCCCCGGGGCCGACAAGAACATGGTCCGGTCGTGGCTGGCCGCCGACAGGGTGCGCTTCGTCGGGGAGCCGGTCGTCGCCGTGCTCACCGAGGAGGCCTACCAGGGCCAGGACGCCGCCGATCTCGTCGAGATCGACTACGACCCGCTCCCTGCCGTCATCGACCTGCGGGCCGCCGCCTCGGACGAGGTGCTGCTGTTCGAGGACGCCGGCACCAACACGTCCAACGGCATGGGGCTCGACGACGCGTTCGACGAGAGCCTCTTCGACGGCTGCGACGTGGTCGTCACGAAGGAGATCGTCAACCAGCGCGTCGCCGCGGCCTCCCTCGAGACGCGCGCCGCGAGCGCCGTCTGGGGCGACGACGGCCGCGTCACGCTCTGGTGCTCGACCCAGGCCGCGCAGGGCGCCAAGGCCGAGGTCGCAGGCTGGCTCGGTGTCGACGCCGGCCTCGTCCACGTCATCACCCCGGACGTCGGCGGCGGGTTCGGCGCGAAGATCGGCGCCGATCCGGAGTTCGCCCTCGTCGCGTGGTTCGCGAAGCACACCGGCCGGGCGGTGCGGTGGAACGAGAGCCGCTCGGAGAACATGACCGGGATGGTGCAGGGCCGCGCCCAGCTGCAGACCTTCACCATCGGTGGCACCAGGGACGGCAAGGTGCTCGCCTACCGCCTCGACGTGCTGCAGGACGCCGGCGCCTACCCGCGCCTCGGCGCGGTCCTGCCGATGTTCACCCGGATGATGGCCCCCGGCGTCTACGACATCCCCAAGGTCGAGTCCCGCGCGCGCATCCTGGTCACCAACACCACCTCCATCGCGGCCTACCGCGGTGCGGGCCGCCCGGAGGCCACCGCGGCCATCGAGCGGGCCATGGACATGTTCGCCCTCGAGATCGGCATGGACGCCGCCGAGGTGCGCCGTCGCAACCTGATCCAGCCCGACCAGTTCCCGTTCACCACCCAGGGCGGGGCGCCCTACGACAGCGGTGAGTACGAGAAGGCCCTGGACATGGTCCTGGACGCCTCGGGCTACACCGGACTGCGCGCGGAGCAGAAGCGCCGCCGCGAGGCCGGCGAGGTCGTGCAGCTCGGCATCGGCGTCTCGGTGTTCGTCGAGATCACCGGCGGCGGCGCGTTCTCCGAGGACGCGTCGGTGCAGGTGCACCCCGACGGCACGGTCACCGTGCTCACCGGCACGTCGCCGCACGGCCAGGGGCACGCCACGGCCTGGGCGATGCTCGCCAACGAGCACCTCGGCATCCCGATCGGGAAGATCACCGTCAAGCACGGCGACACCGACCTCATCCCCCGCGGCAGCGGCACGATGGGCTCCCGCAGCCTGCAGACCGGCGGCGTGGCCGTCTACCAGGCCGCGGGTGAGCTCGTGGAGCTGGCCAAACAGCGGGCGGCCGACCTGCTCGAGGCGAACGTCGACGACCTGGAGGTCGTCGAGGGGCGCGTCGGGGTCAAGGGCACCGACAAGGGTGTGACGTTGGCGGAGCTGGCGGGAAAGGAGGAGCTGAAGGTCGACTCCGTGTTCGACTCCGGCGCCCCCACCTTCCCGTTCGGCGCGCACGTCGCCGTCGTCGAGCTGGACACCGAGTCCGGCAAGGCCGTCGTCGACAAGATCATCACCGTGGACGACGCGGGCCCCGTGCTCAACCCCCTGCTCTGCGAGGGTCAGCGGCACGGCGGCATCGCGCAGGGCATCTCGCAGGCCCTGCTCGAGGAGGTCGTCTACGACGAGGACGGCAACCCGCTGACGGCCACGTTCGCCGACTACGGCTTCCCGTCCGCGGCCGAGCTGCCCAGCTTCACGCTGCTCGACATGGCCACGCCGACGCACCTGAACCCGTTGGGGGTCAAGGGGATCGGCGAGGCGGGCACCATCGGCGCCACCCCCGCCGTGCAGAGCGCGGTGATCGACGCCGTCTCGCACCTCGGGGTGCGCCACATCGACATGCCGGCTTCTCCCCTGAGGGTCTGGGAGGCCATCGAAGCCGCTAGGAGTTCTTCGTGACCAAGGTCCAGATCACGGTCAACGGCGCGGCGACCGACGCCGACGTCGAGCCCCGGCTGCTGCTCGCGCACTACCTGCGCGACACGGTCGGGCTCAAGGCCACCAACATCGGCTGCGACACCACGTCCTGCGGTGCATGCACCGTCCTGCTCGACGGCGAGTCCGTGAAGTCCTGCACGCTGCTCGCGGTGCAGGCCGACGCGCAGGAGGTCACCACCATGGAGGGCCTCTCGCCCGACGGCGAGCACCTGCACCCCGTGGCCGCGGCGTTCCGCGCCGAGCACGGCCTGCAGTGCGGCTTCTGCACGCCGGGCATGGTGATGGCCACCGTCAGCCTGCTGCAGGAGAACCCGACGCCCACCGAGCGGGAGGTCCGCGAGGGGCTGGAGGGCAACCTCTGCCGCTGCACCGGCTACCACAACATCGTGCGTTCGGTGCTCGCCGCGTCGGGACAGGATCCGGACGTCGTCCAGAACCTCGGCGGGCACGCCGAGACGGCCCCCTCGGGCGGCGTCGAAGCCGCCCCGGGCTTCTCCACCGGCAATTCCGTCGATGGGAGTGACGCATGATCCCCGTCGGATTCGACTACGAGCGCCCCGACACCGTCGACGGCGCGCTGGCCCTGCTCGCCGAGCACGGCGAGGACGCGAAGGTCCTCGCCGGCGGCCACTCGCTGCTGCCGGTGATGAAGCTGCGCCTCGCCGCCCCCGAGCTGGTGATCGACATCGGCAAGCTGGCGGAGCTGCGCTACATCCGCGTCGAGGGCGACGAGGTCGCCATCGGCGCGGGGTCGCGCCACCACGACCTCGAGGTGTCGGCCGAGATCGCGGCGGAGGTGCCGCTGCTCGGGGCCGTCGCCCGCACGGTCGGCGACCCGCAGGTGCGCCACCGCGGCACCATCGGCGGTTCGCTCGCCCACGCCGACCCGGCGTCCGACCTGCCCGCCGCCGTGCTGGCCCTGGGCGGCACCGTCGTGCTGCGCGGCCCGCGCGGTGAGCGGCAGGTGCCGATCACGGAGTTCTACACCGGCGTCTTCTCCACGGTGATGGAGCCCGACGAGCTGGTCGTGGAGATCCGCGTGCCCCGCACGGGTACGGCGGGGTGGGCGTACGAGAAGTTCACCCGCCGCGCCAACGACTGGGCCATCGTCGGCGTCGCCGTCGTCGACGGCCGGGTCGGGCTGGTCAACATGGGCCAGACCCCGCTGCGGGCGAGTGCCACCGAAGCGGCGCTGGCGAGCGGCGGGAGCATCGACGACGCTGCCGCGCTGGCGGCGAAGGGCACCGACCCGCCCGCCGACCTGGCGGGGACGAAGGCCTACCGCCAGCACCTGGCCAGGATCCTGACCAAGCGAGCCCTGACGACCGCGCAGGGCTGATCCCCACAGACGAACGGCATTCTCGTCGGACAGGTACCGACGAGAATGCCGTTCGTCGTTCAGGCCGCGCGGGTCAGGAACCGCCGCAGCATCGGGGCCAGCTCGGCCACCCGCCCCGTCACCGCCATGTGCTTGCAGTCGGGCAACACGGCGAGCTGCGACCCCGGGATCAGCTCGTGCATCCCGGCGGCGTGCTCCAGGCGGACGAAGTCGTGGTCGCCGACCAGCACCAGGGTCGGGGCGCTGATCGCGCGCAGTTCGTCGTCCGACCAGCCCTGGAACGCCATGGCCGCGCCCGAGGTCTTCGCCATGAACGCGCCGAAGTGGCCGGGGTCGGGGGCGATGCGCTCGTAGGTCCGCTGCATCTCGGCGAAGTCGGCCGGGCCGGGCATCCGCGTCGAGCCCGCGTGGAGGGCGGGGTCCCAGATCTCCCGGTGGTAGCCGTCGGGCCGGAAGTGCACCGACGCGGCCACCAGGCGGTCGACGCGTCCGGGATGCCGGATCGCCGTCTGGGTCGCGGTCAGCCCGCCGAGGCTGAAGCCGAACAGGTCCGCTCGCTCGATCCCGAGGTGGTCCAGCAGGCCCGCGACGTCGTCGGAGAGGTTCTCGACGGTGATGGCCCGTTCGATGTCGGCCGTGCGACCGTGCCCCTGCATCTCGACCGCGATCACCTGCCGGTCGGCCGCGAGTGCGGGGATCAGCGCCGCGAACGACAGGTCGATCGTCAGCACCCCGCCGTGCAGCAGCACGATCGGGCGGCCCTCGCCATGTACCTCGTAGTACATGTTCAGGCCGTTGACCTGCGCGTACGTTCCTGTGCTCGTCGTCATGGACGGTAGACTGCACCCCATCCCGGAACTCATCGTCCTCCGGTTGCGCCGATCATGCATGAAACGCCCCGGATGGGGGAACGGGATGGAGTGACCCCGGGCGAGCACGCCAAGTCCGAGCCGGACGATCACGCGGTGGCCGGGCGGTACGAACTCGGGCCCGTGATCGGTGTCGGCTCCTCGGCCGTGGTGCGCCGCGGCCGTGACCGCCACGGCGGCGAGCCGGTGGCCGTCAAGATGTTCCACCCGGGCTCCACTGCCGCCGACCTCCGCCAGCAACGGCAGGAGGTCCGCGCGCTCTCGCAGCTCGACCATCCCGGCCTCGTCGGTCTGCACGACGCAGGCAGCGAGCACGGCCGCCCGTACGTCGTCACCGACCTCGTCGAGGGACCGACGCTGGCGGAGCGGATCAAGGACGGTCCGCTGCCCGTGGCCACCGTGCTGCGGATCGGGGGCGACCTGGCCGACGCGCTGGGGCACGTGCACGAGAGCGGCATCGTCCACCGCGACATCAAGCCGGCCAACGTCCTGCTCGGCGACGGCACGCGGGCCCGGCTGGCGGACTTCGGCATCTCCCGGTCGGCCGACGGCACCGCGTCCACCGAGGCGGGCTGCGTGGTCGGCACCGCCGCCTACCTCGCGCCGGAGCAGGCCCGCGGCGAGGACGTCGGGCCGCCCGCCGACGTCTACGCGCTCGGGCTCGTGCTGCTGGAGGCGCTGACGGGGCGGCGTGAGTACCCGGGCCTGGCCGTCGAATCGGCCACCGCGCGCCTGCACCGTCGTCCCGTCGTGCCCGAGGGACTCCCGGGAGGCTTGACCCTGCTGCTGCAGGCCATGACGTCCGACGACCCGGCAGCGCGGCCGGAGGCGGCCGTCGTCGCGAGACTGCTGACCCCGGAGCGTGAGCCCCGCCGTGTGGGACGCCACCGCAGACCCGAGCGCAGCCGGCGGCCGGCGGTGCTTGCCGCCGCGGCCCTGGTGCTCGCCGTCGCGGGCGGCGGTACGGCGCTGGCGCTGCACGCGGCCCCGGACGGGGACCCAGCGCCGGTGGCCGGCCGGCCCTGATCAGCCGCTCGCGGCGACGGCGTGGTTGCGACGTTTCGACCGCGGCCCGTTGGAGCTCGTGATGCACGCGGTGATCACTCCTCGACGTCGATCACCAGCCAGCCGCCGTGGTGCTCGGTGACCTCGAAGCTCCGGCCGGTGCCCGCCCCCAGCTCCGTGAGGTCGGCGGCGTCGAACGTGCGGACGTGGCCCCAGGCCTGGTCGGGCTCGTCCTCGTACGGCACGGCCACCACCACGCGGCGGCGGGCGACGCGCAGCATCTCCGCCAGCACGAGCCGGTCGACGCCGCGGGGCAGGTGCTCCAGCAGGTGCACGGCGAACACGGTGTCGGCGCTGCCGTCGGCCAGCGGCACCGCGGTGGCGTCACCGGCCACCGCGTCGAGGTCCAGGCCCAGCGCGGGGGCGACGCGGCCGAGCAGCCGCACGGTGCCCGTCGAGAGGTCGACGGCCGTGACGGGGTGACCGTCGGCGGCCAGCCGCAACGACAGGAACCCGAAGCAGCATCCCAGCTCCGCAACGGTCCCGACCGCCAGGTCGGCCGCCCGGTCGTGCACGGGGGCCATGCCGGCGTTGGTGCCGCCCGGGGTGCCGCCGGCCGCGAGCTCGTCGAGGGTGTTGCGGTAGAACGCCGTCCACTCCGGGTCGACCGACGCGATCACGGACACGAACGTGCGCTCGAACGCGCCCGGCTCGATGAGGCCGGGGGCCACGAGGTCGTCGGCGATCCATCCGGCCAGGTCGTTGCTGATCTCGCTCGCGCGGATGCGGTGGCGCAGCCGGCCGTCGGGGCCGAGGGTCAGGCGGGGCGGCGCGGTGGTCACCATCTGCCCCACGCTAGGCGCGCGTTGCGCTGCCGTCACCTCTCTCATCGACGGGGGCCGCAGCGACCTGACTCGGCCGAACGGGTGATCCAGTTGGGGCCGCGTCAGCGGCCGACCAGCTCCGTCGCCATCTCCTGCGCGGCGGTCTCCAGACCCGTCAGGTCCCGGACGACGCGCACCCGGGAGCAGTACTCGGCGTAGTCGGGCAGGTCGCAGCCGCCCAGGCCCCACGAGTACCGCGGCTCGGGTGTCAGCCAGATCGTCTCCCGTGCGCGGCGGGTGATCTCGCCGAACGCCTCCAGGTTCGGATCGTTCCCGTTGCCCCGCCCGTCACCCAGGATGATGACGGTGGAACGGCGGTTGACCGCCGAGCTGAAGTCCTCGTGGAAGGCACCGAACGCCTTGCCGTAGTCGGAGTTCGCGTCCACGTCGAGGACGTCGCCGCCGAAGATCAGCCCGAGCGCCTGCTCCACGGGGTGGTCCTCGAACAGGTCGGTGACCTCGGTCAGGTCGGACACGAACGCGAACGTACGGACCTGCCCGAACAGGCTCTGCAACCCGTGCACCAGGTGCAGGGTGAACCGGGCGGTGGCCCGCACCGACAGGGAGACGTCGGCCAGGATGATCAGCCGCGGCTTGTCCTCGGAACGCGTCACGGTGATCGGGGCGAACGGGATGCCGTCGAACCGCATGTTCTTGCGCATCGTGCGGCCCGAGTCGATCCGGCCGCGGCTGGAGACCTTGCGCTTGTGGGTCAGCCCGCCGTGCAGGGTGTGGGCGAGGCGCCGCAGCGACTCCTCCAGCTCCATGCGCTCGTGCTCACCGACCCGGTCGACCTCCCGGATCTTCTCGTTCTCGACGCCCTCGACGACCTTGTGTTCCAGCGCCATCAGCGCCTCGAGGTGCTTCTTCAACGCTTCGGGGAGGCCGGCGAGCACCCCGGTCATGCGGCGGCGCAGCGCGGCGGCGTCGTCCTCGGTGCCCTCCTGCGACTCGCCCTCGGCGTCGTTGAGCCAGCCCAGCAGCATCTCCTGCTGCGCGACGGACAGGTCGGCGTCGACCTTCGTGCCCTGCTGCTGGGAGATGTCGCCGGGCATGCCGGCGTTGTGCAGGCTGTCGGTCTCGATCTGGACGCGGTTGCCCTCGCCCTGGATGCCCTGGCTGTCCTTCGAGATCACGATCTCGTCGGTCATGGCGGCCAGGTCGATCTTGTTGGCCTCCTGGTGCAGGTTGTACTGCTGCGCCAGGTCGTCGGGATCGAAGAAGTCGCGGATGTCGACGGGCTTGCCGTGCTCGTGGCCCTGCTGCGGGGTGTCGCTGGGCTCCTCGCTGAGCGTGAACGACTCGAGCGCGCCGTCGTCGGACAGCTCCTCGTGGCCGTGGCCGTGGCCGTGGCCGGAGTCGGTGGGGCCCACCTTCACCAGCGCGAAGAACTGGTCGAAGATCTCGTCGAAGATCTCCTCGTCGCGCCGGTCCTTGACCAGCGCGACCCGCAGCGCAGCACGGAGCTGCTCCTTGGAGCGCAGCATGCCGGGTTGGGTGGCGCACGCCATGGCGTCGAGCGCCTCGGGAATCGAGATGCGGACGCCGCGCAGCCGCAGCAGCCGGACGAACCGGTGCAGTGCGTTCTCCACGGCTACAGCGCGCGCTTGCGGCCGAGGCCGGCGCCGAAGCTGCGGGTGCCGCGTTCCGCCGGGACCTTGGGGGGCGTGATCGGCTTGGCCCCGCCGTCGCCGCCGAGCGGGTTGCTCCCGTAGGTGTGGCCGAAGCGGCCGGGGGTGTCCTTGGCGGCGCGGACGGCGCGGCCGTCGACCTCGTCGTCCTCGTCCTCATCGGCGACGGGAGCGCTGCGCGTGGGCTCGGGCTGGTGGTCGTCGTGACCGCCGTGACCGCCGTGCCCGTGGCCGTGCCCCTTCGCCTCGGGGACCGTGGCGTTCGGGTCGACCAGTCGCGGCAGCGCTCCGATCGCCTTGCGCACGTCCTTGTCGTACTTCACGACGACGGACGCGGTGTCGGACAGGATCGTGGCGGTGAGCTCCTGCACCCCCAGGACGGCGAGCGTGCGCGCCCAGTCGATCGTCTCGGAGATCGACGGCGACTTGCGCAGCTCCAGCTCGCGCAGCCCGCGCACGATGCCCACCAGCTGCTGGGCCAGGGCGTCGGGCAGCCCGGTGTCCTTGCTGCGGACGATCTCCAGCTCGCGCTCGGCCGTGGGGTAGTCCAGGAACAGGTGCAGGCAGCGACGCTTGAGCGCGGCAGAGAGGTCGCGCGTGTTGTTGCTGGTCAGGACGACGTAGGGCGGGGTCTTGGTGGTGAACGTGCCCACCTCGGGCACGGAGACCTGCCACTCGGCGAGTGTCTCCAGCAGCACGGCCTCGAGTGCCTCGTCGGCGCGGTCGACCTCGTCGATCAGCAGCACGACGGGCTCGGGTGAGCGGATCGACTCCAGCAGCGGGCGGGCGGCCAGGAAGCGCTCCGAGAAGAACACGCTCTCCTGCGCGCCGATGCGGTCGACCGCGGACTCCAGGTCCGGCGCGTCCGCGACGACCTGGCCGATCTTCTCGCGAAGGATCTGGGTGTAGAGCAGCTGCTTGCCGTAGTCCCACTCGTAGAGGGCCTTGGTCTCGTCCTGGCCCTCGTAGCACTGCAGGCGCAGCAGCCGTCGGCCCGTGGCGAGCGCGAGGGCCTTCGCGAGCTCGGTCTTGCCGACGCCGGCCGGGCCCTCGATGAGGAGCGGCTTGTCCAGCCGGGTGGTCAGGAAGACGGTGGTGGCGAGGCGGGTGTCGGCGATGTATCCCTGCTCGGTGAGCGAGGTGATGACGTCATCGACCGATTCGAACTGCGACATGCTGCTCCGTTCCTCATTACCCGTGCGGGCTGAGGGGCGCCGACCACGTGGCCGACGCCCCTCAGGTTAAGCGCTCTGACTCAGGTCAGCAGGTCGTCCAGGTCGCCGTTCATGCAGTGGTCGACCACGGGGCGCACGGTCTCGAACGTGCACTCCTTCGGGTTGCCCGGGGTGCAGGCGTCGCCGAGGACGTGGTTGGTGATGCGGTCGACGTCCGCCGCGTCACCCTTGATGATGCCCTGGCCCTTGTAGAACTCGGTCGGGCCCTGGCCCAGCCGGTTCTTCGAGTACGAGTCCTGCTTGACGTCGACGAAGCGCTCCGGGATGCCCACGTCGCGCAGCAGCCGGATGGACGCGGCCAGCGCGGCCTCCGCACCCTGGACGTCGGTCATCCCGTGGGTGTCGATGCCCATCGCGGTGGCGATCTCGGAGAAGCGCTTGTAGTGCACCGGCATGTTGAACGCCCACACGCGCGGCAGCGCGACGGCGTTGTTGAGGCCGTGGTGGGTGTCGTAGAACGCCGACACCGCGTGGGAGATCGAGTGGATGATGCCGAGACCACCGGAGTTGAACGCCTGGGCGGCGATGTACTGCGCGTTCATCATGCCCGCGCGGCCCTCGTAGGACTGCGGGTTCCACACGGCCTCACGCAGGCTGGCCGCGGTCAGCTTGATCGCGTGCAGCGCGTTGCCGAGCGACGGGTCGAAGTTGATCCGCGAGACGTAGGGCTCGGAGGCGTGGGCCAGCACGTCGAAACCACACTGTGCGGTGTAGTCGATCGGGCAGCTGTAGTAGAGCACCGGGTCGTCGATGGCCAGCGTGGCGACGCTGGCGTCGTCGAACGCCACGTACTTGTGGGGGTTCTTGGGGTCCGTCGTCGTGTCGGTGATGACGTACGCCCACGAGGTCTCCGAGCCGGTACCGGCCGTGGTGGAGACCGCGATGTGCGGCGGGTTCTTCGGGTTCTCGGACTTGTTGAAGCCCTCGAACTCGTTGACGTTACGGCCGTCGTGGGCCACCGAGACGCGGGCGCCCTTACAGGCGTCGTGCGAGGAGCCGCCGCCGATGGAGACGAAGCTGTCGCAGTTGTTCTGCTGGTACAGGCCCACAGCGTCCATGACGTTGTAGTCCTTGGGGTTGGACTCGACCTTGTCGTAGAGCACCACCTCGAGGCCGTGGTACTTCATCGACTCGACGATCTTGTGCACGATGTCGGAGCCGCGCAGGCCCGACGTCATGACCAGCGTCTTCTTGAAGCCCAGCTTGAGGGCCTCCGGACCGATCAGCTCGTGTGCTCCCGGGCCCATCAGCGCCCGGGGGAACGGGTGGAACTCCTTGATCGGGAACTGCGGAAGCATCTCTTCGACCTGCATGGCAGCCCTTTCTGGTGCAGGGGGGTGGTCGCCCTGGACGCTAGGGGTGTTGCGGGCCGGTAAACGGAAAGACCGTCACGGGGACGGGGGGTAGACCGTCCGATCGGGCAGGTGTCGACGGGGAACGACGGAGGGTGCAGCCGGGTCACCGGCGCTGTGTTCATCGGCGTTGGGCGCTCCACGTCCGCGCGACCTCGGTGAAGCCGTGCCGGCCGTACCAGTGGCGGGGCCACTCGGCGGCGTCGGCCTCCAGCGTCGCCAGATCGCAGCCGGCCCGGCCGGCCAGCGCGAGGGCTTGTGCCACCAGCGCGTTCCCGTGCCCGCGGCCCCGGTGGTCGGGCAGCGTCTCGACGGCGTCGATCATCGCCGTGGCCCCGTCGATCTTGAGGACGCAGCCGGCGATCACGTCGCCGAGGTCGTCGCGGACCGACAGCAGGCGCGTGTCGACGGCCTCCTCGTCCTCCAGCTCGTAGCGGTCGTTGAGCTGCCGGAGCGTCTCGTCGTCGATGCCGGGGATGAGCCGGCACCAGGTCTCGCCCCAGAAGGGCTGCATGTCCTCGATGTCGGTCTGCCCGACGAACGGGTTCAGCGGACCGCCCGGTCGGGCGGCCATCACGGTGAGTTCCTCGACCTCCCAGCCGAGCGCGCGCAGCCCGGTCACCGTCGGGACGAGGTGCTCGCCGGTCAGCAGGGCCTTGCGGTGAGCCAGGCCCGCGTCGCCGAGCACCCGGTCGGCGTCGTCGGCGAGGGTGGCCGCGTCCACCTCACCGTCGATGAGGAGCTGGTTGTGCTGGTGGGACTTCGGGACGGGATCGGTCAGGACGGCGACCCCACCCGTCACCGGCACCTCCGACGTCGCCACGCGGCGCAGCAGCGACGGAACGGCAAGGGTGCACCGGCCTGCGGTGTCGAGTACGGGCACGGAGGGGGCGTCGAACGCGCCGTCCGGGCGTGGCCGGTAGGGCAGCACACCCAGGACCGCCCCCGTCGGCAGCTTGCCGTAGGCGTGCGGGAAGCGCATCGACCCGGGGTCGCCGGGCACGCCCGGTTCCCACTTGATGGGCACGTCGATGCGGTCCGGGTCGAAGACCAGCAACGCGACGTCCTGGCGGCCGTGGAAGAGCCGGGTCGCGGGAAGGGCCACCTGTTCGGCGGTGGAGAGGTGGATGAACCCCTCCTCGTGCAGCGACGGCGGGATGACGGCGCCCTCGGCGAGGTCGCCCCGCCAGTCGCCGGGCGAGATCAGATGCAGGAGGGGCTCGGTCACCCGCACAGTGTTGCGCGCGGCCCCTCCGATCGGACGGCTACACCCGTCGGCTCTTGTCTTTGGCACCCGGTGCCAATTAGCGTCCGTGACGCCCGTTACCCACGACGTCTGGAGCTGCCCATGGCCCCCATCAGTGACGCCCAGTCCGCCCCCGAGGAGCCCGTGGTCGAGGAGACTCTCGTCGAAGAGGTCTCGATCGACGGCATGTGCGGTGTCTACTAGCACCGTGGCGGATGCCGGCGCCGGGTCTGCGGACTCCGCAGGCCCGGCGTTCGACCCCGGGCTGCCCTACCGGTGCAGCCCGAGCGTGGCGCTGCGCCCCGAGCCCTTCGGTGCCCTCGTCTACCACTTCGGCACCCGCAAGCTGTCGTTCCTGAAGACGCCCGAGCTCGTCGCGGTCGTCTCCGGTCTCGAGAACCATCCCGACGTCCACGCGGCGATCGAAGCCGCCGGCGTCGAGGAAGCCCAGCGCCCCGCCTACCTGAAGGCCCTTGCCGGCCTGGCGGCCAACGGAACCATCCTCGCGAGGGAGACGCAGTGAAGCTGGTCGACCACTTCCAGTACGGCCTCAACTCCCCGATCTGCCTGACGTGGGAGCTCACCTACGCCTGCAACCTGGCGTGCGTGCACTGCCTGTCGTCGTCGGGCCGGCGTGATCCCAACGAGCTCTCCACGGCCGAGGCCAAGGCCGTGATCGACGAGTTGCAGCGGATGCAGGTCTTCTACATCAACATCGGCGGCGGTGAGCCCACGGTGCGGCCGGACTTCTGGGAGCTGCTCGACTACTCGATCGACCACAACGTCGGGGTCAAGTTCTCCACGAACGGCATCAAGCTCGACAAGAAGCGCTCCGCGCAGCTCGCGCGCACCGACTACGTCGACGTCCAGATCTCCCTCGACGGCGCCACCGCCGCGGTGAACGACCACGTGCGCGGCCCCGGCTCGTACGACACCGCCATCCGCGCGCTCGAGAACCTCGCCGAGGCGGGTTTCGGGCAGCCGAAGATCTCCGTCGTCATGACCCGTCAGAACGTCGACCAGCTCGACGAGTTCAAGTCCATCGCCGACAAGTACAACGCCCAGCTACGCATCACGCGGCTGCGCCCGTCGGGCCGCGGCGCGGACGTCTGGGACGAGCTGCACCCGCTCCCGTCGCAGCAGAAGCAGATGTACGACTGGCTCGTCGCTCGCGGGGATCAGGTGCTCACGGGGGACTCGTTCTTCCACCTGTCGGCGTTCGGCGAGGCCCTGCCGGGGCTGAACCTGTGCGGCGCGGGTCGCGTGGTGTGCCTGATCGACCCGGTCGGCGACGTCTATGCCTGTCCGTTCGCGATCCACGAGAACTTCCTGGCCGGCAACCTGCGCTCGCCCGGTGGGTTCAAGGAGATCTGGGAGCACTCGGAGCTGTTCACCGAGCTGCGCCAGCCGCAGACCGGTGGCGCCTGCGCCTCCTGCATGCACTACGACTCGTGCCAGGGCGGGTGCATGGCGGCCAAGTTCTTCACCGGCCTCCCGCTCGACGGGCCCGACCCGGAGTGCGTGCGCGGCTTCGGTGAGCAGGCCCTGGCGGCCCGCGACGCCGACCTGACGGTGCCGAAGTCGGACGTGAACCACTCGCGTTCGGCCCCGCGGAACTCCCGCACGCCGAAGGCGCCGGTGATGCTGCAGCTCACCACCCGGCCCGACAAGGCATGCGAGACCAGCCCGCTGGTGGCAGCCGAGGCGGACACGCGCCTGAGCCCCGCGGCCGCGCGGGCCTGACGCCGGTCCCGAAACGCTGATCAAGGCCCCGATGTCGTCCGTGGAGATCCACAGGCGACATCGGGGCCTTGATCGCTGACGTGGGGGCGCTCGCGGGGCCGGTCCGGGTGGGCTCCCGGACTGCTCCCTCTCGGGTGGTCTTCGGGCCCCACCCCACCAACCTCGCCCGGCGCCGGGAGATCTCCGACCGCCACGTCGCCTACTACGCACGTCGGGCCGCGGGCGGGTGCGGCGTGATCGTCACCGAGACGGCGTCGGTGCACGACTCCGACCGGCCCTACGAACGTGCCCCGCGGGCAGCCGACTGCGCTTCCGGATGGTCCGCGGTCCGGGATGCGTGCCGTCCCGCGCTGGTGCTCGCCGGGCTCGGGCACGCCGGATCACAGGGCAGCTCGGCGTACTCGCAGCGGGCGTTGTGGGGCGCGTCGCGGATCGCGGACGTGGTGTCGCGCGAGGTGCCGCAGGTGATGGAGCAGGTCGAGATCGACGCGCTGGTGGCCGGGTTCGCCTCCGCCACGGCGCTCGCGGTGTCGGCGGACCTCGACGGCGTGGAGATCGACGCCGGGCAGCACTCCCTGCTGCGGCAGTTCCTCTCCGGCCTCACGAACCACCGCGACGACGCCTACGGCCGCGACCGCCCGCTGCTCCTGCGCGAGGTCCTCGTGGCCGTCCGGGCCGCGCTGGGCGAGGACCGCGTCCTGGCGCTGCGGCTGTGCTGCGACGAGCTCGCACCGTGGGCGGGGATCACTCCCGGACAGCTGCCCGATGTCCCGGGCGTCGACCTGGTGACGGTCGTGCGGGGCTCCGGCCTGACCACCCACACCACCCGCCCCGACCTGCACACGGAGCCCGGGTTCAACCGCGAGCTGTGCGCAACGGTCCGCACGGCGTTGATCACGGCCGGATGGTCGTCCGACGGCCCCGGCCCGCCACCATCCGCCCGTGATCACCGGGATGGGTCGGCCCGAGGGTCGCCCGATGATCTCCGACCGCCACCATCTGCCCGTGATCAACGCGGGGGGCCGGCGGTCGTGCTGCAGGGGAGTGTCGTCGACCCTTCCGCCGCGCAGGCTGCTCTCGACGCCGGGGTGTGCGACCTCGTCGAGATGACGCGCGCCCAGATCACCGACCCCGACCTCGTCGCGCACGTCCGCGCGGGCACACCCGAGCGGATCCGCCCGGCCACCCTGTCCAACCAGAGCACCCACGTCCGCGACCCCCGCAACCCGATCGTGAGCGACGACGCCGAGCCGGACGCGGGCCACGAGACGGAGACCCCGCCGTTCCCCGCGGTGGCGCCCCGTGACGTGCTCGTCGTCGGGGCCGGGCCGGCCGGTCTGGAGGCCGCCCGTGAGCTCGCGCTGCACGGGCATCGGGTGCGCCTGGCCGAGCGGACGGCCCGGCTGGGCGGCGCGTTGCGGCTCGCCGCCGCCGTCGAGGGCCGCGGCCGGATGGGTGTCCTCCTCCCGTGGTGGGAGCGGGAGCTCACGCGGCTCGGCGTGAAGGTCGAGACCGGGGTCCGGGTGGACGCCTCCGCCCTCGACGCCGCCGAACGCGACGGCACGGCCGTGCTGCTGGCCACCGGCTCCCGGTCCGGGTCGCGCGACTACGACGCCGACGTCCCGGTGCTGATTGCGGCCGAGTTCGCAGCCGGGGCGGTTCTCCCGGACGGCCCGGTGGTCGTCCACGATCCGGTCGGCGACTGGACCGGCGTCGGGGTGGCCGAGCAGCTGGCCGGCCGGGGCGTCTCGCTCGTCACCCGTGACCAGGTCGCCGGCACCCAGCTGTCGATCACCGGCGACCTCGCCCCCGCCACGGCCCGGCTCGACCGGGCCGGGGTGACGCGGGAGCTGCTGTCGTCGCTGGTCGCGGTGCGGGGCGGCCGTGCAATGCTGGAGCACGTCTGGACCGGTGAGCGGCGGGAAGTTCCGTGCGCGGTGGTCATCGACTGCGGCCACCGCCTCCCCGACGACGCCCTCTGGCGCGCCCGCCCGCACCTGACCCGCGCCGGCGACTGCGTGGCCCCCCGCACCCTGCACGAGGCGGTCCGGGAGGGCCGCCGGGCCGCGGCCGAGGTCGTGCGCGGAAATCACGGTCCTGGCGTTGTTTTGCGCGCACGGGGGGTCTGATGCTCTTCACACCGATCCGGCTCGGGCCGCTGGTCCTGCGCAACCGCATCGTGTTCACCGCCCACCTCACCAACGCCGCAGTCGACGGGCGGGCCACAGAGCAGCACGCCGCCTACTACGCCGCGCGGGCCGCGGGCGGGGCCGGGCTCGTGATCACCGAGGAGCACTCGGTGCACCCGGCCGACCGGCCCTACGAGAAGCTGATCCGCGGCCACGACCCGGCCGCGGTCCCGGGCTACCGACGCCTCACCGACGCCGTCCACGCGCACGGCGTGCCGGTACTCGCGCAGCTCAACCACAACGGCGGCCAGGCGTCGGGGATGTACTCGCGGCAGCCGGTGTGGGCGCCCTCGCCGCTGGCCGACCCGATGTTCCGCGAGGTGGCCAAGGAGATCACCGTCGCCGAGATCGCCGAGATCGTCGACGGCTACGCGCGCACGGCCGCGCACTGCGTCGAGGGCGGGTTCGACGGGGTGGAGCTGCAGTGCTCGCACGCGTCGCTGCTGCGCCAGTTCCTCTCCCCGCTCACGAACCGCCGCACCGATGCCTACGGCAGAGATCCTTCGCGGATCGTCGTGGAGGTGGTGGCCGCGGTGCGGGCGGTGATCGGCCCGGACCGCGTGCTCGGCGTGCGTCTGTGCGGGGACGAGGGCATGGCCGGCGGCATCACGATCGACGACGCCATGGCGACGGCCCGACGCGTCGAGCCCTACGTCGACTACCTCAACACCTCCATCGGCGTCGCCACCTCCACGCTGCACCTCATCGAGGCGTCGATGCACGTGCCGCGCGACTACGCCCACTCCATCCCGGCGGCCCTGCGGCGCGCGGTCGACCTGCCGGTGATCGGGGTGGGGCGGTTCGGCGACCACGAGCAGGCGCAGCGCGCGCTCGCCGGCGGCGTCTGCGACCTCGTCGGCGTCGTCCGCGGGCAGGTCGCCGATCCCGACTTCGCCCGCAAGGCCCCCGCCGACATCCGGACGTGCTCGGCCTGCAACCAGGAGTGCGTGGGCCGGGTGGGCCTCAACCGCTGGCTCGGGTGCGCCCAGAACCCCCGCGCGGGCCGGGAGTCCGTACCGCTCCCGCCCCTGTCCGTACCCCGGCGGGTGCTCGTCGTCGGAGGCGGTCCGGCCGGTCTGCAGGCCGCCGCCACCGCCGCCTCCCGCGGCCACCGGGTGACGTTGTGCGAGCGCGCCCCGGCCACCGGCGGCCAGGTCGCCCTCGCCGCCACCGCCCCCGGCCGTGCCGAGCTCGCGGCCATGGTCGACGCCCCACTGGCCGAGTGCCTGCGGCTCGGGGTCGAGGTGCGCACCGGCGTCGACGTCGACGCCGCCCTGGTCGAACGGCTGGCGCCTGACGTCGTGGTGCTCGCCACGGGTGCCGTGCCCGAGCTCCCCGGCTGGGCGGCCGGAGTCCACCACGTCGTCGACGTCCGCGACGTGCTGACCGGCCGTGCGGCGCCCGCCGGTCGCGTCCTGGTCTACGACGAGCTGGGCTTCCACCAGGCCACGTCGGTCGCGGAGCTGCTCGCTGCGCGCGGTTGCTCCGTCGAGATCATGACGCAGGGCATGGTCGTCGGGCAGGATCTGGGCATCACACTCGACATGGAGAACTTCCACCGCCGCGCGGCCGCAGCCGGGATCACGCTGACCACCGACCGCATGGTGGTCACCGCGCGCGTCGGCGTGCTCGTCGACGTCCTGCACCACACCGTCGGGTCGACCTCGCCGAGCCGCTACGACTGGGTCGTCTGCGCGACGCCTCCCCGGCCCGACGACGCGCTGTGGCACGAGCTCCGCGGTGTCCCCGTGCACCGGATCGGCGACTGCCTCGCCCCGCGTCGCGTGCACGCCGCGGTGATCGAGGGCGCACGGGTCGGGGCGCAACTGTGAGCAGGTTGGGTGAGCACACCTGGACCGAGCTGGAGGGGCCCGGGCTGCGGACGGTGGTCGTACCCGTCGGCGCGCTGGAGCAGCACGGCCCCCACCTGCCGCTCGACACCGACGCACGGATCGCCGCGGCCGTCGCCCGGCGGGCCACCCACGACGACGCGACGCTGCTGCTCGCGCCCCCGATGGCCTACGGCGCGTCCGGCGAGCACCAGGGCTTCCCCGGCACGCTCTCGATCGGCCACGACGCCCTGCGGATGGTGCTGGTGGAGCTGGGCCGCTCGGCGTCGGAGTGGGCGGCGCGGCTGCTGTTCGTCAACGGGCACGGCGGCAACCTCCCGACCGTGCCCGACGCCGTCGCGCAGTTGCGCCGGGAGGGCCGCGACGTCGCGTGGTTCGGTTGCGCCGTGCCGAACGGCGACGCCCACGCCGGTCACACCGAGACGTCGATCCTGCTCGCGTTGGATCCCGACGTCGTCCGCCTGGACGCGGTGGAGGTCGGCAACACCGCCCCCCTGGTGGAGCTTTTGCCGGTACTCACGCGCGGCGGGGTGGCCGCCGCCAGCCCCAACGGGGTGCTCGGCGACCCCCGCGGCTCCACCGCCGACGAGGGTGAGTTCCTGCTGGGACTCATGGTCGGCGAGCTGCGCGACCGCCTCAGCCGCTGGAAGCCCGACGACCGGGGCCGCCTCACCTGAGCCCGCACCCCGACTCGCACGCACGGAGCCCCCGACTCGCGGGATCAGCTCCGGTGGACGAGGAGTGGCACGAGCTGTTCCTCCACCGACAGCGAGCCGTGCTGGCCGGGGAGAGTCGAGATGTACGGCTCGGCCTCGGACCGGATCACCGCGGCGGTGCCGCGGGCCGCCATCACCACGTCCCCGATCCGGGACGCGAGGTGCGGGCCCAGTGGGCCGAACCAGTCGTCGGCCACCGCCTGGTCGCGCGGCACCACCCAGGCGGCGTCGCCGAGGACCGCCCGCCACGTCGCGAGCACGTCGTCGGCCGCGCCGGGTCGGGTGTGGACGTGGCGGGACCGTGCGTCCCCGCCCAGCAGCAGGACACCGCGGCGCAGGTCGTCGTCGGTGTCGGCGTCCCAGGTGCGGTCGACGGTGACCATGCCATGGTCACCGGTGATCACGAGGACGGTGTCGGCGGGCAGCGCGCCGGCGATCGTCGAAGCCAGACGGTCGACGTGGCGGAGCTGGTAGCGCCAGGGGATCGAGCCGGGGCCGTGCAGGTGGCCGAGGGCGTCGAGGTCGCCGTGGTAGCCGTAGCAGAGCCGGCGACCGGGACCGCTCACCGCCGCGACCATCTCGGCGGCGAGGTCGCCCAGGGCGTCGGCGGCGCGGAACCGCCCGCCGCGCAGGGTCGCGCGGGTCAGGCCCGAACCACGGAACACCCGCTGCGTCACGGTGGTCACCTCGATGCCCGCGGCCGCGGCGCGCTCGAAGACGGTCGCGTTCGGCTGGACCTCCTCCGGGGGGAACCGCTCCCGCAGGTCGGTGGCCTCGTCCGTGCCGTGCACCGTCCAGCGCAGCGCGTCCATCACCTCGTCGTCGGAGACCCGGAAGGAGATGCCGAGGATGCCGTGCGCGCCCGGCGGCAGGCCCGTGCCCAGCGACGCCAGGCTGATGGCCGTGCTCGACGGGAAGCCGACGGTCAGCGGACCGGCGTCGGTCAGGCCGGCCAGGAACGGGGCGTCGTGGGCGTGGGCGCGCAGCAGTTCGGAGCCGAGCCCGTCGACGAGCAGCAGGGCGGCGGCCCGCACCGGTTCGATCCTCAGCTCCGACGTCGGCTCGGGCTCGCCCAGTGCTCCGAGCAGCGCGGGTAGTACCTCGGCCAGCGAGCGTCGGCCGTAGTCGGGCAGCACCGGACTGGTCACGGGCGAAGCGTGCCAGACCGCTCCGGCGACCGTCAGGGGCGCACGCACGCGATGGTCGGGGCTGAGCCGTGACGTGCGTCGCGCGATGATCACGCTGCGGCCACCTAGGCTCCGGGCATGCGTACCGTGGCCGCCCTCCACCACCGCGCCCGCCGCGGTGGGGGGCGGGCGTGAGCGCGGGGCCGGGCGAGACCTCCCTCCCCGACGGCATGCGGGTCGCGCTCGAGCGGCAGGCCCGCGTCATCGACGACGGGGCGGTGCTGCTGGGGGGCGCCCCGCCGCGGATGCTGCACCTCTCCCGGGCGGCCCGGGCGCTGGTCTCCGCAGGCGGCGCGTTCACCGTCACCGATGCGACCTCGCGGACGCTGGCCCGCACGCTGATCGACGCCGGCATCGCCCACCCCGTCGAGGTGCCGGCCGCGCTCGTGCCCACCCGGGACGACGTCACCGTGGTGATCCCGATCAAGGACCGGGTGGTCGGGTTGGAGCGGTTGCTGGCCGTGGTGGGGCGGGCCGTCGTCGTGGACGACGGGTCCGCCGACCCTGCCGCGATCCGTGCCGTCACGGAGAACGCGGGAGGCATCGTCGTCCGGCGCGCCACGTCCCGTGGTCCCGCCGCCGCCCGCAACGCCGGCCTCGCCGTGGCCACCACGCCGTTCGTCGCGTTCCTGGACTCCGACGTCGTCCCGGAGAAGGACTGGCTGGAGCCCCTGCTCGCGCAGTTCGCCGACCCGGCCGTCGGGCTGGTGGCGCCGCGGATCGTCGCGCTCGATCCCGGACCGGGCTGGCTGCAGACCTACGAGGCCGTCCGGTCGTCGCTGGACCTCGGCCCCCATCCGGCGCTGGTGGTGCCCCGCTCCCGCGTCGCGTACGTGCCGAGCGCGGCCTTGCTGGTGCGCCGCGACGCCGTGGGGGCCGGGTTCGACGAGGCCATGCACGTCGCCGAGGACGTCGACCTGGTCCTGCGCCTGCACGCCGAGGGCTGGCGGCTGCGCTACGAGCCGTCGTCCCGGGTGGCACACGACCACCGCACCGACGCCCGCGCGTGGTGGCTGCGCAAGGCGTTCTACGGCACCGGCGCGGCCCCGCTCGCGCTGCGGCACCCCGGGTCCGTGCCGCCGATGGTGCTGAGCCCCTGGTCGGCGGCGGTCGGCGTGCTCGTCCTGCTCGGCCGCCCGCTCGCGGCGGTGGCGGTGAGCGCCGTCGCGGCGGAGCAGCTCTCCCGCAGACTGCAACGGGTGCAGCGGCCCCGCGCCACGGCAGCGCGACTCATCGGGCTCGGCGCGGTGGGGGCCGTGGCCCAGACCGCCGACGCCGTCACGCGCCACTACTGGCCCGTCGCGGCCCTGGCCTGCCTGGTGTCGCGACGGGCCCGACGGACCGTCGCGGTGGTGGCGGTGGCCGAGGGCGTCGTGGACTTCGTGCGCCACCGCGGCCGCGATCCGCGCGTCCGGCCGCGGCTGCCGGGATACCTGCTGGCCCGCCGCCTCGACGACCTGGCCTACGGGGCGGGGTTGTGGTGGGGCGCGTGGCGCCACCGCACGTCGGAGCCGCTGCGCCCGGTTCGCACAGCCGCCCCGGCGACGAGGAAAACAGTCCGACAGGGTTAGTCCGAACGGTTGATAAAATCGGTGTTCGCCTTCCGCTTCTGCGGAGTGGGCGAGCATGGGGTTCCGCGGTCACGGATTCGACAGGGTCCTGTCGGGGAGTCGCCCGGGTGTGGACTGCTGCCGCCCCGACGGACTGCTTGCAGCCGTCGATGATCAGCGGTGTGATGTGGTCGCCGCCACAACGGCGTGGCGGCATCGACACAGCAGTCGCGGCCCTAGGAGAGAGACTCATATGGCACAGGTCCGGGTCACCGTCGACGGCGTGAACTACGCCGACGACGTCGAGCCCCGCACGTTGTTGGTCCACTACCTGAGGGAACAGCTCGGCAAGACCGGCACCCTCGTCGGCTGCGACACCAGCAACTGCGGCGCGTGCACCGTTCACCTCAACGGACAGAGCGTGAAGTCCTGCTCGGTGCTGGCCGTACAGGCCGACGGCGCCGAGGTCACCACCATCGAGGGCATCGCCCGCGACGGGAAGCTGCACCCCGTGCAGGAGGCCTTCAACGAGTTCCACGCCCTGCAGTGCGGCTACTGCACCCCGGGCATGATCATGCAGGCGATCGACCTGCTCGGCGACAACCCCGACCCCGACGAGCACGAGGTCCGCGAGGGCATCGAGGGCAACCTCTGCCGCTGCACGGGCTACCAGAACATCGTGCGTGCAGTTCAGGGCGCCGCCCAGAAGATGAAGCCCGGCGCCACCGCGGACGCCCCGGCCACGGCGTCCGTCGCCGGAGGAGGCAGCTGATGACCACCACCGCCGATCCCACCACTCTCGAAATCGGCAAGGCGCGTACCCGCAAGGAGGACGCGCGCCTGATCACCGGTCGGACGAAGTACACCGACTCGATCACCCCGCACGGCACGCTGCACATCTCGGTCGTCCGCTCGCCGCTGGCGCACGCGACGATCACCGGTGTCGACAAGTCCGCCGCCGAGCAGGCGCCCGGCGTCATCGGCGTCTACACCGCCGCCGACCTGGGTGTCGAGGCCGTCGGCCTGCCCTGCGCGTGGCCGATCACGCCCGACCAGAAGGCCCCGCAGCGCCCGCTGCTCGCCGTCAAGACCGTGCACTTCGCCGGTGAGGGCGTGGCCGTGGTCGTGGCCCGCACCGTCGCCGAGGCGCGCGACGCGGCCGACCTCGTCGAGATCGACTACGACCCGCTCGAGCCGGTACTCGACATGGAGGCCGCCATCGCCCCGGGCGCCACCCTGGTGCACCCGGAGCTGGAGACCAACGAGAGCGCCACCTGGGTGTTCGACGCCGGCGCGGCCGGCACCGGCGGCAGCGTCGACGAGGCCATCGCGGCCGCGGAGGCCGACGCCGACTCGGTCGTCGTCAAGCGCCGCTTCATCCAGCAGCGCCTGATCCCGGCGTTCATGGAGCCCCGCTCAGCGGTGTGCGACCCGTCCGGTGAGCAGATCACCCTCTGGGCCGCCACCCAGGTGCCGCACATCCTGCGCACCATGACGACCGTGACTCTCGGTGTCCCGGAGAGCAAGCTCCGCGTCATCGCCCCCGACGTGGGCGGCGGCTTCGGCGGCAAGATCGGTGTGCTCCCCGAGGAGATGCTCACCGTCGTCCTCGCCCAGAAGCTGGGCAAGCCGATCAAGTGGACCGAGACCCGCTCGGAGTCCCTGCTCGCCGCCCACCACGGCCGCGACCAGATCCAGGACATCACGATCACGGCGAAGAAGGACGGCACGGTCACCGGCCTCGACGTCCACCTGCTCGCCGACATGGGCGCCTACCTCGGCCTCGTCGGCCCCGGTGTGCCGATCCTGGGCGCGTTCATGTTCAACGCGATCTACAAGTTCCCGGCCTACAAGTTCACGTGCACCAACGTCTTCACGACGAAGACGCTGACCGACGCCTACCGCGGTGCCGGACGCCCGGAGGCCACGTTCGCCGTCGAGCGGATCATGGACGAGCTGGCCGTCGAGCTCGGGCGCGATCCGATGGAGCTGCGCCAGCAGAACTGGATCAAGCACGAGGAGTTCCCGTTCACCACCGTCGTGGGTCTCACCTACGACACGGGCAACTACGAGCAGGCCACCGACCAGGCGATGGAGACGTTCGACTACGCCGGCCTGCGCCGTGAGCAGGAGGAGCGTCGCAAGAACAACGACCCCGTCCAGCTCGGCATCGGCATCTCGACGTTCACCGAGATGTGCGGCCTCGCTCCGTCCCGCGTGCTGGGTTCGCTGGCATACGGCGCAGGCGGCTGGGAGGCCGCCAGCATCCGCATGCTGGCCACCGGCAAGGTCGAGGTCATCACCGGCGCCTCGGCGCACGGCCAGGGCCACGAGACGGCGTTCAGCCAGATCGTCGCCGACCAGCTGGGCGTGCCGTTCGAGGACGTCGAGATCCTGCACGGCGACACGCAGATCTCGCCCAAGGGCCTCGACACCTACGGCTCGCGCTCGCTCGTCGTCGGTGGCATCGCCATCGTCAAGGCCGCGGAGAAGGTCATCGCCAAGGCCAAGAAGCTCGCGGCGCACCTGCTGGAGGCGTCCGAGGACGACATCGAGTTCTCGGGCGGGCAGTTCACCGTCCGCGGCACCGACAAGGGCAAGGCCATCCAGGAGTTGGCGTTCGCCGCGTTCATGGCGCACGACTACCCCGAGGACATGGAGCCCAGCCTCGACTCGGACGCCGTGTTCGACCCGGAGAACTTCTCCTACCCGCACGGCACGCACCTCGCGGCCATCGAGATCGACACCGAGACCGGCCACGTCGACCTGCGCAAGTACGTCTGCGTGGACGACATCGGCACCGTCATCAATCCGTTGATCGTCGAGGGTCAGGTGCACGGCGGTCTCGCCCAGGGCATCGCGCAGGCCCTGTTCGAGGAGGCGAACTACGACGACCAGGGCACCCTGGTCAACGGCACGTTCGTCGACTACACCCTGCCGTCCGCGGCCGACCTGCCGAACTTCGACACGGCCACCGTGTCCACGCCGGCCACGTCGAACCCGCTGGGTGTCAAGGGCGTCGGCGAGGCGGGCACCATCGCCTCCACGCCGGCCATCGTCAACGGAGTGATCGACGCACTGCGCCACCTCGGCGTCACGAACGTCGAGATGCCCTGCACCTCGCAGCGTGTGTGGCGGGCCATCCAGGACGCCAAGGGCAACGCCACGCAGGAGACCCCGATCGCCACGCACTCGCCGGGTGCCGGCCTGGGCTCGATCGACCCGAACAACCCCCAGGGAGAGACAGAGTGATCCCCTCCAAGTTCGACTACGTCAAGCCGGCGTCGGTCGCCGACGCCATCACGGCGCTGGTGCAGGGCGGGGACGACGCCAAGATCCTGGCCGGCGGCCAGAGCCTGATCCCGGTGCTCCGGCTTCGCCTCGCGGCGCCGTCGGTGATCATCGACCTCGGCGGGATCGCGGAGCTCCGCGGCATCCGCGAGGACGGCGACCACATCGTGATCGGCGCGATGACGCCGTACCACGACATCATCCGCGACGACCTGGTCAAGGAGCACGTCGCGCTCCTGGCCCAGGCCACCGCCACGGTCGCCGACAACCAGGTCCGCCATCGCGGCACCCTGGGCGGTTCGCTGGCCCACGCCGACCCCGCGGGTGACCTCGGGGCCGTCGCGCTGGCGCTGGAGGCCGAGCTGGTCATCGCCTCCGCGACGGGCAACCGCACCGTCACCGCGAAGGACTTCTTCGTGGACTACTTCACCACCGCCATCGGCGAGGGCGAGATCCTCACCGAGATCCGGTTCCCGAAGTTCACCGGCTGGGGCAGCCACTACGAGAAGTTCAACCGCACCGCCCAGGCGTGGTCGATGTGCGCGGTCGCCGTGGCCGTCAAGGTCTCGGGCGGCACCATCTCGGAGGCCCGTGTCGGGCTGACGAACATGGGCACCACGCCGATCCGCGCCACCGGCGTGGAAGCGGCCCTGGTCGGACAGCCGGCCAGCGCGGACGCCATCCGCGCCGCGGCCGAGCATGCGACCGAGGGTACGGCCGCACCGAGTGACGCCGACGCCGCAGCCGACTACCGTGAACACCTGGCCAAGGTGCTCACCGGCCGCGCGGTGCTGGCCGCTGCCGGCTGACGTTCGTTCCATTTGCGGACGCTCGCCCCGGGCCTCGGGGCGAGCGGCCGCATTTTCAGTTTTTGAGGAGACCCCATGCAGTTGGAGAACAAGTTCACCATCGAGGCGCCCATCGAGAAGGCGTGGGAGGCCCTGAACACCCCGCAGACCATCGCGCCGTGCTTCCCGGGGGCCACTCTCACCGAGTACGAGGGCGACACCTTCGTCGGCACGGTGAAGGTGAAGCTGGGGCCGATCTCGCTCACCTACAAGGGCAAGGGCACCTACAAGGAGCGTGACGACACCAACCACCGTGTCGTCATCGACGCGAGCGGGCGTGACTCCCGTGGCAATGGCACCGCCAACGCCACGGTCACCGGCACGATGGTGGCCGACGGCCCGGACAAGACCGCCGTCACCATGGTCACCGACATGACCATCACCGGCCGCCCGGCGCAGTTCGGCCGCGGTGTGATCTCCGACGTGGCCGACAAGATCATCGGTCAGTTCGCGGGCTGCGTCGCCGAGAAGCTCGCGCCGGAGGTCGAGGCTGCGGCCCCCGCCGGTGCCGCCGCTCCGGCCGCCGCCACCGCGGCTGCCGGCAGCACCAACGGCGCAGCCACCGCAGGCACCACCGCCACCGCGACGGCCACGGCCCCCGCGACCACCCCGGCAGCGAAGCCCGCCGCGGTGCCGTTCACGCCGATGAAGAGCAGCATCGACGCGATCGACCTGCTCGACACCGCCGGTTCGCCGGTGCTCAAGCGCCTCGCCCCCGTGCTGGGTGGCGGCGTGCTGCTGTTCCTGATCATCTTCCTGATCCGCCGCAGCCGCGCCAGCTGAGGCACGCCCCGCCCTCATTGCAGCAAAGCCACGTTCACGCCATCTGGTTGCGTGAACGTGGCTTTGCTGCAAGTCGGGCCCCGCACGACGGTGACCAGTAGCGCTGCTTCCCGCCGCGGCTCGTGTCCGCGTACACCGGGGCGGGGCGGTAGGCGCGCCCGTCCTCGCAGAGGCCGGTGTGCGGTCCGCCCCGACAGGGTCGCGTTTCACCGGCCCGTGTTCGAGACACGCAGCCTGGCGTCGCGGGTGGCCGATCTCGGGGGCGCCAACGTCGACGCGCTCACCGGGGCCGGCCGACGAGGTGTACCCGGGGGCCGTCGAGGACGCCGAGGTCGTGTTCGCGCTGTTGAACAGGGGCTACTGAAGCCCTGACACGCGCAGGGTGATGTTCAGCCGCCCGATCGCCAGACCGGTGTCGGGCACGTCGATCGCGGGCAGCAACTTCGGTACACCGTGATAGGCGTGGCGGCTCTCGTCGCCGAACACGACCAGGTCCCCGGAGTGCAGTTCGACGTCGGTCCACGGCCGGCCGCGGGTCTGGGTGTTGCCCAGACGGAACACGCAGGGGGCCCCGATGCTGAACGACACCACGGGATCGGGCGCGGACTCGTCGCCGTCGCGGTGCAGGCCCATCTTCGCGTCGGCGTCGTAGTGGTTGATCAGGGCGATGTCGGGGCGGTAGTCGCGTTGCTCACCGTAGGCGTCGGCCAGCGCGGCACGGCCCAGATCGCCGAGCCATTCCGGGAACGCGGTGACGGGCGACCCGTCCTGGTCGTCGCGCGTGCGCGAATAGCGGTAGGGGTACCAGTGCCAGCCGAGGCAGACGGCGCGGACGGTCATCCGGCCGCCGTTCGGGAGCACCGCCGCACGGATACCGGGTCCCTCGCTCGTCCATTCCCGGCAGGCGACAACGAGCCGGCGCTGTTGGTCGAGGCCGAGCCAGTCGGGGACGTGCACCGCGCCGGGGGCGAGCACGCGTCTCTCACGCGGGATCAGCAGCATCACGGAGCATTGTGGAAGATGACGCCCAGGACGTGTCGGCGGCCCGTGTGCACGGCGCTCACGCCGTGGCGCAGCTGCACCCGCCGGTACCCGCGCGCGCCGGGCACCGGCCGGTGTCGCACCGGGAACACCACCGCCTCGCCCTGCCGCGGCCGCAGCACCACGGGCCGGGACTGCTGGCGCGGGCGCTGCTCCACGAACACGCTCTCGCCTCCGGTGAAGTCCTCGTCCGGGCGGTCGAGCATCACGAGCAGCTGCAGGGGGAACGTGACGTCGCCGTAGACGTCCTGGTGCAGGCAGTTGTAGCCGCCCGGTCCGTAGCGCAGCACGAGCGGCGTGGGCCGGTGCTGGCCGGCGGCGGCGCACGCGGCGATCAGGCCGTCGAGGTCGGCGGGGAAGGCCGGTTCGCCCAGGCGCTCCGCCCAGCGGTTCGCCACCGCAGCGACCCGTGGGTACCACTGTTCACGAAGCCCCTGGACCAAGGGCGGGAGCGGGTCGGCGAAGTAGCGGTAGCTGCCCTCCCCGAACGCGTGGCGGGCCATGACCACGGTGCTGCGGAAGTGCGCGTCGTCGTCGAACATGGCGGTCACCTCCGCGCACTGGTCGGCGGTCAGGACATCGGGGACGACGGCCACGCCGTCGGTGTCGAGCTCGTGCATGGATCCAGCCTGGCCCCCGCGGGGTCACGGGGGCTGGCGGGAAACGGACGTCACCGGCGTGGTGTGCGCCACCGAGGTCGAGCACGACGATGTCGGGCCGGTGGGTCACGGCGTGCTCGAGGCCGGCCGGGGCGGTGGGGGCCGAGTCGACGGCGTGACCGTGCTCGCCGAGACCGCGCAACGGCGCCGGGCGGATCGTGCGGTCGGGCTGCTCGCCGTCGTCGCGATCGGCGCCGGCATCGTCGGCCCCGGGCACCAGACGCTCAGTGCGGCGGAGGTAGGGGCTCAGCTGGCGCCGTCCACGCCCGCTGCAGCGGAGAGAGAGAACCCGGTGTCGCAGGTGGGCGCCGGAGGATGAGGATGGGGCCATGCGCCCCGGCACCCACAACGCGCTCACCGACGTCGACGGCCTGCGGGTCGGGCACGCGTCCGTCGTAGGCGGTCTGAGTGGCACCACGGTCGTTCTCGCCCCACCCGGTGGTGCGGTCGGCGGCGTCGACGTCCGGGGTGCGGCGCCCGGTACCCGCGAGACCGACCTGCTCGACCCCCGGACCACCGTCCAGCGCGTGCAGGCCATCGTGCTCAGCGGGGGCAGCGCGTACGGGCTCGCGGCGGCCACCGGCGTGATGGCGCGGCTGGAGGCAGCGGGGGAGGGTTTCCCCGTGCCCGGCGGACTGGTGCCGATCGTGCCCGCCGCCGTGGTGTTCGACCTCGGTCGCGGGGGTGACTTCGCCGCCCGCCCCGACGCGACGACGGGGGCGGCGGCGTACGACGCGGCTGTGGCCGGGTCCGTCGCCCAGGGCGTCGTGGGGGCCGGGCGGGGAACGGTCGCCGGCGGGCTCAAGGGCGGGGTCGGCACCGCCAGCACCGTGCTGCCCGACGGGTCGACGGTGGCCGCGCTCGCCGTGGTCAACGCGGTGGGGTCGGCCGTCGACCTGCGCACCGGCGAGCTGTACGGGGCCCGGGTCGGGTTCCCCGGCGAGTTCCCGGTCGTCGACGTCGGGCCGGACGTGCTCGCGACGCTGCGGGAGATCGCCCAGCCGCCGCCCCCCGCCGCGGGTACCGCCACCACGCTCGCCGTCGTCGCCACGGACCTCACCCTGGACAAGGCGGGGTGCTCGCGGCTGGCGACGATGGGCCACGACGGGATGGCCCGCGCACTGTCCCCGGTGCACACTGCGATGGACGGAGACGTGGTCTTCGGCTTGTCCACCGCCACCCGCCCCGCGCCTGATCTCGCAACGCTGGTGGCCCTGCACGCTGCAGCGGCTGATGTGGTGTCGCGGGCGATAGCGCACGGGATGTGGGCGGCGGAGTCGGCAGGCGCGTGGCGCAGCTACCGCGAGGTGCTCGCCGACTAACCGGTCGACGCGAGGTCGATGCGGTGGACCGCGTTGCGGCGGGGTCCGCCCGGTACCCAGGATGGTGGGTGGAACAGCGGGTGATCATCGACCATGGTCACCGACCACTCGCCCCGGTGGAGCACGGTGTGGTGGTGTCCGCACAACAGGACCAGGTTGATCAGCGCGGTCTTGCCGCCGTCGGCCCAGTGGATCAGGTGGTGGGCGTCGCACCACTGCGCCGCGACGGTGCAGCGGGGAAGGCGCATCCACCATCCCGCTGATGCACGGTGTGGGGACCTGGTGGCCGTCCCCGACCTGGCCTACCGGGTCGGGCGCGGGTGCTCTCCCGTCCCGTTCGTGGGGACTGACGTGTGGTGCTGTTTCCGTGCTCGCAACGGGATGACGGCCGCAACGGCGCTGGCAGCGGTGCAACACGTGGGTGGCTGGGGGACCAGGGTCCGGTAGGGCCGGCAGCGTGAGCCACTACTCGTCTGTTGCGCAAGCCGGCGTAGGACTCGCAGCCGCGCCTCGTTGATGGCGGTGCAGCAGAAAAGGGGCCGGTCGGGGGCTGTTTTGCTGCTGTACTGCGATCAACGAGGACTCGGGCGCGCATTGTGGGCGCCACACTCGTGTTGGGACGCGCGCGGCGGGCCGGAACGCGAGCGTGACGCGGACCTCGCGTGTGATCACAGTGTTGAGGGGAGGAGGGCCTGGAGGACTCGCACTGCGCGGTCCGCGTCCGGTTCCTCGCCCGTGATCACCGACCGGTAGACGTAGGACTCCACGATCCGCACGACGGTGTAGGCGAGGTCGTCGGCCGGTACGGGGCTCGCGAGCAGCCCCGCCGCGGTGTCCTCGACGATCAGATCGTGGACCAGCGCGATGAGCCTCTGCTGGTAGCCGCCCGACTGCATCGTCAGCAACCGCATCGCGAACTCGCCCTCCTCCGCCAGGAAGCGGCCCATCCCCGGGTGGGCGAGGACGTCGCGGACGAAGTCGGCCAGCACCGCGGCGAGCCTCGAGCCCGCTCCGGTCCGCGGCCGGGTGAGGCCGGCCTCGATCGTGCGGCGGGTCAGCGACCAGATCACCTCGCACAGCAGCAGCTCGCGGGAGCCGACCCAGCGGTAGAGCGTGGCCCGGTTGACCCCGAGCTCAACGGCGAGGGCCTGCATGTCGAGGCGCCTGCCCGACTGGAACGCCCGGCGGGCGGCGACGAACGCATCCAGGGCCGTCCGCCGTTCGGCGGAGTCCCCCGCGAGCTGGCGCTCCAAGGGCGTGACCGGCTCGCGCACGTCGCCTCCCAAGGCGTTGACAGTCGCTGTGTCCGCGCTCACACTAGCGCGACACGCAAGCACCTGTGTCGCAGGCCGCGACAGATGCGCGACGGTATCTCGACGAGGAGAGCGTCATGAGCACAGACCTGCCCGGTCGACTGGGCGATACGGAACTCACGATCGGCACCGATCCACGCGCGGATCCGCGGATGGTCGCCGTGCTCGCCGGCCTGGGGATCGACGGTCACGCCGACGGCGCTCCCCTGACCCCCGAGTCGCCCCGCGAGGAGCTCCTCGGGTTCGTCGACGCCGTCGAGGTCGGGTTCGAGGGACTGTTCACAGCGCTGGCGCAGGGCTCGCCGCCGCTCGAGGGCGTCACCTCCGAGGTCGTCACGATCGCCGGCGACGGCGGCCACGACATCACGCTGCACATCCACCGGCCGTCCGGGGTGGAGGGGCCGCTGCCGTGCATCTACCAGGTGCATGGGGGTGGCATGGTCATGCTCGCCACCGCGGGACCGCTCTACACGCGCTGGCGGCAGGAGCTCGCCGCGGCGGGCTCCGTCGTCGTCGGGGTGGAGTACCGCAACGGCGCGGGCGTGCTGGGGCCGTACCCGTTCCCCGCCGGGCTGGACGACTGCGCCATCGGACTGCGCTGGGTGACCTCGCACCTCGACGAGCTCGGGGCCACCAACGTCGTCGTCACGGGTGACTCGGGCGGCGGCAACCTCGCGCTCGCCCTGGCGATCAAGGCGAAGCGTGAGGGCTGGGCCGGCGAGATCTCCGGTGTCTACGCGCAGTGCCCGTACATCGTCGGTGCCTGGACCGACTCCGATCTCCCGTCGTTGCGGGAGAACGACCAGTACTGGCTGAACCGGAGCCTCTTCCCGCTGCTCGCGGAGGTCTACGACCCGGAGGGGAAGAACGCCGCCGACCCCACGTGCTGGCCGTACCGCGCCACGATCGCCGACGTGGAGGGGCTGCCGCCGCACGTCATCTCGTGCAACGAGCTCGATCCCCTGCGCGACGAGGGCCTCGCCTATCACCGCCTGCTGCTGAAGGCGGGTGTCAGCTCGGTCGGCAGGATCAACCCCGGGCTGTGCCACGTGGGTGAGCTGCTGTTCCGGGGTGCGCTGCCCGACGTCTACATGGCGGCGGTGCGCGACGTGACCGGCTTCGCCCGCTCCCTGGCGTAAACCCGGAGCCGCCGGACGCCCTCGCGCGGCACGGCCTGCGCGGGGGCCACCGCGGTGCTGTACTCGGGCATGGCCAAAGAGATCTTCGTTGCATTCGGGATCGACGTCGACGCCGTGGGCGGCTGGCTGGGCTCCTACGGCGGTGAGGACTCGCCGGGGGACATCTCCCGCGGGGTCTTCGCGGGTGAGGTGGGCGTCCCGCGGTTGAACAAGCTGCTCGCCCGCTACGACCTGCCCTCCACCTGGTTCTGGCCGGGGCACTCGATCGAGACCTTCCCGGCGCAGTTCGACGAGGTCGTCGCCGCAGGCCACGAGATCGGCCTGCACGGCTACAGCCACGAGAACCCGATCGCGATGACGCGCGAGCAGGAGTCGGACATCCTCGACCACTGCACCGAGCTGATCACCACGCGGGCCGGGCGGCGGCCCACCGGCTACGTGGCGCCGTGGTGGGAGTTCTCCCGCGTCACCAACGAGCTGCTGCTGGAGCGGGGCATCACCTACGACCACTCGCTGATGCACCGCGACTTCGAGCCCTACTACGTCCGCGTCGGCGACACCTGGACGCCGATCGACTACGACAAGCCCGCGCGCGAATGGATGACGCCGCTCGTGCGGGGCGAGGAGACGGATCTCGTCGAGATCCCGGCGAGCTGGTACCTCGACGACCTGCCGCCGATGATGTTCATCAAGACCAGCCCCAACAGCCACGGCTTCGTGAACCCGCGGCACATCGAGGAGATGTGGCGCGACCAGTTCGACTGGGTGTACCGCGAGAGCGACTACGCGGTGTTCACGTTCACGATCCACCCCGACGTCTCCGGGCGGCCGCAGGTGCTGCTGATGCTGGAGCGGCTCATCGAGCACATCAACGGCCACGAGGGCGTGCGCTGGGCGACGTTCGACCAGATCGCGCAGGACTTCCTCACCCGCCGCCCCCGCACGCCCTGATGTGCGGGGCCTGCGGGGCTCCGCCGCGGGACCCGGACGGCCACCTGGTCGCCGGTCCGCGCCGGCGGACGGCCGTGGCCAGGGCGCTGGACGCGGCGTGCCCGGCCCTGACGGTGCGGGCCGTACCCGGCGGCTGGACCGTGGCCACCCGCACGGGACGGACCGCCGTGTGCCGCACCCTCGCCGCACTGCTCGACGCCGTGGCGGCCGATGTCACAGCGCCCATCGGGGGCACCGGCCCGGTCGATGTGGTCCGGGAGATGCTCGCAGCCGGCGCGCCGGGCCGTCAGCCGCCGGCGAAGGGGGGCAGCACGTCGAGCGTCGACGCACCCGACACCGACGCGCTGCGGTCACGGACCGCCACCTCGTCGAGCAGGTAGCTGCAGCGTTCGAGGACCCGGGCCAGCTCTGCGCCGTGTTCGGTGCGCAACGCGGCGAGTACGTCGTCGACGGTGGCGCCTGCCTCCAGCTGGATCTTCTCGGCCTCGGCCCCCGCGGCGGCGCGGGCCGCGGCGAAGTAGCGCACCTCGATCGTCACCGTGGCCATTGTCCTCCGTCCCGATGTTCGCTCCGACAAGCTCCGCTCAGCCCCCGATGGCGCTCATCGGGCGGTCCGGCTGCAGGAAGCCGGGATCGTCGATGCCGTGGCCGGCGAGCTTGCCCCACATCGCGTCGCGCCAGGTGTCGGCGATCTCCGCGTCCGTCGAGCCGCCGCGGATCATCGCACGCAGGTCGGTCTCGGTACGGGCGAACAGGCAGGAGCGGATCTGGCCGTCGGCGGTGAGCCGGGTGCGGTCGCACGCGCCGCAGAACGGGCGGGTGACCGAGGCGATGACGCCGACCACGGCCGGGCCACCATCGACCAGCCACTTCTCGGCCGGGGCCCCGCCGCGCTCGGCGGGGTCGGGGGTGAGCGTGAACGCCGTGCGCAGCGACTCCATGATCTCGCCCGCGGTGACCATCTCGTTGCGGGCCCAGCCGTGCTGCGCGTCCAGCGGCATCTGCTCGATGAACCGCAGCTCGTAGCCGTTCTCCACCGCGAACTGCAGCAGCGGGACGGCCTCGTCGTCGTTGAGGCCGCGCAGCAGCACTGTGTTGATCTTGACGGGACCGAGACCCGCGGCCCGGGCGGCGGCGAGGCCGTCGAGTACGTCGGAGAGCCGGTCGCGACGCGTGATGGTCGCGAAGCGCTCCTGCTGCAACGTGTCCATCGAGACGTTGAGCCGGTTGACGCCGGCCGCGGCCAGGGACTGCGCGCGGCGGGCGAGCCCGATGCCGTTGGTGGTGAGTGAGATGTCGGGGCGCGGTTCCAGCGCCGCCGATGCCGTGATGATGCCCTCGAGGCCCTTGCGCAGCATCGGCTCGCCGCCGGTGAAGCGGAGTTCCTCGATGCCGAGCTGGTTGACCGCGATGCCGATCAGCCGGACGAGCTCCTCGTCGGTGAGCTGCTCGTCGCGCGGCATCCAGTCCAGGCCCTCGGCGGGCATGCAGTAGGAGCAGCGCAGGTTGCAGCGGTCGGTCAGCGAGATGCGCAGGTCGGTGGCGACCCGTCCGAACGTGTCCACGAGACGTGGATCGGCGGGGCGGGCCGGGTCTCGTGGGGTGGCCTTCCGTACTGCGGGGAGGCCGAGCTCGGATGCCGTCACCCCACGAGCGTAACCGTCACATCGGATCTTCAATCATCGCCCGAGCTGGGCAAACGCGCGCCTCCGCATCCGCGGACACCGCTCACGACGATCTCCGCAGATGCTGGGGCGCCGCCCAGGACCGGCTGCCCAAAAGGTCAGTTGTGGCGGCCCAGCTCCTGGCGGGCCACCGTGCGCAGGTGGACCTCGTCGGGGCCGTCGGCCAGGCGCAGGGCGCGGGCCCAGACGTAGAAGTAGGCCAGGGGGGTGTCGTCGCTCATGCCGGCGCCGCCGTGGATCTGGATGGCCCGGTCGATGACGTCGCAGGCGATGCGCGGGGTGATGACCTTGATCGCGGCGATCTCGGTGGCCGCGCCCTTGGCCCCGTACTTGTCGATCAACCAGGCCGTCTTGTAGACGAGCAGGCGGGCCTGCTCCACCTCGATCCGGGACTGCGCGATCTGCTCGCCGACCACGCCCTGCTGGGCCAGCGGCCTGCCGAACGCGACGCGCGACTGGGCCCGCCTCACCATCAGGTCGATCGCGCGCTCGGCCATGCCGATCAGGCGCATGCAGTGGTGGATGCGGCCGGGGCCGAGCCGGGCCTGCGCGATGGCGAAGCCGCCGCCCTCCTCGCCGAGCACGTTGGTGACAGGCACCCGCACGTCCTGGAACTCCAGCTCGGAGTGGCCGTGCTGGTCCTGGTAGCCGAACGTCGGCAGGTGCCGGGTGATGGTCAGGCCGGGGGTGTCGCGGGGCACCAGGACCATCGACTGCTGGCGGTGCTTGGGCGCCTCGAGGTCGGTCTTGCCCATGACGATGAAGATCCTGCAGCGCTCGTCGGCGGCGCCGGAGATCCACCACTTCTTGCCGGAGATGACGTACTGGTCACCCTCGCGCCGGATCGTGGTCTGGACGTTCGTGGCGTCCGAGGAGGCGACGTCGGGCTCGGTCATCGCGAACCCGGACCGGATCTCGCCGGCCAGCAACGGCTCCAGCCAGTCGGCCTTCTGGTCGGGGCTGCCGAACAGGTGGAGCGTCTCCATGTTGCCGGTGTCGGGCGCCTGGCAGTTGATGGCCTCGGGCGCGATCACGGGCGACCAGCCGGACACCTCGGCGACCTGCGCGTACTCGAGGTTGGTGAGGCCCGAGACATCGGGGAGGAAGAGGTTCCACAGGCCGCGGGCCCTGGCCTCGGTCTTCAGTTCCTCCACCACGGGCGGCAGATCCCACTCCTGGGGGGTCCCCCGGCGCTCCGCGCGGAACGCGTCGTACCCGGCTTCGGCAGGCAGGACCTTCTCGTCGAGGAAGGCGCGCATGCGCTTGGTGTAGTCGGCAGCGACGGCGCTGGGTTCGAAGTCCACGAGACCGAGCCAACCACACACCGAGCGTCCGCTGGTCAAACTCGCAACTGCGCACTTAGTATCCGCGCCGTGCCGCAGTTCAGGATCGCCGACGCCGCCCGCCTGCTGGGGGTCAGCGACGACACCGTCCGTCGCTGGGTGGACGTCGGCACGCTCCCTGTCGAGGCCGACGCCTCGAACCGCAAGGTCATCGACGGCGCGGCGCTGGCCGCGTTCGCCCGCGACCACGCCCACACCGCGCCCGATCCGTCGGTGGTGCAGCGCTCCGCGCGCAACCGGCTGGTCGGGCTCGTCACCTCGGTGGTGGCGGACACGGTGATGGCGCAGGTGGAGCTGCAGTGCGGGCCGCACCGCGTGGTGTCGCTGATGTCCAGCGAGGCCGTCCGCGAACTCGGGCTGGAGCCCGGCGTGCTGGCCGTAGCCGTGATCAAGTCGACGAACGTCGTCGTGGAAACCCCTGGAGGAAACTCGTGATCAAGCGTGTCATGGCCACGGCCGCAGCGGCGGGCCTCGCGCTCACGCTCGCGGCGTGCGGCTCGTCGTCCACCAGCGGAGCCGCCCCCACCTCGGGGGCGTCCGCGCCGCGCACCCTGACGGTGCTTGCCGCCTCCTCGCTGACGGGCACGTTCACCGCCCTGAAGTCGCAGTTCGAGACCGACAACCCCGGAGTCACCGTCAAGTTCAGCTTCGGTGCCTCGTCCGACCTGGCCCAGCAGATCGTCAACGGCTCGCCCGCCGACCTGTTCGCCGCGGCCAGCGACGCGACGATGAAGACCGTCACCGACGCGAGCCTCGCCACCAGTTCGCCCACGATCTTCGCCACCAACGTGCTGCAGATCGCCACCGTGCCCGGTAACCCGAAGGGCATCGCGTCCTTCGCCGACCTGGCCAAGCCCGGCCTCAAGGTCGTCGTCTGCGCCCCTGCGGTGCCCTGCGGGGCCGCGGCCACGAAGATCGAGAAGGCCACCGGCGTCACGCTCAAGCCGGTCAGTCAGGAGCCCGACGTCAAGTCGACGCTGAGCAAGGTCACCACCGGCAACGCCGACGCGGGCCTCGTCTACGTCACCGACGTCATGGCGGCCAAGGGCACCGTTCAGGGCGTCACGTTCCCCGAGTCCAGCCAGGCGGTCACGAACTACCCGATCGCCGTCCTCAAGAACGCGACGCAGGCCGATCTCGCGGCGAAGTTCGAGGCGCTCGTCACCGGTGAGCTGGGGCAGAAGACCTTGTCGGCGGCCGGGTTCGGCGCCAAGAAGTGACCTCGGGCGGCCCGCTCGCACCCTCCAAGGGGAATGCAGCGCGGGCCGCCGTGGCGCTGCCGGGGTGGTTGTGGTTCCCGGCGGCGCTGGCGTTCGCGCTCATCGCGCTGCCCGTGGTCGGCCTGCTGCTGAAGGCGGACTGGCCGCGCATCCCCGAGCTGCTGCTCAGCTCGGCGTCCGTGGACGCGCTGCTGCTCTCGCTGGAGACGGCGGCGGTCGCCACCACGCTGTGCATCCTGCTCGGCGGCCCGCTGGCCGTGGTGCTCGCCCGCGGCCGCCTGCGCGGGCTGCGGTTCCTGCGTTCCGTGGTGCTCCTGCCGCTCGTGCTGCCGCCGGTGGTGGGCGGCCTCGCACTGCTCTACCTGCTGGGGCGCACGGGGCTCGTCGGCAAGGGCATCGACCTCGCGTTCGGCGTGACGATCCCGTTCACCACCGCGTCGGTGATCATCGCGCAGACCTTCGTGGCGCTGCCGTTCCTCGTGGTCAGCCTCGAAGGGGCGATCCGGACGGCCGGCGAGCGCTACGAGGCCATCGCGGCCACGCTCGGTGCCTCGCCTGCGCTCGCCTTCCGCCGCGTGACCGTGCCGCTCATCCTGCCCGGGCTCGTCTCCGGGTCGATACTGGCGTTCGCCAGGGCGATGGGCGAGTTCGGCGCCACCATCACCTTCGCGGGCAGCCTGCAGGGCGTCACGCAGACCTTGCCCCTGCTCGTCTACCAGCAGCGGGAGGAGGACGTCGACGCCGCCGTGACCACCTCGTTGTTGCTGGTGGTGGTGTCGGTCGTCGTCATCGCCGTCGCCCGGCCGCGCACGGTGCAGGGGGTGGCATGACCCCCGCCGACGTGCTTGTCCCCGCGGAGGCGGCATCGTGACTGCTCTCGACGCCCGGGTCGTCGTCCGGCGCCCCGCCTTCACCCTCGACGTCACGCTGAGCGCGGCGCCGGGGGAGGTACTGGCCGTGCTCGGGCCCAACGGCTCGGGCAAGTCCACCCTCCTCGCGGTGCTCGCGGGACTGCTGCGCCCCGACGGCGGGTACGTCCGCATGGGCGACGAGACGATCACCGACGTCGAGGCGCGCGTGCACGTGGCCGCGCACCGGCGCGGGGTCGGGTTGCTCGCCCAGCAGCCACTGCTGTTCCCGCACCTCACTGCGCTGGGCAACGTCGCGTTCGGTCCGCGGGCCCATGGCGTGCCGCGTACGGAGGCCGACGCCCGGGCCCGCGAACTGCTCAAGGCCGTCGGTACCGCCGAGCTGGCCGACCGCAGGCCTTCGCAGATGTCGGGAGGGCAGCAGCAACGCGTCGCTCTGGCACGGGCTCTGGCGCCCGGCCCGGATCTCCTGCTGCTCGACGAGCCGCTCGCCGCGCTGGACGTCGACTCCGCCCCGGCCATGCGGTCGCTGCTGCGCCGGGTCGTCCGCGACCGCAAGCAGACCGCGCTGCTCGTCACCCACTCCGCCCTCGACGCGCTGGTACTCGCCGATCGTGTCGTGGTGCTGACGGCGGGCAGCCTGGTGGAGCAGGGCCCCACCCGCGACGTGCTCGGGCGGCCGCGCAGCCCGTTCACGGCGCGGATCGCGGGGCTCGACCTGATCCCCGGCATCGCGGGTCCGGACGGCCTGCGCACGGCCGACGGCATCCTGGTGTCGGGGCACGCCGAGGGCGTGGACGAGGGTGATCCCGCGGTCGCCGTGTTCCCGCCGTCGGCGGTCGCCGTCTACGCCTCCCCTCCCTCGGGGAGCCCGCGCAACGTGCTCCCGGTGCGGCTGGCCGCGATCGAGCCGCGTGGTGACACGGTGCGACTCAGGGCGGGCACCGTCGACGGCGGGCCGTCGTGGGTGGACGGCCTGGCCGCCGACGTGACGCCCGCGGCCGTCGCCGATCTCGCGGTGGAACCGGGCGCGGAGCTGTGGTTCGTCGTGAAGGCCACCGAGGTCGGGATCCACGCGGCGAGCAGCTGATCCCTTGTGACTCCGCGGTTGCGGGTCCTATCGTCCGATCATGTCGCGAATACGCCTCTCGCTTGTCCTGGTCGGGTTCGTGCTGGTGGCCGGGTGCGGGAGCGCCGCCACAGCGGCCCCGCCCGTCCCCACGACGACGGCCGTCGCTCCCGGCGTTGTCGCCCTCACCGGTGACCTGAAGGCGCCGAAGCAGCTCGACGCCGCCGCCCTCGCCGCGCTGCCGCAGAAGACCGTCGACGTGTCGTTCCAGAGTTCCAAGGGGGCCGAGAAGCACACCGAGACCGGCGTGCCGCTGGCGTCGGTGCTGCCCGCCGACGCCCTGGCCACCACGTCGAAGAAGAACGACCAGCTCTCCTTCGCCGTGCTCGCCGTCGGCTCGGACGGGTACTCGGCGGTCTTCGCCTACGGCGACGTGTCGCCCGACTTCGGCAACCGCGGCCTGCTCGTCTCCCTGACCGAGGACGGCAAGGCCCTCGCGCGGCCCCGGCTCGTCGTGCCGGGCGACGTCAAGGGCGGGCGCTACGTCAGTGATCTGGTCGCGCTGAAGGTCGTCCGGCTGGGCTCCTGAAGCCCTGGCGACCCAGCGTCACACGATGGAACCCGGGCGTCACTCCAGCCCCTATCGTGTCTCTGGCCCCACGCGCACCGCGTGCGTACCGTCGCTCCACGTGACACGCCTGTTCCTGCGCATCGCCCCTGTGGTGATCGCGCTCCAGATCGCCGCGGTGCTGGTGGGCACCGGCAGCGCCTCGGCCGCGAACGCCCGGGTGGCGTACGTGGTGCAGGCCGCCACCCCCGCGGAGTCTGTGGCCGCGGCGGAGTCCGTCGACGCGCAGCCGACCGCCACCTACGACAGCGCATTCGCCGGCTTCGCGGCACCGCTCGACGCCGACCAGGTCGCGGACCTGCGGACCCGACCCGGCGTGCTCGGTGTGGAGCAGGACCGCCGCGTCACCCCGGTCGGGCCCGCGTACACACCGTCGATGACCGAGTCCACCGAGCTCGACCCGCCCAACTGGGGCCTGGACCGCATCGACCAGCGCAACCTCCCCCTCGACGGGAAGTACACGACGAAGGCCACCGGGAAGGGCGTCACGGTCTACGTGCTCGACACCGGCGTGGACACCACCCACCCCGAGTTCGGCGGCCGCGCCACCCAGCCGGTCAACGCGGTCGACTCCACCCTCGGCGACTGCGACGGCCACGGCACGGTGGTGGCGGGCATCGCCGCGTCCTCGCTGCACGGGGTGGCGAAGCAGGCGACCGTCCGTTCGGTGAAGGTGCTCGACTGCAACGGCTCCGGCACGCTCTCCACCCTGCTCTCGGGCATCGACTACGTCGCGAAGACCGCCTCCGGCCCGTCGGTGGCCGTGATGTCGTGGAGCTACGGGCCGTCGGATGTGCTGGTGGCGGCCGTGGCGAAGCTGGTGGCCCAGGGCGTGTTCGTGGCGTCGTCCGCGGGCAACACCGGCGCCGACGACTGCACGGTGGCCCCGCGCGCCGCGGTGGGAGTGCTCGTCGTGGCCAACTCCACGATCGACGACAAGCGCGCCCAGAGCTCGTCCACGGGCAGCTGCGTGGGCCTCTACGCGCCGGGCACCGGCATCGTCGCGCCCGTGCCGGGCGGGAAGACCGCCTCGTACACGGGCACGTCGATGGCCGCGCCGTTCGTCGCGGGGGTGGCGGCGCTCTACAAGCAGACGTTCGGCGACCAGCCCAGCGCCGTCGTGAAGCAGTGGATCGAGGACCACGCCACCCCCGGCGTCATCGACGGGGGAGGCACGGGCGGCACCCCGAACCTGCTGCTCAACACGGGTGGTCTGTGAACCCGGCCACCAGACGCGTGCCTATCCCGTCTCTGCTCGAACCGTGCCGCGGAAGCCATGATCGTCAGGAGTGGTCGTACCTACATGCGGGACGTGACCGCTGTGGCGAGGGTGACCGCTGCGGCCTTGTCGCCACCGGCCGTCGTGTCGTTCGTGGCGACCTGCGCCGAGCAGTCCCGGCCCTTCGCCGCGAACTCCACCGCGCCCGCGAGGTAGCGCATCCCGCCCGCCAGCGGCTCGGTCCGGCCCACCGCCGGATCCAGCGCGGGGAGGCCGTTGGCCGCGGTGTCCGTGGCTCCGATGTCGACGGAGACGGAGTACTGGTTGTCCGTGTTCGTCCAGACGCAGCTGCCCCCGTCCCCCACCTGGGGTGCGGCGTGCCCGCCGTCGTTCTTCCCGATCAGGGCCTCGACGTCGGCGGCGGGGACCAGCGCGCAGGCGTCCACACCGGGTCCCGTCGCGCCCCGCGCCGTGTTCTCGGCGGACGCGAGATTCGACAGCCCCGAACCAGCCGAGGCCGCCGGGCTCGCCGCCCCGGGGATGGTCTGGGCCCCGCAGGCTGTCAGAGCCATCGCCAGGACGGCGGCGGCGAGCGTGGATCGGGCGATCTGCAACGACACCATGTGCGCGGTCTCGTGCGGATCGTCCCGGTCGTTACCGCCTACTCGTACTTGCTCATCACGTGCTTCACGCGGGTGTAGTCCTCCAGCGAGTAGGCGGAGAGGTCCTTGCCGTAACCCGACTGCTTGAACCCGCCGTGCGGCATCTCCGCCACCAGCGGGATGTGGCAGTTGACCCACACACAGCCGAAGTCCAGTGCGCGCGACAGGCGGACGGCGCGGGAGTGGTCGGTGGTCCAGACACTCGACGCGAGGCCGTACGGGGTGCCGTTGGCCATCGCGATCGCCTCGGCCTCGGACGAGAACGACTGCACGGTGATCACCGGGCCGAAGACCTCGGTCTGCACGATCTCGTCGTCCTGGGTCAGGCCGGCGATGACGGTCGGCGGGAAGAAGTAGCCGGCGCCCTCGGCCGGGGCGCCGCCGGACAGCACCCGGGCGTGCCCGGGCACCCGGGACACGAGCCCGGCGACCTTGTCCAGCTGCGCCGCGTTGTTGATCGGCGGGATGTAGAGGTCCTCGGAGTCGGGCTGCTCGTCGCGCGAGAGCAGCACGGTGGCGGCCTCGGCGGCCAGCGCGTCCGCGAGCTCGACGGCCAGGCTCTCGTGCGCGATCACGCGGGTGGCGGCCGTGCAGTCCTGCCCGGCGTTGAAGAACCCCGCGACGGCGATGTCCGCTGCCGCGCCGGCGATGTCCGCGTCCTCGAAGACGACGACCGGGGCGTTGCCACCCAGCTCCAGGTGGACCTTCGTCACGCGCTTGGACGCGGCCTCGGCCACGGCCTTGCCCGCCGCGACGCTGCCCGTGATGGCCACCATCGCGGGGATGTCGTGGTCGGTCATGGCCGCGCCGGTGGAGCGGTCGCCGCACACGACGTTGAGCACGCCGGGGGGCAGCACCTCGGCGAACAGCTCGCCCATCCGGACGGTGCTGGCGGGCGTGGTGTCCGACGGCTTGAGCACCAGCGTGTTGCCCGCGGCGATGGCCGGCCCGATCTTCCAGATCGCCATCATCATCGGGTAGTTCCACGGCGTGACGGCCCCGACGACGCCCAGCGGCTCCCGCCGGATCGACGAGCTGTGGCCCGCCAGGTACTCCGCGGTGGCCCGGCCCTCGAGTTGGCGGGCGGCGCCCGCGAAGAAGCGCAGCTGGTCGGCCATCGGGCCGATCTCCTCGCTCAGCGTGAGCCCGAGCGGCTTGCCGGTGTCCTGGGCCTCGATTCCGGCGAGCTCCTCGCCGTGGGCCTCGATGGCGTCGGCCATCTTGAGCAGGGCGTTCATGCGGTCGCCGGGCGTCGTGTCGCGCCAACCCCCGTCGAACGCGCGCCTGGCCGAGACGTAGGCCGCGTCGACGTCCGCTGCGCCCGACAACGGCGACGTCGCGTAGACCTCGCCGGTCTTGGGGTCGTGGATGTCGAGCGTCCGCCCGTCGGCGGCGGGGCTCGGCTTGCCGTCGATGATGTTGTGGAACGTCTGCATGATAGAAAACCTATGAGTCCATAGGTTTGGAGTCAACGGCCTGTGGCAGCATTGCTCCATGCGGAGCGGATCGTCGGGTGGTGGCCGCGCCGCGGTCTTCGCCCCGCTCCCCGCCGGCCGCCGTGCCGACGCCGTCGTGCGCCGGCTGTCGGAGGGCATCCGCCTGGGCCTCCTGGTGCCCGACGAGCAACTGCCCAGCGAGAACGACCTGGCCGGCTCGTTCGGCGTCTCCGCCGTCACCGTCCGGGAGGCGCTCACCGCACTGCGCGGCCAGGGTCTTGTCATCACCCGCCGCGGGCGCAACGGCGGCAGCTTCGTCCGCGACGTGCCGGGCGGCGCGTCGGCGGTGCTGCGGGAGCGGCTGCGGGAGGTGAGCCCGTCGGAGCTGCGCGACCTCGCCGACCACTACGTGGCCCTGTCGGGGACGAGCGCCCTGCTGGCCGCCGACCGCGCGGGGGAGCAGGACATCGTGCTCATCGCCGACAGCGTCGCCGCCCTGGAACGCGGAGCCGACGCCGACGCCCGGCGCCGCGCCGAGTCGCGGTTCCAGGTGGAGCTCGCCGCCGCGGCCCAGTCCCCGCGCCTGACCCGCGCCGTGATCGGCATGCAGGCCGAGGTCGGGCCGCTGCTGTGGCTCTCGGCCGGCACCCCGGCCGCCCAGCAGGACGTGCTGAGCAAGCACCACGAGATCCTCGCCGCCGTCACCGCCGGCGACGGGCCGCGCGCCCGGGCGGTGGCCGCCACGCACGTCTACGCGGCACTCGCGCGGGCGAGCGCCCTGCAGCTCACGGTGCTGGGGGAGGAGGATCCGGAGTGGTAGCCAGGTGCTCGCTTCCGGTGGGGCGGTCCCGGACCGGTGTCGTGATGGTGGCCGGCCGATGAGTACGGGGGTTGACCAGCTCATCGAGCGCGTGTCCCGGCTGTGCGAGAGCACGTTCACGGCCGTCGACGGCCTGCGCGGGGTGGCCGAGCAGCTGTTGCGGCCCACCGACGGGCCCCTGCGCCGCACCGACGTCGAGCCGATCGCCGCCGTCGTCCGGCCGGTGCTGGAGGCCGCGGGCACGCCGCTTGTGGGAGCCGGGCTGGTCCTCGCCCCGGACGTGCTCGGGGAGCACTGGATGGAGTGGTGGCACCACGGCCCGGGCGGGGCCGGCGCCGGTGTTCTTGGTTCCGCGGAGGCGCGAAAGAGCGCTGTGCTGCGTCGGCTCCGACCGGTTCTGGATCCGAGCGCCGAGAACTTCTACGACTACACGGTGCTGCCGTGGTTCGCGATCCCGCGCGAGACCGGCGCCCGGCACGTCACCGGGCCGTACGTCGACTGGCTGTGCACCGAGCAGTACACGCTCACGTTCACCGTCCCGCTGCGCCGCGGCGGGGAGTTCCTCGGTGTGGTCGGGGCCGACATCGTCAACAGCTGGCTGGAGCGGCGACTGCTCCCCCTGCTGCATCGGGTGGGCCGGCCCGCGGCGCTGGTCAACGCCGAGGGGCGGGTGGTGGTGGCCAACCATCCGTCGCTGGTGACGGGAGCGGTCACCCGCGTGGGCGAGGGAGCGACCGTGCACCCCTTGGACGGTCTTCCGCTCGGGGTGCTGGTACGGGAGTGACGGACCGCTCGAGCTTCAGCGCGAGGGTGGGGCAGGCGGCCGCAGCCCGGCGGGCGGCCGCCTGCAGTTCCGGTGGGACCTCATCGGGGTCCAGGAGCGGGTAGCCCCACTCGTCCAGCTCGACGAGCTCGGGCAGCAGCTCCGCGCAGAGGCCGTGGGCGTGACACATGATCGGGTCGACCTGCAGCACCGTCACGATGTCACCCTGAGCGGCGTCCAGAAAGGGCCTTCGGCCGCGTGACACGGCTTGCCGCGGGCGTGGTCGGCCACGTCGTCGGCGAACGTGTGCAGCGCGGTGACCGCGAGCCGGACGGCGCCGTCGGGGTGCGAGCAGGCGCCGCGGCCGGGGATGACCCCGAGCCGGCGGTGCAGCTGCTCGGACACCGGTCGGCCGAGCGCGAGCTCCTCCATGTCGTCGGCGACGGCGGGCAGCCCGAACATGCAGGGCCCGCACTGGCCGGCCGACTCGTCGGCGAGGTGGCGCAGGATCCGGGCGGTCTCGGCGATGCCGCAGGCCCGGGCGGGCAGCGCCACCAGCGCGGCGACGCCCAGCGGGATGCCGACGTCGCGGCAGGTCTCGTGGGCCAGCGGCAGCTCGGCGGCGTCGTCGATGGGCAGCCAGCTCCCGCCGAGCCCGCCGATCTGCACGGCCGCCAGCGCCTCGGACTCACCCCCCGCCAGCTCCAGAGCGTCGCTCAGGGGCAGGCCCGCCTCGATCTCGTAGACGCCGGGGCGGTTCACCGCGCCACCGACCGTCACCAGCAGCGTGCCGGGGGAGTCGGGGGTGCCGGCCTCCCGGAACCAGGCGTCGCCGAAGCGGGCGACGAGCGCGATGTGGGCGAGGGTCTCGACGTTGTCGACCAGCGTCGGACGGCCCTTCACCCCGCGCTCGGACGCCCGGGCCACGGTGGGCCGGGCGTCGCCGGTGGTGAGGAAGTTGACCAGCGCGGACGCCTCACTGGCGACGTAGCGGTCGGGCACCTCCACCACCTCGACGGCGACCGTGTCGCGGTCGCGCTCGTGCAGCGCTGCGTAGATCAGGTCGATCAGGGGGCTGCCGCGGTGCACGCACAGCATCGCCTCGCGGGCGCCGACGGCGTGGGCGGCGAGCGCGATACCGTCGAGCACGAGATGCGGGGAGCGGGCGAGCAGCGCCTGGTCCTTGGCGCTGGTGGGGTCACCCTCGCAACCGTTGGCGACGACGACGGCGCGCCCCTTCCCGGCCGCCACGGCGGCGAGCTTCTCGCCGGTGGGGAAGCCGGCGCCGCCGCGTCCGCGCAGGCCGGCCCGAGTGACGGTGTCGATCAGCCGCTGCCGTCCGGGACGGTTCGGGTAGGCGGCCAGCGGGAGCGGGCCGAGGCGGTCCTCGTGCTCGTCGAGGTTCGCGGTGCGGGTCGGGTCGGCGCCGCGGGCGAACAGGCGGGCGACGTCGAGGGCGAAGCGGGGTTCCATCGTCGCGGTCATCGCATGCTCCCGACGGCCCGGCGCGCCACGGCGTCGGGGTGGCGGGTCATCAGCCGGCGGGCAACGGCCCCGACCACGGCGACGCAGCAGGCGACGTTGAGGGCGATCACCCACCCCAGTTCGCTGTCGGCGCCGCCGATGCCCATTCCGTGCCAGACGGCGACCGGGAACATCGCGTAGCTGGCGACGTGCACGCCGCGCCAGAGCCGCAGCGGGATCCGCCCGCGCAGCATGCTGGTGACCAGCACCGCGAGCACCAGGTCGAACGCGACGGCGCCCAACCCGAGCAGATAAGGGTGATACACCGACACGAACGGCACCACGGCGTCCAGCCAGGCGATCTTCGCGTACGGGTCGATGATCGCGGTGGCGATGTGCATGACCAGGAACACGAGCGTGAGCAGCGACAGGTTGCGGTGCACCGCGTGCAGCGTGAACCGCGGCCATCCCGTGGACGCCACGCGCCCGGAGTGCGACGCGCCGAGCACCACCGTCGCGGTGATCAGAAGCAGTGACACCAGCCCGGTTGCGCGGCTGGTGAACCAGAGCGCCTGCCCCACCGTCATCTCTCCTGTTCTGCGGGCCAGCCCGCGGTGTTCGTGATCTCCCCGGCGTCGGTGACGAGGCGGGCGGGCAGCCGGCGGTCGGCGAGCCAACCCGGGGCGGCGTCGCCCATCACGATCGACGCCGTGGTGGCGATGTTGGCGTCGACGCAGGTGGCCGCGGCCACGGTGACCGTCCGCCACACGGAGGCGGGCACGTCGCCGGTGTGCGGGTCGACGATGTGGTGCACGGAGCGGCCGGCCCGGCGCCAGGTCCGCCGGGTGGTGCCGGACGTGGCCACGCCTCCGCCGGTGATCGTCACCGTGAGGTCGGGCTCGGCCTGGCTGTGGTCGTCGCCGACGCCCAGGCGCCAGCCGTCGTCGGGGGCCGGGCCTGCGACACGGACGTCGCCCCCGACGCTGACGAGCACCCCGCACCCGGCCCGTTCGGCGGCCCGGACGGCGATGCGGTCCACGACCAGTGCCTTCGCGGTGGCGCCCAGGTCGAGCGTGACGCCCCGGGGGAGCAGCACCTCGCGGGTCGCGGGGTTCCACGCCACCCGCCACCAGCCCGGCGCCGGACGAGCGGGCGCTGCGGGCTCGGGGTGGTCGGCCTCGACCGCGGCGAAGTCCCGGTCGTAGCCGAGCGCCAACACGGCGTCGCCGACGGTGGGATCCACGAGGCCGTCGGTGAGAGCGGCCGCCCGCATCGCGACGGACAGGGCCTCGGCCAGCAACGGGCTGACGACGACCGTGGCGCCGGCGTGGTCGTGCAGCCGGGAGATCTCGGAGTCGGGACGGAACCGGCTGCAGGCCTCGTCGATGGCGGCCAGCTCGCTGCGCAGCACCTCCTCGGCCCGGTCCAGTGCGCGGGGCTCGGTGACGACCAGTACCGCGGTGGTGCCCAGGGCCGTGAGCTCGACCTGGTCCGCGCGGCTGATCAGCTTCAGGCTGCTCACGTCGCGCCTGTCGTGGCGTGGGTCGTCGGGGCCGTGGTGGTCGCGTTCGTGGTGGTCGGGGCCGCAGCCTTCGGGGCCGAGGTCGGCGGGGCGACGGCGTCGGTCGTGGTGGTCACGACCTTCGGGGCCACCGGTGTGACGGCGGCCTCGGGGGCCGGGGCAGTCGTGTGGGGGGCCGCCTTCTTCGGGGCGACAGCGGGCGGGGGTGCGACGGCGAGCGCGGCCGTCTCGGGGGCCGCCTTCTGCGGTGCGGCGGTTCCGGTCGTCGCGGTCACGTCGGCCGCGGGCGCCGGAGCAGGGGCCGTCGTGGCAGCCGCGGCCGCCGTCGACTGGGCGAACAGGGTCCCGAATGCCACGGCCAGCGCGGTGCCGGCGACGGCGCTCAGCGACGTGGCGCCGACGATCCTGCGACGACCGGCGTCACGGGTGCGGGCTCCGTGCGTTGCGGCCGCCGGGAAGTGTCGCTGGGTCCTCATGGCGTCGGACGGTAATCAGCGGTGATTGCCGCGTCCGCATTCCTGAGAAGGGGGGTTGCGACCGACCCAGCGTTCGGCATGATCACGGCGACGAACGGGCGTCGTGCACCCGAACGCGCTGTGACGCTGGACCGGTTGGACGCGCCGGCTTCTCAGGTTACCGGCCACCGGGTCAGCGGCCGCGACCTGCGGGCGAGCGGCCGTTCAGCCTGCGGTGAGCGTGTCGAACCCGGTGTAGGGGACGAGCGCCTCGGGGATGCGGACCGAGCCGTCGGGCTGCTGTCCCTGCTCCAGCAGGGCGACGAGCGTGCGGCCGATCGGGAGCCCCGAGGTGTTCAGGGTGCCCGCGAACCCACGCGTGCCGTCCTTGGCCTTGGTGCGGATACCGGCGCGACGGGCCTGGAACGTGCCGAAGTCCGACGCCGAGGCGATCTCGCGGTAGGCGTCCTGACCGGGCAGCCAGACCTCGATGTCGTAGGTCATCTGCGCCGAGAAACCAGTGTCGCCGGCGGCGAGCTTCACCACGCGGTAGGCCAGCCCCAGGCCCTGCAGCACCGACTCGGCGTGCCCGACGAGCAACTCCAGCTCCTCGCGCGTGCGCTGGGCGTCGACGATGCGGACCAGCTCGACCTTCGAGAACTCGTGCAGCCGCACCAGACCGCGGGTGTCGCGCCCGTAGGAGCCGGCCTCTGAGCGGAAGCAGGGCGTGTGGGCCGTGTAGGCGAACGGCAGGTCCTCGAGCGCCAGCGTCTCCTGCGCGTGCAGGTTCGTCAGCGGCACCTCGGCGGTGGGGATGAGGAACAGCTCCCGATCGTCCACGCCCGTCCTGAACAGGTCGTGCTCGAACTTGGGCAGCTGCCCCGTGCCCGTCATCGTGGCGCGGTTGACCAGCGTGGGCACCGAGAACTCGGTGTAACCGTTGGCCTCGGCGAGGTCGAGGAAGTAGCGCGCGAGGGCCCGGTCGAGCTTGGCGCCCTTGCCTTTCAGCACCGCAAACCGTGGCCCCGAGAGCTTCGTGGCGCGTGCCAGGTCGAGGATGCCGAGCTTCTCGCCGAGGTCGACGTGGTCGAGCGGCTTCTCGATCGCGGGCTTCTCGCCCCAGGCGCGCACGAACTCGGCGTCGGCGTCCGAGGTGCCGTCGGGGAGCTCGTCGACGGGGATGTTGGGGATGCCGATCAGGAGTTCCTGCAGCTCGGCGTCGAGTGCCTTGCTCTCCTCCTCGGCCGCGGCGACGACGCCCTTGAGGTCGCGGGCGTGCTCGACGAGCTTCGGCCGGTCCTCCGGTGACGCACCCTTCACCGACGTGGCGACACGCTTGGATTCCGCCCGCGCCTCGTCACCGCGCTGGATCGCGGAGTTGCGGCCCGCGAGCAGCTTCTCGAGCGAGGTGACGTCGAGCGCGTAGCCCTTGCGGGCCAGGCGGCGGACGGCGTCGGTAGTGGGGTCCAGCAGTGCGCGGGGATCGTGCATCGCCTCAGGGTATCGGGGCGCTGCCACACGATTCCTCCCCATCCGGAGGTGGCATCCGCGCGGTGATCGTCGCAAGATGCACGGGTGTCCACAGTCACCCCCGCCCCAGGCGCCCCCGCCCGGCCCTCGTACGCCTCCGGTGTCTCCGACGTCCCGCTGCTCGGCGACACCATCGGCGACAACTTCGACCGCACCGTCGCCGCCTACCCCGACGGCGAGGCGATGGTGGAGGTCCAGACGGGCCGACGATGGACCTGGTCGCAGCTGCAGGCCGACGTCGACACCGCCGCCCGCGGCCTGCTCGCCGCCGGGATGCAGAAGGGCGACCGGCTGGGGATCTGGGCGCCGAACCTCGCCGAGTGGACGATCACCCAGTACGCCACGGCGAAGATCGGCGTCATCCTGGTGACGGTCAACCCCGCCTACCGCACCCACGAGCTGGAGTACGTGCTCAACCAGGCCGGCATCTCAGTGCTGGTGGCGGCCACGAGCTTCAAGACCTCGGACTACGCGGGGATGATCTCCGACGTGCGGCCGAACTGTCCGGGCCTGAAGAAGGTGATCCTGATCGGCACGCCCGACTGGGACGAGCTGATGGCCGCCGGTACGGCCGGCGATCTGGGCGTCGACCTCGCCGCCGACGACCCCATCTGCATCCAGTACACGTCCGGCACCACGGGCTTCCCCAAGGGCGCCACACTGAGCCACCACAACATCCTCAACAACGGCTACTTCGTCGGCCGGACGTGCGGCTACACCGCTTCGGACCGGGTCTGCATCCCGGTGCCCTTCTACCACTGCTTCGGCATGGTGATGGGCAACCTCGCCTGCACGTCCAGCGGCGCGACGATGGTGATCCCCGGCCCCGGCTTCGACCCGAAGGCGTCGCTGCACGCCGTCGCCGCCGAGAAGTGCACGTCGCTCTACGGCGTGCCGACGATGTTCATCGCGGAGCTCAACGACCCGACGTTCCCGTCCTACGACCTGTCGTCGCTGCGCACCGGCATCATGGCCGGCTCCCCGTGCCCCGTGGAGATCATGAAGCAGGCCGTCGACCGGATGGGGATGGCCGAGGTGACGATCTGCTACGGCATGACCGAGACCTCCCCCGTCTCCACCCAGACCCGCGCCGACGACTCGCTGGAGCGGCGCGTTTCCACGGTCGGGCGGGTGCTGCCGCACCTGGAGGTGAAGGTCGTCGACCCCGAGACCGGCCTGACCCTGCCCCGCGGCGAGCCCGGCGAGCTCTGCACCCGCGGCTACTCGGTGATGCTCGGCTACTGGGAGGAGCCGCAGAAGACCGCCGACGTCATCGACCGCGCCCGCTGGATGCACACCGGCGACATCGGGATCATGGACGACGAGGGCTACCTCAACATCACCGGCCGGATCAAGGACATGGTGATCCGCGGCGGCGAGAACGTGTACCCCCGCGAGATCGAGGAGTTCCTCTACTCCCACCCCGACATCCTCGACGCCCAGGTCATCGGCGTGCCCGACGTCAAGTACGGGGAGGAGCTGTGTGTCTGGGTCACCCTGCGCGACGGCGCCGAGCCGCTGACGGCCGCCGCGGTGAAGGAGTTCGCCGCGGGCAAGCTCGCCCACTACAAGATCCCGAGATACGTGATGGTGGTGGACGAGTTCCCGATGACGGTGACGGGCAAGGTCCGCAAGATCGAGATGCGTGAGCGGAGCGTGGAGATGCTCGACCTGGGCGATGCGGCGGCGGTGAAGAACGCCTGAACGCGGTTCGCGCGCGAATTGTGTATCCGCGCGCGCAGCTACACGCGCGAACGCGAGTTATGCGCGCGAACAGGTCGTCCTGTGCGCGTTCCGGCCCCACGCGCGCGTCCGAACACGTGCGTGGCGCACACAATGCGCGCGTGAGTCCTCGATGATGGCAGTACAGCAGCAAAACAGCCCCGGAACGCCCCCTTTTCTGCTGCACCGCCATCAACGATGCGTGGAGGTGAGTTTCACGCCGTCGCACCTGGCGGTGCAGCAGCACAACAGCCCCGATCGGTCCCTTTAGCTGCTGTAGCGCCAGGGACGAGGGTGGCCGGCTTGGGCAACAGACGAGTAGTGGCTCACGCTGCCGGCCCGACCGGACCCTGGTCCCCCAGCCACCCACGTGCTGCTCCGCTTCCAGCGCCGTCGCGGCCGTTGTCCCGTTGCGAGCACGGAACAGCACCACACGTCAGTCCCCACGAACGGGACGGGAGAGCACCCGCGCCAGACCCGGTAGGGCAGGTCGGGGACGGCCGCCAGGTCCCCACACTATTCACTACTCGTCGCGCCACACCTCCCCCCGGAAAACCGGACGACAACCTGGAAAGCGAACACGTGTTCGAGCAGGATCGGGGACGTGAAAGCCCCTCGGCATCGGCCGCCGCCGCGTCGTGCCCCGCTGGATCCGCCGCGCCCTGCACCAACGCGACCCCGGCTGCGCGTTCCCCGGATGTTCGGTCGCCGCGCAGTGGTGCGACGCCCACCACCTCATCCACCGGACCGACAGTGGAAGACCGCACTGATCAACCTGGCGCTACTGTGCAGACACCACCACACCATGCTCCACCGTGGTGAGTGGACCGTGAGCATGGTCGAGGATCAGCCGCTGTTCCACCCACCACCCTGGATACCGGGCGGAGCCCGCCGCGACACCGTCCACCGCATCGACCTGCCTGGTCTTTTGGCCGTGCATCCACCACCCACACGGGACTAAGCTGGAACCAGCGCGTCCCGGTGTCGCTCGGCGAGCCGATCAGCAGTGTGCGGCGAACCAGACACCAGGGCGCGTTTGTCGTGCGGTCCTCACCGTGCGCGGAGCGATCGAAGATGAAGGTGAAGACGGTGCCGAGCGGCAGGGTCAAGTGGTACGACGCCGACAAGGGGTTCGGCTTCCTCGCGCAGGACGGTGGCGAGGACGTCTACGTCCGGAAGGCGGCATTGCCCGCGGGCGTGGAGTCGTTGAAGCAGGGCCAGCGCGTCGAGTTCGGAATGGCCGAGGGACGGCGCGGCCCGCAGGCGCTGTCGGTGCGACTGGTCGAGGCACCTCCGTCCGCGGTCGAGGGTGCGCGCCGCCCTGCGGAGGACCTGCACAGCCTCATCGAGGACATGATCAGGCTGCTCGAGGACAAGGTGCAGCCCGACCTGCGCCGCGGCCGGTACCCCGACCGCAAGGCGTCGAAGCTGGCCGCAGAGGTCGTGCGGGCCGTGGCCCGGGACCTCGACGGCTGATCCCCTACTGGGCCTTCGCCGTCAGCACCCAGCTCGCCCGGATGGGGAACTCCAGCTCGCCGGTCTCCGGGTTGGCCTGCGGCGGAGGCCCGTACTGCTGCACCTGTGCCGCCAGCAGACGATCGGTCGCGCCCGGGAGTTGCAGGCTGTAGGTCTTCTGCATGTTCACGTTGAACACGGGGCTGCGACCGTCGGTCTGGGCGCCCTTGCCGTCACGGTAGCTGAACACCACCTGCCACGGCGTCGACGAGATCTGCTCGGGCACGCTGATCTGCAGCGGCGTGCCCACCGGCACTGCCAGCTCGACGGGGGCGGTGGCGTCGGAGTTGCAGTTGGTCAGGTCGATGTCGCAGTACTGCGTCGGCTTCGCCACGATGCTTGTGGCTCCCACCGCGAAGGTGACGTCCGGGGGCGGCGATCCGCCGCACCCCGCCGCCAGTAGGGCAGCGGCCAGTACGGGGAGCATTCGGCGGAGCACCCGATCAGCCTACGGAGACGGTGTCAGTTCCCGGTGCGGACCGTCGCCTGGTCGGGCACGGGGCCGCGCGGACCCAGGAACGGCAGGATGCTGCGACCCCGGCTGATCAGCACCGTCTGCAGCGCCGGCAGAGCCACCGCGACCGCGACGACGGTGAAGCCCAACCAGTAGGTGTCGTGCGGGAGCAGGACGCCCAGCGCCCCGCCGAACACCCACGCGAGCTGCAGCACCGTCTCCGACCGCCCGAACGCCGACGCCCGCGACTCCTCCGGGAGATCGCGCTGGATCACCGCGTCGAGGCAGACCTTGGCGAGGGCGCTGACCGTGGCCCCGACCAGGCCCACCGCCGCGGCGGTGGCGATGCCGGGCAGCACCGCGGCCAGCACGGCGACGGCGACGGCGAGCGTCACCGCGACGACGATCATCAGGTCGGAGTTGGCGACGAAGCGGGGGCGGGAGCCGGCCGCGTTGCCGGCGAACGAGCCCACTCCGGCGGCGGCACCCACGATGCCGATGAGGAACAGCTGGTGGGTGGCGTCCATCCCGGGTTCGCCCTTCACGACGAACGCGACGAACAGCGTCAGGAACCCGGTGAGCACGCGGATCGAGCCGTTGCCCCACAGCGCGAGGACGACCCCGCGCCCCATCGGTCTGCGTCTGCCCCGGCGGGTGCTGCGCAGCTGGGCCGGGACCTCGCCGGCGGTGGACTCCACCCACTTCGGGATGCGCAGGCACAGCAGGAACCCGCCGACCGCGAGGACGGCGGTGAAGATCAGCGCCCCGGGCGAGTCGAACAGGTAGGCGATGCCGGCGGTGATGCCGCCGAACACCCCGCCCGCCACCATGCCGAACGTGGTGAGCCGCGAGTTCGTGGTGACGAGGGTGATGGTGGGCGGCAGCACTCTCGGCGTGACCGCCGCCTTGAGCACGACGAACGACTTGCTCAGCACCAGCGTGCCCAGCGCGGCCGGGTAGAGCAGCCAGGTGTGGTAGTTGAACGCCATTACCACCGCGAGGACGGCGCGCCCCGCGAACGAGACGGCCAGCGCGGCCCGGCGGCCCCGTTGCAGCCGGTCGAGCAGCGGGCCGATCACCGGCGCGACCACGGCGAACGGTGCCGCGGTGATCGCCAGATAGAGCGCGACGTTGGCGATGCTCTCGGCCTTGGCCGCGGCGAAGAACAGTGTGTTGGCCAGCGCGACGGCCACGGCGGCGTCCACCGCGTAGGTCATCATCGTGGCGTAGGTCAGTGCGGTGAGCCCGGAGCGGTCGGCGCCGTCGGCGCTGGCGGCGCGCTGGAACGCCCGGATGCCGTTGCCGGCGATCTCCCTGCTGCGCATCGCGGCCACCCGCGTGACGGTGACCTTGCGCGGCATCTGCGGGGTGGGCCGCTCGTCGGGCGGCGGCTCCTCCGTGACGGGCGGCGGCCCGGCGGCCGACCACGGCACCTCGGCCCGTGCATCGGGGGGAGGCGTCCACGACCGGGGTGGCGGCGTGCGGCGGTGGGCCGCGGGGTCGTAGTCGGGATCGTCGTGCCACGGGTACCGGCGGCGGGGGGCGTACGGATCCTGCGGCGGCTCGACCGGCATCGGCCGCGTCGGCTGCGGCGGGGCACCGTCCACGGTGGCCCACTTCCGCCGCGCACGGAGCCCGCGCCGGGGTTCGGGGGTGTCGGGTCGGGCCACGACATCCATTCTGTCCCATCGGTACCGTCGCCGACACGAGTTCCCCGCGAACTATGGGGTGAGGCGTACCCGGAACGTCGTGGGCCAGAACTTGCCCGTCAGCAGGTACTCGTCGTTCCCCACCGCCGCGATGCCGTTGAGGACGTCGGTGTTCGCGCGCTGCGCGGGCGTCAGCAGGCCGGACGCATCCACGACGGCCGTGACGCGGCCGGACGCGGGGTCGATGCGCACGACCCGGTCGGTCTGCCAGACGTTGGCCCAGACCTGCCCGCCGCTGCAGTCGAGCTCGTTGAGGTCGTCCACCGGCTGCCCGTCGAGCGTGACGGCCACCGACCCGGTCGGGGCGAACGTCGTCGGGTCCTGGAAGTGCAGCTCGGCGGTGCCGTCGCTGCGGACCAGGCGCGTGCCGTCGGAGCAGAGGCCCCAGCCCTCGTCGTCGAGGGGGAGTTGCCGCACGAGCGTGAGCGAGGTGCGATCCCACTCCAGCACGACGTGGTCCTGGTAGGTGAGCTGCCAGATCCGGTCGCCCACCACCGAGATGCCCTCACCGAACAACTTCCCGGGCAGCGGGACGGACCGGCGGACGGCGCCCGTGGCCGGGTCGAGCTCGCGCAGCTGCGACTTCCCGGCGAGCCCCGTGCCCTCCCAGAGCACACCCTGATCGACCTCGAAACCCTCGGTGAACGCCGATGTGTCGTGCGGGATCTGCGCCAGGACCTGCGGGCGCAGGACCGGCACCGTCGACGGCGGCGCGGCCGCTCCACAGCCCGCCATGGCGAGCACCAGCGCACCGGCCAGCGCGCGGACGAAGGTCACGGTCACGAGGGTGGCACAATCCCCGGGGTGAACACCGTCGACCCGCCCGCCCTGCTCGTGGACGCGGTGGCCCTCGCGCGCGCCGCCGCCGTGGAGGAGGCCACCGCCGACCTCGGTTCCGACCTGGCCGCCACGGCCGTCGGTGAGCACATCGAGGCGGTCGAGGAAGACCCAGGCGCCGTCACGCACTACTTCGAGGCCACCCAGGGCGGCTACCGCGGTTGGCGCTGGTCGGTCACGCTGTCCAGCGGCGGGGTCGACGAGCCGGCCACGGTCAGCGAGGTCGTCCTGCTACCCGGCCCCGACGCGCTCGTCGCGCCGGCGTGGCTCCCGTGGGACGAGCGGATCCGGCCCGGTGACCTGGGCGTCGGCGACCTGCTGCCCCCGCCCGAGGGCGACGAGCGCCTCGTGCCCTCCTACGCCGCGTCCGACGACGACGAGGACACGCGGGAGGTCGCGGTCGAGATCGGACTCGGTCGGGAGCGGGTGCTCTCCCGCGTGGGCCGCGAGGAGGCCGCGCAGCGCTGGCACGACGGCCCGCACGGCCCCGGCGCCGACATGGCCCGGGCCGCGCCCGCCCAATGCGGTACCTGCGGCTTCTTCCTGTCGCTGGCCGGTTCGCTGCGGGGCTCGTTCGGTGTCTGCGGCAACGAGTACGCGCCCGCCGACGGTGCGGTCGTCGAGGTCGGGTTCGGCTGCGGCGCCCACTCCGACGTGCAGGTGGAGATCACGTCGCCGGTCGCGGTCGCGGAGCTGGTCTACGACGACGGAGTGGACCTCGAACTCGCCGAGCAGGCCTCCGAAACGGAGTGACCGACCCCTTCGGTACGGAGGCGCTGCGCACCGCCGTCCTCGACGCGTGGGCCGCCTCGCCCACCCGGTTCCGCGAGGACGCCAACGCCGAGGAGGACCTGCGCCTCGGTGGCTACGCCGGCGCCTGGTTCGTCGAGCTGGCCCAGAACGCCGCCGACGCATCGGGGGGTGAGGGGCGGCTACGCGTCCACGTGACGGACGGGGAGCTGCGCGTCGCCAACACCGGCACGCCGTTGACCTCGGCAGGCGTCGCCGCGCTGGCCTCGCTGCGCGCCTCCGCCAAACGCGACGACGCCGGCTCGGTCGGCCGATTCGGCGTCGGGTTCGCCGCCGTACTGGCGGTGTCCGACGAGCCGCGCGTGGTGAGCTCGACCGGCGCCGTCGCGTTCTCGGCGGCCCGCACGGCGGAGGCCGTCGCGTCGATGGAGGGGCCGGTCGCCGAGCTGGCCCGCCGCGACGAGCCCCCGACGCTGCGGCTGGTCTGGGCGGTGGACGAGGCGACGCCCGCAGGTTTCGCCACGGAGGTCCGGCTCCCGCTGCGCCCCTCGGTCGACGCCGCCACCCTGCTCGCCCACGCCCGCGACACGGCCCCCGACCTGCTGCTGGCCCTGTCCGGCCTGGTCGAGATCGACGTCGACGGAGTGGTCCTGCGCCGTATCGAGGACGCCGGGGTGGTGCGTATCGGTGTGCAGAGCTGGCGGGTGGTGCGCCGCACCGGACTCCTCGACGACGGCACGCATGACGCCGCCGCCGAGCAACGCGACCGCCGCGAGTGGTCCGTCACCTGGGCGCTGCCGCTCGACGCATCCCTGCCCGACGACGAGGTCGCACACGCCCCGACGGCCACGGGGGAACGCCTCGATCTGCCGGCGCGCCTCATCGCGACGCTGCCCCTGGAGCCCGACCGACGCCGCGTCCGCAAGGGCCCGGCCACCGAACGCGTCCTGGACGCCGCCGCGGCCACCTTCCTCGACCTGGTCCGCGCCACCGACCCCGCCGCCCGGCTCGCGTTGGTGCCCGAGCCCGGCTTCCCCCGCTCCGAGCTCGACGGCCGGCTGCGCGACCTGCTCCTCGACGCCCTGCGGGGCGCGGCCTGGCTGCCCGCGGCGGGTGGCGGCGAGTTGGCGCCCGGGCGGGCGGAGTGGCTGGACCTCCCCGGCGGCCGGCTCCCGGCGCTACTGGCCGAAGCCGGCGGGTTCGAGCAGCTGTTGGCCCCGCCGCTCGCACCCACGGCGCTCGCCGAGCTGGGCGCCCACCGCCTCGGCGCGGCCGAGCTCGTGGAGCGGCTGTTCGGCGTCGACCGCCCGCCGTCGTGGTGGCGCGCGCTCTACGCCGAGCTGGAGCCGCTCGCCGAGACCGTCCCCGGTCTGGTCGACGACCTGCGCGCCCTGCCCGTGCCACTCGCCGGCGGGCGTACGGCGTCCGGTCCGGCCACGGCGCTGCTGCCTGTCGGGGACACCCACGGGATCGCGGAGCTGGGACTGACCGGTCTGCACATCGCCGACCCCGACGCCGTGCACCCGCTGTTGCGCCGGCTCGGGGCCACCGACGCCGACGCGTCCGCGCTGCTGGAGCACCCCGCGCTCGCCGACGCCGTCGACCGTTCCGTGGACGACGCCGACGCCGGTCTCGACATGGTGCCGCTGGCCGAGGCCGTGCTCGCCCTGGTCGGCGAGCTGGGGAGCGCCCCCGCAACGCTGGGCGGCCTGGTCCTTCCGGATGATGAGGGCCGGCCCTCGCGCGCCGACGAGCTCGTCCTGCCCGACGCCGCCCTGCGCCCCCTGCTCGCCGGGGACGTCCCGCTCGGCGTGCTCGACGCGTCCTGGGCGGAGCGGTTCCCGCGTTCGGTCCTGACGGCGGTCGGGGTGCTCGACGGGTTCGCGCTGGTGGTGGACGAGGACCCGGTCGCGCCCGACCACGACCTCGACGACGAGGAGCGCTGGTGGGACGCCCTCGACGCGCCGCCCGCCCGGCTCGTCGCCGTCCGCGACCTGGACCTGGTCGACGACGAGGCCTGGACCGCCGCCCTCGCCCTGCTCGCCGCCGACCGCGACACCCGCGCAGCGGTCATGACCCCGGGGTCGTACACGGCGTGGTGGCTGGCCCGCCACGCCCGCCTCGACGGCCGCCGCCCCGGCTACTGGCGCCTGCCCTCCGCCGACGCCCTCGCAGCCCTCTACGACGCAGCCCCAGCTCCGCGGGTCGGGGTCTCCGCGCGGCCGAGTCGCGCGCTGGATGAGGCGTTCCTCGCCACCGTCGGCATGCGCGCCGACCTGCACGTCGCCGATGCCCGCGCCGCCGACGACCTGCTCGCCCGCCTCGCCGATCCCGCCCGCCACCCCGCCGCTGCGCTCGTCGCCGACGCCCACGTCGCCCTCGCCGACGCCGTGGCTGCGGGCCGCGTCGACGCCGCGGACCTCGACCTGCCCGAGCACGTCCGCGCCCTGGACGGCAGCGTCGCCCACGTCGACGTCGCGATGGTGCTGGACGCACCATGGCCCGCCGCGGTGCTCCCCGCGAACGAGCTGGTGATCGGCGGCGACCCGGTCGCGTTGGCCGAGCTGCTCGACCTCCCGCTGGCCACCGACGTGGTGGCCGCCGACGTCGAGGGCGCCGACGTGCTTTCTCCCGCGGAGGCGCGGGACAGCGCAGCGGGCACCTTCACCGAGTGGGCCGAGCTGGGCGAGGTCGTCGTGGCGTGCCACACGTTGGGCATCGGGGTGCCGCTCGGCGGATTCCTGCGGCACGACGAGCTGTGGGTGACGGTCACGCGGCCCGTGACCGGCCGGTTCCGGGTCCCGACCTGGGTCGACGAGCAGGGCCGCCGGCACGCCGAGGACCCTCTACGGGCCCTGCTCGCGTTGCTCGCCGCCGATGAGGTTGACGGGTGAACTACACCGTGCGCGTGCTACACAGGGAACCGTGAGCGTCCACAGCATCGGGGCGGTGCGGAACATCCCCCGACGGGTCTGTCTGCTGTCCGTCCACACCTCCCCCCTCGAGCAGCCGGGTACCGGCGACGCGGGGGGCATGAACGTCTACATCGAGCAGACCGCCCGCCGGATGGCCCAGCGCGGCGTCGAGGTCGAGATCTTCACCCGCGCCACCTCGTCCGAGCAGGCACCGGTGGCCGAACTGGCCCCGGGGGTGCTCGTCCGGCATGTCGCCGCGGGCCCGTTCGAGGGGCTCGGTAAGAACGACCTGCCCAGCCAGCTCTGCGCGTTCACCGCGGGCGTGCTGCGCACCGAGGCGCGTCACGAACCCGGCTACTACGACGTCGTGCACTCCCACTACTGGCTCTCGGGCCAGGTCGGCTGGCTCGCCCGCGACCGCTGGGGCGTGCCGCTCGTGCACAGCGCCCACACGCTCGCCCGCGTCAAGAACATCGCGCTGGCCGCGGGCGACACCCCTGAGCCTGTTGTGCGCGTGATCGGCGAGGACCAGGTCGTGGCCGAGGCCGACCGGCTCATCGCCAACACCGACGAGGAGAGCCGCCAGCTCGTCGAGCTCTACGGAGCCGACCCCGGCCGGATCGCGACCATCCCGCCGGGCGTCGACCTGGAGCGGTTCACGCCCGGCGACCGCAGCGCCGCCCGGCGGGCGCTCGGCCTGGCCCCGGACGCCGTGGTGTTCGCGTTCGTCGGCCGCATCCAGCCGCTCAAGGCCCCCGACGTGCTGCTGCGTGCCGCCGCCGAGATGCTCGTGCGCGACCCCGGTCTCCGGTCCCGGCTCGCCGTGCTGGTGGCGGGTGGACCGTCGGGCAGTGGGCTCGCCGAACCCACGGCGCTGCAGGAGCTCGCCGCGTCACTGGGAATCGCCGACGTCGTGCGCTTCCTGCCGCCGCAGGGCGGGCAGGGGCTCGTCGACGTCTACCGTGCGGCTGACGTCGTCGCCGTGCCGAGCCACAACGAGTCGTTCGGGCTCGTCGCCCTGGAGGCGCAGGCCGTCGGCACGCCGGTGGTGGCGGCGCGGGTCGGCGGGCTGCCGGTCGCGGTGGCCGACGGCCGGTCCGGGCTGCTCGTGTCCGGCCACGGCGCCGACGAGTGGGCCGACGCGTTGCGGGCGGCCCTGATCCGCCGCGACGAGCTCGGGCGTGGCGCGGTGAAGCACGCTCGCCGCTTCTCCTGGGAACGCACGGCCGACGCCCTCCTGGACACCTACGCCGTCGCGGCCGGCGAATTCGCCGAACGGCAGGCCGTCGACGCGCCGTCGCCCGTCGCCGCGGGGATGATCCGGAGGTGAGTACGGAAGAGCAGGTGGACGGGATCGTCGCAGCGGCACTCGCGGAGATGGAGGTCGACCACCACCGCCGCGAGGCGGGCCAGTTCCTCGTCACGCTGCCCGGCACCAACCGGCTGCAGACCCACTGCTGGCTCGTGGTGCGCGACCACTCCCTGTTCGTGCAGGCCTTCGTCTGTCGTCAACCTGACGAGAACCACGAGGGCGTCTACCGGTTCCTGCTGCAGCGCAACGCCCGGCTCTACGGCGTGCACTACACGCTCGACCGGATCGGCGACATCCACCTCGTCGGCCGGACCGGCCTCGACGCCGTCACGCCCGACGAGATCGACCGCGTCCTCGGCCAGGCCCTCGAGGCCGCCGACGGCGACTTCAACACCCTGCTGGAGCTGGGCTTCGCAAGCTCCATCCGGCGCGAGTACGCGTGGCGTTCCGAGCGCGGCGAGTCGCTGGCCAACCTGAAGGCCTTCGAACACCTCTTCACCTGATCGTGACCCCCGGGAGCCAACCGGATCGGGTTGCGCTCCCGTCCTCTCCCCGACCCCGGGCGCACCGGGGACGAGGAGGCGACGGCGATGCGGATCACGAGACCGGTTCTGGCCGGGGTGGTGGCGGGAGTCGTGCTCCTCGGCGGTGCGGCGGCGTGCACGGCGAGCGGCGGCGGCTCGGCCGCCTCGGGGACGTCGTCGGAACTCGCCCAGGGTGCAGCCCCGGACGCGGCCCGAGCGGCGGCCGCCCCCGCCGCACCTGCGCAGGTGCCCGACTCGCCCATCAGCACCGAGCGGTCCCTGGTGCGCACCGCGCAGCTCTCCCTCGACGTCGACGACCCGGTGGTCGCGACGCGGAAGGTGCGCGCGGCCGTCGCGGGGATCGGCGGCACCGTCGCGCAGGAGCAGTCCGGCGACGACACCGGCCGGCTCACGCTGCGGGTGCCCGCGGCCGCACTCGACACGCTGATCGAGGACGTGGCGGCGTTCGGGCACCCCACCGCCCGATCCGCGCAGGTCGTCGACGCCACGGACCAGGTGATCGATCTCAACGCGCGGGTCGCGAGCCAGCAGGCCAGCGTCGTGCGGGTGCGCACGCTGCTGGGGCAGGCGAGATCGATCGGCGACGTCGTCTCGATCGAGTCCGAGCTCTCGCGCCGCGAGGCCGATCTCGACTCCCTCACCGGCCGTCTCGCCGCGCTCAAGGACCAGGTGGCGCTGTCCACGCTGACGGTGGACCTCACCCGGGTGGCGGCGGCACCGGTGCAGGCCGCGGGCGCCTCGGGGTTCCTCGCCGGGCTCGGCACCGGATGGGACGGCCTCAAGGCGGTCGGGACGGGAGCCGGGGCGGTGACCGGCTTCGTGCTCCCGTTCCTGCCGGTGCTGGCCCTGCTCGCCGCCATCGGTTGGTTCGGACGGCGGGTGGTGCGTGGTCGCGGCGTGGCGGCGGTGGCCGGGGGGCGGAGCGGCCCGGGATCTGAGGGGGAGTCATGAACTCGGGCCACTCCGCTCGAACCACCTCAGAGACACCCGATCGGGGGGTACCGGGTGGACCTGGGCGCCGGGCGCGGCGAGGGGACGCCGTTCCCGGGCCGACCGGACGAGTGGGGCCCGCTACCGGTCGGTGACGGCCACCATGACAGTCCGTGACTGATCAAACAACCCTTTCGGGCTACCCCGTTCGGGTAATTCAGCCGGAGTCCTGCGGAAGTTGTGGTCGACATAACATGGTTCCCTGTCCGGTTCGGCCGTCCGCAAGGGAGCGCCCACATGCCCGTCCGCAGCCCGTACCCCGACGTCGAGATCGCCGAGGTCCCGCTGTTCGACTTCCTGTTCGGCGACTTCGGTGACCGGGCCGACTTCCCGGCGTTCCTCGACGGGGGCAGTGGGGCCGCCATCACCTTCCGCGAGCTCAAGGGCATGGTCGAGAAGATCGCGGCCGCACTCGCGGAGCGGGGGATCGGGGCGGGCGACGTGGTCGGCATCCTGTCGCCCAACACGCCGTACTACGCCGCGATCTTCCACGGCGTCCTGCGTGCCAACGCGATCGTCACCAGCGCGAACTCGCTCTACACGGCGGGGGAGCTGGCCCACCAGCTGGCCGACTCCGGGGCCAAGCTGCTCTTCACCGTCTCGCCGTTCCTCGAGACCGCGCGCAAGGCCGTGGCCGAGGCGGGCATGGCCGCTGATTCGATCATCGTGCTGGACAGTGCCGACGGCGTGACGTCGCTGGCGGACCTGCTGGCCACCACGGCCGCACCGCCCGCGCAGACCGTCGGCGCGCACGACACCGCGGTGCTGCCGTATTCGTCGGGCACCACTGGCCGGGCCAAGGGCGTGATCCTCACCCACCGCAACCTGGTGGCGAACCTGCAGCAGATCGCCGTGATGGGCAACGTCACCACCGCGACCAAGATCCTGGCGGTGCTGCCGTTCTTCCACATCTACGGCATGACCGTGATGATGAACCAGGGCCTGCACGCCCGCGCCACCGTCGTCACGATGCCGAAGTTCGACCTCGTCGAGTTCCTGCGGATCATCTCCACCTACCAGGTCGACCGGATCTACATCGCGCCGCCGGTGGCCGTCGCCCTGGCCAAGCACCCGATCGTCGACTCGTACGACCTGTCGTGCATCGACATCATCTTCTCCGGCGCCGCCCCGCTCGACGCCGAGCTCGGGCACGCGATGGGCAAGCGTCTGAACGCCACGGTGCTGCAGGGGTACGGGATGACCGAGCTGTCGCCGGTGAGCCACTGCATGCCCGACGACCGGCCCGAGATCGACCTCAACTCGTCGGGCTTCGCCCTGCCCAACATCGTGTGCAAGCTGGTGGACCCGGACACCGGCCAGGAGGTCGGCCCCGGCGGGCGCGGCGAGCTGTGGGTCAAGGGCCCCAACGTGATGAGCGGCTACCTCAACAACCCCGAGGCCACCGCGATCACCCTCGACGACGAGGGTTACCTGCACACCGGTGACGTCGCCGAGGTCACCGACGAGGGAGTCTTCTCGATCGTCGACCGGGTCAAGGAACTGATCAAGTACAAGGGCTACCAGGTACCGCCGGCCGAGCTGGAGGCCCTGCTGCTCACGCACGACAAGGTGGCCGACGTGGCCGTCATCGGGGTGAAGGACGCCGACGGCGAGGAGGTGCCGAAGGCCTTCGTGGTGCGGCAGGAGTCCGGCGCCGACCTCACGGCCGAGGACGTCATGACGTTCGTGGCCGAGCGGATCGCGCCGCACAAGAAGATCCGGGTCGTGGAGTTCATCGACCAGATCCCGAAGTCGGCCAGCGGCAAGATCCTGCGCAAGGACCTCCGCGCCCGCGAGGCTGCCACGACCTGAACCGGCGACCGCCCCCTCGTGGTGGTCACGAGGGGGCGGTCGCCGTGTCCCGGATCAGGCGCGGTGAGCGAACGGGTTGGCGTTCTCGTTCGCGGTCTGCTGCCGGATCGCGGGTGTCACGCAGACCAGATCGGTCGAACGCGCAACCCGCCAGACGTAGCCGTTGAGGCAGGTCTGGGGTCCGTAGGCGCCGTTGGGGTTGACGCGGCTCGAGGCCGCGGCGTTGTCGCGGGCGGCCTGGTCGCGGGACGTGGTGGTGACACAGACGGTGTCCCCGTCGAAGGCGTTGCGCCAGACGTAGCCGCCGGCGCAGGTGGCGGGGCCGTAGGGGAGCGGCACGATCGTCGAGAGGTGCCATCCGCTGCAGCTGCTGCCGAACACTCCGGAAGTGCAGCCCTGCACGGCGAAGCCGACGGTGTTGCCGCGGTCGGCGACGGCGATGGGACCGAACGCCGCGTAGGAGAACTGGCCGACGTGGGCGGTGATCTTCTGTTGGGGGTAGGTCTGCACGACGCCGCCGCGGTTCATGGTCCAGCGCACCTGGTAGAAGTCGGCGTTGTCGTTGCCGTCGCTGATCCGGCCGGTCACAGTGGCGGTCGACGAGTTGTAGCTGACGCTGCCGCAGGGACGGTCGAGCGGGCAGAGCCCGGCGGCGTCGGCGCTGCCGGTGAAGCCGATGAGGGCTGCGGTGGCGAGGGCGGCACCCCCGATGACGGCGGCGGCGCGGGCGACGATGGACTTCAGCATGGGGTGCTCCGGGGGCTTCGGGGGGCAGCTGGGGTGACCCGTGAAGCGTCGCGCCGAAAGGGGGCCTACCGGGATACCCGGGACGGTCTGGTGATCACCGTGATCCGGCCACGGTCTGCTTACCGTCAGGCAACCCACGCCCACTGTGCCGTACCCGATCCCAGTCGAGTTGTGCACGACATAGATGACCTGGACTGTGGTTCCGTGCCGGCTGCCTCCCGTGACGCATCGCTGTCCGAAGTGGAAGACGGCACGCTCGTCGTCCGCGCACGAGGGGTGTCGCCGCGTTTCGGGGGCCTGGTGCGCCGCCACCAGCGGCCGATCTACGCCATGTTCCTGCGGATGCCCGACGGGGCGACGGACGCCGCCGGGGACGCGGTTCAGGCCGTGTTCCTGACGGCGTGGCGGCGACTGCCGGAACGGCCACGCGACGTGGCCGTCGCGGTGTGGTTCCACCGCATCGCCGCACGTGGGTGCCTGAGCGTGCTGAGCGACGGTCATGTGACCGGCGTGGAGGAGCCGGCTGCGTTGTCACGCTGCGTGGCCGGCTGCCGGCCCGGCAGCGGGCGTGCTGGCTGCTGCGGGAGATGCAGGGACTGTCCTGTGTGGAGGTCGCGTACGGGCTGGACATGCCGGAGGCGTCGGTGCGTGCGAGCATCGTCCGTGCGCGTGCGCGGTTGGCGGCGGAGATTGCGCCTCGGCGGTAGAGTCCCGACGGTCAGGCCACCGCGCCCCGACGCCGAGCGAGCACCGCCTCCCACGGCACGGTCACCCCGGGAGTCCTATGTCTGACCACGTTCGTCTCGGCCGGATCGCCAGCACCGTCGCGGTGCGCGACCTCGATCGCGCCCTCGCGTTCTACGTCGACGTGCTCGGCATGGAGGTGACCTTCCGGAACGGGAACCCGATCGGGTTCGTCATCCTCGAGCGCGACGACGCCGAGTTGCACCTGACGGTCGTCCGGGACCATCGCGCCGGCACCCACAACGTCGCGCACCTGATGGTGGCCGACGCCACCGCGCTGCACGGTCACCTCGAGGCGCACGGCGTCCGCGTCGTCAAGGGCCTGCGCGACGCCGACCACGGGCTGCGCGGCTTTGTCTTCGCCGATCCGGACGGCAACCGGATCGATGTCGGACAGCCACTCCGGTAGCGCTGGTCAGATCCCGAACGGCTCCGCGTAGCGGACCCGCCCGCCCGGTAGCGGGGTGCCGTCGAGCGACAACGCCATCAGCGCGTCGTCGGGCACCTCGATCGACAGCGTGATGCCGTATGCGGAGGCCCGGTCGAAGCCGAGCGCGGGTAGTACGTCGGGTGCCCGAGCACCACCACGAAGCCCGCCCATCGCCCGCGCCGCCTCCAGCCCAGCCGTGATCGCGGCCGAGCCGGCGCCGGTCCGCTGGAACCTGGGCAGGACCGCGCAGGGCGCCAGGCACAGCGCGGGGACGTCGCCGATGTGGCAGCGGGTCAGCAGCGCGGGGCCGACCGGGTGCCGTCCTCGTCGGTGGTGAGGAGCGACAGGCCGGGGATCCAGTTGGGGATCGGTGCGCAGCGCGTCGACGAGATCGGCCTCCTCAGCGGTCTCGAACGCCGAAAGGTTGATCTTATGGACGGCGTCGGCGTCGGCGTCGGTCTCGGCGCGAGTGGACCAGGATCGACAAGGTGGTTCCGTTCTCGGGGGTTGCCGATGATCGTCACCAGTGTGGTGCCCGAGCCTGGCCTCGGACGGATGACCCCACCGACGGGCCCGTAGTGGTGCGGCAGAACTCGTCCCCTCGGGCACGGGCCAGAAGACGAACGTCGATACGCCGGGTGGGCCGCTCGGGAGCCCCTCGGACGCCGATGGGCTCTCGAGGTCGAGCGGATCCGGGTGCGGCTCCGGGCGTGTGAGTGCCGACTACGTCGGTGGAGGTCGCTTCGGCAGTGGTCCGGCCTTGCTGGTGTAGGTGTGGCCGGTCGGGGTGGTCCGCACGGTGTGTGGTCGTTCACCGAGCCCGTCGTCGATCACCTCGACCTGCCAGCCGGGCATCTCGCGGACGTAGTTGCCGCGGGCACACTTTCCCCGCCCGTTGACGAAGCTCGTCGGGCCGCCCGCGCGGCGACGGTCGATGTGGTCCAGGTGCCGGATCGGAGCGTCGCAGAACGGGTCCCGGCACCGGCCGCCGTCTCGGATCGCGATCAGGTGCGCCAGGACACCGTCGAAGCCACGCCGTCGCGGGTCGCATCCGATCAGCGGCCCGCCTGCGGGGGCGGTGAACAGCCGCCGCCACCAGATCTTTCCTTCGGTGGAGGCGAGCAGTTCGCGGGCGATCCCGGCTGGGATGGGCCCGTGTCCGACGATCTCGGCGCTTCCACCCGATTCCGGGTCGATCAGATCGTCGAGGGGCATGATGATGCCGACTTCGACGTTCCCGTCGTCGGCGGTGGCCTGCCCGGTGACGCGTTCGATCAGGGTGTCGGCCATGACCTGGTCCCGGGTCCGTTCATCTCCGGCGGCGAGGACCGCATCGGCGTGCGCCCGCAGCGCGGCGAGGCAGGCGACGCCCTGCTCGACGGGCAGGAATCCCGAGAGAACGCTCATCGTGTCCGGTGCCGGGCGTAGCCCGACCCGGCGGTCCTTCCGCGCCGTACGACCCCGGGCCACATACCCGGCCCGGTCGACGTCATAAGCGCACTGCTTGACCAGGCTCTCCGCCCGCCGCAACGACAGCTCCTCCAGCCCACCCCCGGCAAGCTGCTTGTCCGCCAGGCGCCGCAGCTCGGACGTGAGGTGGGAGGTCTGCGACACGACGGTCTCGGCGATCCGTTCGCTGATCCGCCCGCACGCCAGCAAGCCGCCGATTCCCGGCAGGTCGCTGCTCAGGGCTCGGGCGATCCCGAGCCGACGCAATCCGTGGAACGGCGAGACCTTGCAGGCGAGCGCGATCTGGTCGGCGATACCCCGTCCGAGCGCGACGGGATCGAGCCGGCCGGCTTCGACGAGGGTGATCTGTTCCTCGACCTGCTGGCGTCCGAACGCGACCATCTCGGCGTGCTGGGCGGCGGCGAGCGCGGACCGGATCTGCTCCATCGCGGCGATGCGGTCGATCCGCTCGGCGCCGGTCGCCCGGCCGGGTTCGGCGGCGTGGGAGGTCAGTGAGGCGAGCCCGGCGAGGAGTGCGGCGGTGACGTCGTCGACCGCCTCACCTGCTCGTTCCAGTGTCGCTCGCATGTTCGATATAGTACCATTGAGCAGCGACGATAGGACGACTTCCCGTCGACTGCCGAGGACCGTTCGTCTCACGGCGTCCGCGTGAACGCCCCACAGCGTCCACGTCGACGGGGTAGGTCCGGGGCTGCGGCGAGCCGGGACCGCGCCTCGTCGACCTCGGCCCGCGCGCCCGCCCCCACCGGAAATCGGCGGCGCTGTCCGCGGCGGGCGCCGGCCGGACGACATCCCTGATCCGGCCAGCAGAACCTGAGCGCCGAGACCGGCCGCTGTGCCAGCTGGGGTCCTTCGTGCTCTCCCTGCTGGGGGGCTCTGTACGCCTCTGACCACGCATCTGAACCGCGCCGTCGCCGGGCTCGACGACGAGCGTCGCCACCGGGCCGTGCTCATGATGCAGTTGCTGGTGGTCCAGCTCGACCAGGATCTGTCCGACCGCGTCGTGCTCGGGATCGACGACGTCGGGCTGCCGGAGCTGGTGGACCTGCTCACCGAGATCTGGCACGCATCGGTCCGCTCGTGGTGAGCGACGTCGAGCCCGGGTCACCGCGCGAGGAGCAGCGCGGCATGACCCGCCGTCGCCTGGTCGAGGCGGCGTGCCGGTTCGCCAAGGCCCGGCGAACCGCGCTCGCCGACCTGGCCGCCACACTGGGGCTCGCACAGTTCCCGGTGGAGCAGCACGACCGGGTCCGACGGAAGATCGTCCTGCTGATGCTGCAGCTCGACGCCGCCTGGTACCAGTGGCGGGTCAACGGCACCTACGCGATCGACCGCGACGAGTTCCTCGACACGCTGGGTGTGCTCTGGTCCACGACGCTCGGACTTCCGAGGGGTGCCGTCACGGCGTAGCGCCGTCGGCGCCGGTGAGCGTCCGGGCGGCGGCGGAGTCGGCGGCTGAGCCGGCGTCGAGGTGGGCCGCCGTCCAACGGGTCCTGGGGTGTTGGCGGGTGTCGTGCTGCGTGCGCACCCACCGCGCCGCGTCCACCGCCCGTCCGTGCAGCGACGGCTCCCGCTGGTGCGGGCAGTCGGCGGCCCACAGCCCGCGCCCGTCGTCGACCTGGGGCCAGACGGTGCCGATCGCGGCCTGCGAGCCGCAGGCGGCCTGCGGGCACCGGATGGCCAGTGCCGGGGAGTCGGGGCCCGGGCGGCCCGAGCCCGCCGCCCGGTACCGCGGCAGCGGCTCCCAGGCGCCGTCGCGGAAGACCTCGGCGCCGTCCCCGACTCTCCGTACCGAGCCCGGGCGGGGCCGGGAACGCCGCAGCAGCTGCCGCAGGAACCACGCGAACCGTCCGGGCGTCACAGGTACGGACGGGTGATCATCTCGAGGGCGTGCCCGGACGACGGCTCCTTGAAGTAGACCCCCCGCCCGCCGTGCTCGGTGTTGGTCTCGCCCGCGCGCTGCATCTGCGGATCGGCCCAGTGCTCGATGCCGCGCTCCACGAGCAGGCGGTAGGCGCGGTCGAACAGCTCGTCGTCCACGAGGAACGCGTAGTGCTGCATCTGGATGTCGACGGGCGGCTCCGCGAACTGCAGGAGCACTCCCGCGTCGAGCTGGACGTTCGTGAACGGGCCCCAGGACGGCGCCTCGACGGCCTCGAACAGGTCGCGGAAGAAGGCGGCGGACGCGTGGCGGTCGCGGGTGACGATGATCGTGTGGTTGAAGGTGACGGGCACGAGGTGACTCCGGTTGTCGATCGGCGGGCGGTCAGCCCTCCACCGGGTCGCCGATCCGTGCGTGGCGCGAAGCCGATCCGGTGATCACGGCGCCGATTCTAGGGGCGCATCCTCCGCGAACGCCATGGCTCGCTGCGCACCAGCCACCAGATCGAGACGGTCGCGCCGGCGAGCAGCGAGACGAGGTGCACCGTCCGCTTCGCGCCGGACCAGTCGCCGCCACCCCAGTCCCACGTCGCGGCCAGCCACACGGCGGCAGCGGGCAGCGCCACGACGATGGTGCCCAGAACGAGGGCGACGGTGATCTCGACGGTCCGCGCGTCCTTGCGGGTGCGGTCCTCGATGCCGTCCACGGATCGAGTGTGACCGGCACTGCGGCTGTACGCAGCCGCCGATCGTGCGGCAGCGCCGAGGCGAGATGCGCCGCGCAGGTTGCTCGGCATACGGTGTAGGGATGTCACAGCCGGGGCCGGTTCGGTCCACCACTCTGGACGAGCAGCTGTGCTTCGCGCTCTACACGGCGTCGCGGGCGATGACGAGCTGTTACCGGCCCATGTTGGACGCGCTCGGCCTGACCTACCCGCAGTACCTGGTGCTGCTGGTGTTGTGGGAGCGGGGTGACACCCCGGTCACGGGTATCGGGCAGGCGCTGCAGCTGGAGACGGGCACGCTGTCGCCGTTGCTCAAGAGGCTCGAGGCCACCGGTCTGGTCTCCCGCACGCGCCAGGCGGGCGACGAGCGATCGGTGCTGGTAGCGCTCACAGCGGAGGGTCGCGCGCTGGAGGCACGCTCCATCGCGGTCCAGAACCACGTCGGCGGGGCCACCGGCATGAGCCGCGCGGAGATCGACGAGCTGAGGACGGTCCTGCAGGGGCTCACCGGCCGCCTGCGGTCCGCGGGTGAGCGCTGATTCCGCCGTGACCGCACAGACGCTCGACCGGCTCGGCGCACGACCGCTGTGGGAACAGCTGCTCGCCGACCTCCGCCACCGCCTCGACCTCGACGAGTTCGCCGACGCCTTCCCCGGTGAGCTCGCGCTGGTGGCCGAGTACGGCGTCAGCCGGCACACTGTGCGCGAGGCGGTCCGGCGGCTGCGCGACGAGGGCCTGGTGATCGCGGGCCGCGGTCGCACGCCGCGCCGGGCCGAGCCGGCCGCCATCGAGCAGCCGCTCGGTGAGGCCTACAGCCTGTTCACCGCCGTCGAGGCCACCGGGCAGGTGCAGCGCAGCGTCGTCCGCACCCTCGACGTCCGGGCCGACGGGGTGGTGGCCGCCCGGCTGGGCCTGGAGGAGTCGACGCCGCTCGTGCACCTCGAACGGCTCCGGCTCGCCGATTCCGACCCGCTGGCCGTCGACCGCGTCTGGCTGCCCGAGAAGCTGGCCGCTCCGCTGCTGGAGGTCGACTTCGGTCGCACCGCGCTGTACGCCGAGTACGCGGCGCGGTGCGGGATCCGCGTCACCGGGGGCAGCGAACGCATCCGCGCCGTCGTGCCGGACGCGTCGCAGCGCAGGCTGCTCGGTATCGGTGAGGGGGTGGCTGCGCTCGCCATCGACCGCCTCGGCTGCGCGGGTGACCAGCCCGTCGAGTGGCGCCAGACACTGGTGCGCGCCGACCGGTTCAGCGTCACGGCCCGGTTCTCCACGCGCGACGGGTACCGGGTGGACGGGGCCTAACCACAGAGCGCCACGTGGATCCGCACCACCGTGCCGTCGCGGCGCCGGTGCACGCGCACCAGATCGCACAGCTGGTGCACCGCGTAGAGCCCGTGCCCGGCCTCGTGCGGCTCGGGCGGGCGGCGCCCGGCCAGCGGGTCGGTGATGCGGCCGCCGTCCTGCACCTGGCAGACGACGTGCCCGTCGGCCGTCCAGATGGTGAGCAGCCCGGAGCCGCCCGCGTGCAGCAGCGTGTTGACGACCAGCTCCTGCACGGCGGAGCGCAGGTCGGCGATCCGCTCGGGTCGCATGCCCTTGCGCTCGGCGTAGGCGTGGACGAAACGGCGGGCGGTGCCCGGGCCGGTGGACGGCCCGATGACCAGAACGTCGGCCTCGGGTGGTGCGGGCGTCAGCGGCCGGTCGAACCAGGCCGCCACCGCCACGGGGTCGGTGTAGCCGGGGCTGTCCCAGCGCTCGCCACCGGAGTTGAGCGTCGGGTGGGTGCGGGTGGCGTCGGTCAGCACCGTCCGGTCGAGCCGGCGGACGTCGTAGGGGCACAGGACGTACGCGGACGTCCCGGCCAGCGCGACGTTGATCAGAGCCTCGTGCTCCGCGCAGGCGGGGTACTCGTCGTCGCTGCGGCCCGCCCAGATCGGTTCGCCGACGATCCGGACCGGCCGCCCGCCGTGCTCGGCGACGAACGCCCGCAGCACCGAGCCGATGATGCGACCGGGGTTGCGTCCGGCTGCACCCATGTCGGCGGTGCGCACCTGCGCGGCCTCGGTGGCGGTCAGGGCCGACCGCACGAGGCCCAGACCGGGCTGGGGTACTGCGACGAGCACCGGCTCGGCGCGGTCGAGGCCGTCGCGGACGAACTGCAACAGTCCGGCGCGATAGCTCGCTGCGTCGGTGTAGAAGAGCGCGTCGTGCCGGAACGGCAGGGCGTCAACGCTCACGGGAAGCTCTCCTGTCGACGTGGCGCCGGTCACACTACCTGTCCGAACGGAGAGGTGGTGCGGCAGTCGGCCCAACTCCGGGAGATCAGACCGACACGCCCACGCCACCCCGCGTCCCGGCGCCGTAGCGGGCGATCTCGGCCTCGACGTCGAGCGGCAGCGTCGTCATCGTGATGTCGGCCGGGAGCAGGTCGGCGGGCACCAGCCAGCTGACCTCGAACTCGATGCCGTCGGGATCGCGGGCGTAGAGGGCCTTGGTGGAGCCGTGGTCCGACGCCCCCACGAGCGCACCGTGCTCGCCCAGCACGCCGGCGATGCGGCGGAGCTCGGCGAGTGTGTCGACCTCCCACGCGAGGTGGTACAGCCCCACGGTGGTGCGGCCGGCCTGGGTGTCGCCCGCGCCGGCGCCCATGGCGAACAGGCCCAGGTCGTGGTCATTGCTGGAGCCCTCGGCCTGCAGGAACGCGGCCCGCCCCGGCATGCCGGCGACGACGCGGAACCCGAGCGCATCGGAGTAGAAGGTGACGCTGCGGTCGACGTCGCGGACGTAGAGCACGGCGTGGTTGAGGCGCTGAACCGGCATGGTGACCCCTGGATCATTGAATGTTAAAGCTTTACGGTAGAGCAGAACGCATGAAAGCTCAAATGTCTTCCCGTACGATGGAGGATGTGGACCGAACGAACGAGCGGTGGCTCACTCCCGACGAGCTCGACGCGTGGCTGCACTACGTGGCCACGTCGACGTTGCTGGAGGCCGCGCTCGACCGCCAGCTGCAGCGCGACTCCGGAATGCCCCACGCCTACTACCAGATCCTCGCGATGCTCTCGGAGGTCCCGAACCGCACGCTGCGCATGAGTGACCTCGCCGCGGTCACGCAGAGCTCGCAGAGCAGGCTGTCGCACGCGGTCAGCCGGCTGGAGCGCAACGGCTGGGTGCAGCGCATGCCCTGTGCCGACGACCGGCGCAGCACCCTGGCCCACCTGACCGAAGCCGGGTTCACCGCACTTGCCGCGGCCGCGCCCGGCCATGTGCGCACCGTGCGCGAGCACCTGTTCGACAAGCTCAGCTGCGAGCAGGTCCGCCAGCTGCGGGCCATCCTCGCCACCGTCCTGTCCGGGCTGTCGGAGGAGGGCAGCCCGGTGCCGATGTCGGGCGTCGCGGCCCGGCAGGACACGCCCGCTTGATCTCCCCTGGCGCGGACGTGCCCGGTCGACGATCATGCGCGCTGTGGTGAGCCGCCTGCTGCTGTCCCTCGCGACTGTGGTCGCGCTCGCCCTCGCCGGCTGCTCGGCCACCGTCACCGGCACCCCCGCCGCGGACCCGGCCGCCCAGGGCCCCGCCAACGTCCACCCGGCGGCTCCCAGCGTCGACCCGGTGCCCGCGGGTGACCGGTTCTCCGACGCCAAGGGGCGCTTCACGATCGCGCCGCCCAAGGGGTGGAAGGCCGACACGAGCGGCGCCCAGCGCACGGCCGTCGTCTTCCTGGCGCCTACGCCGAGCCGCACCGGCACGGGGAGCTTCAGTGCGAACATCAACGTGCTCGTCGTGCCCTCGAACGCAGACCTGCCCTCGACGGTCGTCGGTGCCCGCAACGAGCTGCGCGGCCTGCTCGGGTACTCCTCCACCGTCGACGAGGACGCCGCCCTGTTCGGCGGCACAGAGGCGCACATGCTCGGCGGCACGTTCACCGACAAGGGGTCCGGCCTGAAGCTGCGGAACCTGCAGCTGTTCGCGGTGCACGACGGCTCCACCACCGTCGTCACGGGAACGGCGGCCGCGGAGAGCTGGGACACCTACGCCTCGGTGTTCGACATGGCGTTGCGCACGCTGACCGTCGGCGGCTGACCGGCGGCTGGCAGAGTTGCCGCCATGGGAACCCTGGTGCTGCTGCGACACGGCCAGAGCGTGTGGAACGCCGAGAACCTGTTCACCGGGTGGGTGGACGTGCCCCTCTCCGAGACGGGGGAGCAGGAGGCCCGCCGCGGCGGCGCTCTCCTGAAGGAGCAGGGCGTGCTTCCCGACGTGGTGCACACGTCGCTGATGCGCCGCGCGATCTCCACCGCCAACCTGGCCCTCGACGCGTGCGACCGGCACTGGATCCCGGTCAAGCGCGACTGGCGGCTCAACGAACGCCACTACGGCGCGCTGCAGGGCAAGAACAAGAAGCAGACGCTCGACGAGTTCGGCGAGGAGCAGTTCATGCTCTGGCGCCGCTCCTACGACGTGCCGCCACCGCCCATCGAGGCCGGGTCGGAGTTCGCCCAGGACGGCGACCCGCGTTACGCCGGCATCGACCCGCTGCCCGCCACCGAGTGCCTCGCCGACGTCGTGAAGCGGTTCGTCCCCTACTGGGAGTCCGACGTCGTGCCCGACCTGAAGGCCGGCAAGGTCGTGCTGCTCGCGGCCCACGGCAACTCGCTGCGCGCGCTCGTCAAGCACCTCGACGGCATCTCCGACGACGACATCGCGGGCCTCAACATCCCCACCGGCATCCCCCTGCGCTACGACCTGGACGACGCGTTCCGGCCGACCGTGCCGGGAGGCACCTACCTCGACCCTGACGCGGCCGCCGAGGCCGCAGCGGCGGTGGCGAACCAGGGGCGGTGAACCCAAGATCATGAACACAGCGTGAACGGCGGTGGAATTACGCCGTTCCGGGACGTCGCCAGCATCACGACCGGGGTCCTGAGCTGGACCTCGGCCGGGTGAAGCTGCCTACGATGCCCCCATGACCGCACTGGTCTGGGCGTTGATCGCGGCCGGAACTCTCGTCGTCGGCTTCGCCGTCGGCCTCCGGGCGGGGCGTCGGCGGGTGGCCGCCGTCCCTGTCCGGGCCGAGGCGACCCCGGGTCCGCCGATGGCCGACCTGCTGCAGCGCGTCTTCCGCTCCACCGACGAGGGCCTCGCCGTGCTCAACCGCGGCGGTGACGTCGTGCTGCACAACGCGCGGGCCGCCGAGCTCGGCGTCGTCCGGGCCGGGCAGGCCGACGCCCGTGCCGCCGCCGCGTGCCAGAAGGTGCTGCAGACCGGCGCGGCCTCGGCCGTCGACCTCTCGCCGCTGGACCACCGCGGCCGGCAACCCGCCGCGGTCCTGGCCCACGTCCGGCCGCTGGGCGACGGTTTCACCATGGTGGAGGCCGGTGACACGTCGGACGCGGTGCGGCTGGAGGCCACCCGGCGCGACTTCGTGGCCAACGTGAGCCACGAGCTCAAGACCCCGGTCGGCGCGATGGGCCTGCTCGCGGAGGCCGTGCTCGACGCCGTCGACGATCCCGCCGAGGTGCGCCGCTTCGGTACGAAGATCCTCAACGAGGCCACCCGGCTCGGGAACCTCGTCACCGAGCTGATCGCGCTGTCCCGGCTCACCGGGGCCGAGCGGCTGCCGGAGCTGTCGGTGGTGGACGTCGACGAGGTGGTGCGCGAGGCGCTGGCCCGCGCCCGCCTCTCGGCCGAGGCCGCCAACATCGAGATCATCGTGGACCGGCCGACCGGCCTCGAGGTGGAGGGCGACCTGACCCTGCTGGTCACGGCGCTGTCGAACCTCGTCGAGAACGCCATCGCCTACTCGCCGCCCGACGCGTCGGTGTCGGTGTCGCGGCGCCTCGCGGGCGACACCGCGGAGATCGCCGTCACCGACCGGGGCATCGGCATCGCCCCCGAACACCAGAAGCGTGTGTTCGAGCGGTTCTTCCGCGTCGACCCGGCCCGGTCGCGCGCCACCGGCGGCACCGGCCTCGGCCTGGCGATCGTCAAGCACGTGCTGGCCAACCACGGCGGCGACGTCCGGCTGTGGAGCAGCCCGGGCACCGGCTCGACGTTCACGATGCGGCTGCCGATCCGCGTCGAGGAGCCGGATCCCGGCGACGACGTCGAGGACCCGGAGACTTCTGACGCCACCCGGCGTCACGCCGCCACGCGGCTTGCCGAACTCGGAGGAGTGACATGACCAGGGTGCTCATCGTGGAGGACGAGGAGTCCTTCGCGGACCCACTGGCCTTCCTGCTGCGCAAGGAGGGCTTCACCACGGCCGTGGCCGCCACCGGCCAGGACGCGCTGGAGGAGTTCGACCGCAACGGCGCCGACATCGTGCTGCTCGACCTCATGCTCCCCGGTATGAGCGGCACCGACGTCTGCAAGGCCCTGCGCACCCGCTCGGCCGTCCCGGTGATCATGGTGACCGCGCGCGACAGCGAGATCGACAAGGTCGTGGGCCTCGAACTGGGCGCCGACGACTACGTCACCAAGCCGTACTCGGCCCGCGAGCTCATCGCCCGGGTGCGCGCGGTGCTGCGCCGCGGCGGCGAGACCGGCACCGAGGTGGACGGCCTGCCCGGCGTGCTCGAGGCCGGCCCGGTGCGGATGGACGTGGAGCGGCACGTCGTGAGCGTCAACGGCTCGGACGTGGCCCTGCCGCTCAAGGAGTTCGACCTGCTGGAGTACCTGCTGCGCAACGTGGGCCGCGTGCTCACCCGGGGGCAGCTGATCGACCGGGTGTGGGGCGCCGACTACGTGGGCGACACCAAGACCCTCGACGTGCACGTCAAGCGCCTGCGCAGCAAGGTCGAGGGCGACCCGAGCGCCCCGAAACACCTGGTGACGGTGCGCGGCCTGGGCTACAAGTTCGAGTCGTAGCACGACGATCACGGGCAGATGGTGCCGATATGGCCGCGGAGACGACCATCTCGCCGTGATCAACGCCTGGGGCTGGGCGGCCCGGCGCAACAGTGCGGTGATCACGGGTAGATGGTGTCTGGATCGTCGCTACCCGCCGCCATCTCGCCGTGATCGGCGCTTGATGGCCGCCTCCACCTGGGACATCAGGGTGGCGGGGTTGCCGTAGATGTCCGCGTCAGTGGCGTAATACATCGCCCAGTCGTCGTCCTGGAGCCAGTTGTGGCGGCGGTTGTCGTCGCGGCGGTTCCGCTCCCCACCGTGGGCCTCCTCGCCGTCGTACTCGAGGCCCACCTTCACCTCCTCCCAGCCGATGTCCAGCCAGCGACGGGGCCGGCCACGGGCGTCGAGCACCGGGAGCTGGAGGGTGGGGCGGGGGAGCCCGGCGTCGTGGCAGATCAGCCGCATCCGTGATTCCTGCGGTGAGTCGGGCCCGGTGACCACGGCCAGTGGGACGAGTTCGCGGGCCTGCTGCACACCCGGTAGCCCGACGTGCCGAACCAGCTCGGCGGCCAGTGACTCGGCGGTGCACGCGCCCGACATCAGGGCCGCGTCGAGGACCGGGAGGACGTCGAGCCTCGGGAGCGTGCGGGCGAGGTCGAGGGCCGTCCGGTCGGCTGTGGTCGTGAGTGATCCGCACCGCAGCCGCACGAGGTCGCGCGGGTCGATCGCCCGCTGGTGCGGCCACAGCGTCGGCCGTCGCAGGCAGGCATCGCCCTCGTGGACAAGGACGTGAGTGACGGGATCGTCGAGCACCCCGAAGCCGTGCAGCTCCGCCGCGGTGTTCCAGCACGCGGGCACCTCACGGCGGATGCTGAGGCTCGCTGCGGACAGCAGGAGCCGGGCGCACGGCTCGGCGTCGCAGCGACGGTAGCTGCCCGTGAACACCACCACCCACCGGCCCGATGCCACCCGCGCCCGCAGCTCGGCGCGGGTGTAGCAGGACATAGCTTGGGCGTAGCTGAAGGCACCGTGCTGGGCGGCGGCGATCTTGCGGAGGGGGGAGCGCATGGGCCGACGGTGACAAGCCGCGTCGTCCGTCGGGGCCGAATCACAAACCTGTGGACAGTGGTGTGCGCGTGTGGACAACTGCCGCGCCACCCCACGGCGCTGATGACGGGGAGATGGCGATCGATGAAGATCCACAGGCCGCCACCTGCCCGTGATCACTGCTATTAGTTGCTGTGGGTAGCTAACAGTTGCTGGTTGTAGCGGGTTGGGTCACGGGGACGTCACGGCGGGGGCGTAGCCTCGTCGCGTGCGCCTGGGTGTGCTCGACGTCGGATCCAACACCGTCCACCTTCTCGTGGTGGACGCGCAGCGTGGTGGGCATCCCACACCGATGACGTCGGAGAAGGACGAGCTCCGCCTCGCCGAGAACCTCGACAGGTCGGGTGCGCTCACCAGGGCCGGGGCCGACGCGCTCGTGCGCACGGTCCTGAAGGCCAACGCATCGGCGGCCGAGGCCGGGTGCACCGACCTGCTGGCGTTCGCCACCTCGGCACTGCGGGACGCCACCAACTCCGCCGAGGTGCTGGCCCGGGTCCGGGACGAGACGGGCGTCGCCCTGCAGGTGCTGCCGGGCGAGGACGAGGCCCGCTACACGTTCCTGGCGGTGCGCCGCTGGTACGGGTGGTCGGCGGGCCGGCTGCTGGTGCTCGACATCGGCGGCGGTTCCCTGGAGCTGGCCGCGGGGCGCGACGAGCACCCCGCTGCCGCGGCGTCGCTGCCGCTCGGGGCGGGCCGGCTCACGCGTGACTGGTTCCGTTCCGACCCGCCGTCGCGCCGCGAGATCGACACGCTGCGCGCGCACCTCGACGAGCAGCTCGAACCCGCCGCGCGGCGGTTGCGCCGGGTCGGCGCGCCGGAGCTGGCGGTCGGCACGTCCAAGACATTCCGCTCGCTGGCCCGGCTCACCGGCGCGGCCCCGTCCAGCGCCGGCCCGCGGGCGCGTCGCCGGCTCACCGACGTCGGCCTGCGCCAGCTCGGGGCGTTCATCACGCGGATGTCGGCGGGCGACCTCGCCGAGCTGGAGGGCGTGAGTCCCAGCCGCGCCCACCAGCTGGTGGCCGGGGCGCTGGTGGCGGAGGCGTCGATGCGGGCGCTGCGGGTCACCGAGCTCGAGATCTGCCCGTGGGCCCTGCGCGAGGGTGTCATCCTCCGCCGGCTCGACACGCTCGAGACGTCGAGCAGGACCGACGGCTTGGCACAGAACGACCGCTCGGCGCAGGACGCGCCGGGGGCTCTTGGACGCTTGACGAGCTACGAGGCACGGTGTACCGGATGAGTTCCGAGACCGACCACCCCCGCCAGCGCACCGTCGCCGAGCTGCTCGCGCAGCACGGCGACACCGGTGCGACCGGTCGCCGACGTCGTCGCCGCGAGGCCGACGGTGACGACGACTCCCCACAGGCTGCGAACGGGGTCGCGGCCGGGCCCGCTGCATGGGCGGCCGCGCCGCCGCCCGAGCCGGACCGCTCGGTGCTCAGGGAGCCGGTTCCACGGGAGCACACGCCGTGGAACCCGGCCCCACGGGATCCTTCCCCGCGTGAGCAGCTGCCGCCGAGGCAGCCCGCCCCGCGTTCGTTCGTCCCCGAGCAGACGCCCGATCCGGCCCGGGGCGAGCCGTCGACCCGCAACGGCGGCGCCGCGGTCGCCCCGCCGCCCGCGCCGTCGTCCCCGACCATGTCCGCACCCGCCGTGGCCACGGGTCGGCGTCGGAAGCCGGAACCGGTCCGGGAGAACCCCACCGACCACATCCCGCGCTACCGCGAAGGGCGCACGGGCGTCATCGATCCCGGCCTGACCGGCCCGATCGACCAGCAGCAGCTGCTCAGCCTGAGCAAGCCGCCGGTGCTCGACAAGCCGGCTGCGGCCACCGCGAAGCCGACCACCGAGCCGGCCGACGACGGCGGCCCCGCCACCATGGTGGGAGTGGCCCCGGCCGGTGCCGAGTCGTGGCACCGCGCCCGCACCGGCGATTCCGCCCCCGACGGTGGCCCGCCCACCCAGGCCGCGTCGCCGCTGGACTTCGACGACCGCCCGGCCGGCCTCGATCTCGACGACGACGAGCACGACGGCCTCGACGACGACCGGTCCTCGCGACGCAAGGGCGCAGCCGAGGCGTCGCCCGGCCAGGCCTGGGCGGCGGTGGTGGCCCAGTGGATTGTCGGGGCCATCGGCGGCGCGGCCCTGTGGGTCGGCTTCCGTTTCCTGTGGCGCGAGCTGCCCGTCGTGGCACTGGCGGCGGCCGTGCTGGTCACGGTCGGGCTGGTGCTGGTGGTCCGGGCGCTGCTGCGCAACAACGACATGCGCACCACGGTGTTCGCCGTACTTGTCGGTCTGCTGCTGACCGTGTCACCGGCGATCCTGGTACTACTGGGCAGATGACTGCTCCACCGGTCGCCCTGTCCACGGCATCGGTCTACCCGGAGCCCGTCCGCGCGGCGTTCGAGATCGCCGCCGACCTGGGCTACGACGGCGTCGAGCTGATGGTGTGGTCCGACCCGGTCAGCCAGAGCCCGGCCGCGGTCACCCGGCTCGTTCAGGAGTACGGAGTGCCGGTGCTGGCCGTGCACGCCCCCTGCCTGGCGGTCACGCAACGCGTCTGGGGTTCCGACCCGGTCGAGCGCATCCGCCGCTCCGTCGCCGCGGCCGAGCAGTTCGGGGCCCGCACCGTCGTCCTGCACCCGCCGTTCCGCTGGCAGCGGCGCTACGCGGCCACGTTCGCCGCCGAGGTGGCGAGGGCCGGCGAGTACGCGGGCGTCGCTCTGGCGGTCGAGAACATGTTCCCGGTCACCCGGGGCGGCTTCCGCTCGGTGCCCTACAGCCCGGGGTTCGACCCCACCGAGGTCGGGCACGAGCACTACACGCTCGACCTCTCCCACACCGCCGCCGCCGGCTCCGACGCGATCGCGATGCTCGACCGGATGGGCCCCCATCTCACCCACATCCACCTCGCCGACGGCAGCGGGGGCCCGCGGGACGAGCACCTCGTGCCCGGCCGGGGCACCCAGCCGTGCGCCGAGGTGTGCCAGCGGCTGGCCGACTCCGACTTCGGCGGCGTGGTCGTGCTCGAGATCAGCACGCGGCGCTCCCGCAACCGCTACGAGCGGATGGCGCTGCTGGCCGAGTCGCTGCTGTTCGCTCGGTTACACCTGCAGCCCGTGGGGGCACTCTCGGAGATCGCGCCGACGCCTGCGTGGTAGACGTTCTCCATGCAGCCCGCCCCCGCCGCCACCCTCTTCCGTGACGCGATCGGCGTCGAGTCGCTCGGGGACGGCCGCTACGGCGCCGAGCTCGGCACGGTGTGGACGGTGGGCGCCAAGGCCCACGGCGGCATGCTGCTGGTGCTGCTCGCCCAGGCCGGCCTGGCCCGTCTGGCCGCGGATGTTCCCGATCCCGATCCCCTGGCCATCGCCGCCGACTTCCTGAGGGCTCCCGAGCCGGGTCCGGTCGAGCTCACCACCGACGTCGTCAAGCTGGGCCGCACGGCATCGGTCGTGTCGGTCCGCATGGACCAGGGCGGCAAGCCGATGCTGACGGCCTCGCTGACCGCGGGCCGGCTGCCCGACGACGAGCCGCGCTGGGCCGACCTGCCCGACATGCCCGCCGACCCGCCCGCCGACACCTTCGACCCGGGTACCCGGCGCGACCCGACCGGGCTGTCCTCGGCGTGCGACATGCGGTTCGACACGTCCACCGTGCCGTTCATGCACGGTGAGCAGGGCCCGCCGCTGATGCGCGGCTGGGCCCGCCCCCTCGACGAGCCGACGGACGTGCTGTTCGCCCTGCTCGCAGGGGACCTCCTGCCGCCCGCGGTGTTCAACGTCGGCGGCCGGTTCGGATGGGCTCCCACCGTCCAGCTCACGGCGCTGCTGCGGGCCCGCCCGGCTCCGGGATGGCTGCGGCTGGAGTCCCGGGCGAAGGTTGTCGCCGGAACCTGGTTCGACGAGGACGTCACGGTGGTGGACTCGGCCGGGCGGCTCGTCTGTCAGGCGAGGCAGCTGGCGCTCTCGCCGCTGGAGCGCAAGTAGGGTTCCTCCCATGACACGGATCGCGGTGCTGGGAGCGGGGAAGATCGGGGAGGCGCTGCTGGCGGGCCTGCTGGCCGCCGGGACGGCCCCCGACGAGCTGGCGTTCACCGAGCGCCATCCGCAGCGTGCCGCCGAGCTGTCGGCCCGTCTGAAGGTCGCGGCTCTGGGGGTGGCGCAGGCCGCCGAGCGTTCCGACGTGCTGGTGGTGGCCGTCAAGCCGCAGGACATCGCCCCGGTGCTCGCGGAGCTCGCTCCCGCCCTGCGGCCGGGCACCCTGGTCGTCTCGCTGTGTGCGGGGCTGCCGACGGCCCTGTTCGAGGGCGGGCTGCCCGAGGGCACCGCGGTGGTGCGGGTCATGCCCAACACACCGATGCTGGTCGGCGAGGCCATGAGCGCCGTGTCGGGGGGCACCCACGCCACGGAGGAACACCTGGCCACCGTCGAGAAGATGCTGGGATCGGTGGGCCGCGTCGTGCGGGTGCCGGAGTCGCAGCAGGATGCCGTCACGGCGCTGTCGGGCTCCGGGCCCGCCTACTTCTTCTTCCTCGTCGAGGCCATGATCGACGCCGGCATCCTGCTGGGCCTGCCGCGCACCGTCGCGGCCGACCTCATCGTGCAGTCGGCGTTCGGTGCGGCGCAGATGATGCGTGACTCCGCCGATCACCCCGTGCTGCTGCGCGAGGCCGTCACGTCGCCCGCCGGCACCACCATCGCCGCCATCCGGGAGCTGGAACGGCACGGCGTCCGGGCGGCGTTGATCGACGCTATCGAGGCGGCACGCGATCGATCGGTGGAGCTGGGTCGCGCGGCGCAGCAGTCCTGACCCGATCGGACTACCACACATCACCCTGACGCGGAGCTGTACTCCACGCGTGTGTGGAGTGCGTGTCGGAGTCGTCACACCCGCACCGCTATCCTCACCAGGAACACGGAGTCGGCGGCGACTGCCGGCAGCCCCCAGAAAGCGGTGATCGGATGGCGATCGAGCCCCGGGATTCGGATCTCGGCCACATCGGCCAGGTCCAGTTCCTGACCGTGGCCGAGGTGGCGGCGATGATGCGCGTGTCGAAGATGACGGTCTACCGCCTGGTGCACGGCGGTGACCTGCCCGCCGCCCGCGTCGGCCGCTCCTTCCGGGTGCCCAAGCGCGCCGTCGAGGATTACCTGCGCAGCGCCTACTTCGACGCGGGCTGAGCACTCCCGGCGTCGGTCTGCGCACCGTGGCAGGTAGGATGGGCCACCGGTCATCGCCCGGCCCGTGCGCGCCCTTGTGCCGCGTCCGGTCGGGCCTCTCCGTAGCACCCGCGACCTCACCGGTCGCGCCACGATCAGGAAGGTCCACGTATGGGCTCCGTCATCAAGAAGCGCCGCAAGCGGATGTCGAAGAAGAAGCACCGCAAGCTGCTTCGCAAGACCCGCGTGCAGCGTCGCAAGCTCGGCAAGTGACAGCAGCGGCCGGCGGATCCTGGAGAAGGATCTCAGCCGGCCGCTTCTGTTTCGGTGCGTCCGCTCACGACCCGCCCCCGCGCACGTCATCCGGGGTCTAGCATCGGTCACTCGCCGCATCCACCCGTACACTCCGCAGGGGCCCCACCGTGACGCCGTCCGTCGTTCTGGTCACCGGTGTCAGCCGCTTCCTGGGCGGTCACCTCGCCGCCCGGCTCGCGGCCAACCCGGACATCGACCGTGTGCTCGGGGTCGACACCGTCCCTCCGCCCCGTGATCTGTTGCGCCGCATGGGCCGCGCCGAGTTCGTGCGCGCCGACATCCGCAACCCGCTCATCGCCAAGGTCATCTCCCACGCGTCGGTCGATACCGTCGTGCACGCATCGCTCTCGACCAATCCCGGATCCTCGGGTGGTCGCACGGCGATGAAGGAGATGAACGTCATCGGCACGATGCAGCTGCTCGCGGCATGCCAGAAGGCCGACACGGTGCGGCGGGTGGTGCTCAAGTCCACCAGCGCCGTCTACGGGTCCAGCCCCCGCGATCCCGCCCTGTTCGACGAGACGATGGTGCCCAAGGACCTGCCGTCGGGCGGCTACGCCAAGGACGCGGTGGAGATCGAGGGCTACCTACGCGGGTTCGCGCGCCGCAGGCCCGACGTCGCCGTCACGGTGCTGCGCTTCGCCAACTTCATCGGCCCGCGCATCGACACGGTCTTCACCCGCTACTTCGCGCTGCCCGTGGTCCCCACCGTCCTGGGCTACGACGCCCGCGTGCAGCTGCTGCACGAGGAGGACGCGCTCGCGGTGCTGGAGCGAGCCGCGAGCCACGAGATCCCCGGCACCTTCAACGTCGCCGCCGACGGCGTGCTCCTGCTCTCGCAGGCCATCCGGCGCGCCGGGCGCATCGCGGTGCCGGTGCCGAGCGCCGCGGTGGGCCCGGTCAGCCGGATCTTCCGCAGCGCGCGGCTCGTGGACTTCTCCCCGGAGCAGATGCGGCTGCTCAACTTCGGCCGCGTCGTCGACAACACACGGCTGCGCAGCCAGTTCGGGTTCACCCCGCGCTGGACCACCATGCAGGCGTTCGACGACTACGTCCGCGGCCGGGCTCTGCGTCCGGTGGTCTCGGCGGAGCAGATCGAGTCGGTGGAACGCGGCGTGCTCTCGGTCGCCCGGGCTCTGCGTTGACCGCCCGCAACAGCCACGCCAGGAGGGGGGCACCCGTGTCCGAAGCCCGCGTCATCCCGTTGCACCCCGACGAGTCGGGTGGCCGCACCCGCTGGCGTCTGGGGAAGCCCGGCGTCGCCGCGACGCAGCCCCCGGAGCCGGAGCCGGAGCCCGTGGCACCGGAACGTGAGTCCGCCGCGTGGGAGGAGGCGCTGGAGGCCGCGCTGATCTTCGCCCGCCGCCGTTTCGAGGGTGACTACGCCGTGGACGAGTTCGGTTTCGACGCCGACCTCACCGACAACCTGCTGCTGCCGGCCCTGCGCCCGCTCTACCAGAAGTGGTTCCGCGTCGAGACCATCGGCATGCACCACGTGCCCGACGTCGGGGGCGCCCTGGTGGTGGCCAACCACTCCGGCACCCTGCCGCTCGACGGGCTGATGACCGCCGTGGCCCTGCACGACGACCACCCGGCCCAGCGCCACCTGCGCACGCTCGGTGCCGACCTGCTGTTCAAGCTCCCCGGCTTCGGGTCACTGGCCCGCAAGCAGGGCAGCACGCTGGCCTGCAACCCCGACGCCGAGCGGCTGATGCGCTCCGGTGAGCTCGTCGGCGTGTGGCCGGAGGGCTTCAAGGGCATCGGCAAGCCGTTCCGCGACCGCTACAAGCTGCAGCGCTTCGGCCGCGGCGGTTTCGTCTCCGCGGCGCTGCGCACCGGCGTGCCGATCATCCCGTGCTCCATCGTGGGGGCCGAGGAGATCTATCCGAAGCTCGGCGAGATCAAGGCGCTGGCCCGGCTGTTCGGCGCGCCGTACTTCCCGATCACGCCGCTGTTCCCGCACCTCGGCCCGCTCGGGCTCATCCCGTTGCCGAGCAAGTGGTACATCGAGTTCGGCGAGCCGATCCGCACCGACGCCCTGGACCCGGCGGAGGCCGACGACCCGATGACGGTGTTCAACCTGACCGACCAGGTCAGAGAAACGATCCAGCACACGCTGTACCGGCTGCTCAGCCAGCGCCGCAACGCGTTCCTGGGCTAGTTCGTCGGAGTGGGGTCAGCGTTTTCGGGCCGCCAGGCCGGCCGCTACCGCGCCCGCGAGGGCGCCCGCGCCCAGGACCGATGGGACTCCGATCCTCGCCGCCTTCCGGCCCGTCCGGAAGTCGCGGATCTGCCAGCCGCGGTCCTTGGCGACATCGCGCAGCTCGGAGTCGGGGTTGACCGCCACCGCCGTGCCGACGGCCGAGAGCATCGGCACGTCGTTGACGGAGTCGGAGTAGGCGGTGCAGCGGCGCAGGTCCAGGCCCTCGGCCACGGCCAGCGCGCGCACGGCGTGGGCCTTCGCCGGGCCGTGCAGGATCTCGCCCACCAGACGCCCCGTGTAGTGCCCGTCGACGTTCTCCGCGACCGTGCCCAACGCGCCGGTCAGCCCGAGTCTCCGCGCGATGATCAGGGCCAGCTCGACGGGGGTGGCGGTGACCAGCCAGACCCGCTGTCCGGCGTCGAGGTGCATCTGGGCCAGCGCGCGCGTGCCCGCCCAGATGCGGTCGGCCATCAGCTCGTCGTAGATCTCCTCGCCGAGCTCGGTGATCTCGGCGACCGGGCGCCCGGCCACGAACGACAGCGCGGTGTCGCGCCCCGTGGTGGTGGAGTAGGTGGTCTCGCGGCCACCGATCCGGAACTTCAGCTGCTGCCAGGCGAAGCCGGCCAGATCGGCGGTGGTGAAGAACTTGCGGGCGGCGAGCCCGCGGGCGAAGTGGAAGATCGACGCGCCGACCATCATCGTGTTGTCGACGTCGAAGAACGCCGCCGCCGTCAGATCGGTCTGGGGGACGTCGGGCGGACCGCTGTCACCGGCGGCCACGGCCGCGGCCGCGGAGGCCTCGCCCGCCACCACCGCAGGGTCCCGCGTCCGGACGCCACGGCCCTGGACGTCGGCCTCGCCGTCGCCCGATCGCGTGTCTGCATCAACCACGCGTCCAGCCTACTGGCGACACGACCACGACGAACCAACGAGGCCGCCGCGGGATCTTCCGCGGCGGCCTCGTGGTGGACCGGGAACGTCGAGCGTGGAAATCAGCCGATCGTGACGCCGGGCAGGCCGGGCAGCAGCGGCGGCAGGGTGATCGGCGGGAGCAGCGGGAGCGGCACCGGAACGTTGATGTTGCCGCCCGAAGGAGCCGTGGTGGGGGTGCTGGACGGCGCGTCCGTGGAGGTGCTGGGGGCGCCCGTGCCGGCCGTACCGCCCGTACCGCCCGTGCCCGGCACGAGGCTCTGGCCCGCGTCGCCGGTGCGGGGCGCGGTGCTCGGCACACCCGGGCGGGTGTTCGCGTCGGGGGCCGACGAGTCGGTGGTGGTCGATCCCTCGGTGCTGCTCCCCTCGGTGCCGGCGGTGCCCTGCGGATCGCTGGCGCGCGGCGAGCAGGTGCCCGACGCCGGCAGCGGCCCGAGGTCGTCCACCGTGCCGGAGGTCACCTGCGTGCAGTTCGAGCGGTCACTCAGGGCCTGGGTGCGGCCGAGCAGCCGGTCGAGGAGGCTGATGGAGTCGTCGGCACCGGAAACCGTGCTGGTCGGCAGCGCGGAGCGCAGGACCGACAGCTTGGCGGCCTGCTCCCCGGCCCACGCCCGCAGGTCCCCGAGGGCGGCGGCCCCGCCGGCGTCCTCGGTGTTCATCAGGGACCGCGACCCGTCGCCGGTGGAGGAATCGAAGTCGTGGATCGCCGACTGGACGAGCTGGGGATCGGCCGTGGTCCCGGCCGGGTCCGCCTTCACGAGCTTCTCGACCTCGTCGAGGCGGGTGGTGGCGAGCTCGAGCTGGCGGTGGGCCTTGGCGGACTTGTCGAACGTCATCGCGAGCCCGGCCGACTCGGCCACCCGCTTCACGGGATAGAGGGCGTCACCCGGCAGTGCGTCTCGGCTGGCGAAGATCCCGCCGCCGACCGCGGCGACGACCGCGACCAGCGCCGTGGCGCCGAGCACGAGCGCACGCCGGCCCAGCCCGCGGGCGGAGGAGCGGGAGCTTCCACGGGGGCGGCCGACCGGACCGCTGGACATGCTCCGGGGCAGGGTGTGGCGGCCGGGACGACGACCGGAGCGCACCAGGGGCACCAGCTCCTCGTCGGGCTCGTCGGCGACGGGCACGTCGGCGACGGGTGCGACGGCGGGCATGACGGTGGTCGGCGCATCGCTCGACGAGCCGGCCACCGGCGGCAGCGGACGACCGAGCGGCGCCGTGGCCGCGGCCTCGGGCTGGGAGAGCATCGCCATGAGGCGGGCACGGCTGCGTGCCTTCTCGTCCGGACGGGGCGCGTACGCCTCGCCGGCCGACCGCAGCATCGCCACGATCTCCAGATCACGCGCCAGTCCGGCGTCGGCGACGGAGCCGGGGGTTCGCCCCTGCTCGATCGCCGCTGCGAACTGCTCTGCGTCCCATCCGGGATCAACAGGGCCCTGTTCGGCGGGCATGTTGGCCGTCCTCACTGCACACCTGCGCTGTACGAGCTGCGGCGCTGGTGCACCGCACGCTCCCGATGTTCATCCACACAACGATCGGCAGGGGAGCAGGTTACGGGCGTGCGACCGTTCACCGCATCGAGTCGTTCACTCGCCGCACCCGTAACGTTCGGGGCGTCGGCCCCGATAAGGCACCACCTCATCGCAGGCCCTCCGGTAACAGCTGGGCGAGCCGACGGACCGCACGGTGTTGCAGGGCCTTGACGGCACCCTCGTTGCGATCCATGATGACCGCCGTTTCGGCCACCGACAGACCTTGCAGGAACCGCAGTTTGATGCATTCCTGCTGGTCGGGGTTCAGTTTGCCGATGCACTTGAGGAGCTCGTTGTTGGTGGCCCCGTCGAGCACCTGCTGCTCCGGGCCGCTCGTGCTCGGTGAGAGTTCGACGATCTCGGCCGTGGTCTGTTCGAGCCGGTAGCGGCTCGACTTCACGTGGTCGAAGATCAGGTTGCGCGCGATGGTGACGAACCACGCACCGATGTCGCGGCCCTGGTAGCTCACCGAGGTGATGCGGCGCAGCGCGCGGACGAACGTCTCCTGGGTGATGTCCTCGGCGAGGGTGCGGTCACCCATCCGGAACAGGACGAACCGGAACACGACGTCGTAGTAGCGGTCGAACAGCTCGCCGAACGCGGACATGTCGCCGGCCTGTGCGGACTTGACCAGTGCCCAGGCGCCGTTCGCGTCCTCGGGCTCGACGGGAGGCGCCGGTTCGGCGGCAGGCGCGGCAGCCTCGTGCGGACGCGGTCGGGGGAGCGGCGGGCCGGTCACCGGGGCGTTCCGGGTGGAACCCGGGGGCGCCCCGACCGGGGGAGCGGTCGTCGGGGACATCGATACCTCCCCACCCGTGGGGAGACGGGTGGCTTCGGTGTGGAGTAGCCGGGGCGGTCGCATCGGGGGTCAGATCCTGCACCCGTGTCGGACAGGACGCCGCGGACGGATCCGCGATGTGCTGATCACAACAGGCTGCATGCCACTCCCTTGGGTGAGTCTCGCGACGAACCGGTGCGTCGGGGCGTTGAGTAAGCCGTAGGGCAGTTGTCTCTGTTGCGGCGGAGCATACGACCGACCCGGTGTGGTGAAACACGCAGAGCCGCTCGCCGTACTCCTGTTCCGGTGAGCGGACGACTACGCGCGGTCAACGTAGCGGGCATCCGCGTGTTGCCGTCCGCCCGGGGCGGGAGCCCGCGCCGAACGCCGCGAAGGGCGCGCCACCCGGTCCGTGCCAGACTCGGGAGCGGCCCGTTCCCGAAGCCCTCGAGCAGACCCCTGGAGTGCCGTGGACAGCACGTCCCCTTCCGCATCCGGTGGGCGCTCGCCCTCCCACGTCGCGGAGCTCGTGACGCGCGCGGCGGCCCGCGTGCCCGGTCAGCCTGCGATCGTCGACGTGAGCAGCAAAAACACAATGACGTGGTTCGACCTGGAAGCGGCGGTCTCCGCGGAGGCTGCGCGCCTGCTCGCGGCGGGTGTCTCGACGGGTGACCGCGTCGTGGTCCGGTTGGTCAACGGGGCTCCGTTCTGTGTGGCCGTCCTGGGGGCGATGAGGGCAGGTGCGGTGGCCGTCCCGCACGGTCCGATCGCGGTGCCGCGGGAGCTCGAGATCGTGTTCGCCGACTGCCGTCCCGCGGTCGTGGTGGCTGCGGAGGGTGACGAAGCAGCGACGGCCGCCGCGGCTGCCGTCGGAGCCTCGGTGATCGCTCCGCCCGACGTCACGGCCCGCGCCGGGGCCTCTGGCACTGAGGTTGCCTTGAGGACGGCCGGAGGCGGGGAGGGCATCGCGCTGCTCGTCTACACCTCGGGCACGACGGGGATTCCCCGCGGCGTCCGGCTGTCGCACCGGGCGGTGCTGGCCAACCGGGAGCAGGCCGGGCAGCTGCGCCCGCCGCTCGTGGCGCCCGTCGACCGGGTGCTGCTCTCCCTGCCGCTGTTCCACATCTTCGGGCTCGCCGCGGGTTTCCTGCAGGTCTGCTGGGCGGGCGCCACCGTGGTGCTCACCGACCGTTTCGAGCCGGCCCACATCGCGGAGGTCCTCGTCGACCAGCGGGTGAGCGCCGTCGCCGGGGTGCCGTCGATGTACCGGTCGCTGCTCGACCTCCCCCACGACGAGCTGCGCGCGGCGATGGCCGGGGTCCGGCTGTGCACCTCGGGCGGGGCCCCGCTGCCGCCCCGGTGGCTGTCCCGGTTCCGGGAGGCCACGGGGCTGTCGCTCTTCGAGGGCTACGGGCTGACGGAAGGCGGTCCGGTGATCACCACCAACCCGCTCGACACGGCTCCGAAGGCCGGCTCCGTGGGCCGGGCTCTGCCGGGCGTGGAGCTGCGGCTGGTGGACACGGAGGGCCGGCCGATCGACCTGCCGTCCGAGCCCGATCCCGACGACATCGACGAGGACGTCTCCGATCCCGGTCAGGACACGGGCCTCGTCGCGCTGCGCGGCCCCAACCTGTTCTCCGGGTACTGGCCCGACGGCGAGGGCGGCCCCGACGCCGACGGCTGGTTCCGCACCGCCGACGTCGGTTTCCTCGACGCGGACGGCGACCTGCACCTCGTCGACCGCTCGTCGGACCTCGTGATCGTCAACGGCTTCAACGTGTACCCACGCGAGGTCGAACAGGTGCTGCTCGAGATCGACGGCGTGACGGAGGCCGCGGTCGTCGGCGTCCCGGACGACCGCACCGGTGAGGCGGTCAAGGCCGTGCTGGTCGGTTCGTCGGAGCTGACGGAGGACGCGGTGCGGGCGCACTGCGCGGTGCGGCTGGCCCGGTTCAAGGTTCCTGCGGTGATCCAGTTCGTGGCGGAGCTGCCCCGCACGCCGACCGGCAAGGTCGCACGGCGGCAACTGGCTGCGGGCGCCTGATGAAGAAGGTCACCGTCTACACCCGCGCCAACTGCTCCCTGTGCGTCACGGCCGAGGCCGATGTCGCGCGGATCTGCGGCGAGCTGGGCGTGGAGTGGAGCGCCGTGGACGTCGACACCGACGCCGAGCTGCGCTCCGAGTACGGCGACCGGGTGCCCGTCATCATGGTCGACGGCCGCGAACACGGCTTCTGGCGCGTCGAGGAACCGCGGCTGCGGAAAGCGCTGGCCTGATCGGCGGCTTTCAGACCGCCGATCGAACCGCAAGCCGCCTCCCGGGCGAACCTTGGCCGTGAGCACGACAGCGGCACCCCCTCAGTCCTCCACCCCGACACCCACGGCGATCCCGCGTGGGTTCGCGGCGTTGATCGGGCTGCTGGCGGTGGGTGCCGCTCTCGCGTTCGGTCACCTCGTCGCGGCCCTGATCTCGCCCTCGTCGTCGCCCTACCTCGCGGTGGGCGACACGGTCATCCGCTTCTCGCCCGAGCCCCTCACCGAGTTCGCCAAGGTCACGTTCGGCACCAACGACAAGCCGATCCTGCTCAGCGGCATCGCGGTCGTGATCGCGATCGTCGCGGCACTGGCCGGGCTGGCGTCGCGACGCAACCCGCGGCCCGGCCTGGTCGTGATCGTCGTGCTCGGCGTTCTGGGCTTCGCCGCGGTGGCCATCGCCCCGGTGTTCTCGCCGCTCGACCTCGTCGCCCCGCTCGTCTCGATCGCGGCCGGCGTCCTGTCGTTCCGCTGGCTGTACTCGCTGGCCCGGCGGGCCTACATCTCCCGGACCGACGCCGGTGGCGGCGTCTCGCGCCGCAACGTCCTCATCGGCGGCTCGGTCGCGGTCGGCGTGGGGGCGCTCGCCGCGGGTGGTGGCGGCTTGCTCCTCGGCAACGGGGTCGGCGGCTCGCGCGACACCGTGACGAAGCAGCTCCAGGCGGCCCGCCTGGTGGAGCGGGCCCCGGCGATCCCGGCGGGCGCCGCGTTCCCCGAGGTGGGCACGCCGACCTTCCTCACCGCCAACCCGGACTTCTACCGGATCGACATCGCGCTGCGGATCCCGAGCCAGACGGCGTCGGCCTGGTCGATGAAGATCCACGGGATGGTCGACAAGGAGATCACCCTCACCTTCGCCGACCTGCTGGCCCGCCCGCTGGTGGAGCGGACGATCACGATGACGTGCGTCTCGAACCCGATCGGCGGCAACCTCGTCTCCACCACCAACTTCATCGGGGTGGAGCTGCGCGACATCCTGATGGAGGCGGGCATCCAGCCCGGCGCCGACCAGCTGTTCAGCACGAGCGTCGACGGCTGGTACACCGGCACCCCCACCGACGTGGTGATGGAGCCGGGCCGCGGTGCGCTTCTCGCCATCGGGATGAACGGCGAGGCGCTGCCGCCGGAACACGGCTTCCCGGTGCGGATGGTGGTGCCCGGCCTCTACGGCTACGTCTCGGCCACCAAGTGGGTCGTCGACCTGGAGGCCACGACGTTCGCGAACCCGCAGAAGCAGGGGTACTGGCGCGAGCGCTCGTGGGCCACGAAGGCGCCCATCAAGACGATGTCGCGGATCGACTCGCCGCAGGGCTTCGCGAAGGTGCCGGCCGGCAAGGTCACGGTCTCGGGCATCGCGTGGGCGCAGCACACCGGCGTCGAGAAGGTCGAGGTGCGGATGGACGGCGGCGCGTGGCAGGTCGCCGAGCTCGCCACCGAGGTCAACATCAACACCTGGCGGATGTGGCGCACCGACTTCCAGCTGGGCGCCGGCAGCCACACCGTCCAGGTCCGGGCCACGGACAAGACCGGCTACACGCAGACCGAGGCGCGGGCCGACCCGATCCCGGACGGTGCGTCCGGATGGCCGGCCACGATTTTCACCGTCAACTGACCCAAAAGACTCACGGTTCAACCGATCGGTCCAGTCGACTGGCCCGACCGGCTGATCTGTGCTGCACGACCGGACGTATACACGACGGCAACTACTGTCCCGTTGCCCATACGTTACATCCGAGGACTGAACCCCTTTCGGCCCAACGTCGAAAGCTCATTGACAGGTCCGGAGCAACCGGGCCTAGCTCTAGGAGGAAACCCGTGCGAAAGATCCAGCGACTGGCCGCCGTCGGTGCCATGGCCGCCCTCACCGTGGCGCTGGCCGCCTGTGGCAGCTCCCAGACCGCGTCCACCAGCACCGCCACCTCGGCGCCCGCCGCGGCCCCCACCTCGGCCGCCGCCGCGAGCAACGGCGTCACCACCAACGCGGACGTCTTCGGCCCGGCCTGCAACATGCTGCCCCAGGGTGACGCTCCCGGTTCGCTCAACAACATGGGCCCGAACCCGGTCGCCACCGCCGCGTCCAGCAACCCGCTGCTGACCACCCTGGTCACCGCGGTCGGCAAGGTCCCCGGCCTGGCCGACACGCTGAACTCGCAGAAGGCCATCACGGTCTACGCGCCCTACAACGGCGCGTTCACCGCGGTCCAGAAGGCCGTCGGCGACTCGGCGTTCAACGCCCTGCTGGCCGACCCGACCAAGCTCGGCGCGCTGCTCAGCTACCACGTCGTCCCGCAGCGCTACAACGCCGCCGGCCTCGTCGCCGCCGGCAAGACCACCGAGCTCGCGGGTGGTGACGTCACCATCGGCGGCACCGCCACCGCGCCGACCCTCACCGACGGCTCGGGCAACACCGCCTCCGTCCTGTGCGGCAACATCCCCACCTCGAACGCCACCGTGTTCGTGATCGACAAGGTCCTCATGCCGAAGGCCTGATCTTCGCCTGAGCACCACGTCCGCAGGGGCGGTTCCGGGAACTCCCGGGGCCGCCCCTGTGGCGTTCCCGGCGACGAGCGGGCGTCCGGTCGCGATCACCGGTAGGCCGCTCCGCGAGCACGATTCCGTTCAAGATCGCAACTTTGTGCGTGCGTTCACAAGCGGCTACCGTGGAACCCAGTCGCCGTCAAGACCCGGACCCGGGGTATTCGCCCGGGCGTCACGCCCCTCCACGGGGTATGTGGGCCTTCGGCAAGCATCGAGGACGTCAGCGAGGAGAGACCGTGACCGTGCCGCCGGAGGCGGAACGCGAAGGTGTGGGCGACGTCGCCAGGCTACGGTCCATCCCCGAGGCCACCGTCGCCCGCCTCGCGCTCTACCTGCGCACGCTGGGTGAGCTGGGCGAGCAGGGCGCCGAGACGGTGTCCAGCGACGAGCTCGCCGCGGTCACGGGCGTCAACCCGGCCAAGCTGCGCAAGGACCTGTCGTTCATCGGCTCCTACGGCATCCGCGGGGTCGGGTACGAGGTACGGCCGCTGCTGCACCAGCTGGAGCAGTCGCTGGGGCTCAACCACCGCCAGGCCGTCGCTCTGGTCGGTGTCGGCAACCTCGGGCACGCGCTCGCCGGATACGGCGGCTTCGACGGCCGCGGCTTCCCGGTCACCGCCCTCTTCGACGTCGATCCCGACCTGGTCGGCATCCACATCAACGGCATCCTCGTCGAGCACGTCCGGGAGATCCCGCGCATCGCCGTGGAGCGGGGCATCACGATCGGCATGATCGCCACGCCGGGCCCGGCCGCGCAGGCCGTCTGCGACCTGCTGGTCTCCGCCGGCGTGCAGTGCATCCTCACCTTCGCGCCCGTGGTGCTGCAGGTGCCCGCCGACGTCGAGGTGCGCAAGGTCGACCTGGCCGTCGAGCTGCAGATCCTCGCGTTCCACGTGGCGCGGCGGAATCTGGACGAGGTCGCCGGCAGCTCCGTGAGTACCGGCACAGTGAACGGGCATGCACTCGTGAACGGGGCGGCCGACAATCGAACCGTCAACGGTTCGGGAGGAATCCACTCATGAGTCTGCTGGTCGTGGGGCTGTCGCACCGCAGCGCTCCCGTCGAGGTGCTCGAGCGGGCGGCCGTCGGTGCCGACGACGTGCCCAAGCTGCTCGACGAGATGGTGCACGGCACCCACATCTCCGAGGTCGTGCTGCTCTCCACGTGCAACCGCATCGAGGTCCTCGCGGTCGTCGACGCGTTCCACGGCGGGCTCGCCGACGTCTCCGCCGTGCTGAGCCGCCACGCGGGGATGCCGCTCACCGAGCTCACCGAGCACGTCTACGTCCACTACGCGGGCTCGGCCGTGCAGCACCTGTTCGCCGTCGCTTCGGGACTCGACTCGATGGTCGTCGGCGAGGCCCAGATCCTCGGGCAGCTGCGCACGGCGTACGCCACCGCCGACGAGGCCGGCACGGTCGGCCGCTCCCTGCACGAGCTCGCCCAGCAGGCGCTGCGGGTGGGGAAGAAGGTGCACGCGAGCACCGGCATCGACGGTGCGGGCGCCTCCGTGGTCTCCGAGGCCCTGAACGACGCCGCCCGCTCGCTGGGCGGTGACCTCGCCGGCCGCCGCGCCGTGCTGGTCGGCGCCGGGGCCATGGGAGCGCTTGCCGCCGCGCACCTGCGCCGCGCCGGGGCCGCCGAGATCGTCGTGCTCAACCGCTCGCCCGAGCGGGCCGAGCGCCTGGCCGAGACCACGCTGGGCCACGGCACCCCCGCCCGCGCCGGCACGCTCGACGCCCTGCCCGATGCGCTCACCGGGGCCGACCTCATGATCGCGTGTACCGGGGCGGTCGGCACCGTCGTCGAGCGCGCGACGGTGGCCACCGCCGTCGCACTGCGCGGTGGCCGTCCGCTCGCCGTGTGCGATCTGGGCCTGCCGCGCGACGTCGACCCGGGCGTCGCGACCCTGCCCGGCGTCACGGTCGTCGACCTCGTCGCCCTGCAGCGCCGCCTGTCCACCGGCGAGCGCGGCGCGGCCGTCGCCGCCGCCCAGGAGCTCGTGGCCGAGGAGGCGCAGGCCTACCTCGCGGCCCAGCGCTCCGCCGAGGTCACGCCCACCGTCACCGCGCTGCGCCGCCGCGCCTCCGACGTCATCGATGCGGAGCTCCTGCGGCTCGACTCGAAGCTCCCCGACCTCGACGGGCCCGTCCGCGACGAGTTCACGCGCAGCATCCGCCGGGTCGTCGACAAGCTGCTCCACACGCCCACCGTGCAGGTCAAGCGCCTCGCCGAGGGCCCGGACGGCGACAGCTACGCCGCGGCCCTGCGCACGCTGTTCGAACTCGACCCCACGGCGCCGGCCGCCGTCGCGCTGCAGCGCAGCGGCGACGTGCTGGCCGCGTTGGAAGCCCGTCCCGACCAGGAGGGGAAGGGATGACTCTCCGCATCGGCACGCGCCCGAGCAAGCTGGCCGTGGCCCAGTCCGGTCTCGTCGCCGAGCGGCTGCGCGCCGCCGGCCACGACGCCGTGCTCGTGGAGGTCGCCACCCCCGGCGACCGGTCCTCGGCACCCGTTGCCGAACTGGGCGTGGGCGTGTTCGTCTCGGCCCTGCGTGACGCGCTCGCCGCCGGTGACGTCGACGTCGCCGTCCACTCCTACAAGGACCTGCCGTCCGCGCCCGACCCGCGGCTGGTCCTCGCCGCCGTGCCGTCCCGGGAGGATCCCCGCGACGCTCTGGTGGCCCGCGACGGGAAGGTGCTCGGCGAGCTCCCGGTCGGCGCCCGCGTCGGCACCGGCTCGCCGCGCCGCCGCGCCCAGCTCGACGCTCTCGGGCTCGGCCTCGAGGTGGTCGCCATCCGCGGCAACGTCGACACCCGCATCGGCAAGGTCACCTCCGGTGAGCTCGACGCCGTCGTCGTGGCGGCGGCCGGGCTGAGCAGGCTCGGCCGCAAGGACGAAGCCACCGAACTGCTCGACCCCGTGCAGATGCTCCCCGCCCCTGCCCAGGGCGCTCTCGCCATCGAGTGCCGGATCGACGACCTCGACCTGGCCCTCACCCTCACCGAGGTGCTCGACGACGAGTACACCCGGGCCGCTGTCGGCGCGGAGCGCGCGCTGCTGGCCGGCCTGGAAGCAGACTGCAGTGCTCCGATCGGGGCGCTGGCCGACGTTGTGTCGGATTGGATAGAGAACGAGCCCGGCGTTGCCGGGGAAGCCGCCGACGGGCGCGTGGTGGATCGCATCTCGCTGCGCGCCGTGGTCGGCACCACCGACGGGGCGCTCCTGCGCGCGTCGGCGACCGGAGACCTGGACGACGCCGAGAAGCTCGGTGCGGCACTCGCCGCCGAGCTGCTCGACATGGGAGGCGACTCATTGCCTCCGCAGAACCGCTGGATCGGGAGTTCCAACCAATGACACGAGCACCATCAACCTCCGGCCGGGTGGCCTTCGTGGGCAGCGGCCCCGGCGACCCCGGCCTCCTCACCGTCCGCGCGCGTGACGCGCTGGCGAACGCCCCACTGATCATCACCGACGCCGACGTACCCGAATCGATCCTCGCGCTCGTCGCGGAGGGGGCCGAGGTGCGTCCCGCCGTCGGCCAGCCCGCCGACGTCGCGCGCGACCTGGTCGCCGAGGCCCGCACCGGCCGCACCGTCGTCCGGCTGGTGAGCGGCGACCCGCTCACCGTCGACCCCGTGGTGCAGGAGGCCCTCGCGGTGGCCGGCGCCGAGGTGGCGTTCGACATCATCCCGGGCGTCCCGGCCGGCACCGCCGTCCCCGCGTACGCGGGTGTGCCCCTGGGTTCGGCGCACGTCGAGGCCGACGTGCGCGCCGGCGTCGACTGGGCGCTGCTGGCCGCGGCCCCGGGCACCCTGGTGCTGCACGCCACGGTGTCGCACCTGCCGGAGATCGTCGCCGGGCTCTCCGAGCACGGCATCGCCGCGCAGACGCCCGTCGCGATCACCTCCAGTGGCACCACCACCAGCCAGCGCACGGTGCAGGCCACCCTCGCCACGCTCGCGTCCGAGGGCTCGGACCTGGACGGGCCGCTGATCCTCACGATCGGTGCCGAGGTCGGGCTGCGCGACGAGCTGTCCTGGTGGGAGTCGCGCGCGCTGTACGGCTGGCGCGTGCTGGTGCCCCGCACCAAGGACCAGGCCGGCGCCATGAGCGAGCGTCTCGCCGTGCACGGTGCGTCGGCCGAGGAGGTGCCCACCATCGCCGTCGAGCCGCCGCGCTCGCCCACGCAGATGGAGCGCGCCGTCAAGGGCCTCGTCGACGGCCGCTACCAGTGGGTCGTGTTCACCTCCACCAATGCCGTGCGTGCGGTGTGGGAGAAGTTCGCCGAGTTCGGCCTCGACGCCCGCGCGTTCTCCGGCGTCAAGATCGCCTGCGTCGGTGCGGCCACGGCCGAGAAGGTGCGTGAGTTCGGCATCAACCCCGAGCTCGTCCCCAACGAGACCGAGCCCGCCGAGACCTCGTCCGAGGGCCTGCTCTCGATCTTCCCGCCCTACGACGACGTGCTCGACCCGGTGGACCGCGTCCTGCTCCCGCGGGCCGACATCGCCACCGAGACCCTCGCCGCCGGCCTGCGCGACCGCGGCTGGGAGATCGACGACGTCACCGCCTACCGCACCGTCCGGGCGGCCCCGCCACCCGCGCCGATCCGCGAGGCGATCAAGACCGGCGGGTTCGACGCGGTGTGCTTCACCAGTTCCAGCACCGTGCGCAACCTCGTCGGCATCGCGGGCAAGCCCCACGCCCGCACGATCGTCGCGTGCATCGGCCCGCAGACGGCCGAGACGGCGAGGGAGTTCGGCCTGCGGGTGGACGTGCAGCCCGAGGAGGCGAGAGTCCCAGCGCTCGTCGATGCGCTGGCGGCCCACGCCGCGCGCCTGCGCGCGGACGGGGCCCTCCCCCCGCCGCGCAAGGCGAAGGCCCGCCGCCGCTAGCCCCACCCCGTTCTGCAGCAAAGCCACGTTCACGCCATCTCGTTGCATGAACGTGGCTTTGCTGCGATCAGGGAGGGCGGGCCTACCCTGCGCTCATGGCGTTTCCTACCCAGCGGCCCCGTCGGCTCCGGTCCACTGCCGCCCTCCGGCGGCTCGTCGCCGAGACCACCCTGCGGCCCCGGCAACTCGTCCTGCCGATGTTCGTCAAGGAGAACGCCACCGAGCCGGCGCCCATCGCGTCGATGCCGGGCGTCGTGCAGCACAGCCGGGACTCGTTGCGGAAGGCCGCGGCCGAGGCCGTGGCGGCGGGGGTGGGCGGGCTGATGCTGTTCGGCGTGCCCGAGACCCGTGACGCCACGGGTTCCGCGGGCGTCGACCCGGACGGAGTGCTGAACGTCGGCCTGCGTGACCTGCGCTCCGAGGTCGGCGACGCGACGGTGATCATGGCCGACACCTGCCTCGACGAGTTCACCGACCACGGCCACTGCGGCGTGCTGGCCGCGGACGGCTCCGTCGACAACGACGCCACGCTCGCCGTCTACGCGCAGATGGCCGTGGCCCAGGCCGACGCCGGAGCCCACCTGCTCGGCCCCAGCGGCATGATGGACGGCCAGGTCGGCGTCATCCGCGACGCGCTCGACGCCGCCGGTCACCTCGACACCGGCATCCTCGCCTACACCGCGAAGTACGCCTCGGCGTTCTTCGGGCCGTTCCGGGAGGCCGTCGACTCGCAGCTCAAGGGCGACCGCATGACCTACCAGCAGGACCCGTCCAACATCCGGGAGTCGCTGCGGGAGCTCTCCCTGGACCTCGACGAGGGCGCCGACATGGTGATGGTCAAGCCGGCCATGAGCTACCTCGATGTGCTGCGCGCCGTCGCGGAGGTGGCCGACGTGCCGGTGGCCGCGTACCAGGTGTCGGGGGAGTACGCGATGGTCGAGGCCGCCGCGGCCAACGGCTGGATCGACCGCGACCGGGCCGTGCTCGAGACGCTCACCTCGATCCGGCGGGCCGGGGCGGACATCGTGCTCACCTACTGGGCCACCGAGGTCGCCGCCCGACTCGACTGATGGCACCGTCTTGGGGCACCGGAGGGTCACGGTTGGGGTTGCACTCTGGACACGATCGGTGCCCGGCCATACCTTTCGCGCATGACGTCGCCTTCGGACCCGCAGTACCCGGGTCAGCCCGGTCAGCAGCCTCCGCCGGGATATGGCCCGCCGCCCGGGTACGGTCCGCCGCCGCAGCAGGGGGGCTACCCTCAGCAGGGCGGCTACCCGCCGCCAGGATATGCACCTCAGCAGCCACCGGGATACGGCCAGCAGCCCCCTCCCGGGTACGGCCAGGCGCCGCCGCAGGGCTACGGCCAGCCGCCGCAGGAGTACGGCCAGCAGCAGCCCGGCTACCCGCCGCCCGGGTACGGGCAGCAACCCGGCTACGGCGGCCCGGCCCCCGTACCGCCCGGCGCACCCGGCCCGCTCGCCGAGTGGTGGGAGCGGCTGGTGGCCCGCATCATCGACGGGGTGCTGTTCGGCATCGTCTACTTCATCGTCGCCGCGATCATCACGGCCGTGCTGATCTCATCGATCTCGTACGACACGGGCACGTTCACGTTCACGTTGATCGCCACGCTGCCGTACCTGATCGCGGGTCTGGTCTATGCGGGCTACGACTTCTTCATGCACTCCCGCAACGGCCAGACGCTCGGCAAGCTGGTGATGAAGACCCGCCTCGTCGCGGCGGACGGCAGCAAGCCGGACCAGGCCACGCTGATCAAGCGTTCGCTCATCTACCCCGGCGTGATCGCGCTGGTGGGTGTGCTGGGCTTCATCCCGTTCCTCGGCGGAACGCTGCTCTCGTTGTTGGTCGCCATCTTCACGCTGGTCGACGTGGTCTTCATCTTCACCGACCCGCTGCGCCGTGCCCTGCACGACAAGTGGACGACCACGATCGTGATCAAGGCCCAGTAGCCGTTCGGAACAGTCGCTAGGTTGGTCACGTGAGCACACCGCAGGACCCTCGGGGTGAGGGTCAGCCCGCCTACAACCCCTACGGCCAGCAGGGGGGCTATCGGGCAGGCCAGCAGCCGGGGCAGTACGCGTCGAGCCCGTTGCCCGGGCAGGGCTACCAGCCGCCCTTCCCGGCGCAGGGGCAGCAGACCTACGCCGGCTACGACCCCTACGGTGGTTCGGCCCCTTCGGTGTGGGGCAACGCCGGGCCGGAGCCCGTCAAGCGCCCCGGGCTCATGGTGCTGGCGCTTGTCCTGATGGTGCTGGCCGCGCTGCCGTTCCTGGTGGGTGGTGTGGCCGGGCTGTTCACCATCACCGCCACCGACATCCCGGCCGAAGTGCTGAACGACGCCCGCGTCGTACAGGCCGGGGGCACGCCCGCGCTCATCCTGCAGGCCGTCCAGCTGCTGCTCGGCATCATGATCGTCGTCGCACTGGTCTACCTGCTGCTGGCCTTCCTGGCGTTCCGGGGGCGCAACTGGGCCCGCATCGTGGTCGCCGTGCTCACGGTCGGGTTCGTGTTGCTGCTGCTCGCAGGGCTGGTCAGCGGGGGAGGATCCGGGGGTGTGCTCGGGTTGGCGGTGTTTCTCCTGGTGGCCACCATCGGTGGGGTGGTCATCCTGTTCCTGCCCGACTCCAACCGGTTCTTCTCCCGCCCCCGGTAGCCCCGCCGCGGGCCGGACGGCGGCCCGGCTGTAAGACTGGCCGTGTGCTCGGTACCGAGACCTCTGCTGCCCTCTTCGCCCGCGCGTCGGCCGTCATCCCCGGCGGCGTGAACTCGCCGGTGCGTGCGTTCACCTCGGTGGGCGGCACGCCACGGTTCATGGTGTCGGCCGCCGGTCCCTGGCTGACCGACGCCGACGGGAACCGCTACGTCGACCTCATCAGCTCGTGGGGCCCGATGATCCTGGGCCACGCACACCCCGCCGTCGTCGACGCCGTGCGTGCCGCCGCCGGGCAGGGGCTGTCCTTCGGCGCCCCGACGCCCGCGGAGATCGAGCTGGCCGAGGAGATCATCGGCCGCGTGGCACCCGTGGAGCAGGTGCGGCTGGTCAACTCCGGCACCGAGGCCACGATGAGCGCCATCCGGCTGGCCCGCGGCATCACCGGCCGCACGGGCATCATCAAGTTCGCCGGCTGCTACCACGGCCACGTCGACGCGCTGCTCGCCCAGGCCGGCTCCGGTGTCGCCACGCTGGGTCTGCCCACCAGCCCGGGCGTCACGGGTGCGCAGGCCGCCGACACGATCGTCGTGCCCTACAACGACCTCGACGCGGTGCGCGCGGTGTTCGCCGAGCGCGGCAGCGAGATCGCCTGCGTGATCACCGAGGCCGCGGCCGGGAACATGGGCGCCATCGCGCCGGTGGCGGGCTTCAACGCGGGCCTGCGCGACCTCTGCCACGCCCACGGCGCGCTGCTCGTCGTCGACGAGGTGATGACCGGCTTCCGGGTCTCGCCGGCCGGCTGGTTCGGCATCGACGGCGTGGCCGGCGACCTCTACACGTTCGGCAAGGTCATGTCCGGCGGGCTGCCGGCCGCAGCGTTCGGCGGGCCCGCCTCACTGATGGCGTACCTGGCCCCGGCTGGGCCGGTCTACCAGGCGGGGACGCTCTCGGGGAACCCCGTGGCCGTCGCGGCCGGGCTCGCGACGCTCCGCACCGCCGACGCCGCGGTCTACGCCGCGCTCGACGCCAACTCCGAGCGCCTGGGCCGCATGATCGGCCACGCCCTGAGCGCCGAGGGCGTGCCGCACCGCGTCCAGTACGCCGCCAACATGCTCTCGGTGTTCTTCGCCGAGGACGAGGTGCGCGACTACGCGGGCGCCCAGGCCGCCGCCACCTGGCGTTTCCCGGCGTTCTTCCACGCGCTCCTGGAACGCGGGGTGTACCCACCGCCCAGCGCGTTCGAGGCGTGGTTCGTCTCCGCGGTTCTCGACGACGACACGTTCGGCGTGATCGGGGCGGCGCTGCCGTTCGCGGCGAAGGCGGCAGCGGCGGCGGTCCAGAGATGAGCACCACCACCGTCGTCCACGTGCTCCGGCACGGCGAGGTCCACAACCCCGACAAGATCCTCTACGGGCGCCTGCCAGGCTTCCACCTGTCCGACACCGGCCGCGACCAGGCCGAGATCGTCGCCAAGTACCTCACCGATGCCGACATCACCGCCGTCGTGGCGTCGCCGCTGCAGCGGGCGCAGGAGACGGCCGCGCCGTCGGCCGCCGCGCACGGGCTGGAGATCGTCACCGAGGAGCGGCTGATCGAGGCGGGCAACCGGTTCGAGGGCAAGAAGGTGGCCGTCGGCGACGGCGCGCTGCGCAGCCCGGCCAACTGGCCGCTGCTGCGCGACCCGTTCACGCCGTCGTGGGGCGAGCCGTACCTGCAGATCGCGCACCGGATGCTCGGCGCCGTGCATCGTGCGCGCATCCTGGCCGAGGGCCACGAGGCGCTGTGCGTGTCGCACCAGCTCCCGATCTGGACGCTGCGCCGGTTCGTCGAGGGCAAGCGGCTGTGGCACGACCCGCGCAGGCGGGAGTGCGCGCTGGCGTCGATCACGTCCCTCGTGTTCACCGACACGGAGCTGACCGGCCTGCGCTACGTCGAGCCCGCCGGGGCCAGCGACCCGACCACCACGGGCGCATGAGGCGTCTCGCGCTGCTGCTGGCCGCGCTCGTCCTGCTCGCCGGGTGCTCCACCAGCAAGGACGCGGTGGCGATCGGTGGCACGTTCCAGTTCGTGGCCCCCAACGGCAAGACCGAGATCACCTACGACGACCCGGCGTCCCGCGGCACCGTGGGCACCCTCTCGGGGCCGAGCTTGCTGAAGGTCGACCAGGACGTGGGCCTCTCCGACTACGCAGGCCGGATCGTCGTGATCAACATCTGGGGATCGTGGTGCGGGCCGTGTCGTACCGAGGCCCCCGACCTGGAGTTCGTGCAGCAGCAGACGGCGTCGCTGGGCGGCTCGGTGCTGGGCATCGACGTCAAGGACGACCGGCAGGCCGCCTCCGATTTCGTCAAGGACCGCGGCCTCACCTACGACTCCATCTTCGACGTCTCCGGCCGCAGCCTGGCGGCCCTGGGCGGCCTCCCCCGCAACGTGGTGCCGCAGACGATCGTGCTCGACAAGCAGCACCGGGTGGCGGCCGTGTACCTGAGCGCGATCCGCGTCCCGGAGCTCATCCCGCTCATCCAGGGCCTGGCGGCGGAGCCCGCCCCGGCGGCCGGATGACCGTGCGGACCCCGGTGTCACGGTGCAGACGTCATACCCTCGGCACGGTCGCCGGCAGGTCGGCACGGTCGATCCACTACAACGTGTAGAACCCGATGCGCGGGGAGTACCTGCCCGGGCTTACCCTCATTGGCGATGGATCCCTCGACCACGCTGGCGGTCTCCGGTCCACTGCTGCTCGCCGCGGCCGTGGCCGTGCTGGCGGGCGCGGTCAGCTTCGCGTCGCCGTGCGTGGTGCCGCTGGTCCCCGGCTATCTCGCCTACCTCGCGGGCCTGGTGGGCGCCGACTCCCCACCCGTGACGCTCACCGAGGCCGAGCGGAAGCGCAGCGGGAAGTGGCGGGTCGCGGGCGCGGCCGGGCTGTTCGTCGCCGGGTTCACGGTCGTCTTCGGGACGATCCTCGTCGGCGTCGTCTGGCTGTCGGACGCGCTGGTCGACAACGAGGCCGTGCTGCAGCGCGTGGGCGGCGTCGTCATGATCGCGATGGGGCTGGCGTTCGTCGGGCTCATCCCGGTGCTGCAGAACGAGCGCCGCGTGCACTGGGTGCCGCGGGCGGGGCTCTGGGGGGCGCCGCTGCTGGGTGCGGTGTTCGGGCTGGGCTGGGTGCCGTGCATCGGTCCGACGCTGGCCGGGGTCGTGGCCGTCGCCGCAGGCACGGGTGGCGGCTCGCTGCGCGGCGTCGTCCTCACCATCGCCTACTGCGCGGGCCTCGGGGTGCCGTTCGTGCTGATCGCCCTCGGCGCGTCGCGGGCCGTGCGGGCGCTGGGCTGGCTGCGCCGCCACACCCGCACGATCCAGATCGGTGGCGGGGTGCTGATGGTGGCGGTCGGGCTCCTGCTGCTCACGGGGCTGTGGGGCGGCCTGCTGGCCCAGCTGCAGACCTCGGTGGCGAACTACGTGCCGGTGCTGTGATGGCCACCCAGACCCCGACTCGCCCGCACGGAGACCCCGACTCGCGCGCACCCGGAGTCCGACTCGCGTGGGTTGTGCTGCGGAATGCGTGGCGCTCGCTCACCTCCATGCGCACCGCGTTGATCCTGTTGTTCCTGCTCGCTGTCGCCGCACTGCCGGGGGCCCTGCTGCCGCAGCGGTCGCTCAACCAGACGCTGGTGGACTCCTACTTCACGCAGTACCCGTGGCTCGCGCCCACGCTGGACAAGCTCGGGTTCTTCGACGTCTTCGCCTCGCCGTGGTTCGCCGCAATCTACCTGCTGCTGATGATCTCGCTGGTCGGGTGCGTGCTGCCCCGGGCGTGGGAGCACCTGAAAGGTGTCCGACAGCGCCCGGTCGCGGTGCCCACCAACCTCGCGCGGCTGCCCCACCACGACGAGTTCACCCTCGACATGGACGCCGACGAGGCCGCGACGCGGATCCGCACCCGGCTCAAGGGCTGGCGGCGCACCGAGACCGGGACGACGTTCTCGGCCGAGAAGGGCTACCTGCGCGAGGCCGGCAACCTCGTGTTCCACCTGAGCCTCATCGGGCTGCTGCTCGGGTTCGCCGCGGGCAAGCTCTACGGCTACGAGGGCCAGGTGATCGTCCAGGCCGGGGGTGGGCAGTTCTGCAACACCGGCATCCTGGGCTACGACTCGTTCCGCGCGGGTCTGCGCGTGGACGGCACGAACCTCGACCCGTTCTGCGTCAAGGTCGACACCTTCACCGCCGACTACCTCGCCAACGGCCAGGCGCAGAGCTTCAACGCGAGCATCGGCTACCAGACCCAGGCCGACCTCGACGCCGGCGTCACGACGTGGCGGCCGTTCCCGCTGGCGGTCAACAACCCGCTGCGCCTCGACGGCAGCCGCGTCTACCTGCAGGGCAACGGCTACGCTCCGCGCTTCACCGTCACGTTCCCCGACGGGCAGAAACGCACCGGCCAGACCCAGTGGAACACCGTGGACCCCACCACGCTGCTGGCGCAGGGCACCCAGAAGTTCGCCCGCCCCGGCGTCACCGACGAGGCCCAGCGCAAGCTCACCGGCCTCGCCATCACCGGCCTGTTCGCGCCCACCAGCTCCGGCGGCAAGGTGATCACGTCGGTCTTCCCGGACCTGCGTGACCCCGAGGTGGCCGTCGACGTGTTGCGCGGCGACCTCGGCCTGGACGACGGCCGGGGCCAGTCGATCTTCCAGGTGGACCAGAGCAAGATCGACTCGGGTGCGTTGAAGCGGGTGGCGCGGGTCAACCTGGTGCCCGGCCAGTCCACCACGCTCGACGACGGCACGGTCGTGACGTTCGACGGCGTGCAGCGGTGGGTGAACCTGCAGGTCAGCCACGACCCGGGCCAGGACTACGTGCTGCTGTTCGCGATCCTGCTGCTCCTGGGCCTGTTCGCGTCGCTGACGATCCGGCGACGGCGGTTCTGGGCGCGGCTCACCCCGATCACCGGGGACGACGGCGTCAAACGTACGGTCGTGGAGATCGGTGGGCTCGCGCGCACCGACCGCGCGGGGTACGGCGAGGAGTTCGACCGCCTCCGGGCGGACCTGGCTAAGAAGGACGGCTGACATGATCCTCACCGAGCTCGCCCTCTACAGCGATCGCCTCTACATGGCCGCTGTCGGCGTCTACGTGCTCGCGATGGTGCTGCACGGCGTCGAGTACGCCGCCGAGCGGGCCTCCAAGCAGGTACTGGTCGGCGCAGGCGGACCGGACGTGGAGGAGATCCCCGAGGCTGCCGACACCGTCGGCGGCCCGGCCCGGCCACGCTCCGAGCGCTACGGCCGCATGGCGGTGTCGCTCACGGCGCTCGGTGTCGGCCTGCACGTCGTCTCGATCGTCCTGCGCGGCTTCGCCGCGGAGCGCTGGCCACTGGGCAACATGTACGAGTTCACCTCGGCCATCACGCTCGCCGCGATGGTCACGTGGATCGTGATGCTGCGCCGTACGCCGTCGATGCGTCCGGTCGGCATGTTCGTGCTGTTCCCGGTGGTCGTGCTGCTGTTCCTGGGCGGCACGGTGCTCTACGCCCCGGCCCAGCCCGTGATGCCCGCGCTGCAGTCGTACTGGCTCGTCATCCACGTCACCACCATCAGCATCGCGTCCGGTCTGCTGCTCGTACCGGGCGTCGCGAGTCTGCTGTTCCTGCTGCGTCGCTCCGGCAGGTTCCCGGAGTTCGCCGCGAAGCTGCCGTCGGCCGACGTGCTCGACCGGCTCGCCTACCGCGTCACGATCATCGGGTTCCCGCTCTACACGTTCGCCGTCATCGCGGGCGCCATCTGGGCCGAGGCCGCATGGGGCCGGTTCTGGGGCTGGGACCCCAAGGAGACGGTCGCGTTCGTCGCCTGGGTGGTCTACGCGGCGTACCTGCACGCCCGGGCCACCGCCGGCTGGCGCGCCGAGCGGGCCGCCTGGATCAACGTTCTGGGTTTCGCAGTGATGATCTTCAACCTGTTCTTCATCAACATGGTGGTGGCGGGCCTGCACTCCTACGCCGGTCTCCCCGGCTGACGTGATTCCACCACCCGTCCGCGCCTCGACCCGGCGGGGTCACGCGACTACCGTCGGCAAAGATGAACAAGTTGAACGGTCGGCACAACGGGTTCGGCGGGATGTGTAGATGACGGAGCGTGAGTCCGAGGGCGACCGGGACTACCCGGACGGCTCGGTGGGCCGCTACGTGCGCGAGCAGTGGGGGGCCTCGCCGCGGCAGCAGTCGCGGGGCACGCGGCCCTACGTGGGGCCGGTGCAGCCCGCCCCGGAGCAGCCGGAGGAGGACCTGGTCCCCGAGCCCCGCTCGGAGCCCACCGACACCGGACCGGCGGCCACGGCCACGGGTCCCGCCCAGGCCGTGGTGCCCCAGGCCGTGGTGCCGCAGGCGTCGCCCACCCGGGGCTTCCCGAGCGTGCCCCCGCCCCCGCCGCCGTCGCGGACCACGCCCCGGCCGGGCGGAACCGGCCCGATCCCGCCGTTCGCCTCGGTGCCGCCGGCGTCGGCCACCGTGCCGCCGCCCGCTCCGGCCGAGCCGGCCTCGTCGTTGCCGGCACCCCGGCCCCAGCCGGCTCCGCCGCCGCTTCCCGCGGTACCGGTCGACACGCCGCCCCGGGGCACCGCCCGCTGGACGGATCCGGGTGCGGTGGCGGCCCAGGAGGCGCAGCAGGCGCGCAATCCCGGCACGGCGGACCTCACGTCCGCCCGCCTGCTCAAGCCGGTGAAGCGGCCACCGCAGTCGGGCTGGCGGCGGCTGGTCTACGTCCTCTCGGGTCGCACGATCAACCCCGGCGAGAGCCAGACCGACATCCACCGTCGCGAGTTGACCGTGCGGGTCAACCAGCCGCTCCTGGGCTGCTACAAGATCGCGATGCTGAGCCTCAAGGGCGGTGTGGGCAAGACCACCGTCACGGCCACGTTGGGCGCCACCTTCTCCTCGTTGCGCGGTGACCGCGTGGTGGCCGTGGACGCCAACCCCGACCGGGGCACGCTGAGCCAGAAGATCCCGCTGGAGACCAGCGCCACCGTGCGCAACCTGCTGCGCGACGCCCAGCGCGTGCGTCGCTACACCGACGTGCGCGCCTACACCTCGCAGGGGCCTTCCCGGCTGGAGGTGCTGGCCAGCGAGCAGGACCCGGCGGTGTCGGAGGCTTTCAGCGAGGACGACTACCGGCGCACGGTCAACCTGCTCGAGCACTTCTACAACATCGTGCTCACCGACTGCGGCACCGGACTGATGCACTCGGCGATGTACGGCGTCCTCGGGGTGGCGGACCAGCTGATCGTGGTGTCGTCAGGATCCATCGACGGGGCGCGGAGCGCGTCGGCCACGATGGACTGGCTGGAGGCGCACGGCCACGGGGACCTCGTGTCAGGCGCGGTCGCGGTGATCAACTGCGTGCACCGCTCCGCGGGCGGCGTGGACCTCGACCGGGTGGCGGAGCACTTCGAGGCCCGTTGCCGGCAAGTGGTGCGCATCCCCTTCGATGCGCACCTCGAGGAGGGCGCGGAGGTGGATCTCGAGCGTCTGGAGCCGGGGACGCGGCTCGCGCTCCTGGAACTCGCAGCCGCCGTGGCCGACGCCTTCGAAGGGGCGCCGACCGGCTGACGTCTTCTCGGGCGCTCAGGCGGAAGGGGGATCGTCTCGCCGCTTGACCTTCTCGTCGAGCTGACGAAGAAAATCGGGATCGTCGTCAGGACCGCTGACCCGCATGCGCGGCGGCGAGGCCTGAGGGCGTCCGGGCTGCTGCGGGATCTCCGCGCCGGCGGTGTTCATCGCCCTCCACAGCACCAGGGCAATGACCGCGGCGCCGACGAACGCGATGAGGAACAACATCGGTACCACCTCCACCGTCGAGGCTAGCTGTTCACCGGTGACAAGGAGGTGACGTGTCGGTCATCGCGTCGGTCGGCGTCGCCCAATGGTGGTCGGTCAGGCGTGCGCGGGGGGCAGCGTGGCCTCGCTGGTGAGGTCGGCCAGCATGCTGCGCACCTCGGACTCGCGGAACCGGCGGTGGCCACCCGGGGTGCGGATCGAGCCGATCCGGCCGGCGGAGGCCCAGCGGGTGACGGTCTTGGGGTCGACGCGGAAGAGCGTGGCCACCTCGCCCGGGGTGAGCAGTCGCTCGCTGCCGCTGTTCTGCATGGTGACGGTCATGACGACCTCCAGGTGTTGCCGACTGAGTGGCCCCAGTGGGTGTCTCAGCTATCCGGGCCATCGTGACACCTCGGACCCCACGTACTCGAACGGTTGTCCGGAGGTAAAGGGCTCCTAAAGGACGAACCGGACAGTCTTCACGCCCACTACACACCGGGGTTTCGGGCGGCTCCATCAGCACAGTCGTAGGCTGCGGGCATGAGTTCGTCCACATCCGACGGGGCGCGGGAGCCGGGCCTCGCCGTCACCGTAGCGCTGTACGCACTCGCGCGCCTCGTTCTCGTGGGGATCGTCGCCGGGCTGCTGGTGGTGACCGGTGTGCCGGTCATCCTCGCGATCCTGATCGGGCTGATCGTGGCGCTGCCGCTGTCGATGGTGCTGTTCAGGGGCCTGCGGACGCGTCTCGACACCGCCGTGGCGGTGGCGGGTGAGCGGCGCAGCGCCGAGCGGGACGCCCTGCGGGCGCGGCTGCGGGGCGACGCGGAAGCCGGGTCGGACGGCTCAGACGACGGCGCCGAGCGCCAGCCCCACGGCGGTCAGGGCTGACCAGGCCAGCAGCAGGAGCCCGGTCTGGCCCAGCACGCGGATCAACGCCCGGCCGTCGGCCCCGCCCAGCACACGCCGCGCCTGTACCACCGCCAGCGGCCCGGCCAAGAGCGCGAGCAGCACAGGCCAACTGCGCAGCCCACCCAGTGCCGACAGCACGAACGGCACGGTGACCAACGCCACGTACAGGCGCCGGGTGTCGGTAGCGCCGAGCACCACGGCGAGGGTCCGCTTGCCGACCACCTCGTCACCGGCTATGTCCCGCAGGTTGTTGGCCACCAGCACCGCGCACGTGAGCATGCCGACCGCCACCGACGCGGCGATCGCCAGAGCCCCGGGCGCGCCGCTCTGCGTCACCGCGGTGCCCAGCACGGCCACGGGCCCGAAGAAGACGAACACGGCCACCTCGCCGAGCCCGGCGTAGCCGTAGGGGCGCTTGCCGCCGGTGTAGAACCAGGCTCCGGCCACGCACACCACACCGACCGCGATCCACCACCACTGCCGGCTCAGCGACACCAGCGTGAGGCCGGCGAGGCCGGCGATCGAGAAGCTGACCAGCGCCGCCGTGCGCACGGCGGTGGGCGACGCCACCTTCGACCCGACGAGGCGCAGCGGGCCGACGCGGTCGTCGTCGGTGCCGCGGATGCCGTCGGAGTAGTCGTTGGCGAAGTTGACGCCGACGACCAGCGCCACGGCCACCAGCAGGGCCAGCAGTGCCCGGCCGGGGGCCACGGTCCCGGTGCCGATCGCCGCACCCGTGCCGACCAGCACAGGAGAGATGGCCGTCGGGAGGGTGCGCGGGCGGGCGCCCTCGATCCACTGCGCGGGAGTTGCCACGGTCGAGACGCTATCCGTCGCTGGGAGCGGCAGCCGTCGCGGTGGGGCCCGCCGTGCTGGGCGCGGCGCTCGACGTGGGGGCCGGGGTGGTCGCCGTGGCCGGGGCCGCCGCCTCGGCCGGCGTGGAGGCTGTCGCGGTGGTGGGGGCCGTCGTCGGGGTCGGCGCCTGCACCAGGGGTGCAGCCGGGGAGGCCGTCGCCGCCGAGGTGGGGGCGGCCGTGGTCGTGGTGGCGGCGCAGGTCTGGACGTCGCCGGCCTGCGGCACCGCCGTAGCCACGACGAACTGGCCCACGCCGATCTGCAGCCACGAGTGCCCGCCCGCCGTCAGCGCGCACTCGACGGGCACTGCGGCCCCCTCCGCGGCGACGCCGACCACCTGGGCGGACGCGTCGGGTGCGGCGAGCACGTTCACCGGGTCGTTGCCGACCACCTTGGCGAGCCGGACGTCGCCCGTCCACAGGTAGGAGACGGTGACGTAGGAGTTGTCCTTGAGTCCGAGGTCGTCCCAGAAGACGCCGTCGCCGAGGTCGATGCCGGCCGGGTTGGCGACGGCCCGGTTGTACTGGTCCTTGCCGCCGTTGTACTTGTCCTTGTAGGCGGCCTGGGCCTGCGGGGTGCCCTGCGGGAGGTCGTTCCAGGACTGGCGCTGCGCGCCGGGGTTCCAGTAGTCGTCCTGGGTGTTCCACGGGCCCACGTCCCACACCGGGGCGAAGGCGCACTTCCCGTTCTGCGCGCAGATCTTCACCGAGTAGTCGCTCTTGCCGTTGGGTGACAGGGCGCGTCGCGAGGGCAGGGCGACGAAGTGGTCGCGGTCGGCGATCACGTGGCCGTTCGCGGTGGTGCCGCCGGCGAGGCCCTCCCGCGTGGCGAACACGCGGTAGTTCAGGGCGGCCCCCTCGGCCGCGCCCTCGGTCAGCGTCGTCGCCGGGCGGGCGGTGAGGGACACGGTCCGCACGGACGGCACAGCCGAGCCCGCACCGGTCAGTACGAGCCGGGCCTGCACCTGCGACGTCGCCTCGGGCAGCGACGTCGTGGCCGTTCCCGCCTCGGGGGCGGAGGGGATCCACTCGGTCCAGTTGCCGTTGGCGCGCAGGCCCCGGACGTCGACCGAGGCGGTGCTGCCCGCCGGGATGTCGCCGACCACCGTGCTGTCCACCCGGTCGGTACGGGCCGGTAGCTTCTGCGGCGGCAGCGTGAGCAGGCCGGTGGGCACCCCCTGTCCGCCCTCGGCGAGGCCGCCGTCGCCGAGCGGGGCGACGAACGCGTGGGCCTGGTCGAGCCGGGCCGACCCGCCCGTGACGTCGACGCCGCTCGCCTCCCCGGCGCCGAGGTCGGCGTTCCAGGTGGCGACGGCGGCCGGTGCCCCGGTCGCGGCGGCGGCCGGTGTGGCCGCCGCAGCTGTGAGTGCGGCCGCGACCGTGAACAGTGCCGCGCTGCGCAGCCTCATCCGCATGCTGTGGTTCTCCCCGTGTGACGGTTGGGACAGGAGTGCTGTCCCGAGGCGCAGCAGATCTGATGAGGCTGTAGTGGTCAATCAACTCAGAGTGATCACTCCCATGGTGTCTAGCTCTGTGTCACTCGTACGGATGCAGAACGTCGCCTTCTTCGGTCACGAGCTGTGTGACAGCGCGGCGATCGGGTTTGCCGATCCCGTGCACCGGGATCTCCGCGACGGCCAGCATCCGTCGCGGCACCGCCGCGCGGCCGAGCTCGGTGCGGACGGCGGCGCGGAGTGGTTCCGCCCAGCCGTCGTCGTCGTCGCCGTCGTCGTCGCCGTCGCGGACGACCACCGCCGCCACGGCCTGCCCCCACTCGGGATCGGGCACCCCGACGACGCAGACCGCCCGCACACCTCGCTGGACCGCCAGCACCCGCTCGACGGCCGCGGGCGCGACCTTCTCGCCCCCGGTGATGATCACGTCGTCGGCGCGGCCCAGGATCTCCAGCCGACCACCGGCCCACCGGCCCAGATCACCCGTCCGGAACCGGCCGTCGGCGAAGGCCGCGGCGGTCTGGTCGGGCCGGCCCAGATAGCCCTCGGCCAGCGTCGGGCCGCCGAGCAGGACACGGCCGGCCGGATCGAGATCGACCAGCACGCCGTCGAGCGGGACCCCGTCGTAGACGCAGCCACCGCACGTCTCGCTCATCCCGTAGGTCGTGGCGATCCGCGTCCCGGCCTCGACGGCGCGGGCCCGCAGCCCGGCCTCCAGCGCCGCCCCGCCGACCAGCACGGCGTCGAAGCTGCGCAGGGCATCGAGCGCGGGCCCGCCGCCGTCGAGGACACGGAGCAGTTGGGTGGGCACGAGGCTGGTGTGGCGACGGCCCCCGCCGAGCGACGCGCACGCGGCGGCGAAGTCGTCCGGGCGGAAGCCGTCCCGCAGGTCCTGGACCACCGGCGGGGCCCCGGCCAGCAGGGCCCGGGCGATCACGTTGATGCCGGCCACGTGCTCGGCCGGCAGGGCGAGCAGCCACCGTGCGGGTCCGCCGAGACGGGTGGCGGTGGAGGCGGCGGACGCCCTGATCGCTACCGCGGACAGGCCCACCAGCTTGGGCTCGCCGGTGGAGCCGGACGTGGCGATCACCACGGCCGTCCCGGGCCCGGCGGTGACGTCGGGCTCCGGCGCCTCCGGGCCGAGGGGGAGGACGGCGGGCCCGCCGTCGAGCGCGTCGGCGAGCGCGGAGCCGAGCGCCGCGACCCGCCCGGGTGATCCGTCGACCCGGACGACAACTGCTGGTGTCACGGAGTCATTCAACCCTCCGACGTGGACGAGAGCCCGGACGGCGGGGCGTCCGGGCTCTCGCGAGCGGTGCTCGGCTGGTCAGCGGCCGCAGAGCCCCACGGGGGTCGAGCGCAGGCCCTGGTTGGCCGTCCAGGTGTCGGCCGTGCCGGCGGTGCGGGTCCCGTGGCTGTCGTCGCGGCAGTCGAGGATCTTGCTGGCCGCGATCCGGTTGCCCGTCACCGTCACGCCGGCGTTGTCGGCGTCGAGCAGGATGCCGACCTCGGTGCTGGCCGCGATGTCGTTGGTGCGGATCGCACCGGATGTCTGGCCCGTGAGCCGGATCCCGTTCTGCCGGCTCACGATGCGGTTGCCGGTGACGACCAGGCCGATGTTCGGAGAGCCGAACACGTTGGTCACCCGGATCCCGGTGGCCGCGCCACCGATGATCGTGTTGCGGGCGACCTGCACCCCGTTGGTGCCGCCGCCGATGTAGAACGCGCTGCCTGCGGTGAGGGTGGCCCGGGGCGTGCGGAGCACCACGTTGTCGGCGACCGACGCGCCGGTCGCGTTGACGACCACGGCGAACGTCGCGTCGTCGATGCTCTGGTTGCGCTCGATCCTCAGACCGGTCGAGAGACGGGAGGCGTCGCCCGCGGTGTTGACGGCGGCCGAGCTGTGGCCCGTGAAGAGGTTGTCGGTGATCGAGAGGCCGTTGCCGGGGCCGCAGCAGACGAACACCCCGGACCCGCCCTGGGCGCCGCTGCGGTTGTTGTCGACGAAGCGGTTGTGCGCGACGGTGCTGGGCGCCGCACCGAGCGAGCTCATGTTGATGCCGTAGGTGGTCTGGGTGACGACGTCGTTGGTGAAGGTGAAACCGCTGCCGCCGCTGAACGCCTCGATGCCGTCCCGGGGCTGGGTGTCGGTGCCGGAGTTGCGGATGGTGAACCCGTCCACCGTCACGCCGCTCGTGGCGCCGGTGATCTGGATCCCGGCCGAACCGCCGCCGTCGATCACCGACTCGCGGGACACGTCGGTCCGCCCCGCCCGGGCGTCGACGCCGCGCTGGGCACCGCGCAGGGTCAGCGGCTTGTCGATCACGACGGTGCCGGTGTACACGCCCGGGCAGACGGTGATGACGGCCCCCGGTGACGCCGCGGCGACCGCGGCGATCACGGTCGGCTGGGTCGGAGCCTTGCAGGACGGGCCGGGCGTGCCGACCGTCAAGGTCGTGGCCTGGGCCGATGCCGGGACAACAGCGAGGCCGAGGCCGAGGCCGAGCACGGCGGCACCGAGAACAGCCGCGCGGCGGGCAGAGACGAGTGGTCGCGAGGCGGTGCGGGCGTGTGCCGGCATCCGTTCACCTCCGGGTCGTGGGGTGGGTCACATCGCCGTGACCCACCCGCTTGTCGAACCCGCACCGGCGCGCGTTTCGACCGCGTCCCGGAGTTCCCCAGATGTGATGAAGATCCAGAAGCGGTCAGTAGTGCCAGGGGTAGGCGTCCCAGTCCGGGGTGCGCTTCTGCAGGAACGCGTCCCGGCCCTCGACGGCCTCGTCGGTCATGTACGCCAGCCTCGTGGCCTCGCCGGCGAACAGCTGCTGGCCGACCAGGCCGTCGTCGGTGAGGTTGAAGGCGTACTTGAGCATCCGCTGCGCGGTGGGGGACTTGCCGTTGATCTCCTTCGCCCACTGCAGGGCGACCTTCTCCAGCTCGGTGTGGGGAACGACCTCGTTCACCGCGCCCATGTGGTGCATCTGCTCGGCGGTGTAGGTGCGGCCGAGGAAGAAGATCTCGCGGGCGAACTTCTGGCCCACCTGCTTGGCCAGGTACGCCGAGCCGTAGCCGCCGTCGAAGGAGCCCACGTCGGCGTCGGTCTGCTTGAACCGGGCGTGCTCGGCGCTGGCCAGGGTCAGGTCGCACACCGAGTGCAGGGAGTGCCCGCCGCCGGCCGCCCATCCGGGGATGACGCAGATGACGACCTTCGGCATGAAGCGGATGAGTCGCTGGCACTCGAGGATGTGCAGCCGGCCCGAGCGGGCGGGGTCGACGGTCTCGGCCGTGTCACCCGAGGCGTACTGGTAGCCGGTGCGTCCGCGGATGCGCTGGTCGCCGCCCGAGCAGAACGCCCACCCGCCGTCACGCGGAGAGGGGCCGTTGCCGGTGAGCAGCACGCAGCCGACGTCGGAGGTCTGGCGGGCGTGGTCGAGCGCGCGGTACAGCTCGTCGACCGTGCCCGGCCGGAACGCGTTGCGCACCTCCGGGCGGTTGAACGCGATGCGCACGGCACCCGTCTCGACGGCCCGGTGGTAGGTGATGTCGACGAAGTCGAATCCCGGCACCTCGCGCCACGCCGCAGGATCGAACAGTTCCGAAACGGTCTCAGCCACCGTCGGAGGCTAGTTGGTGGGGCGCTCCAGGGTGACGAGCAGCCCGTCGACGCCGCCCGGCCCGGTACCCGTATCGCGCCACGTGATCCACTCTGCCACTGTGACCGAATGAATCGCTGGAGCAGGGTGGTCCTCGTCGCCGTGCCGGGGTTGGTCCTGGGCTCCTTCGGCCTGTTCCATCCGGTCGGCCTGGACATGAACACCGCGACGATGTGGTGGCAGTTCCACATCCCGCTGATCCCGCTCTTCCCGTTGCTCGCCGCCGCGGTGTGGGTGCTGCTGCGCGGGGAGACCGGGCCGGTGGCATGGGTGGCGCGGATCGCGGCCTACCTCTATGCGTGCCTCTACACGGCGCTGGACACGATCTCGGGCATCAGCGCCGGCATCGTCACCCAGTACGGCGGCAGCCAGGGGATGCTGGACCTGTTCGCCGTCGGCGACGAGCTCGGCCACGTCGGCGTGTGGTTCCTCGCCGGCGCCACTCTGCTGGCGGGGGCGCTGCTGTTCCGTCGCGACGGGGCGATGGCGCTGCCCGGCACGGTGATCGCGCTGGTGTCGGCGTGGGCGTTCTACCGCTTCCACATCTTCCATCCCTACGGCGCGCTGGCGATGCTCGGCTACGCCGTGGGCTTCGGGTTGATGGCCGCGGCGCGGCGCGCGGTGCCCGCGACGTCGGAGGCCGTTCCCGCCACCTGATCCCTGGCAGGATCGGGCCTGTGCAGAACCTCCCGAAAGGCGCGAACGCTTCACTCCCGCCCGGACCCGTCGCGGTGCGCGTCACGGCGGCTGCCCCCGTCGACATCTCCGCGTTGCTGGTGGCCGAGGGCGGCAAGGTCCGCGGCGACGCCGACTTCGTGTTCTACAACCAGCCCACCGCCAACGGCGTCCGCTACGACCCGGCCGGCGTCGACGTCGATCCCGGTTCCGTGGACGCGGCGGTCGCGAAGGTCGTGGTCACCGCGAGCCTCGACGGCCGCGGGCCCGCCACGTTCGGGGCGCTCGGCGGGCTGCGGATGGACGTCGCCGTCGGCGGTCAGCCGTTCGCGGTGTTCGAGCCCGACGGCCTGGGCGCCGAGACCGCGCTGCTGTGCGTCGAGATCTACCGGCGGGGCGTCGAGTGGAAGGTGCGGGCGATCGGGCAGGGCTACGCCAACGGACTGGCCGGGATCGCCACGGACTACGGCATCACGGTCGAGGACGAGGTTCCTGCGGCGACGCCGGAACCGGCCGCCCCGTCCACGGGGAAGATCAACCTCGACAAGGGGAGGGTGTCGCTGCAGAAGCGGCAGACCGTGTCGCTGGTCAAGACCGGCGCCCCTGCACTGCGGCGCATCGCGATGGGCCTGGGCTGGGACCCCGCGGCGAGCGGCCGCAACATCGACCTCGACGCGTCCGTGATCGTCGTCGACGGGCGGGGCAGGAAGGTCGAGTCGGTCTGGTTCATGAGCAAGAGCGCCTACCGAGGCGCGATCGAGCACTCCGGCGACAACCTCACGGGCGACGGGGACGGCGACGACGAGACGATCGTCGTGGACCTCTCGCGCCTCCCGGCCGAGGCCCGGGCGCTGGTGTTCGTCGTCAACTCGTTCCAGGGCCAGAAGTTCACCGAGGTCCGCAGCGCCTACTGCCGCCTGATCGACCTGGACTCCGGCGCCGAGCTCGTGCGGTTCGACCTCACCGACTCGGAGCCGCGCACCGGCGTGATCATGAGCGTGCTGCACCGCAGTGCCGATGCCGGACTCGCAAGCTCGCCCGGGGGCGACACCTGGAACATGACGGCGATCGGCGAGTACAAGGACGGGAAGACCGCCCGCGCGATGTACGGGCCGGCGGAGAACGTGGTGCGCGGGCTGGGGTGGTCCAGCGATTGACGAGGCACAGGTCACATGCAAACGTGCGCAGAGGCGCGTCCGTGCCATCCCTCGATGTCGAGAGGACACTCCATGGCCACTGCGAACAAGGTCACCGTCATCCCCTGCGGGGCGATGACCGCCGACCTGACCTGGCTCCTGATCAAGCCCGGCATGTCGATCACCGACCGCCACCACAAGGACGCCCCGCCGCCGTGGGTGGACGTGCCCACGCACTGCGTCCTGGTGGAGACCGACGAGGGCAAGGTCCTCTGGGACACCAGCTGCCCGAGCGACTGGGAGGAGCGCTGGGGCCCCACCGGCCTGCAGGACTTCTTCCCCTACGACAAGGTCTCCGACGACGAGTACCTCGACGCGCGGCTCAACGCGATGGGCGTGGGTCTCGACGAGATCGACTACGTGATCCTGTCGCACCTGCACTTCGACCACGCCGGCAACGTGCAGATGTTCAAGAACACCAACGCGAAGCTCGTCTGTCACGAGCGGGAGAAGGACTTCGCGTTCAACTTCGAGGGCCCGTTCAACGGCGCGCACCTCAAGGCCGACTACGAGGGCCTGGACTTCCAGACCGTCTCCGGCGACACCGACTTCCTGCCCGGCATCAAGCTGATCGAGACGCCGGGTCACACCGTCGGCACGATGTCGATGCAGGTGGACCTCCCCGACACCGGCACGATGATCTTCACCTCGGACGCGGTGTACATGGGCGACAGCTACGGCCCGCCTGCCACGCCCGCGGCGATCGTCAACAACCTCGAGGACTTCTACGCCTCGGTGGAGAAGCTGCGCGGCATCCAGGAGCAGACCGGCGCACAGATGATCTTCGGTCACGACGCCGAGCAGATCCACCAGCTGCGCGTGGGCCCGAAGGACTCGTACACGTGAGTGCCGGAATCGAGCTCAGAGAAGAGACCATCTTCACCTGGGGTGCCCCACCCCTGAAGTTCGGCGCGGGCGCGGCCGACGAGATCGGCTTCGAGATGTCGCAGTACGGCGTCAGGCGCGTGCTGATCGTCACCGATCCCGGGATCAACGCGATCGGTGCGCCCCAACGCATCGCCGACAACCTCAAGCGCTACGACATCGACTCCGAGATCTTCGACGGCGTGCACGTCGAGCCCACCGACGACTCGATGAACAAGGCCGTCGAGTACGCCCGCGTGCAAGGTGAGTGGGACGGATTCGTGGCGGTCGGGGGCGGGTCGGCGATCGACACGGCCAAGGCGATCAACCTGCTCACGTCGCACCCCGGCGAGCTGATGGACTACATCAACAAGCCGATCGGCGCGGCCAAGGCCCCGCCCGGGCAGCTCAAGCCGCTCATCGCCGTGCCCACCACCGCGGGCACCGGCTCGGAGTCCACCGCGATGTGCGTGCTGGACATCCTGTCGATGAAGGTCAAGACGGGTATCAGCCACTGGCGGCTGCGCCCGACCCTGGCCGTGATCGACCCGCTGCTCACGATGTCGCTGCCCGCCGAGGTCTCCGCGGCGTCGGGCATGGACATCGTCTGCCACGCCGTCGAGAGCTACACGGCGCGCTACTACACGAGCTTCGACCGCAAGAAGCCTGAAGAGCGCGTCACCTACTGCGGCTCGAACCCGGTGTCGGACCTGTGGTGCGAGAAGGCGATGGGCCTGATCGCCAAGTCGTTCCGGAGCTCGGTGCGCGAGGGCGCGCTGGAGGACCGCTCCAACATGATGATGGCCGCGACGTTCGCGGGCATGGGGTTCGGCAACTCCGGCGTGCACATCCCGCACGCCAACGCCTACCCCATCGCGGGCATGGTGAAGGACTACCGCCCGGCCGGCTACCCGCAGGACGAGCCGATGGTGCCGCACGGCCAGTCGGTGTCGCTGACGGCGCCGGAGGCGTTCCGGTTCTCCTTCGAGAGCGCGCCGGAGCGGCACCTGGCGGCGGCCCGGATGATGGACCCGGACGCTCCGAAGGTGGCCCCGGAGGAGCAGCTCCCGTCGGTGCTGATCTCGCTGATGCGCGACATCGGCATCCCCAACGGGATCGGCGGCGTCGGCTACACCGAGGCCGACGTCCCGGACCTCGTCCCGGGCACGATGAAGCAGGCCCGCCTGCTCGCCACGTGCCCGAAGACGCCGACCGAGGACGACATCGCCGACATCCTGACGAAGTCCGTCGAAAACTGGTAACCCCCTGTGCGCGGAAATCGCTGCCAGGGCAGCGATTTCCGCGCACGACCCCACGGAGGGCGCGCTGTGCCGATCTACGTCTTCAAGTGCGGGGAGTGTGGGTTGAGGTTCGAGGAGCTCACCAGCTTCGACGCCGACGCGCCCGGCTGCCCGTCGTGTGCGGGGGGCACCCGCAAGATTCCCGCCGGGTTCAGCCTCGGCGGCCAGGCGAACGCGGGGCTCGCGAAGGAGCAGATGCCCCAGACGTGGCGTGGCACCTTCAACGGCAGCCGCGAGTACGTGACGGGCCTGCGCCGCCAATGGGACCGCCGCCAGAGCGTGGAGGCCAAGCACCCCGAGCTCGCCGGCGACCAGCGGCCGATCATCGCGCACGAGGGGCGCTACCACGACGCGCCGCTGCGGGCGGGGGACACGCCGCTCGGGGGAGCGGCCGGCCACGGCCACGGTCACGGGCATGCGCCGAAGGCCACAGGGGGTTCGAGCGGTACGACCGCGGCGGGTAGCACAGACTGAACAGCGTGCTGCCCTCCGACGTCACCGACCTGAACGCCGCGCTCGACAAGGCGGTGCGCGGCCGGGTCCGTTTCGACACCGCCGCCCGCGCCATGTACTCCGCCGACGCGTCCAACTACCGGCGGGTGCCGATCGGCGTCGTCGAGCCGGTGGACACCGACGACGTCGAGGCCGCGGTGTCGGTCTGCTCCACCTACGACGTGCCGCTGCTGCCGCGCGGCGCGGGCACGTCGATCGCGGGGCAGGCCGTCAACACGGCGGTGGTGCTGGACTTCACCAAGCACCTCAACGGGATCACTTCGATCGACCCGGAGGCCCGGACGGCCGACGTCCAGCCGGGCCTCGTGCTCGACAAGCTGCGCGACGCCGGCCGCCCGCACGGCCTGACGTTCGGCCCGGACCCGTCCACGCACAACCGTTGCACGCTCGGCGGGATGATCGGCAACAACGCGTGCGGGTCGCACTCGGTGGCCTGGGGCAAGACGGTCGACAACGTGCACGCGCTCGACGTGCTCACCTACGGCGGCGAGCGATTGGCGCTCGGACCGGGCACGCCGCAGACCGGCCGGATCCCGTCCGCGTTGCGAGATCTGGGCGACCGTTACGCGGAGCTGGTGCGCACCGGGTTCCCCGACCTCACCCGCCGCGTGTCGGGCTACAACCTCGACCAGCTGTTGCCGGAGAACGGGTTCGACCTGGCCCGCGCGCTCGTCGGTACGGAGGGCACGTGCGCCACGATCCTGGGCGCCACGGTGCGGCTCGTCGAGTCGCCGGCCGCCCGCGCGCTGGCTGTGCTCGGCTTCCCCGACGCCTACCTCGCCGCCGACAACGTCACGGTCGTGCGCGAGCTGGGCCCGTTGACGATCGAGGGGATGGACGCTGGGCTGATCGCGGCGCTCCGGGCGTCGAATCCTGTCGAGACCGCATCGCGCATGCTGCCCGAAGGCGGCGGCTGGCTCTACGTCGAGACGGGCGGCGACACCCGCGCCGAGGCCGAGGCCGCCGCGCAGGCCGTCGTCACCGCGATGAAGCCGTACACGCAGAGCGCGCTGGTCGTCAGCGACCCGAAGCAGATGAAGGCGCTGTGGCGCATCCGCGAGGACGGCGCCGGCATCGTCACGCGGTCCCCCGACGGCGGCGAGGCCTGGCCCGGCTGGGAGGACGCGGCCGTGCCGCCGGAGCGCTTCGGCGCCTACCTACGCGAGTTCGACGCATTGATGAGCCGACACAAGCGCCGGGGCGTCTACTACGGCCACTTCGGCGACGGTTGCCTGCACGTGCGCGTCGACTTCGACTTCGGGACGACGGCCGGGATCGCGGATTTCCGCAGCTTCATGGAGGAGGGAGCCGATCTCGTCGTCGCGCACGGCGGGTCGCTCTCGGGTGAGCACGGCGACGGCGTCGCGCGCGCCGAGCTGCTTCCGCGCATGTACCCGCCGGAGATCATCCGCGCGTTCGAGGAGTTCAAGGGGATCTGGGACCCCGCGGACAGGATGAACCCCGACCGCGTCGTGCGTCCGGCGAAGATGGACGAGGACCTGCGGGTCTTCGTCGGCCTGCCCACGCTGCGGGACGAGCCGATGCTGGCGTTCGGCCACGACCGCGGCTCCTTCACCCGCGCCACCCGCCGCTGCCTGGGCGTGGGGAAGTGCGTCACCGAGAGCGGCGGCGTGATGTGCCCGAGCTTCCGTGCCACGGGCGAGGAGATGCACTCCACCCGCGGCCGCGCCCGGCTGCTGTTCGAGATGGCCAACGGTCAGGTGATCTCCGGCGGGTGGCAGTCGCCGGAGGTCGCGGAGGCACTGGACCTCTGCCTGTCGTGCAAGGGATGCAAGCGCGACTGCCCCGTCGGTGTCGACATGGCGTCGTACAAGACGGAGTTCCTGGCCCAGCGCTACAAGGGCAAGGTGCGTCCGGCCTCGCACTACGCGATGGGAGCGCTGCCGCGCTGGATGGGCCTGGTCGGCAAGCTCCCCGCGCGGGCGGTGGACGTGCTGAACAAGCTGGCGGGCAGCCCGCTGTCGGCGGTGGCGAAGAAGCTGGGTGGGATCACGCCGGAGCGCGCGATCCCACCGATCGCGAGGCGCAGCTTCACCGGTGCCAGGAAAGCCACCTTGCAGACGCCTGGTGACAGGAGAGCCACTTTGCTGGCGCCGGCCGGGAGCCGCGGGCGGGTGTTGCTGTGGCCCGATACCTTCACCAACCACTTCGATCCGTCCATCGCCGTCGACGCCGTCGTCGTGCTCTCCTCGCTGGGGTACTCCGTCGAGCTGCCGCCCCGTGACGTCTGCTGCGGGCTGACCTGGACCTCCACCGGGCAGGTCGAGACCGCGCAGAAGGTGTTGCGGCGCAGCCTGCGCACGATCGCGCCGTGGCTGGAGGCGGGCGTGCCCGTGGTCGGGCTGGAGCCGTCCTGCACCGCCGCGCTGAAGGCCGACGGCCCCGAGCTGCTGCCTGACGAGCCCCTCGCCGCGTCCCTCTCGACGGGGGTGCGCACGTTCGCGGAGGTGCTCGCCGAGCACGCTGACGAGCTGCGCGACGCCGTCGTCACCCCGGGCGGGCGGGCGCTGGTGCAGGTCCACTGCCACCAGCACGCGGAGATCGGCACCGACGCCGACGGGTTGGTCATGGCGGCTCTGGGGATCGACGCCGAGGTCCTCGACTCCGGCTGCTGCGGGCTCGCCGGCAACTTCGGGTTCGAGAAGGGCCACTACGAGGTCTCGATGGCGTGCGCGGAGCGGGTGCTGCTGCCGGCCGTGCGCGCCGCCGCGCCCGACGTGGCGGTCCTCGCGGACGGCTTCAGCTGCCGCACCCAGCTCCGCCAGGCCGGCACCCGCGAGCCGGTGCACCTGGCGCAGATGGCGGCCACGGCCCTGGGCCTCCGCTAGCCGAGGTGCCGAGCGTGTCGGGAGCGCTCTCGCCACCACGCTCCCGACACGCTCGGGACGATGTCCGGATGAAGCTGCCATGATCGGGGCATGACCTCACGGGCGCTGGTACTGGGCGGCGGCGGCATCACCGGGATCGCCTGGGAGCTGGGCCTGCTGGCCGGGCTTCGCGAGCTCGGGGTGGACCTCACCGACGCGGAGACCGTGATCGGCACCTCGGCCGGGTCGGTGGTCGGCGCCCAGGTGGCCACCGGCGTCGACGTCGAGGAGCGCTACGCCGCCCAGCTCATCCCGCCGGATGGCGAGATCGCGGGGACGCTGGGCCGGAAGCTGATGCTCCGCTTCGCGGTGGCGGTGATCGCCGGCCCGCGCGCGCCGGAGAAGGTCCGTGCGCGCCTCGGTGCGCTGGCTCTGCGCACGAAGACGCTGCCGGAGCAGGACCGTATCGACGTCATCGGCCGGCGCCTGCCCGTGCAGGAGTGGCCGGAGCGGGTTCTGCGGATCACCGCCGTCGACGCGCACACCGGCGCGTTCCGGGTGTTCGACCGCGACTCCGGCGTGCCGTTGGTGTCAGCCGTCGCCGCGAGCTGCGCGGTGCCGGGCGTCTGGCCGCCCGTGACCATCGGTGACGCTCGCTACATCGACGGCGGCATGCGCTCCCCCGTCAACGCCGACCTCGCCGCCGGCGCCGCCCGCGTCGTCGTCCTCGCGCCGGGCACCCGCGGCATCGGGCCGCTGGAGGCCCTGGAGCCGCAGGTCGAACGCCTGCGCGCGAGCGGTTCCACCGTCGCTGTGGTCAGCCCGGACGCCGCCGCGCTGGTTGCGATCGGCCGCAATGTCCTCGACCCGGCGCAGCGGGCGGCGTCCGCACGGGCCGGTCGCGCGCAGGCCGCGACCGTCGTCACACAGGTCCGGGACGTCTGGACCGGCTGAAAGTGGGTACTCGGACCTCATGGCACAGGTACCGAACATCCGCTTGAACAACGGCGTCGAGATCCCGCAGTTCGGTTTCGGCGTCTTCCAGGTGAAGCCCGAGGACACCGCGAAGACCGTGCAGTCCGCGTTCGACGCCGGCTACCGGCACATCGACACCGCGCAGATGTACCAGAACGAGCAGGAGGTCGGGCAGGCCATCGCCGCGGCGGGCATCCCGCGCGACGAGCTGTTCGTCACGACCAAGCTCAACAACGACTCCCACGGAGCCGACAAGACGGCCACCGCCTTCGACGAGAGCCTGCGCAAGCTCGGCCTCGACCACGTCGACCTGTTCCTCATCCACTGGCCGCGGCCGGGCGAGAACAAGTACGTCGAGACGTGGGGCGCGTTCGAGAAGATCGCCTCCAACGGCGGGGCGCGCGCGATCGGCGTCTCGAACTTCCAGGTCCCCCACCTCGAGCGGCTCGCCGCCGAGACGGGCACCGTGCCGGCGATCAACCAGATCGAGCTGCACCCCTACCTCCCGCAGAACGAGCTGCGCGCCTACCACCAGGCGCACGGCATCGCCACGGAGGCGTGGAGCCCGATCGGCGGCCAGGGCGGCGACCTCCTGCACGAGCAGAGCATCGCCGGGCTGGCGGAGAAGTACGGCAGGTCGCCCGCCCAGATCGTGCTGCGCTGGCACATCCAGCTGGGCAACATCGTGTTCCCCAAGTCGACCACGCCGTCGCGGATCGTCGAGAACATCGACGTCTTCGACTTCGAGCTGTCGGCCGACGACGTGACCACCATCGACGAGCTGGACAACGGCACCCGCACCGGCCCGAACCCGGACGAGTTCGGCTGAGCCCCACGCTGCGGGGAGCGGCGATGGCCCCTAGCGTGTCTCGGCATGTTGGCAATCACCGACCATGCGGCCGAAGCCATCAAGTCGCTCACCACCGACGCGGAACTGCCCGAGGGCGGGGGCCTGCGCATCGCCGCGCCGGACCCCGACCAGGGCCTGGAGCTCTCGCTCGCCGGACAGCCGGACGCCGATGACGTCGTCCTGTCCGGTGACGGGGTCGCCGTGTTCCTGGAGCCCACCGCGGCCCAGGTGCTCGACGACAAGATCCTCGACGTCCAGCCCGTGGCGGGCCCGGACGGCGAGCAGGAACTGCGGTTCGCCATCGGGCCCCAGGAGCAGTAGACCCCGGAGTAGTAGCCCGGAGTAGGGCGGGGCCGAGGCCCCGCCCTACTTCTCTGTCAGCTTCCCGTCCGCCACCGCCCAGTGCCGGGTGGTGCGGACGCTCTCCAGCATGCGGCGGTCATGGGTGACGAGCAGGACGGTGCCGCCGAAGCCGTCGAGGGCCTGTTCCAGCTGCTCGATGGCAGGCAGGTCGAGGTGGTTGGTGGGCTCGTCCAGCACCAGCAGGTTCACCTCGCGGGCCTGCAGCAGCGCCAGCGCGGCGCGGGTGCGCTCGCCGGGCGAGAGCGACGCGGCCGGCCGGGGCGCGTGGTCGCCGGTGAGCCCGAACTTGGCCAGCAGCGTGCGCACGTCCGACTCGGCCCAGTCCGGCACGGCGTCTCCGAACGCCCGCGCCAGCGCCTCGGGCCCGAGGAACAGGCCGCGGGCCTGGTCGATCTCCCCGACCCGGACGCCGGACCCGAGCCCGGCCGTGCCGGAGTCGACCGGAATGCGGCCCAGCAACGCGCCGAGCAGCGTGGTCTTGCCCGAGCCGTTGGCGCCGGTGATCACGATCCGGTCGGCCCAGTCCACCCGGGCGTCCACGGGCCCGAGCGTGAACGACCCCCGGTGCACCACCGCCCCCGACATCGACGCCACGACGGTGCCCGAGCGCGGGGCGGCGGCGATGGTCATCCGCAGCTCCCACTCCTTGCGGGGCTCCTCGACGACATCGAGCCGGTCGATCATCTTCGCGGTCTGCCGGGCCTTCGCGGCCTGCTTCTCGCTGGTCTCGGCGCGTTTGTTGCGGCCGATCTTGTCGTTGTCCGGCGACTTCCGACGCGCGTTGCGCACGCCCTGGGCCATCCAGTTGTGCTGCATCTGGGCGCGGTCCTTGAGCCCGCCGAGCTTGGAGTCGTACTCCTCGTAGGCCTCGCGCGCGTGGCGGCGGGCCACCTCGCGCTCGGCGAGATAGGCCTCGTAGCCGCCGTCGTAGACACCCACCTGCTGCTGCGCGAGGTCCAGCTCGACGATGCGCGTGACGGTGCGGGCCAGGAACTCGCGGTCGTGGCTGACGATGACGGCCGGCGACCGCAGCCCTTGCACGAACCGCTCGAGACGCTCGAGCCCGTCGAGGTCGAGGTCGTTGGTGGGCTCGTCGAGGAGCAGCACGTCGTAACGCGAGAGCAGGAGCGCCGCGAGCCCGGCGCGCGCAGCTTGACCACCCGAGAGCGCTGTCATCGCGACGTCCAGGTCGACGGCCAGCCCGATCTCGGCCGCGACCTCACCCGCCCGCTCGTCGAGATCGGCGCCGCCGAGGGCGAGCCAGCGGTCGAGGGAGGTGGCGTAGGCGTCGTCGGCGCCGGGTGCACCCTCGCCGAGCGCCTCGGCGGCGGCGTCCATCGTGGACTGGGCGTCGGTGACTCCGGTGCGCCGCGCGAGGAACGCGGCGACCGTCTCGCCGGGGCGGCGGTCCGGCTCCTGCGGGAGGTGCCCGATCGTGGCCTCGGGCGGGCTGACGGAGATCGACCCGTCCTCGGGAGCGAGCTCGCCCGCGAGCATCCGGAGCAGCGTGGACTTCCCGGCACCGTTCGCCCCGACCAGCCCGATGACGTCGCCGGGGGCGATCACGAGGTCGAGTCCGGAGAACAGCACGCGTGCGCCGTGGCCGGCGGCGAGATCGGTGGCCTGCAAGGTGGCGCTCATAGCAACCGAAACGCTACCCGGCCGGTCCGCGACAGCCGGACCCCACCGCGCTGATCAAGGCGTGGAGGTCGCTCTTGGAGATCAACAGACGACCTCGACGCCTTGATCGCGGTGGTGGGCCTCGTCAGCTCGGCAGGGCCAGGCGGTTGATCGTGCGCAGGACCTGGCCGTACTGCTTCCAGAGCGGGCCCGTCGTGTACTTCAGCCCGTACTCCGCGCACAGCTCGCGCACCTCGGGGGCGATCTCGGAGTAGCGGTTGCTGGGCAGGTCGGGGAACAGGTGGTGCTCGATCTGGAAGCTCAGGTTGCCGCTCATCAGGTGGAACAGCGGGCCGCCGTCGAGGTTGGCCGAGCCGAGCATCTGCCGCACGTACCACTCGCCGCGGGTCTCGCCCTCGAGCTGCTCCTCCTCGAACTGGACGGCGCCGTCGGGGAAGTGGCCGCAGAAGATGATGGCGTGCGACCAGAGGTTGCGCACCAGATTCGCCGTGACGTTGCCGGCGAGCACGGGCAGGAAGAACGGGCCGGCCAGCGCCGGGAACACGATGTAGTCCTTGGTGAACTGCTTCGCGACCTTGCGGCCGATCTGCTTGAGCTGGCCCCACGTGGTCCTGCGATCCTTCTCGCCGGCCAGGACCTTCTCGATGTCCAGGTCGTGCAGGGCCACCCCCCACTGGAAGAACGTGGCGAGCAGGACGTTCACCAGCGGGTTGAGCAGGTAGTAGGGGTTCCACTTCTGCTCGTCGGACATGCGCAGGATCCCGTAGCCCACGTCGCGGTCCTTGCCGATGACGTTGGTGTATGTGTGGTGCATGTAGTTGTGGGAGTGCTTCCACTGCTCGGCGGGACTGGTGTTGTCCCAGTCCCAGGTGCTGGAGTGGATCTTCGGATCACGCATCCAGTCCCACTGGCCGTGCATGACGTTGTGGCCGAGCTCCATGTTCTCGAGAATCTTCGACACCGACAGCATCGCCGTGCCGAGGATCCAGGCGGGCGGCAGGACGCCGGCGAACAGCAGCGCGCGGCCGCCGATCTCCAGGTAGCGCTGCTTGCGGATCACGGAGTGGATGTAGGCGGCGTCGGATGCGCCCCGCTCGGAGACGATCCGCTCCCGGATCGCGTCGAGGCGGCGGCCCAGCTCCTCCACCTGCCCGGGCGTGAGGCTGGTGGCCTCGGGGGCCGGGGTGGACGGGACGAGCCGCAGCGACGGGCCGGCGGGGGCCGGCACCGCGTTGGGGGCGTCGACGAGGGCAGGCCCTGCCGAGTGCTCCTCGACCGGTGGCGCGGCTGGGGCCGGGGCCGTGATGGTGGCTGGCGAGGTCATGCCGAGTGCTCCTTAACGGGATGCGCGGCTGGGACTGGTGTCGTGATCGTGATTGGCGTGGTCACGCAGCTTCTCCTCAGATGTCGAGGTGGGCGGGGCCACTGGCCCCGGAGATGCAGGTCTGGACGAGATCGCCGGGCTCACCGTGGATCTCGCCGGTGCGCAGGTTGCGGACCTGGCCGTCGCGCAGCGGCAGCACGCAGCCGAAGCAGATGCCCATGCGGCAACCGCTGGGCATCAGCACGCCGGCGTCCTCGCCGGCCTCCAGCAGGCTGGCGCCGCCGTCGACGTCGACGGTGGTGTCGCCGTAGGCGACGGTGCCGCCGCTGCCGCCCTCGCTGCGGACGGGCGGGGTGAAGCGCTCGAGGCGCACTCTCGCACCCCACCGCTTCTCGACGGCGGTGAGCAGTGCGTCGGGACCGCAGACGAACACCTCGCGGTCTGCGGCCAGCTCGTCGAGCTCGGCGAGGTCGAGCCGGCCCTCGTCGGCGGTGTGGCGCACGACGAGCCGCAGGCCCGGGTGCAGCGACGCGAGGAGCGTCAGCTCGTCGCGGAAGATCACGTCGTCGCTGGTGGGGGCGCTGTGCACGAGCACGACGTCGGTCAGCGGGCCGCGGGCGGCGAGCGTGCGCAGCATTCCCATGACCGGCGTGATGCCGCTGCCCGCGGTGAGCATCAGCAGCTTCGCCGGGGTGGGTGTCGGGAGCACGAACTCGCCTGCCGCGTCCTCGAGGTGCAACACGGTGCCGACCGGCGTGCCGTGCGCGAGCTGGGGCGAGACGACGCCACCGGGCAGCGCCTGGACGGTGACGCTGAGCAGGCGCGAGTCCTCGTTGCCGTTGAGCGAGTACGTGCGCCAGTGCCGCACGCCGTCGACGTCGACGCCGATGCGCACGAACTGTCCGGCCCGGTGGCCCTTCCAACGGCGGCCGGGCCTGATCGTGAGCGTGGTGGCGCGCGCGGTCTCGCGGCGTACGGCGACGACCCGGCCGCGCAGGACGGTCTGCGACCAGAGCGGATCGACCAGCCCGAGGTAGTCCTCGGGCAGCAGGGGGGTGGTGAGCGCGGTAAGGGCTCGCAACATGACATCAGAACACCACAGACTGATGTCACATGGCAAGGAGGGTTGCCTGTTAAGCTGTGTCACATGTCCACGGAAACCAATGATGTCGAATGGCGGACCATCGACGACCTGGCCCACGTCAGCGGCGTCACCGTGCGCAACATCCGCGCCTACCAGGCGCGCGGCCTGCTCCCTCCGCCCGAGGTCAAGGCGCGTACGGGCTACTACGGCCCCGGCCACGAGGCGCGCCTCGAACTGATCAAGGATCTGCAGGGCGACGGCGTCAAGCTCGACACGATCAAGAAGCTGCTCGACACCACCGGCGGCTCCACCGAGCAGGTCGTGCACTTCATCCGTACCGTCCGGCAGCTGTTCGCGGCCGAGGACCGGCAGATCGTCAGCGTCGCGGAGCTGGCCGAGCGCTTCGAGGAGACCGACCTCTCCCACCTCAAGCGGGCTCAGAAGATGGGGCTGCTGCGGGAGATCACCGAGGACCAGTTCGAGGAGATCAGCCCGCGGCTGATGGACTCCGCCCACGAGCTGTTCGGGCTCGGCATCCCGCTCGGGCGATCCCTCGACGTGGTGGAGCAGCTGCGCCGCCACGCCGACGGCATCGCGAAGATCTACGTCGACCTGTTCCTCGGCGAGGTCTGGCAGCCCTTCGACGCGTCCGGTCGCCCGGCCGAACAGTGGCCGCGTGTCTACGAGGTCATCGAGCAGCTGCGCCGCATCTCCGGTGACGCGATGCTCGCGGTCCTGGAGCTGGCGGTGTCCGAGCGGCTCGACGTGACCTTCGGCCGCGACATCGCCCGCAACGTGCGCACCAGCACCCCACCGCCCCCGAACTGACCGACGTCGGCGTCAGGTGCGGAAACGGAACAGGGACTCCGACGCCGTGAGCGGCCGGGGGATGCCCTCGAAGTGGTGGACCCCCACCGTGAACAGCACGTCCTCGGGGGCGTGCACCGCCACCTCCCTGAACCCGGCCGCATCGAACCAGCGCAGTATTTCGGGCACCAGGTCCGGCGGGCGGCGGCTCCGCGTCCAGATCACCGTGGCCCCTGCCGCGCAGAGCTGCGGCAGGGCGGCGATCGTGCGCTCGACGTCGGTGTCGCCGATGTTGCCCAGCACCCCGGCCAGCAGCACCAGGTCGGCCGGGACCGCGCCGACATAGGACGCGGGGTCGCCGGCGTCGGCGCACACGACCTCGACCCCGCTCAGCCCCGCCGCCGCGGACCGCGCCAGGGTCACGTTGCCGGCGTCGTACTCGATCAGGCGCGCGCGGATCCGGCTCCGGTCCGGGCGGTCGGCGAGCACCCCGAGAAGGTCGTGGCCCTGGCCTGCGCACACGCTGACCACCCTGAGCTGGTCGTCGGGGCGTTCGTCGAACCAGATGGTGATGTGGCTGCGCACGATCCGCAGGCGCCGCGACAACGGCGACCGGTGGTCGGCGTAGGCGTCGTGCCACCGCTGCCAGTGGGTCACAGGTAGCGCACCGCGCCCCAGTACTCGCCGTCGAACCGCGCCGGGGTGATCCGGACCGGCGTGAGGTGGTCGTAGGCCTCGATCATCCGGCCGCCGCCGACGTACATGGCCCGGAGCGGCCCGCCCACAGGTACGGCTTCCCGACGAACAGCGTCGCGAACCGGACGAGGTCGGCACCGGTGGGCCGGGGGATCTCGCGGTCGCTGCCGAACACGCCGGCGGACGCGGCGGGCAGCCACAGCGGGCCGCCGGGGGTGCGGACGTGCAGCGCCGTCGGGGTGCGGTCCAGCAGGGGGAGCCGGGTGTTGACGCTGATCTCCCGCGAGCGGCGGGTCAGTGCCGGGTCGGCGTAGAGCCACGCCGTCGTGGAGCGGTGGACGAGCGCGAACACCCGGCTGTCGGGCAGCGGTGTGGTGCTCACCTGATTGCGGGGGATCCAGCCGGGGTAGCCGGCCGCGTTCTTCGGGTTCGGCTGCCCGGGCACGGCCACCTCGTACCAGCCGTCGCGGCTGCCGGTGATGACCACGCGCTGCCCGTAGAGCGCCTGTTCTGGGTGAGGTCGGCGTCAGTGAGGCCCTCCATCTGCGCCGGGGTCATGGCCGCCAGCCAGCCGGGGACGTCCACCGGGTTGGCGATCGCCCTGGCGTCCACCGGGCGGGGGCTGGTCGGCGCGGTCCACACGGTGGCCACCGACACGTCGACGGAGCCGACGGTGGGCGCGGGGGCCGGGGCCGGTGCGGTGACGGCGGCGAGGAGGGCGGCCAGCATCCGGCCAACTTAGATCGCGGCCGGCCGACCTGCCCGACGACGCCGGTGATCGTTCCGAGGTGGGCGTCCTTGTTGATCCACAGACGCTCACGCCCATCTGGGAACGATCATCGGGGATCAGTTCTCCGGAACGGCCACGGCCCACCTCGACGTGGGACGACCCCGCGAGCACCTGCCTCGGGACGTCTGCATCCTCTACTGGGCCGACGGCTGTCTGCCCGCCGCCGAGCAATGCTGAAGCGCGCACCCGGGTGACGACAGCGCCGATCGCGTTCCGCAGAACGCGATCGGGTGTCCTCGGCCGAGATCACGTCTGCGGGAACGCTGGGAGTGCTGACGAGCCGAGGCGGGCGCCGGGGGATGTCCCGGCGCCCGCCTCGTTGCCACCCACCGGCTGATCGAGCCGGGAGGTGGGGTCTCAGCCCGCGAGTCGCGGGTAGTCGGTGTAGCCCTCGGCCCCGCCGCCGTAGAAGGTGTCGGGGTTGGGCTCGTTGAGCTCGGCGCCCTGGGTCCAGCGCTCGACGAGGTCGGGGTTGGCCAGGAAAGACCGGCCCACGGTCACGGCGTCGGCCAGGCCGTCGGCGACGATGCGCTCGAGCGCGTCGCGGTCGGAGTCGGCGCCGAAGCCGGTGTTGAGCACGAACGTGTTCGGCCAGATCGTCTTCAGCTTCGCGACGATCGGGTCGTCGGCCTCGGCCAGCACGTGCAGGTAGGCCAGGTTCAGCTCGGCGAGCTGGGCGACGAGGGTCTCGTAGACCGACAGGTCGTCCTCGGAGACGTCGTTGAAGGGGTGTCCGGGGGAGAGCCGGATGCCCACGCGGTCGGCGCCGATCGCGGCGACGGTCGCCTTCGCGACGTCGACGACGAAGCGCGCGCGGTTCTCGGGGGTGCCGCCGAACTCGTCGGTGCGGTCGTTCACGCCGTCGGCGAGGAACTGGTGCAGCAGGTAGCCGTTGGCGGCGTGCAGCTCGACGCCGTCGACCCCGGCGCGGACGGCGCGCGTGGCGGCGTCGGCGAACTCCGCCGCGACACCGGGCAGCTCGGCGGTCTCGAGCGGGCGGGGCGCCGGGAACGGCTTCATGCCGTCGGCGGTGAACATCTCGCCGGCGGGCGCCGTCGCGGTGGAGGAGACGGACTGGAGGCCGCCGTTGTTGTCGGGGTGCGCGATGCGGCCGACGTGCATGAACTGCACGACGAGCTGGCCACCGTCGGCGTGGACGGCGTCGGCGACCTTCTTCCAGCCGGCCTCGTTCACGTCGTCGACGACACCTGCGGTGTTGATGTAGCCCTTGCCGACGGCGGACGGCTGGCTGCCCTCGGTGATGAGGACGCCGGAACCGGCGCGCTGGCGGTAGTACTCGACGGACAGATCGTTCGGGGTGCCGTCCTCGTCGGCCCGGTTGCGGGTCAGCGGGGCCATCCAGATCCGGTTGGCGGCCTTCAGTGCTCCTGCGGTGATGGGCTGGAGCAGCGGGCTGTCGGGGCGAAGCGGTGTCGAAGTCACGTGAGAGCTCAACCAGGTGGCGGCCGGGGACCATTCCGCCCGGGCGCCGTGCCGATCATCACGGTTTAGGCTTCCCCGGTGAACCCGTCGACGATGCAGGCCCAGGTGGTGGTCGACGAGCTCGCCCACTGCGGCGTCACCGACGCCGTGCTGTGCCCGGGCTCACGCAACGCCCCGCTCGCGTTCGCGCTACAGGCCGCCGACGCCACCGGCGTGCTGCGCCTGCACGTCCGGATCGACGAGCGCACGGCCGGCTTCCTCGCGCTGGGCCTGTCCCTGGCATCGGGCCGTCCGGTGCCGGTGTGCACCACCTCCGGCACGGCCGTGGCGAACCTGCACCCCGCGGTACTGGAGGCGTCGCACGCCGGGGTGGCGCTGATCGCGCTCACGGCCGACCGGCCGCCGGAGCTGATCGGGACCGGCGCCAGCCAGACCATCGTCCAGGCCGGGATCTTCGGCGGCGCCGTGCGGGAGGCGTTCACCGGCGCGGGATCGGCCGCGCAGTACCGCTCCACGGTGGGGCGCGCCGTGGCTGCCGCCACCGGCGCCCTGGGCGGGCGGCCCGGTCCCGTGCACCTGAACATGCCCTTCGCCGAACCGCTGGTGCCCGACGGCGATGCACCCGCGGGCCGCGGCGGCCCGTGGACCGCCGTCGCGCCGGCCACGCGCGTGGCCCCGCCGCTGCCGCTCGACCCCACCGCCCCGACGCTGGTGATCGCCGGTCACGGCGCCCCCGTCCTCGACGTGCCGGTGCCCGTGGTGGCCGAGCCGTCGTCGGCGGCGTGGCCGGGTGCCGTCCGCACCGGGCCGTGGCTGCTGGACCGGCCCGAGCTGAAGCCCGGGCAGGTGGTGGTGGCCGGGCGGCCCACCCTGCACCGGCCGGTGCAGCGGCTGCTCGCTGATCCGGCGGTGGCCGTGTACGCCCTCGCCGACGGCTCCCCGTGGACCGACGTCGCCGGCACCGTCCGCGCCGTCGGCAGCCTGCCCGCGCTGGACCCCGACCCGGCCTGGCTGCGCCGGTGGCGGGACGCCGACGACGCGGCGTCGCAGGCTCTGGACAAGGCCCTCGACGACCCGGGCGCTGTCGCCGGGCTGCGCCTGGCCCGTGCGCTGGTGGCCGCCCTGCCGGACGGCGCCCAGCTGGTGGTCGGCTCGTCCAACCCGGTGCGCGACGTCTCGCTCGCCGCCGCCCCACGCCCGGGCCTGACGGTGCTGTCCAACCGGGGCGTCGCGGGTATCGACGGCACGGTGTCGACTGCCGTCGGGGCCGCGCTGGCCCACGACGGACCCGCCTACGTGCTGCTGGGCGACCTCACACTGCTGCACGACACGACGGGCCTGGTCATCGGCCCGGACGAGCCCCGCCCCGATCTCACGATCGTCGTGCTCAACGACTCCGGCGGCGGCATCTTCGGGCTGCTCGAGCAGGGCGGCCCCGAGTACGCGGGCGCGTTCGAGCGCGTGTTCGGCACCCCGCACACGGTGGATCTTGCCGCGCTCTGCGCCGCGATGGGCGTCGCCCACGAGGTGACGGAGGTGGCGGACCTGGCGGCGGCGCTGGTCCCCGCGCCGGGCCTGCGGATGGTGGAGGTGCGCGGCGACCGGGCGGGACTCCGCGACGGCCACGCTGCCCTCCGCGCAGCGGTGACGGCGGCGCTTACCTGACGTCGCAGCCGGCCGGTCGTCCTCGCAGCCCGTCGGCGCGCTGTGACGTGACCGGGGTGCTGCGAGGTCAGCCCTCGAGCGCGTCCCGGACCGCCACCATCTTCGCCGCGGCCTCTCTCACCTCGACGTCTGGATCCGAGTCGGCCACCACCCCGCACCCGGCGATCAGGCGCGCGACGCGGCCGTCGAGCTGGGCGCACCGCAGCGCGATGCCGAGCTCCCCGTCGCCGTCGCCGTCGACCCAGCCGACGGGGCCGGCGTAGCGACCGCGGTCCATGCCCTCGAGCTCGGCGATCAGGTCGACCGCCGCCTTGCGCGGGGTGCCGCCCACCGCGGCCGTCGGGTGCACGGCCTCGGCGATCCGCAGCAGTGACACCGGGTTGTCGGTGGGGAGCTTGCCGTGCACGTCGCTGGCCAGGTGCGAGACGTTGTGCAGCGCGATCACCGACGGGGTGCCGGGCACCTCCAGCTCGGCGCACAGCGGCCGCAGCGCGTCGGCCAGCGAGTCGACGGCGAGCTCGTGCTCGTGGCGGTCCTTCGCCGAGTCGAGGAGCCGCTCGGCCATGCCCGCGACCGTGCTCCCCGGACCGGGCCAGATCGTGCCCGCCAGCACCCGTGACGACACGGTGCCCGCGGTGCGGCGGATCAGCAGCTCGGGGGTGGCGCCGACCAGCCCGTCGACGGCGTAGGACCAGCACGTGGGGTAGCGCTCGGCCAGGCCGGCGAGCAGGAAGCGGGCGTCGAGAGGTTCCTCGGCGACGGCCAGCAGATCGTGGGCGAGGGCGACCTTGTCGAGCTCGCCGGCCCGCATCCGCCGGACGGCCTCGGCCACGGCGTGCCGGTAACGGTCGGCGGGGAGGTGACCATCGGCGTAGCGCAGGGTGCCGCTGGGCCGCACGGGCGTGACCGACCGCATCGCGGTGGCGCCGACGCTGCCGGCGAACTCGGTGACCCACGCCCGGCCGTCGCGCCGCCCGACGAGCACCCGCGGGACCACGAGCACCGATCCCGGAGAGGAGTCGGCGAAGGTGAAGCTCGCGAACGCGACCGGGCCCGTGCCCGGCACGCCGACCTCGTCGTCGACGTCGAGTCGGCCGGAGAACGACCGCCACCAGCGGTCGGCCTCGGCGAACCGATCGGGGCCGACGGCCGAGAACCGCGCCACCTCACCCCAGCCGACGAGACCGTCCGAGCCACGGACCCAGGACAGGCCGTTCTCGTCGGGAAGCAGGTCGATCAGGCGGCCCGGGTCGTCGACGAGCCTGGTTCGCACGCCCAACCCGGTCGGTAGCGGGGCGATCGTCACTGTTCCGAGAGTAGGAGGCCGGAGCGCGCAATGCGCGTCCGGCCCAGGAGGCGAGGGCCACACGTCGTAGGATCGGCTGTTGTGAACACGCGCACCTGGGCCGTCGACGAGTTGGCCGACCTGGTGCGACCGGCGATCCGCGCGGTGTCCCGCACCGCCCCCCGGATCGTGCAGGGAGTCGCGGTCCTGCTGACTCTCCTGGCGCTGTTCGCCCTGATCGGGGCCGCCCTGGACGACCGCACGATCAGCGCCAACCAGGCCGTCGCGCAGGCCCAGGTGCTGGACGGTTCCACGTTCTTCCGCACGCTCGTGCAGTTCACGGCGGCCGACGGCCAGGCGCACACCCCCGAGCTCGGCGTGTTCTACCCGCGGGGCCTGGAGGCCGGCGCCACGGTGGCCGTCGAGTACGACGTCACGAACCCCGACCTGGTGCGGGTGGCCGGCCGCACCTTCCTGTCCGGCGTACTGCCGCTGGCCGTGGGCATCGTGGTCGTCTGGGCCCTCGCGATCCCGTACTCGCTGTGGTTGCGCCGCCGTCGGCCGTAGTTCCCCTCATAGGATTACAGTGTTGCAATGGCCGTACCACCGCCGTCCGACGAGAACGTCCTCCTGGCCCCGCCCGACGCGGCGGAGGCGGCCTTCCTGGTGCGCGGCTTCGTCTCCGCGACGGCGGGGCCGTCCGGGCTCACCGAGATCCAGAGGCTGCTGTTCGAGGCGCTCACCAGGTCGCTGACCGGCCACCGGATCGACGCCGCCTCGGCCGTTCCCCTCGCCGCCGCGGAGTTCGCCGTCGGCCTGACCCGGCGCAACCTCGCCTTCCGCAGCCGGATCGTCCAGCTCATGGTGCTCGGCGAGATGGTGCTCTCGCCCATCCCCGACGAGGTCAGCGAGCGGGTCGCGCTCTTCGCCGACGAGCTCGGTGTGGCCGACGACCTCGTGTCGGTGGCCCGCTCGTTCGCGCACGGCAGCCTGGGCATGGCCGCCGTCGACTTCGAGCGCAACGGCTACCTCGAGTCGTCTGCGCACGGTCTGCACACCAGCCGGGCCCTGCAGCAGGCCTGGGACGCCGTGCCCGACGACCCGGAGCTGGCCACGCGGTGGGCGTCGCTGGCGGACCTCGAACCGGGCACGGTCGGCCGCGGCGTCCACGACTTCTACCTCTCGCGCGGCTTCGTCACCCCCGGCCTGCCCGGCTCGGCCCCGCCGTTGCTGGCCCAGCACGACTGGGTGCACGTGCTCGCCGACTACGGCACCACCGTCGAGAACGAGATCGAGGTGTTCGGGTTCATCGCCCGCGCCAACGACGACCCACGGGCGTTCAGCCTGCTCGCGATGGTGGTGAGCCTGTTCGAGACCGGGTACCTCGCACGCGGCGCCGGTCTGTTCGAGGCCGATCGCGGCCACCTCTCGCGCGCGGGCATGACCGACCGCCTCGGCGACGCCCTGCGCCGCGGCGCGCTGTGCACCGGCAGCACCGACGTCCTCGGCCTCGACTGGTTCGCGGTGGCCGACCGCCCCGTCACGGTCCTGCGCGCGGAGCTCGCGCTGCCCCCCAAGTCGGACGAGGCGCTGGGCGCGGGCAGCGTCGGCCCGTGGCAGCCGGGTGGCATCAGCCCGTTCCAGCGGGCGGCGGGAGAGAAGATGGCGGAGCAACTGGGCATCCCCTACGACGCGAGGGGTGCAACGGTGGAGTGACGGAAGGGTCAGCGCGTCTGCCACCAGCGGAGGACCTCGTCCAACGCCCCTGGAGCCGCGACGATCATCGTCCCTGTCGGGAGAGCGTCGGGCCTGCCCCCTCCGTCGACGACCAGCGCGCCGGCCTCTGCGGCCAGGCAGACGGCGCCTGCGACGTCCCACTCCTGGAAGTGGTCGAGCACCGCGGCGACGGCGTGGCCCAGCGCCACCTGCGTGATCGCGAGCGCCGCCGACCCGAGCACCCGCACGCCCGCGTGGGCGTCGGCCGCCCGGCGGGTGAACCCCGCGGCGGCGTCGAGGGTGAGCTCGGCGCACACCAGGCCGCCGACCGGACTGCGCGGAACAACCCGCACGGGCACACCGTTGGCACGCACCCCCCGGCCCCGCGCGGCGGCGTAGATCTGGGCGCGGCTCGGGTCGGCGATCACCCCGACCACCGGGCCGAGGGCGTCCACCAGCGCGAGGCTGTATGCGCACCACGGGAAGCCGGAGACGTAGTTGGCCGTGCCGTCCACCGGGTCGACCACCCACCGGTAGGGGGCCGAGGCCGCGCCCGCGTCGGACCCGTACTCCTCACCCACCACGGGGACGCCCGGGAAGTCGGCGGCCAGCACCCGGCGGGTGTGGCGTTCCAGGGTGCGGTCGGTGTCGGTGACCCAGTCGAACGGGTTGGCCTTGTGCCCCGCCCCCGCCTGGATCTCCCGCCCCGCGGTGGCGGTGATGACCTCGGCGGCGTCGTTGGCCAACCGGCCCGCCACCTCCAGTGCGCGGGACAGCAGCCCCGGATCGACCTGGGACGAGGACTGCTGCTGGAGGGTCATACCCACGAAGCGTCACCGCGTCCGGTGTCCCGGGTGCATCCCGAAGATGACGTGTCGTCGATCACCGGGCCAACTGTGTGGCCCGGCACGTGCTGTTGGTGCGGTGTTCGGCGACCCGTCAGCCCGACGACTGCCCCGCGGCCGGCGGCTGGTGCACGTTCCACCCGTGAGAGTCGCGATCGTCTCGGAGTGCTTCCTGCCCGTCGTCAACGGCGTCACCAACTCGGTGTTGCGGGTCGTGGAACACCTGACGGGGGCCGGGCACGAGGTGCTGGTGATCGCCCCGGGGCTGGACGGCCCGATGGAGTACGAGGGCGCGCGGGTGGTGCGGATCCCCGCGGTGGATCTGCCCGTCGTGTCGTCGATGCCGGTGGGGGTGCCGAGCCGCCGCGTGCTGACGGCGCTGCGGGAGTTCGCCCCCGACGTCGTGCACCTGGCGGCTCCGTTCGTGGTCGGTTTCCGCGGGCTGGCGGCCGCCCGGCGCCTGGGCATCCCGACGGTCGCGGTCTACCAGACCGACGTGGCCGGCTTCGCGTCCTCCTACGGCCTCGGGCTGACGGCGCGGGCGGCGTGGCGCTGGACGTGCCGCCTGCACGGTCAGGCCGACCGCACCCTGGCTCCGTCGAGCTGGGCCACCGAGGCGTTGCGGGAGCGCGGGGTTCCGCGCGTGCACCAGTGGGCGCGCGGCGTCGACACCAGCCGGTTCACCCCGTCGAAGAGAGATGATCGCGTGCGCGCCGAGCTGGCGCCGAACGGCGAGCTGCTCGTGGGCTACGTCGGGAGGCTCGCGCCCGAGAAGCAGGTGGAACGGCTCGCCGCGCTCGCCGACGTGCCCGGGACGCGGCTGGTGGTGGTGGGCGACGGACCCGGTGAGGATCGTCTGCGCGCCCTTCTGCCCACGGCGGCGTTCCTCGGCTTCCGCGGCGGCGACGAGCTGGCCCGCCTCTACGCCTCGCTCGACGTGTTCGTCCACACCGGACCGTCGGAGACGTTCTGTCAGGCCGTGCAGGAGGCGCTCGCGTCCGGGGTGCCGGTGGTGGCGCCGAACGCGGGCGGCCCGCGCGACCTCGTCCTGCCCGGCCGCACCGGGTTCCTCGTGCCGCCGCGACCCCAGGGCGCCGACGCGGACGATCCCGACTCCGTGGCCGCGGACGCCGTGCTGCGCGCGGCCGTCGTCACCCTGACCGACGGCGCCACCCGCGGCCGCTTCGGCTCGTCGGCGCGGCGGTCGGTGCTGCGCAAGACCTGGAGCACGGTCTGCGACGAGCTGCTGGCGCACTACGCCGAGGTCATCGGCGCCGCCGCCGCGACCGCGGCGTAGTGCGCATCGTCCAGCTCGCCAACTTCTACGGGCCCCGCTCCGGCGGCCTGCGCACCGCGCTGCACCACCTGGGCGCGGGCTACGCCGGGCGCGGCCACGAGGTGGTGCTCGTCGTGCCCGGCCACCGTGGCGCCGACGAGATGCTCCCGGCCGGGCATGACGGCGCCTCCGCGGGGGAGATGACGTCGGCGCGGATCCGGCGGATCACGATCGCCGCACCACTGCTGCCCGGCACCGGCGGCTACCGCGCCGTCGACCCGTGGCGGGTGACGCGGCTGCTGGAACGGCTGCGCCCGGACGCCTTGGAGGTCTCCGACCGCCTGACGCTGCGCGGGCTCGGGCGCTGGGCCCAGCGGGGCGGCGTGCCCAGCGTCGTGATCTCCCACGAGCGTCTCGACCGGCTGCTGGCGCAGTTCCTCCTGCCCGAGCCGGCCGCCCGGCGCGTCGCGGACGTGGCCAACGAGCGGATGGCCGACGCCTACGACACGGTCGTCTGCACCACCTCGTTCGCCCGCGCCGAGTTCGACCGGATCGGCGCCCGCAACGTGGCCCAGGTGCCCCTCGGCGTGGACCTGGCGACGTTCTCGCCGCGCCACCACTGCACCGACCTGCGCTCGTCGCTCGCCCGGGACGCCGAGGTGCTGCTCGTCCACTGCGGTCGGCTGTCGGCGGAGAAGCACCCCGAGCGCAGCATCGACACGCTCGCCCTGATGCACGACGCCGGGCACCGCGTGCGGCTCGTGGTGGCGGGCGACGGGCCGCGGCGGCCCGCGCTGGAGCGCCGGGCGGCGGGGCTGCCCGTGACCTTCCTCGGGTTCGTCCCCGACCGTTCCCGGCTCGCGACGCTGCTGGCGTCGGCGGACGTGTCGCTCGCCCCCGGCCCGCACGAGACGTTCGGCCTCTCCGCACTGGAGGCGCTGGCCAGCGGCACCCCGGTCGTGGTGTCGGCGAGCTCCGCGCTTCCGGAGATCGTCGGGGGATCCGGCGCGTCGGCCCAGGACTCGCCGTCCGCGTTCGCCGCCGGGGTCACGACGCTGCTGGCAGCCGAGGAGGGAGCGCGGCGCACGGCGGCCCGGGCCCGCGCCGAGCAGTTCGGCTGGCCCGAGTCGGTGGGCCGGATGCTGGCGACGATGAGCTGACCCCGGAACGTGAGACGGGCGCCGCCCCCGTGAGGGGGCAGCGCCCGTGAGCTCGGGTCAACCGGCGACCAGGCGTGCACGGTGGGTCCTGTGGGTGGTCTCGGCGGCGGGGGACGGGTGTCGTCCCTCGACGCAGACCCAGGACGCTTCGGCCTCGTCGCGGCATGCTCCGCGTGGGTACCTGATGCCCGAGCAGGATCCCCGGCCGGGGGGACGCACCTTCTCCGCCGATACGCCCTTGGCCTGCCGTTTCTCCGTGACTCCTGTCTACGCCCGACCCCCGTTCGTGACAAGGGTCACTGCATGATCGAGCGCCGAGCGGGCCCCTTCTCCCCCGATCGCGCGCCGTCGCTACGGTCCGTCGCGGGAGGTCCACGTGAGCGGGAACGCGCCGAAGAAGCCGGGGCAGAAACCGGTGCGGAAGGGCGTCCGGAAGCGGGTCGAGCCCGACCGCGTCGTGCTCGACGTACGCGAGGTGTCGAAGGCCTTCGACGGCCAGGCGGTGCTCGACCGCGTGTCGGTCCGGGTGCCCGCAGGAAGCGCCGTCGGGGTCGTCGGACCGAACGGGGCGGGCAAGACCACCCTGCTGCGCTGCGTCGTGGGCATCGAGGTGCCCGACTCGGGAGCCGTGCTGTTCGACGGGGAGAAGCGCGCCGAGACCGATCCGCGCTTCCGCGCCGACGTCGCCGTGCTCGTGGACGACCTCGACGTCTTCGGTGACCTCTCGGTCCTCGAACACCTCGACCTCCTGGCCTGCGCACACGGGGTGCCGGACGCCCGCGCGGTGGTGGACGCCGTGCTCGACGACGTCGGGCTGACCGAGTCGGCCGACCACCTCCCGGCCACGCTCTCCAGCGGCCAGCGCCGCCGCCTGGCCCTGGCGTCGCTGCTGGTGCGGCCGCGGCGGCTCCTCGTGCTGGACGAGCCGGAGCAGCGGCTCGACACGGCCGGCCGGGCGTGGCTCGTCGAGCGGCTGCGGGCCGAGAAGGCGTCGGGCCGGGCCCTGCTGTTCGCCTGCCACGACGACGAGATCCTGCACGCCGTCGCCGACGACGTCGTGCGGATCGGCGAGTGACCCCGCGGTGGCGTGAGGTCCGGGCCCGGCTGCGGGGGATGCGCCGCGCGAAGCGGCCGTCCTGGACGACCGTGGCCGGGAACGTCTACCAGACGCTGCTCTACACCGTGATCATCGGCGGCGTGTTCGTCCAGGTCCTGCGCTCCGTGCTCGGCGACCTGCTGGTGCCCCCGAGCACGGGCACCCAGTACTGGCTCGGCGCTGCCACGGCGCTGCTGGGCCTCGCGCTGGTGCTGCGGGTGCTGCCGGCTCTGGGCCCGGTCACGGTCGGCCCGGCCGCGGCGTCCTGGCTGCTGGCCGCACCGATCGACCGCGGCTCCTTCCTCGCGTTCCGCTACCTGGTGGTCGTCGCGGGCGGCGCGGTCGCCGGTGCGGCAGTGGGCGGGGCGGCGCTGCTGGTCGGGCTCACCGCGGACCTGCCGGGCGCGGTCGGGCTCGTGGTGTCCGCGGCGGCGGTCGGGGTGCTGATCACCGCGCTCGCCGTGTGGGCGCAGGTCCGCCGCGGCCGCGAGCGTGTGCTCGTGCGGACCGCGGGCGCCCTGACGGTGCCGGCCGTGGTGGGCATCGCGGTGGTCGTGTTGCTCGAACGGGCCGGGGCGGCGCCGCGGGCCCCCTCCGGTGGCGCCGCGACGGAGGCGCTCACGGTGGTGGCCGTGATCGCGGTGGTGGTGGCCGCGGTGGCCGCCGTCCTGGGCCGGCTGCGGCTGCGAGGCCTCGACCGCACGGCCGTCACCGCGGCGGGGGCGCTGCTCGCGGCGCTGACGCTGAGCGTCGGCTTCATGGACGGCTCGATCACCACGGGCGTCTCGCGGGAGCGGCGGCTGCAGGCGATCGGCACCGTGCGGTCGGCGCGGCGCCTGCGCGGCAGCCGGCGCCGCGCGCTGGTGCTCGCCGACCTGCGCCGGATGCTCCGGGCCCGCACCGCGCTGGCCACCGCCGTCGCGCTGCCGGTGCTGCCCTACCTGGCGTCCGTGGTCGTGCCGCCGCGCGTCGTGCCGATCGCGCAGTTGCTCGGCGCCACGCTCGCCGCGGGCGGCCTCGCCGACGGACTGCGCGCCGTCGCGGCCTCGCGGGGGTTGCGCCGCACCCTCGGCGGGACCAACCCCGAGCTGCTCGCGCTGCACTGCGTCGGGCCGGCGGTCGTGGCCGTGCTGTGGACGCTGCTGGTGGCACCGGCGGGTGGGTCCGTCCTGTCGCTCGTGCTGGTGCCGGGGAGCGCGCTCGCCGTCGTCGTCCGGTTCGCGACCCGCCCGCCCCGCACCTACGGGGGATCGATGGTCGACACAGGGGTGGGGCTCGGGCCGCTGCCGGTCGGCATGCTGGTGGAGCTGTCCCGCGGCCCGTTGCTGTTCGTCGTGCTCGCGGGCGTCCAGCTGCTGGCGGGCTGAGACGCCGTGCCGGTCGCGGCGCCGTAGGCTCGGTCCGTGAGCCGCGCCGACCTCGACAAGAACCCCCGTGACGTCGCCGCGATGTTCGACGGTGTCGCGCGCCGCTACGACCTCACCAACACCGTGCTCACGGCCGGGCAGGACCGCCGCTGGCGCACGCTGACCCGGGCGGCGCTCGACCTGCAGCCCGGCGAGAAGGTCCTCGACCTGGCCGCCGGTACCGCGGTGTCCACGGTGGAGCTGGCCCGCTCCGGGGCGTGGTGCGTGGCCGCCGACTTCTCCATCGGGATGCTGCGCGCCGGCGCCCGGCGCGAGGTGCCGAAGGTGGCGGCCGACGCGCTGGCCCTGCCGTTCCAGGACGCGTCCTTCGACGCCGTGACGATCTCGTTCGGCCTGCGCAACGTCGCGGATCCCGACACCGCGCTCGCCGAGCTCGCCCGCGTCACCCGGCCCGGCGGGCGGCTCGTCGTCTGCGAGTTCGGCCGGCCCACGTGGGCCCCGTTCCGCGCCGCCTACTTCCTCGGGTTGGAGCGGATCCTGCCCGCCGTCGCCGAGCGCGTGTCGAGCAATCCCGAGGCCTACACCTACCTCGGCGAGTCGATCCGGGCCTGGTCCCCGCAGCCCGACCTGGCCGGCCGCATCGCGAAGGCGGGCTGGGGCCAGGTGGCCTGGCGCAACCTCGCGGGTGGCGCCGTGGCGCTGCACCGCGCCCGCCGCCTCTGACCCTTCATGATCACACGTGTCCTCTCCACCGGGGTGAGGCCGTCCGGCCGATCGCGTACGCGTCTTTCGGAACCGTTTCGGACCCCGGGGGGTCGCGCGCTCCGCCGTTCGCGTGCTTAGACTCACACGGACTTCGTGAAAACCTTCACAAGTAGAAGTTAGGTTCGCCTGGGTCCGGCCGGGACGGCGTTTCGGCCTAGGGTCGGCGCCGGGTGAGCAAGATCCCAACAGACGTTCCGTCGCGAATAACGGCGGCTGCAGACGACGAGGGTGCACGGATGCTCGATCCTTATCTCCCGCTGGTGTTGATGTTCGCCCTCGCCGGGGCGTTCGCGCTGTTCTCCGTCACGGCCGCCCCCTACGTCGGCCCGCGCCGCTACAACCGCGCGAAGCTCGACGCGTACGAGTGCGGCATCGAGCCCTCGCCGGACCCCGTGGTCGGTGGCGGTCGCATGCCGGTCGCCTACTACCTCACGGCGATGCTCTTCATCCTGTTCGACATCGAAATGGTCTTCCTCTACCCCTTCGCGGTCAGCGCCGATCAGCTCGGCCTGTTCGGGCTGGTGGAGATCGTGCTGTTCATCGTCACCGTCGGCTTCGCCTACGCCTACGTGTGGCGGCGCGGCGGGCTGGATTGGAACTGACATGGGTCTCGAAGAGAACCTGCCCAGCGGCGTCCTGCTGACCAGCGTCGAGAAGCTGGTCAACTGGACCCGGAAGTCGTCGCTGTGGCCCGCCACCTTCGGGCTGGCCTGCTGCGCGATCGAGATGATGACCACGGGTGCCCCGCGCTACGACCTCGCCCGCTTCGGCATGGAGGTCTTCCGGGCCTCGCCGCGCCAGGCCGACCTGATGATCGTCGCGGGCCGCGTGAGCAACAAGATGGCACCGGTCCTGCGCCAGATCTACGACCAGATGCCCGAGCCCCGCTGGGTGCTCGCCATGGGCGTCTGCGCGTCGTCGGGCGGCATGTTCAACAACTACGCCGTCGTCCAGGGCGTCGACCATGTCGTGCCTGTCGACATGTACCTGCCCGGCTGCCCGCCGCGGCCGGAGATGCTCATGGACGCGATCCTCAAGATCCACGCCAAGATCATGGACGAGCCGCTGGGCGCCAAGCGCGCCGCGGAGCTGGCCGAGAGCGGCCACAAGACGGAGCTGATTCCGTCGTCGATCAAGTACGCCCCCAAGAAGTCTGCTGGGAAGAAGTGATGGCTGACGACACGGAGGGCACCTCCAAGGAGAGTGCCGAGCCCACGGGCGGACAGCAGTCCTCGGCCGAGGCGAGCGGCGCCGACACCGACGCACAGCGCGCGGCCGGCGGCGAGACCCCGGAGAGCGGCGAGGTCGAGCAGGCCGGCGTCGACGCGGAGGGTGCCGACGTCGACCGCACCGGCGTCACCGCCGAGGGGGGCACCCGCCCGGCTCCCTCGCGCGCCCGCGAGGGCATGTTCGGCATCCAGGGCTCCGGTGACACGTCCGGCTTCGGCGGCCTGCGGCTGCCCGGCTACGCGCCGGCGCCCGCCGAGCGCCCCTTCGGCGGCTGGTTCGACGAGTTCGCCGACGACTTCGCCGAGGCGCTCGGGGAGCGGGGCGTCGCCCGCGAGGCCGTGCAGCAGATCACCATCGACCGCGGCGAGATCACGTTCTACGTGCAGCGCGAGCGCATTCTCGACCTCTGCCGCACTCTCCGCGACGACGAGGGCCTGCGCTTCGAGCTGTGCTCCTCGGTGTCCGGGGTCGACTACGGCGAGCACGTGGCGCAGCGCCTGCACGTCGTCTACCACCTGACGTCACTGACCTACCGCCGCCGCATCCGGCTCGAGGTGGCCCTCGACGTCGAGGACCCACACCTGCCGAGCGTCGTCGAGGTCTACCCCACGGCCGACTGGCACGAGCGCGAGACCTGGGACATGTTCGGCGTCGTCTTCGACGGTCACCCGGCCCTGACCCGAATTCTCATGCCCGACGACTGGGACGGCCACCCCCAGCGCAAGGACTACCCGCTCGGCGGGATCCCGGTGGAGTACAAGGGCGGGGCCGAGATCCCCCCGCCCGACGAGCGGAGGTCGTACTCGTGACCGACATCCAGGACGACGCCACACCCGGCCCCACCCCGACGCCGGCCGAGGAACGCCGCACCACCGAGGGCACCGTCTTCACCGTCACCGGTGGCGACTGGGACACTCTCATCGACGAGGACCACGACGACCGCATCGTCATCAACATGGGTCCGCAGCACCCGTCCACGCACGGCGTGCTGCGCTTGGTGCTGGAGCTCGAGGGCGAGACCGTGCAGCAGGCCCGGTCGGTCATCGGCTACCTGCACACCGGCATCGAGAAGAACTGCGAGTACCGCACCTGGACCCAGGGCGTCACGTTCGTGACGCGCATGGACTACCTGGCGCCGCTGTTCAACGAGGCCGGCTACTGCATGGGCGTCGAGAAGCTGCTCGGCATCGACGTGCCGCGCCGCGCCCAGCAGGCCCGCGTGCTGCTCATGGAGCTCAACCGGATCGGCTCGCACCTCGTGTGCCTGGCCACCGGCGGCATGGAGCTCGGCGCGCTCACCGGCATGACGGCCGGGTTCCGCGAGCGCGAGGAGGTGCTGCACCTGCTGGAGTTCCTCACCGGGCTGCGCATGAACCACGCCTACATCCGCCCCGGCGGCCTCTCGCAGGACTTCCCCGAGGGCTGGGCCGAGAAGGTCACCGACCTCATCAAGGTCATGCGTTCGCGCCTGCCCGACTACGACAAGCTGCTCACCGGCCAGCCGATCTGGCGCCAGCGCCTGGAGAACGTCGGCTACCTCCCGCTCGACGGCTGTCTGGCGCTGGGCGCCACGGGCCCGATCCTGCGTTCGGCGGGCCTGCCCTGGGACCTGCGCAAGATCGAGCCGTACTCCGGCTACGAGGAGTACGACTTCGAGGTCCCGACGGCCACCGAGGCCGACTGCTACGCGCGCTACCGGCTGCGCGTCGCGGAGATGCACGAGTCGCTCAAGATCGTCGAGCAGGCCGTCAAGAACATGGAGCCCGGCCCGGTCATGGTCGCCGACCAGAAGGTGGCCTGGCCTGCGCAGCTCTCGGTCGGCTCCGACGGCATGGGCAACACCCTCGAGCACGTCCGCAAGATCATGGGTCAGTCGATGGAGTCGCTGATCCACCACTTCAAGCTGGTCACCGAGGGCTTCCACGTGCCCGCGGGCCAGGTGTACTCCACCGTCGAGTCGCCGCGCGGCGAGCTCGGCTTCCACCTGGTCTCCGACGGCGGCACGCGCCCCGTGCGCGTCCACGTGCGCGAGCCCAGTTTCGTGAACCTGCAGACGATGCCGGCGATGAGCGAGGGCGGCATGGTCGCCGACGTCATCGCGGCCGTCGCCAGCATCGACCCCGTCATGGGAGGGGTGGACCGATGACGCTGCCCCAGGGCAAGTCGACGACCAGCGGGGCCAGCCATGTGCCCGACGACGTCGTCTGGGACGGGCCAGCCGATCAGCCGATCGTCTCGCCGCGCTTCGACGAGCTCACCCGCCAGCGGTCGAAGGAGATCATCGCCCGCTACCCGCAGTCGCGGTCGGCGCTGCTGCCGTTGCTGCACCTCGTGCAGTCGGTGGAGGGCTTCGTCTCGCAGGACGGCATCCGCTTCTGCGCCGATGAGCTGGAGCTGAGCACCGCCGAGGTCTCCGCGGTGGCCACCTTCTACACGATGTACAAGCGCACCCCGTGCGGCGAGCACATCGTCAGCGTCTGCACCAACACGCTGTGCGCGGTGCTCGGTGGGGACGACATCTACAAGCGACTCGAGGAGAAGCTCGGCGTCGGGCATGAGGAGACGGCGGGGGAGCCCGGCGCCACCGGGTCCATCACGCTGGAGCACGCGGAGTGTCTCGCGGCGTGTGACCTCGCGCCGGTGCTGCAGGTGAACTACGAGTTCTACGACAACCAGAGCGTCGAGTCGGCCGAGATGCTGGTGGACGCCTTGGCGCGCGGCGAGAAGCCGCACCCCACCCGCGGCGCCCCGCTCACGGACTTCAAGACCGTCGAGCTGGAGCTGGCCGGGATCTTCCCCGACCTGGAGCACAGCGTGGAGGGCCCGTCCACGTCGCCGGAGACGATGCGCGGAGCGGCGCTCGCCTCGGACCGTGGCTGGCTCGCCCCGGCGATGCCCGATTCCGCGCCCGCATTTCCCGAGCTGCCGGAGAGGAAGTCATGACGGATCAGCTGACGCCCGTCCTCACCCGCCGCTGGCAGAGCCCGCGCTCGTGGTCGATGGAGACCTACGAGGAGCTCGAGGGCTATCAGGCCCTGCGCCACGCCCTCACCGCCCAGCCCGACCAGCTCATCCAGCTGGTCAAGGACTCCGGCCTGCGCGGCCGAGGCGGCGCGGGCTTCCCCACGGGCATGAAGTGGAGCTTCATCCCGCAAATCAAACCTGGCGAGCGTGCCACGGGCCCGGGCGCCAAGCCCAAATACCTCGTGATCAACGCCGACGAGGGCGAGCCGGGTACCTGCAAGGACATCCCGACGATGATGGCCGACCCGCACTCGCTCATCGAGGGTTGCGTCATCACGAGCTTCGCGATCCGCGCGAACTTCTGCGCGATCTACATCCGCGGTGAGGCGCTGCACTGCATCCGCCGCGTTCGCAACGCCGTGAACGAGGCCTACGCCCAGGGCTACCTCGGCAAGGACATCCTCGGCTCGGGCTTCGACCTCGACATCGTGGTGCACGCCGGCGCGGGCGCCTACATCTGCGGCGAGGAGACGGCTCTGCTCGACTCGCTCGAAGGTCGTCGCGGTCAACCTCGCCTCAAGCCCCCGTTCCCGGCCACCTCGGGGCTCTACGCGTCGCCCACCGTGGTGAACAACGTGGAGACCATCGCCTCGGTTCCCGCCATCGTCCTGGGCGGCAGCGACTGGTTCCGCGAGATGGGCAGCGAGAAGTCGCCCGGCCCGAAGATCTACTCGGTGTCGGGTCACGTCGAGAAGCCCGGCCAGTACGAGGCCCCGCTCGGCATCACCCTGCGCCAGCTCCTCGAGCTCGCGGGCGGCATGAAGGGCGGCGTCCCGCTCAAGTTCTGGACGCCCGGCGGCTCGTCCACCCCGATGTTCACCGCCGAGCACCTCGACGTCCCGCTGGATTTCGAAGGAGCGGCGGCCGCGGGGTCGATGCTCGGCACCACAGCGGTGCAGGTCTTCAACGAGACCGTGTCCGTGCCGTGGGCGGTCATGAAGTGGACCGAGTTCTACAAGCACGAGTCCTGCGGCAAGTGCACGCCATGCCGTGAGGGCACCTACTGGCTCGTGCAGATCCTGGAGCGGATGGTGCACGGCGAGGGCACGCCCGAGGACGTCGAGACGATGCTCGACATCTGCGACAACATCCTCGGCCGGAGCTTCTGCGCCCTCGGCGACGGCGCCACCAGCCCGATCACCAGTGCGATCCAGTACTTCCGCCAGGAGTTCCTGGACCTGTGTGCCGCCCAGCCCGCGGCCCCCGTCGAACCTGCTGGAGCCATGGCATGACACTCGCCCCCGAGAAGGACACCGTCCCGGTGCCCGAGGGCCACGTGCGGCTCACCATCGACGACCAGGTCGTCGACGCCCCCAAGGGCGAGCTGCTGATCCGCACCTGCGAGCGCCTCGGGATCATCGTCCCGAGGTTCTGCGACCACCCCCTGCTCGACCCGGCCGGTGCCTGCCGCCAGTGCCTGGTCGAGGTGGAGATGGGCGGGCGGCCGATGCCCAAGCCGCAGGCCAGCTGCACGATGACCGTCGCCGACGGCATGGTCGTCAAGACGCAGCACACCTCGGCGGTGGCCGACAAGGCCCAGGCCGGCGTGATGGAGCTGCTGCTCATCAACCACCCGCTCGACTGCCCGATCTGTGACAAGGGCGGCGAGTGCCCCCTGCAGAACCAGGCGATGACGAGCGGTCGCACCGAGTCGCGCTTCGTCGAGACCAAGCGGACGTTCCCCAAGCCGCTGCCGATCAGCTCGCAGGTGCTGCTCGACCGCGAACGCTGCGTGCTCTGCCAGCGCTGCACGCGGTTCTCCGAGCAGATCGCGGGCGACCCGTTCATCGAGCTGCTCGAGCGCGGCGCCGAGCAGCAGGTCGGGGTGGCCGACGACAAGCCGTTCCAGAGCTACTTCTCGGGCAACACCATCCAGATCTGCCCGGTCGGCGCGCTCACCAGCGACGCCTACCGCTTCCGGTCGCGCCCGTTCGACCTGGTGTCCACCCCCGGGGTGAGCGAGCACGACGCCGGCGGCGCGGCGATCCGCATCGACACCCGCCGCGGAACCGTCCTGCGCCGGCTGGCCGGCAACGACCCCGAGGTCAACGAGGAGTGGATCGACGACCGCACCCGCTTCGCGTTCCGCTACCTGTCCTCGGCCGGCCGGATCACCCGGCCGATGGTCCGCGGCGCCGACGGCGTGCTCGCCGAGACGTCCTGGGCCGAGGCCCTGACGGCCGCGGCCGAAGGGCTCGCCGCGGCGAAGGACGGTGGTATCGGGGTGCTGGCCGGTGGCCGGCTCACCGTCGAGGACGCCTACGCCTACGCCAAGTTCGCCCGCGTCGCCGCCGGCACCAACGACGTCGACTTCCGGGCCCGGCCGCACTCGGCCGAGGAGCTGGACTTCCTGGCCAGTCACGTCGTCGGGCAGGGCCCCGAGACGCTGAGCTACACGCGCCTCGAAGCCGCGCCCGCCGTGCTGTGCGTGGCGCTGGAGCCGGAGGAGGAGGCGCCCGTCGTCTTCCTCCGGCTGCGCAAGGCCGCCCAGAAGCACGGCCAGAAGGTGTTCCACCTCGGCCAGTGGACCACGCCAGCGGTCGAGCGCACCTCGCCCGAGACCGGCGCCGCCTCGCCCGCAGCCAAGAACAACCTGATCCCGGCGGTCCCGGGCGCCGAGGCGGCCGTGCTGGCCGACCTGCCGTCCCCCGTGCTGGAGGCCCTCACCGGCGGCGGGGTGATCCTGGTCGGCGAACGCGCCGCCGAGGTCCCCGGCCTGTACTCCGCGGTGTCCGCGCTGGCCGCCCGCACCGGGGCGGCCGTCGGTTGGGTGCCGCGCCGGGCGGGGGACCGCGGGGCGCTCGACGCCGGCGCGGTGCCCACCCTGCTGCCGGGTGGTCGCTCGGTGGCCGACGCCGCCGCGCGGGCCGAGGTCGAGCAGGCCTGGGGCCTGGCCGCGGGGAGCCTGCCGGCCACCCCGGGCCGTGACACCGACGAGATCCTCGCCGCCGCGGCGATGGGTGATCTGGCCGCGCTGGTGGTGGGCGGGCTCGACCCCGCCGACCTCGCCGACCCGGCCGCTGCGCTCGCCGGCCTGCGGGAGGTGGGCTTCCTGGTCAGCCTGGAGCTGCACACCTCCGCGGTCACCGGGCTCGCCGACGTCGTGCTCCCGGTGGCCCCGGACGCCCAGCGCTCCGGCAGCTACCTCAACTGGGAGGGCCGCGTCCGCCCGTTCGGCCCGGCGCTGGACGCCAGCGGCGTGCTGCCGGACTGCCGTGTGCTCGACACGCTCGCCGTCGAGATGGACGTGGACCTGTTCACCCAGACGCCCGCGGCCGCCGCCGGCGAGCTGACCAGGCTCGGTGCGCGCTCCGGCACGGCCCCGGCCGCGCCCACCGTCGCCGCGTCGTCGCCGCAGCGGCCCGGCTTCGGCCAGGCCGTGCTCGCCTCGTGGCGCCAGCTCGTCGACGACGGCTCGCTGTCGATCGACGAGCCCGCGCTGGCCGGCACGGCCAGGGAGCCGCTGGCCCGGTTGAACGCGGCCACCGCCGAGCGCCTCGGCCTCACCGAGGGCGCGCCGGCCACGGTGCGCACCGAGCGCGGCGCGATCACGCTGCCGGTGGCGTTCGCAGACCTACCCGACGGCGTCGTGTGGCTGCCGGGCAACTCCGGTGAATCCCGCGTCCGCGCCGTCCTCGGTGCCGGACACGGAGACCTTGTGGGAGTGACGGCTTGATCGCGCCCACCAGCATCACGGCTCTCGTCCGGGCCGCGTCACCTGTCGAGGAGCACTCGGTATGACGATCTTCCTGGCCCAGGACCCGGCTCCGGCCGGCGGGCTGACGCGCACCCAGCAGCTGCTGGCCGACGACCCGCTCTGGCTGATCATCCTGAAGGTCGTCGCGCTGTTCGCCATCGGCGTGGTGCTGACCCTCTTCATGATCAACTGGGAGCGCAAGGTGGTGGGCCGGATGCAGCAGCGCCCCGGCCCCAACCGCACCGGCCCCGGCGGCTGGCTGCAGAGCCTCGCCGACGGGCTGAAGCTGGCGTTCAAGGAAGACATCATGCCGGTGATGGCCGACAAGAAGGTCTACTTCATCGCGCCGATCGTCTCCACGATCCCGGCCTTCGTCGCCTTCTCGGTGATCCCGTTCGGCGGCGAGGTCACGATCTTCGGTGAACCCACCGTCCTGCAGCTGGCGGACCTGCCGGTCGGCGTCCTCGTCGTGCTGGCCTGCTCGTCCATCGGCGTCTACGGCATCGTGCTCGGCGGCTGGGCCTCCGGCTCGCCGTACCCGCTGCTGGCCGCGCTGCGCAGCGCCGCCCAGGTGATCTCCTACGAGATCGCGCTCGGCCTCTCGGTGGTGGGCGTCGTGCTCTACGCCCACTCGCTGTCCACGGCCGACATCGTGGCCTCGCAGCAGGCGAACCTGTGGAACGTGATCGTCCTGCTGCCCAGCTTCGTGGTCTTCGTGATCGCGATGGTGGGCGAGACCAACCGCGCGCCCTTCGACCTCCCCGAGGCCGAGTCCGAGCTGGTCGGCGGATTCCACACCGAGTACTCGTCGCTGAAGTTCGCGCTGTTCTTCCTCGCCGAGTACGTCAACATGGTCACCGTCTCGGCGATGGCCACCACGCTCTTCCTCGGCGGCGGCAGCATCCCGTTCCTGCCGAACGTGAGCGGCTGGTGGCAGTTCCTGGCGTTCCTCGTGAAAATGTTCATCTTCCTGTTCTTCTTCATCTGGCTGCGCGGCACGCTGCCCCGCCTGCGCTACGACCAGTTCATGCGGCTGGGCTGGAAGGTCCTCGTCCCGGTCAGCCTGCTGTGGATCCTGCTGATCTTCGCGATCCGGGCGTTCCGCAACACCGGCGGCAGCACCGCGGCGCTGATCATCACCCTGGGCATCGTCGTGGCGGTCGTGCTGATCATCGCGTTCCTGGTGCCGGACCGGAAGGGTCCGCGCGAGCAGGTCGTCGAGCTCGCGTCGGACTATCCCGTGCCGCCGCTGGACCTCGTGGTGCCGCAGCCGTCCCGCCACAAGCTGCGCAGCCGGTCCGCCGAGACCCGCAGGTCCCGGGAACGCGCACTCACCGGCAAGGAGAGCGAGTAGATGTCCGAGTTCTTCGACTTCTTCAAGGGCTTCGGCGTCACCTTCTCGACGATGTTCAAGAAGGTCGTCACCGAGGAGTACCCGGAGAACTTCCCTCCGGCCGCTCCCCGCTACCACGGACGCCACCAGCTCAACCGGCACCCGGACGGCCTCGAGAAGTGCGTCGGGTGCGAGCTGTGCGCCTGGGCCTGCCCGGCCGACGCGATCTACGTCGAGGGCGGCAACAACACCGAGGAGCAGCGGTTCTCCCCGGGGGAGCGCTACGGCGCGGTCTACCAGATCAACTACTTGCGCTGCATCGGCTGTGGGTTGTGCATCGAGGCGTGCCCCACGCGGTCGCTGACGATGACCAACTTCTACGAGATGGCCGACGACGACCGCCAGAAGCTGATCTACACGAAGGAAGACCTCATGGCTCCGCTGCTGGCGGGCATGGAGCAGCCGCCGCACCCCATGCGGCTCGGCGAGAGCGAGCAGGACTACTACGTGCAGGGCCCGACGCTCGCACGGAAGAACCCGGACACCGATCCGGTGGGGGAGCAGGTCCGATGATCAGCATCCTGGCGCAGGCCGCCGCCACCGGTGACACGGTGACCGTCGGCGAGGCCGTCGTCTTCTGGATCCTCGGCCCGGTGGCCCTGTTCGGGGCGCTGGGCATGGTGTCGGCCCGCAACGCCGTGCATTCGGCGCTGTTCCTGGCGATGACGATGCTTTCGCTGGGCGCGTTGTACATGGTGCAGCAGGCGCCGTTCCTCGGCTTCGTACAGATCATCGTCTACACCGGTGCGGTGATGATGCTGTTCCTGTTCGTGCTGATGCTCGTGGGCCGCGACAGCTCGGACTCCGTGGTCGAGGTGCTGCGCGGTCAACGGCTCACCGGGATGCTGCTCGGTCTCGCACTCGCGGTGCTGCTGGTGGCCGCGGTCGGCCGCACGCTGGTCAACGTCCAGTCCGTCGGGCTGGCCGGTGGCAACGCGGGCGCCGGCGGCAACGTCAGCGGGCTGGGCGCGCTGGTGTTCACCAAGTACCTGTTCGCGTTCGAGCTCACCTCGGCACTGCTGATCACAGCGGCGCTGGGGGCGATGGTGCTGGCCTACTCGCAGTCCCGGGCCCACGACAAGCGCGGCCAGCGCGCCACCGTCGAGGCCCGGCTGCGCGGCGAGCACGACCGCATCTCCCCGCTGCCCGGCCCGGGGGTGTTCGCCACCGGCAACTCGGTGGCCGTGCCCGCCCTGCTGCCCGACGGCTCGGTCGCCCCCGAGTCGGTCTCGGCGATCATCGACTCCACCCCGGTGGAGGCATTCGACGCGCCGCACTCCGACGCCCACGCCCTCACCGGTGGGCGCAAGGCCCTCCCCGCCGCTGACACCTCCGCCGAGACCGAGGACGCCCGGTGACACCCACCTACTACCTGCTGCTCTCGGCGCTGCTGTTCTCCATCGGCGCCGTCGGCGTGCTGGTGCGGCGCAACGCCATCGTCGTGTTCATGTGCATCGAGCTGATGCTCAACTCGGTGAACCTGACGCTCGTGACGTTCGCCCGCATCAACGGCGCCCTCGACGGCCAGGTCATCGCGTTCTTCGTGATGGTCGTCGCCGCCGCGGAGGTCGTGGTCGGCCTCGCGATCATCATGTCGATCTTCCGCACCCGCCGGACCGCGTCGGTCGACGACGCGAACCTGCTCAAGTACTGACGCCAAGGAGCTCCCCGGTGCCCACCCGCCGCCCCCGAACCCCGCGATCACGGGGAGATGGTTGCTCGTCGAGATCCACTAGCAACCATCTCGCCGTGATCACCGCCCTGACGACAACGGGTCAGCCGTGAGCGCGCTCGCAGCTGAGCTGCCCTCGATCGGCGCCGCCTCCGGGGTGGCCTCGCTCGCCTGGTTGTTGTTCGTGCTGCCCGCGGCCGGCGCCCTGATCCTGTTCGTCGCCGGCCGCCGGGCCAACACCTGGGGCCACTGGCTCGGGGTGCTCACCGTCGTCGCGTCGTTCGTGCTCGGCCTGGTGATCTTCTTCCAGACGATCGGCATGCCCGCTGATCAGCGCACCACCGAGGTGCACCTGTTCGACTGGATCGCCGTGGCCGGCCTGAACGTCGACTTCGGCCTGCGGCTCGACCCCCTGTCGCTGACGTTCGTGCTGCTGATCACGGGTGTCGGGTCGCTGATCCACATCTACTCGGTCGGCTACATGAGCCATGACCCCGGCCGTCGCCGGTTCTTCGCGCAGCTCAACCTGTTCGTCGCCGCGATGCTGATCCTGGTGCTGGGCAACAACTTCGTGATGCTCTACCTCGGCTGGGAGGGCGTCGGTCTGGCGTCCTACCTGCTGATCGGCTTCTACCAGGACCGCCCGTCCGCGGCCACGGCCGCCAAGAAGGCATTCCTGATGAACCGCGTCGGTGACGTGGGGCTGGCGCTGGCGATCTTCCTGATCTGGACCAACCTCGGCACCGTCCAGTACACGCAGGTCTTCGAGCGGATCGGGCAGGTCTCGCCCGGCACCATCGTCGCGATCACGGTGCTGCTGCTGCTCGGCGCGTGCGGCAAGTCGGGCCAGTTCCCGCTGCAGGCCTGGCTGCCCGACGCGATGGAGGGCCCCACGCCGGTCTCGGCGCTGATCCATGCGGCGACGATGGTCACCGCGGGCGTCTACCTCATCGCGCGCACCAACCCGATCTACAACCTGACGGAGTCCGGCCGCCTGGTCGTCGCGCTGATCGGCACGATCACGCTGCTGATCGGCGCGGTCATCGGCTGCGCGTACGACGACATCAAGAAGGTCCTCGCGTACTCCACGGTCAGCCAGATCGGCTACATGATCCTGGCCGTCGGCCTCGGCCCCATCGGCTACGCGCTGGGCATCGCGCACCTGCTGGCGCACGGCTTCTTCAAGGCCGGGCTGTTCCTCGGGGCCGGTTCGGTGATGCACGCGATGGACGACAACGTCGACATGCGCCGCTACGGCGGGCTGTGGCGGAAGATGCCGATCACGTTCGTGACGTTCGGGCTCGGGTACCTCGCGCTGATCGGCTTCCCGTTCCTGTCGGGCTACTTCACCAAGGACGCGATCATCGAGGCCGCGTTCACGGCGCCGGGCTGGCAGGGCTGGGTGTTCGGCCTCGCGGCGTCGATCGCGGCCGGTCTCACGGCGTTCTACATGACGCGCCTGATGATCATGACGTTCTTCGGCGAGAAGCGCTGGGAGAAGCTCGAGACCGAGAGCGGCGGGCACTACCACCCGCACGAGTCGCCGCTGTCGATGACGGTTCCGATGATCATCCTCGCGGTCGGCTCGGTGTTCGCCGGCTTCCTGCTCACCAACGGCAAGGCGCTGGCCACCTGGCTCGCCCCGTCGCTGGGGGAGCTGCAGGAGGTCCAGGGTGGCGCGCTGCCGAGCTCGGTCACGCCGTGGCTGGTGCTCGTACTCTCCGCGCTGGGCGTCCTGGTGGCGTACCTGGTGGTCGGGCGCAGGCCCACCCCGGTGGAGCGCCCGGTGCGCGTCTCGCTGCCGGTGCAGGCGGCGCGGCGCGACCTCTACGCCAACGCCATCAACGAGGCCGTCATCGCCCGTCCGGGCACCTGGCTCTCGCGGTTCCTGGTGTTCGTGGACAACCGCGGCGTCGACGGGATCGTCAACGGCACGGCGGCGCTGTTCGGAGGCAGCTCGGGGCGCCTGCGAAGGCTGCAGACGGGCTTCGTCCGCTCCTACGCCCTGTCGATGCTCGGCGGCACGGTCCTCGTGGCCGCGGCCCTGCTCGTGGTGCGGTTCTCGTGACGACCGGAGGAAGCGTGCTGCTCCTGATCCTGCTGCTGCTCCCGCTCGTGGGAGCGGCGGTGGTGGCGCCGCTGAAGAACAACGCGCGCACGGCCAAGCTGGTGGCGCTGGGGTTCTCCCTGGTGTCGCTGGTGCTCACGATCGTCACCTGGTTCTCGTACTCGGTGTCGGCCGCCACGGGCGGCACGCGCTTCCAGCTCCAGCTCTCGGTGGACTGGATCCCCGCCTTCGGCACCCACTTCGCGCTCGGCATCGACGGCATCGCCCTGGTGATGCTCGCGCTGATCGCGGTGCTCGTGCCGATCGTCATGGCGTTCTCGTGGGAGGAGAGGATCCTGGAGGGCCGCTCGGCCGCCGGGTTCTACGCGCTGATCCTCTCCACGCAGGCGCTGCTCGTCGGGGTGTTCGCGGCCACCGACGTGTTCCTGTTCTACGTGTTCTTCGAGGCCATGCTGGTCCCGATGTACTTCATGATCGGCCGCTTCGGCGGCCCGCGCCGCCAGTACGCGGCCGTGAAGTTCTTCCTGTACTCGCTGCTCGGCGGCCTGATCATGCTCGCCTCGGTCATCGGGCTGTTCGTGGTCAGCGGAGAGCAGTTGGGCGCGGGCACCTTCACCTGGGTCGACCTGCAGCGCATGGCGGCGAGCGTCCCGGAGTCCAGGCAGATCTGGCTGTTCCTCGGCTTCTTCCTGGCGTTCGCGATCAAGGCGCCGCTGGTGCCGTTCCACACGTGGCTGCCCGACGCCGGTGCCGAGGCGCCCGTCGGCGCCGGTGTGCTGCTCGTCGGCGTGCTGGACAAGGTGGGCACGTTCGGCTTCCTGCGCTACTGCCTGCCGCTGTTCCCGTTCGCGTCGAAGGCCCTGGCGCCGCTGGTGCTGACGCTCGCCGTGATCGGCATCCTCTACGGAGCGCTGCTGGCCGTCGGGCAGACCGACATGAAGCGGTTCGTCTCCTACACCTCGATCGCCCACTTCGGGTTCATCGCGCTGGGGATCTTCTCGTTCTCCTCGCAGGCGTTCGCGGGAGCCACGCTCTACATGGTCAACCACGGCATCTCCACCGGGATGCTGTTCATCGTTGTCGGCCTGCTGATCACCCGCGGCGGCTCGCGGCTCGTCGGCGACTACGGCGGCGTCTCGAAGGTGGCCCCGCTCCTCGCGGGCGCGTTCCTCGTCGCGGGGCTCTCGTCGCTGGCGCTGCCCGGCACCAACTCGTTCGTCAGCGAGTTCCTGGTGCTGCTGGGCTCCTACCCGCGCCAGCCGGTCTACACGATCCTGGCCACCGTCGGCATCATCTTCGCCGCGCTCTACGTGCTCTGGGTCTACCAGCGCACGATGCAGGGCCCGCTGCGCGGCTCGGCCGTGCTCGGGGCCCTGGACACCGTGGGTGGCCCTGGAACGATGCTCGATCCCGCCGTGGCGGCGAAGAAGAGTTCCGGCTTTCCGGATCTCGGCAAGCGTGAGATCGCGGTGCTGACCCCGCTGATCGTGCTCATCCTGGTGCTCGGGTTCTTCCCCGGCCCGGTGCTGGACGTCATCACCCCGTCGGTGGTGGCCACCATGAACGAAGTGGGTCTTCCCGACCCGGTGGGGGGTCTGGCTCGATGATCGACACATCTCTGGCTCAGGCGGCGCCGCTGACCGTGCCGCCCATCGACTACGGCGCCGTCGCCCCGTTGCTGATCATTCTCGGTGCCGCGTGCGTCGCCGTGCTGATCGAGGCGTTCCTGCCGCGCCACCAGCGCTGGCCCGCCCAGGTCGTGCTCTCGATCGTGGCGTTGGCCGCCGCCGGGCTCGCCCTCGGGCTGTACGCGGGCAACAGCGGCCCCGAGGGGATCACCACGATCTCCGACGCCCTCGCCGTCGACCGGCCCACCCTGTTCCTCTGGGGCACCCTGCTGGCGCTGGGGCTCGGCAGCATCCTGCTGATCGCCGACCGCTCCGTGGAGCCCGGTGGGGCGTTCATCGCCTCCGCCGCGTCCCGGGCCGCCGTCGGCGGCGGCGGGGGCGTGGCCACCGGTGGTGGGGGCGACACGGACCCCGACCGCGGCTACGGCTCGCCCGACCAGGCGCCCACGATGCAGACCGAGGTCTTCCCGTTCACGCTGTTCGCGCTGGCCGGGATGATGACGTTCTGCGCCGCCAACGACCTGCTGACGATGTTCGTCGCCCTCGAGGTGCTGTCGCTGCCGCTGTACCTGATGTGCGGGCTCGCGCGGCGCCGCCGGCTGCTCTCGCAGGAGGCGGCGGTCAAGTACTTCCTGCTCGGGGCGTTCGCGTCGGCGTTCTTCCTGTACGGCCTCGCCCTGCTCTACGGCTACGCCGGGTCCGTGCGGTTCTCCGACATCGCTGCGGCGTCCACCGGCTCGCAGAAGTCCGACGCCCTGCTGCTGGGCGGGCTCGCGCTGCTCGTCGTCGGGCTGATGTTCAAGGCCTCGGTCGGCCCGTTCCACACGTGGACCCCTGACGTCTACCAGGGCGCTCCCACTCCCGTCACGGCGTTCATGGCGGCCTGCACGAAGGTCGCGGCGTTCGGCGGCATCCTGCGGGTGCTCTACGTGGCCTTCGGCGACACCCGCTGGGAGTGGCGCGGGGTTCTGTGGGCCATCGCGATCGCGTCGATGGTGATCGGCGCCGTGATCGGTCTCACGCAGACCGACGTCAAGCGGATGATCGCCTACTCGTCGGTGGCCCACGCCGGCTTCCTGCTGCTGGGTGCGATGTCCATCACGGCCGCGGGCACCTCGGGCACGCTGTTCTACCTCCTGTCCTACGGCTTCACCACGCTCGCGGTGTTCGGCGTCATCTCGCTGGTGCGCGGCCCGGACGGCGAGGCCACCCACCTCTCGCAGTGGGCCGGGCTCGCGAAGCGCTCGCCCGTCGTCGCGGCGGTGATGGCGTTCCTGCTCCTCGCGCTCGCCGGCATCCCGCTGACCAGCGGTTTCACCGCCAAGTTCGCGGTGTTCTCGGCCGCGTCCGCCGACGGGATGGTGCCGCTGGTGGTGATCGCGCTGATCGCCTCGGCCGTCGCCGCGTTCTTCTACGCCCGCGTCATCGTGCTCATGTACTTCAGTGAGCCGGCGCCCGACGGCCCCACCGTCGCGGTGCCCGGAGCGTTCACCACGGCCGCCATCACCCTGGGCGTGCTGGTCACCCTGCTGCTCGGGATCGTCCCGACCCTGGCCCTGGGCTGGGCCGGCGCGGGAACCTTCGTAGGCTGATGGGGTGTCGAGCAACGCGATAGCGGGAGTCGAGGTCGGCGACCCGGCCCTGGCGGCGGCCACGGAGGCCGGTCTGACCCAGGTCGAGGAGCTGTTGCACCGTGAGGTGTACAGCGACTACCAGTTCGTCAACGAGACGGCGTTGCACCTGATCGACGCCGGCGGCAAGCGGTTCCGGCCGCTGTTCACGCTGCTGGCGGCGAACTTCGGGCCGCAGCCGGACTCCGCCGACGTGATCGTCGCGTCGGCGGTGGTGGAGCTGATCCACCTGGCCACGCTCTACCACGACGACGTCATGGACTCCGCCACCATGCGCCGCGGCGCGGAGAGCGCGAACTCCCGCTGGGACAACTCGGTCGCGATCCTCACCGGCGACTTCCTGTTCGCCCACGCGTCCCGGCTCGTGGCCGATCTGGGTCCGGACGCCGTCCGGATCATCGCGGAGACGTTCGCCGAGCTGGTCACGGGCCAGATGCGGGAGACCCGCGGCCCGCGTCCCGGCGAGGACCCGGTGGAGCACTACCTGACGGTGATCGCCGAGAAGACCGGCTCGCTCATCGCCACCTCGGGCCGCTTCGGTGGGCTGTTCTCCGGCTGTCCGCCCGAGCACATCACGTCACTGCAGCGGTTCGGCATGATCTTCGGCACCGCGTTCCAGGTGGCCGACGACGTCATCGACATCGCGTCGCCGTCCGACAGTTCGGGCAAGACACCGGGCACGGACCTCCGCGAGGGCGTCCAGACCCTGCCGATGCTCTACGCGCTGCAGGAGACCGGCCCGGACGCCGACCGCCTGCGCGTGCTGCTGGCCCGCCCCATCACCGACGACGGCGAGGTCGAGGAGGCCCTCGGCCTGCTCCGCGCGGGCAAGGGCCTGGTCCGCGCCAAGGAGTTCCTGTCCGAACAGGCCGCCGAGGCGAGGTCAGAGCTCGCGAAACTCCCCGCCTGCCCCGCAGCGGAGGCCCTGGACGCCCTGACGACGTACGCAATAGACCGCACCGGCTGACAGACAGCCCCACCCCAACCCCCGCGAGTTGACCTTTTCGACACGCCGTGTGTGCCGATCGAGCACACCCGCCCGAATCGAATCGGCACATTCACCGTGTCGAGGAGGTCAACTCGCCGGTGTCAGGGCTGCGGGGGCCGGGCGGGTGGCGCGGTGGGTGCGGACCAGGTCCACCGTGAACACCACCAGGGCCAGCCAGACGAGGCCGAAGCCGATCCAGCGGGTGGCCGGCATGTCCTCGTGCACGACGAACACGCCCCAGGCGAACTGCAGGATGGGGTTGAGGTACATCAGTACGCCGATGGTGCTCAGCGGCACCCGCCGGGCGGCCACGCCGTAGAGCAGCAGGGGCACCGCGGTGACCGGGCCGGCCGCGATCAGCAACAGCAGGTGGGCCGGGCCGTGGTCGAGCATCGTGCCCCCGCCCGCCACCTGGAACCAGACGATCACCGCGGCGGCGATCGGGCCGATCACCAGCCCCTCCGCGGTGACGCTGCCGGTGGCCGAGAGCGGGACGGTCCGCTTGATCAGCCCGTAGGTGCCGAACGACGTGGCCAGGGTCAGGGCGATCCACGGCGGCCTGCCGTTCTCGACCGCGATCACCACCACCGCCAGGACGCCCAGCGCCACCGCGACCCACTGCACGCGCCGCAGCCGCTCGCGCAGCACCACCACCCCGAGCAGCACGCTGACGAGCGGGCTCATGAAGTAGCCGAGCGCGGCCTCGACGACCTGCCCGGTGAACACGGCGTAGATGTAGAGGCCCCAGTTGACGGAGATCAGCACCCCGGCCGCGGCCACCATCGCCCAGCCCCGGGCGCTCAGCGCGCGCAGCTCGGGCCAGCCCCTCAGCAGGGAGATCACGACCACCATCAGCACCGCCGTCCAGGCGATCCGGTGGGCCAGGATCTCCACCGGTACGCCGGGCGCCAGCAGTGGCCAGAACGCCGGGAACAGGCCCCACATGGCGTAGGCGCCGACGGCCGCGCCGACACCCCGCCCGTCCAGCTTCGCCGCCGTCACGGGTCCATGAGAACACCGGCCCGTCCGAACCGCTCACGTGACGCCGGACACCCTCGCCCCGGACCGTCCAGCCGGTGATCGTGATCGTCCGCACGTGGACGCCCTCCGCGGGGCGCCGACGAGCGGCCAGGGAGTCGTGCGCGGATATCACCGCGGGAACGACGTTATCCGCGCACGGGCGGCGGAGCCGCGCTCGCGGCGGTGATCGCGGCCAGCACCGGGCGTTCGGCGTCGTCGGCGGGCGCGTCGATCTGGACCGCCCCGGCGGGGAGGGTGAGGCCGGCCAGCGGGTCGGGCACGGCCCAGCCCTTGCCCACCGCGTCGTAGGCCAGGGCGATCGGCAGGACGGCGGGTCTGCCGCCGGGATCGGGCCGGTGCGCGCGGGCCGGGAGGGTCTCGGTCAGCAGGGTGGGCCAGGTCTGGTCGTCGCCGTCGGGGAGCGGGTTCTCGCCGAAGCGGTGCAGGTGGTCCAGGCGCGCGGTGAGCCAGCGGCTGACGGCCGCGGCGAGCTCGCCCGTCAGGCGGGGGCCGCTCGGGTCGCGCTCGGTCCACACCGGCGCCCCGCTGTCGCGCACGAGGTACTCCCGGCTGCTCGTGTCCGCGCCGCAGGCCAGGAACACGGGGATTCCGGTCAGGCGGCCCCGTGGTAGCGCCACGTCCGGCAGAGCACCGTGCAGCAGCACGCCGCCCGCCCACCGTTCCGGCCGGCTGAGCAGCAGCGCAGAGGCCAGCGTGGCGCCCTCCGCGAACCCGACGAGGACGACGGGCCGCTCGGGGTCGCCCTCGGTGCCGAGCCACTTCAGGAACCAGTCCATCGTTTCCGTCAGGTCGCCCCAGGTGTACCCCTCGGGCTCCTCGACGGGCCCGCGGACGGCCGCGTAGGCCGGGCCGAAGGGCAGGTTGGGGGCCAGGGCGACCATGGAGTTCTCCGTGGCGCCGCGCCCGTGCAGCAGCACGATGAGGGGCGTCGACGGGTTCTCGGGGCCACCGATCTCGATCGGCTGCCCACCCCACCGGGCGATGACGGGGGCGTCCAGCATCAGCGCACCGTAGCGGCGGCGGGGTGCTCCCGCGCAGATCGTCTCGCGCTGAGACGACCTGCCCGGTTCAACTCGTTACCGTGTCGTGATCCCAGCGTGACCGGGATCCGTGACGTTGTCCCGTGATCGCATCGACACGGGGAGCAACCGTGGTGGATCTACCGCTGTCCCCGTCCCGCGCCGGGTGGTGGGCTGCCCTCGTGGTGGTTCCGCTCGCCCTCGCCGGCGTGGCACTGGCGTGGCCGGGTGTGCCGGGTGCGCCCGCCGTAGCCGTATCCGCGCCCGTCGTCGCCGGGGCCGCGCCGACCGCGCCGGCGCCCACGGCGACGGCCACCGGAACCACCGACGCGGCCCGGCAACGGGTGGCCGTGGCACTCGGGTCGGTGCCGCCGCCGGTCTTCGCGGCCGACAGCGCGGCACTCTCGGACGCCTCCCGAGCCGCCGTGGCCCGGGTCGCGGCCGTGCTCCGCGCCGATCCGACCGTTGCGGTCTCGGTGGTGGGCTACTGCGCGGACAGCCCCGGTCCGGCCGACGTGGCGCAACGGCTCTCGGAGCAGCGGGCGACCGCGGTGGCCGACGCGCTGGTGGCCGCGGGGATCGCGCGTGGCCGCCTGACCACGGCCGGCCGCGGTGCCGCCGCCCCGCTCGCCACCCCGGCCGCCAGCAGGCGCGTCCAGATCCAGATCTCGTAGGAGGAGGACGGCGTGGCGTGGTTCTTCGTGCAGGTCTGGGTGCTGTGCCTGGCGGCGTTCCTGCTGGGCGCCGCAGTCACCTGGCTCGCGTTCGTGCGCCCGCTGCGGCGTTCCCGCGCGTCGGACGTGACCGACTGGCCGGAGCTGCCGGCCTGGCCCGGCGTACGGCCGCCTGCCGAGCCACCCGTCGCGCAGGTGGAACCGGAGCCCGGTCCGGGGTCCGTCACCGACCCGGCCCTCTCGGCGCTCGACGCCCCCGGACGCCGGGACGTGGCCGGGCCCGGGGCGGCCGCCACCGAGGCGCTGGACCGGCTCGGTGTGGTGGCCCCGATCCCCGAGCGGTCCGCCGGGCCGGCGGTCCGGACGCCCGAGATCCCGGCGCAGTCCGGCCCGGCCGACCCGGTAGGCCGCTGAGAGAAATCAGCCGACGACGGTCCAGGTGTCGCGACCGTTGAGCAGTGCCTGCAGGTCGGGAGTGCGGGTCTCGCGCTCGTGGTCGACCTGTGCCCGGGTGGCGTCGTCGTAGGTGGTGCGGACGACGTCGCGGAAGATCCCCGTGACCGTGTGGGTGAGGTCCTGGTCCGACAGGCGGGACAGGGCGAAGGCGAGGTTGATGTCGGCCTGGTCGTGGACCACGATGTCGGCCTCGTCGACCTCGTCGGTCTTCGCGACGCGCAGCCCGAACCCGTCCCGGACGACGGCGTACGCGCCCTCGGTGCCGAAGCGGATCGGCTCACCGTGCCGCACGTCGATGACGCGGGTGTCGGCGTCGTCGCCCTTGCGCAGGACGTCGAACGACCCGTCGTTGAAGATCGGGCAGTCCTGGAAGATCTCCACCAGCGCCGATCCGCGGTGTGCGGCCGCGGCGCCGAGAACCGCGGTGAGGCCCTTGCGGTCGCTGTCCAGCGCGCGGCCGACGAACGTGGCCTCGGCCCCGAGCGCGAGCGAGATCGGGTTGAAGGGGTGGTCGATCGAGCCGAAGGGGGTCGACTTGGTGATCTTCCCCTCCTCGGACGTCGGTGAGTACTGGCCCTTGGTGAGCCCGTAGATCCGGTTGTTGAACAGCAGGATCTTGAGGTTCACGTTGCGGCGCAGCGCGTGGATCAGGTGGTTGCCGCCGATCGAGAGCGCGTCGCCGTCGCCGGTGACGACCCACACCGAAAGGTCAGGTCGGGTGACCGCCAGGCCGGTGGCGATGGTCGGCGCGCGGCCGTGGATCGAGTGCATCCCGTAGGTGTTGAGGTAGTACGGGAACCGCGAGCTGCAGCCGATGCCCGAGACGAACACCGTGTTCTCACGCTTGATCCCCAGCGTCGGGAGGAACTGCCGGACGGCGGCGAGCACGGCGTAGTCGCCGCAGCCCGGGCACCAGCGCACCTCCTGGTCGGAGGTGAAGTCCTTCGCGGTCTGCTTGTCGGTGGTCGTGGGGACCCCGTCGAGGCCCCCGATGGTGGGCAACCCCAGATCCAGCGCCGTCATGCGTGCACTCCAGACAGATAGCTCAGGAAGAGATCCTGCAGTTCCTCGGCCTTGAACGGCAACCCGGTGACGTTGGTGTAGCTCTTCGCGTCGACCAGGAACTTCGCACGCAGCAGCATCACGAGCTGTCCGAGGTTCATCTCGGGAACCAGCACCGTTTCGTAACCGGCCAGCACCTCGCCGAGGTTGGCCGGCATCGGGTTCAGGTGCCGGAGGTGCGCGGTGGCGACCTTCTTTCCCAACGCCCGGACACGGCGCGCCCCGGCGCCGATCGGACCGTAGGTGGAGCCCCAGCCGATCACCAGCAGATCGGCCCGGTCGTCGGGGCCGTCCGGGTCGTCGACCACGATGTCCGGGACCGTGATCCCGTCGATCTTCGCTCCGCGCAGCCGGACCATGCGGTCGTGGTTGGCGGGGTCGTAGGAGATCGACCCGCGCCCGTCGGCCTTCTCCAGGCCGCCGATCCGGTGCTCCAACCCCGCAGTGCCCGGAACGGCCCACGGACGCGCGAGCGTGTCGTCGTCGCGCAGATAGGGCCAGAACTCGCCGGACCCGTCGGGTGCGTTGGGCTCGGTGGCGAAGTTCGGGTCGATCGGGGCCAGCGTGGTGGCGTCGGGGACCTTCCACGGCTCGGAGCCGTTGGCCAGCGAGCCGTCCGAGAGCAGCAGGACCGGCGTGCGGTAGGTGACCGCGATCCGGACGGCCTCCAGCGCGGCGTCGAAGCAGTCACCCGGGGACTGCGGGGCGACGATCGGGATCGGCGCCTCACCGTTGCGGCCGAACATGGCCTGCAGCAGGTCGGCCTGCTCGGTCTTGGTGGGCAGGCCCGTGGACGGCCCGCCGCGCTGCACGTTGATGACCAGCAGGGGGAGCTCGAGGGCGACGGCCAGGCCCATGGCCTCGCTCTTGAGCGAGATCCCCGGTCCCGAGGTGGTGGTGACGCCGAGTGCGCCACCGAACGCGGCGCCGATCGCGGAGCCGATGCCGGAGATCTCGTCCTCGGCCTGGAACGTGGTGATGTTGAAGCTCTTGTGCTTGGACAGCTCGTGGAGGATGTCCGACGCCGGGGTGATCGGGTACGAGCCGAGGAACACCGGCAGCCCGGTGGTCTGCCCGGCCGCCACGATGCCGTAGGCGAGCGCGGTGTTGCCGGTGATCTGGCGGTAGGTGCCCGTGGGCAACGGGGCCGGTTTCACCTCGTAGGTGACGGCGAACGCCTCGGTGGTCTCGCCGTAGGCGTGCCCGGCGCGGTAGGCCAGCACGTTCGCCTCGGCCAGGTCGGGACGGCGGGCGAACTTCTCCCGCAGGAACCGCTCGGTGCCCTCACTGGGCCGGTGGTACATCCACGACAGCAGGCCGAGGGCGAACATGTTCTTCGCGCGCTCGGCGTCCTTCTTGGAGAGGCCGGTCTCGGCCAGCGCGCCCATCGTGAGGGTGGCCATCGCGACCTCGTGCACCTGGTACTGCTCCAGCGATCCGTCCTCGAGCGGGTTCGCCGGGTACGCGACCTTGGTCAGGTTGCGCTTGGTGAACTCGTCGGTGTTGACGATCAGCACCCCACCGGCGGGCAGGTCGGCGATGTTGGCCTTGAGGGCGGCCGGGTTCATCGCCACGAGCACGTCGGGGCGGTCGCCGGGCGTCAGGATGTCGTAGTTCGCGAAGTGCAGCTGGAACGACGAGACGCCCGGCAGGGTGCCGGCGGGAGCCCGGATCTCCGCGGGAAAGTTCGGCAGCGTCGACAGGTCGTTGCCGAACGCGGCGGTCTCCGAGGTGAAGCGGTCACCCGTGAGCTGCATGCCGTCACCCGAGTCACCCGCGAAGCGGATGACGACGCGGTCCTTCTGCACGACCTCGGGCTGGTCGACGGCGGTGTCGGTGGTGGTCATGTCGAGGTCGGTCCCACTTCCGGTGCGGTGACGGGCGTAAGGCGAGGTTAACTCCCGGTGGGAGTGATCGTCGCCCGACCCTGGCGGATCTCACAGCACCGGATTCCGGTGGGAGGAACGTCAGCGGCTGCTGCTGATCCTCTTCTGCAGGGCCGCGAGCCGCTCCTTGAAGTCGTCGGACCGCACCGACTCGGCCTGCGCCCGGACCTCGACGGTGACGGCCTCGGCGTGCGAGGTCATCCCCGCGGTCAGCTTGAGCGTCGCCTTCGTGGCGACGGCGAGCTCGCGGTTCGCGGCGGCGGCGCGGCCGGCCATCTCGATCGCGGCGGCCACGACGTCGTCGGTCACCCGGTGCACGAGCCCGATCCGCTCGGCCTCCGCGGCGTCGACGGCCTCGCCGAACAGGCTGACGGCCGCGGCGCCCTGCGGGCCCAGCACGCGGTTGATCATCCACGTGTAACCGCCGCCGGGGTGCAGCCCGAGCTGCAGGAACCGGGCGTCGAACTTCGCGCGCGGCCCGGCCAGGCGCAGGTCGGCGGCCAGGGCGAGGTTGAGCCCGGCGCCCACGGCCGCACCGTTGACGGCGGCGATGGTGGGCAGCGGGCAGTCGGCGACCGCGAGGAACCCGGAGTAGACGCGGCGCAGCGTGGCCGGGTCGGCCGTCGCGAGCTCGGCGAGGTCGCCACCCGCGCAGAACGCCGGATCCTCGCCGGTGACGACGATCGCGCCCACGCCGTCGTCGGCGACGGCCGCGTCCACGGCGGCCACGAGCTTCTCCGACAGTTCCAGGTTCATCGCGTTGCGACGTTCCGGGTTCGACAGGGTGAGGACCGCTACCCGGTCCTTGATCTCGGTGCGAACGTCAGGGGCCATGTGGGCATCCTGCCCGGGTCGGGGCCCGGCGTCCTGTCGCACCCGTCACGCCGGGCGGCGGCCCCACGCGGAGACCAGCGGCGACGTGGCCAGGTCGAGACGGCCGGCGTCGACCGCGGCCAGATGCTCCTCGATCTCGTCGGCGGTGGCGAGCCCCGCCTCGAGCAGCCTGTCCCGGATCTGGAGCACCGTGGCCCGTTCCAGCACGGCGCACGCCGGGCCCGTGATGGGAAAGAACGCATCCGCCGCGACGTCGGTCAACCCGGCGTCGCGGAGCCGCCGCGGCAGGGTGCGGCCGTAGGCGAGGTCCACCCCACGCCCGGCCATGAGGCTGCGGAAGCCGGTCTTGAGCCGGTTGGCGAGCGCCTGCTCGGGCCCGGACTCGTCGGGGCAGACCAGCGGTTGCAGCGCCGGGTCGGCCTCTTCCAGCAGCAGCCACCCGCCCGGTCGCAGCGCCGCGACCAGCGACGCGAGGACCCGGTCGCGGTCGGGCAGGTGCACCAGCACGAGCCGGGCGTGGACGACGTCGAACGGTCCGTCCGGGGCCGGGTCGGCCGCGACGTCGTGCGTGCGGACCTCGCATCCGGCGAGCCCGCGCAGCCACCGGGTGTCGATGTCGGTGGCCAGGATGTGTCCCGACGGGCCGACGCGCGCGGCCAGCCACGCCGGCACACTCGGCCCGCCCGCGCCGACCTCCCACACCCGGCTGCCCGGGCCGAGCTCCAGGCCGTCGAGGTGGCCGAAGGTGACGGGGTCGAACAGCTCCGCGAACGCGCCGAACCGATCGCCGGCCTCGGTCTGCGCGTTGTCGAGCAGGTACTCGTTCACGGCTCCGACCTCCCGGCGAACGTCGCCAGCTGCCCGGCGAACGCGTCCAGTGCGGCGACGGCGGCGGCACTGTCGTGGTCCACCAGCCAGGCGAGTGTCACGCCGTCGGTCACGACGATGAACATCCGCGCGAGCTGCTCCACCGGGAGGTCCCACGTCACGCCGCAGCCCGCGGCGATCTCCTCGAGAGTCTCCCGCGCGGTGCGGTGGTAGGCCGTGTAGTGCTGCTCCGCGACGCCGGCGAGCCCCGGGTCGTTCAGCGCGTGCTGGGTGAGCGCCATCAGCACCGACTCGCGGCCGGGGTCGTCCTCGACGGTCTGCCAGTAGAAGCGCAGCGTCGCCCGCAGGGACTCGGCCACGTCGCCGCGGATGTGCGTGCCGTCGGCGCGGGCGTCGGCCAGCGCGTCGAGGGTCTGGGTGGTGAGCTCGCCCAGGAGCTCCTGCTTGGAGGCGAAGCAGTAGTGGAACGAGGCCAGCGGGGCGCCGGCTTCGGTGCAGATCGCCCGGGTGGTGGCCTGGGCGAACCCGTCCCGGCCGATCACGCGGAACGCCGCGCTGACGAGTTGCCTGCGACGGTCCTCGGCGGACACCCGCGCCATTGCTTCCCTCCGGAGAATCTCAAACTGGGTCAGTTGTCCCAGACGGTTGACATACATGTGTCCCACGTCGCACCCTGTTCCGCAACCCGAGTCAGGGAGGCCGTACGTGACTGACACCAACTTCGGCTACGCCCCACAGTTCCCCCGCGTCCTGCGCCGCTTCGCGCTCTTCGCGGTGGCGTTCTCGATCGTTTCCATCACCACAGGCATCTTCCTCAACTACTCCTACGGTCTGACGCAGATGGGCCCGGCGGCCGTGTGGCTGTGGCCGGTGGCGGCGATCGGGCAGTTCCTGGTGGTGCTCGTGCTGGCCGAGCTCGCCGGCCACTTCCCGCTGGCCGGCGCCAACTACCAGTGGTCGGCGCGGCTCGTCGGCTCCCGCTTCGGCTATCTGGTCGGCGCGCTCGGGGTGCTCTACGGCGCGGTCGGGTTGCCCGGCATCGCGCTGCTCGGCCTGGCTCCGCTCACCGCCACCGTCCTTGGCCTGGACGCCGGGGACACCCGCCTGCTGCTGTTCATCGCCGTCCTGGCTCTGGTGATCGCCTACCTGATCAACATCGTGCGGGTGCAACTCGCGGCGCGGGTCAACAACGTCGCGGTGTTCGCCGAGATCATCGGAACGGTCGTGCTGAGCGTCGTCGTGTTCGTGCTGTGGGTGCAGGGCTCGGGCGGCACCCCCGACGGCGGGCACGGCCTCGGGTTCCTGTCGACGACGGTGCCCGGCGCGGTCTTCCCGGACGCGCTGGTCGGCGGCGCGCTCGTCGGGATCTTCACGCTCGTCGGGTTCGAGGCGGCGGCGGACATGGCCGAGGAGGCCGTCGACGCCCGGCGCACGGTGCCGCGGGCGATGATCCTGTCCGTCGTGGTGTCCGGGGTGCTGGGCTGGGCGGCACTGATCGGCTTCACCGTCGCGATCCCCGACCTGGCCACGGTCTCCGCCTCGCCGGTGCCGCTGGCCGCGATTGCGGAGTACTGGCTGGGCCCGGTGCTGACGAAGGTGTTCCTCGCGATCGTGGTGTTCTCGATGTTCGCGCTGATCGTGGTCGCGGCGGCGTCGAACTCCCGGTTGATCTTCGCCATGGCCCGCGACGGGATGCTGCCGTTCTCCACGGCGCTGCGGCGGGTGAACCCGCGTACCTCGACGCCCGTGCCGGCTCTGGTCACCTCGCTCGTCGTGTGCCTCGTGCTGCTCGGCTACGGCACCGCCGACGGCAACGCGTTCGCGGTGCTCGTGGGCGCCACGGCGCTGGTGCCCTACCTCGTCTACGTCCTGACGCTCGGCGGTTACCTGGCCAAGCGCCGTTCGATCGTCGACGCCGGGGAGGGCGGGTTCCGGCTCGGCGCCGCCGCACTGCCCGTCGCCGGCCTCGCGATGCTGTGGCTGATCGCGGTCGTGGCCGCGCTGACCCTGCCCGAGGCCTTCCGCTCCGCCGACTACGTCGTGCTCGGAGCGCTCGCACTGGCCGGGCTCTGGTACGTCGCGGCGCTGCGCAAGCGGTTGGCCGACGGAACGGCGGGCATAGGCTCTGCACACGAGGACGCACCGGTGGAAATGGCATGACCTGGCAGAACTGGGCCCGCAACCAGCGCACCGACCCCACGCGGACGGTGGTGGCGCGCGAGGTCGGCGACGTGGTCGACGCGGTGAAGGCGGCCGAGCGCGACGGGCTGCGCGTCAAGGCGCTGGGGTCGGGGCACTCCTTCACGGCCGTGTCGGTGCCCGAGGACGTCGCACTCATCGTCCCGGCGGACCCCGCGCAGGTGCGCATCGACGCGAACGGCCTCGCGACCGTCCCCGCCGGGCTCACGCTCCGCGCTCTCAACGCGCTGCTGTGGGACCGCGGCTGGGCCCTGCCCAACCTCGGCGACATCGACGCGCAGACCGTCGCCGGCGCGATCTCCACCGGCACCCACGGCACCGGGGCCCGCCACCAGGGCATCGCCGCGCAGGTCCGGGCGCTGGACCTGGTGACCGCCGACGGCTCCCTGCTGACCTGCACCGCCGCCGAGAACCCCGAGATCTTCCACGCCGCCCGCGTCGGCCTGGGCGCCCTCGGAGTTCTCGTCACCGTGACACTGCAGGCCGTTCCGGCGTTCCGGCTGCACGCCGTCGAGAGCGCCATGCCCCTGGGGCGCGTGCTCGACGACCTCGACGCGCTGGCCGCCGGCAACGACCACTTCGAGTTCTACTGGTTCCCGCACACCGACATCGCCGCCACCAAGCGCAACAACCGCACCGATGCCGACGGCCCCGTACGTGGCCGGGTGGCGGAGTGGGTGGGCGACGACCTGCTGGGCAACGGCGCGTTCGAGCTCGTCTGTCGGCTCGGCGCGCGGATGCCACGGATGGTGCCCTCGCTGAACCGGCGGTCCGCGGACCGGTTCGCCGACGCCGAGTACGTCGACCGCTCCCACCGCGTGTTCACCAGCCCGCGCCGCGTGCGCTTCCTGGAGATGGAGTACGCGGTGCCCCGGGCGGCGCTGCGCGAGGCGTTCGACGGCATGCGGGGTGCCGTCGACCGTCACGGGCAGGCCGTCACCTTCCCCGTCGAGGTCCGGGTCGCGGCGGCCGACGACATCCCGCTGTCCACCGCGTCGGGCCGCGAGAGTGCCTACATCGCCGTCCACGTCTACCGAGGGCAGCCGCACGAGGCCTACTTCGGGGCCGTCGAGAGCGTGATGACGGCGCTCGGCGGGCGGCCGCACTGGGGGAAGATGCACACCCGCACGGCGGCTGACCTGCGCAGCAGCTACCCGGAGTTCGACTCCTTCACCGCGTTGCGCGACCGGCTCGATCCGCAGCGTCGCTTCACCAACGCCTATCTGGAACGGGTGCTCGGGTGACTCTGCACGATCTGACCACGCCCGCCCTGCTCGTCGACGTCGACGCGGTGGAGGCCAACCTCGCCGACATGGCCGAGGCGTTGCCGGGGGCGCGGCTGCGCCCGCACGTCAAGGCCCACAAGACCACCGCGCTCGCCCGCTGGCAGTCCGGTTTCGGGCACGCCGGGTTCACCTGCGCCACGATCCGTGAGGTCGAGGGCATGGCGGCCGCCGGACTCGGCCAGGACCTGCTGCTGGCCAATGAGGTGCTCGACGCCCGGCGGCTCGGGGTCCTGGACGCCCGTGTCACGCTCGCGATCGACTCGCAGGAGACGCTCGACGCGGCCGTCGCGGGCGGGGTGCGGGAGGTGCTCGTCGACGTCAACGTGGGCCTTCCGCGCTGCGGGATCGCTCCCGATCGTGCCGGGTGGCTGGCCGACCGCGCCCGGGCCGCGGGGCTCGCCGTGCGCGGCGTCATGGGCTACGAGGGCCACCTGATGATGTACGGCGACGCCGCCGAGCGCGCCAAGCTCACCGAGGAGTGCATGGTCAAGCTGCTGGCCGCGCACGCCGACGTCGGCGGGGAGCTCGTCTCGGGCGGCGGCACGGGCACCTACGCGGTGAACACGTGGGTGAACGAGATCCAGGCCGGCTCCTACGCGCTCATGGACACCGCGTACTCGGCGGCCGGGGTGCCGTTTCGCCAGGCGTTGACGGTGCTGGCGTCGGTGATCTCCGTGACCGCGCCGGCTGGGGAGATGCCCGGTTACGCGGTGGCCGACGTCGGCCTGAAGTCGCTGGGCATGGACCACGGCAACCCCACGATCCCGGGTGCGCAGGTGTGGTTCTGCAGCGACGAGCACACCACGTTCGCCGCCGACGAGCCGGTGGCGGTGGGCGATCGGATCCGGGTGCTCCCGGCCCACGTCGACCCCACCGTGGCGCTGCACGAGCGCATGTACCTCGTGCGTGGTGAGGAGATCCTCGACACCTGGCCGGTGGACCTGCGCGGTTGGTGACAGGAACACCACCCGGTCGTGGCTCGTTCAACCACCGTGAACGGGCTGAAGACGGCGCTGCTGCTGGGCGGCATGAGCGCGCTCGTGCTGTTCGCGGGCTCGCTGTTCGGCCGTGGTGGCCTGGTGGTCGCGCTGGTGGTGGCGCTGGGCGTCAACGGATGGGCGTACTTCAACTCCGACAAGCTCGCCCTGCGCGCCATGCACGCGCGGCCCGTGTCCGAGCCCGAGGCGCCGGCGCTCTACCGGATCGTCCGTGAGCTCTCCCGCACCGCGCGGCGGCCCATGCCGCGGCTCTACATCAGCCCCACGTCGGCCCCCAACGCGTTCGCCACCGGCCGCAGCCCGCGCCACGCCGCGGTCTGCGCCACCACCGGCCTGCTCGACCTCCTCGACGAGCGCGAGCTGCGCGCCGTGCTGGGCCACGAGCTCTCCCACGTCTACAACCGCGACATCCTGATCTCCTCGGTGGCGGGGGCGCTCGCGGCGGTGGTCGGCTACCTGGCCCACCTGGCGATGTTCGCGGGCCTGTTCGGCGGTGGCAACGGTGAACGCCAGAACCCGCTCGGGGTGCTGCTCGTCGCGCTGCTCGGGCCCGTCGCGGCCGGGGTGGTGCAGATGGCCGTGAGCCGGTCGCGGGAGTACCAGGCCGACGCGAGCGGCGCCGAGCTCACCGGCGACCCGCTCGCGCTGGCCTCGGCGCTGCGGAAGCTGCAGGTCGGCACGCAGCTGGCCCCGCTGCCGCCCGAGCCGCAGCTGGTGTCGCAGTCGCACCTGATGATCGCGAGCCCGTTCCGCACCGGCGAGCACCTGGCGCGGCTGTTCTCCACCCACCCGCCGATGGACGAGCGGATCCGCAGGCTGGAAGCGATGCGGCTCCGCCGCCCGTGAGCGGCTATCAGCGCTCTGACGCTGATGTCCGCTCACGACCTCTCAGCCCTTGACGTAGGCGAGCTTCTCGGCCACGAGCCCGTCGCGGACGGTGAAGACGTCGACGCCGCGCACGTGCCCGTCGCCCCACTCGTAGCGCCAGCGCACCACCACCCGGTCCCCGGCCTCGATCGTCTCCTCGCTGCTGAAGGTCCCGTCCGGTGACGCGGCGAACAGCGCCTCCCACGCCGCCCGCACCGCGGCCGCTCCCGTGTGGGGGGTGCCGTCGGGCGGGGACGTGTCCTCGAAGACGCAGTCGGGCGTCATCGCGGCCATGATCGCGTCCACGTCCTGGGCGTCGAAGGCCTTCTGGAAGCGGGCGACGGCGGCGTTCACAGCGTCCTCCCGAACCGCCCGAGCAGCTGGGCCTGCGCTCCCGCCCCGGCTGGCACGGCGACGCGGGGGCCGATCACGCCCATCTCGCGGTAGAGGTCCTCGGTGCCGCCGAACCAGTCCAGGACGGCGGCCACGGCGTCATCGTCGAGGGTCTCGTCGGCGCCGACGGCGCGGGCGAGGTCCCAGGTGTGCACGAGGTGGTCGGCGGCGAGCTGCATCGCGTACTCGCGGCCGGGGTGGTCGCCGAAGGACAGGTGCACCACGCCCTCCACGGCGCCCTCGGCCCGCACCGCGGCCCGCGCCGCGGCGGCGGCCTCGGCTGCGGTGGCGACCGGGTCGTGGCCGAGCAGGTCGCCGTCGAAGCGATCGCCGACGTCGTCGGCCGTCGACCCGGCGAACAGCGGCGGCGTCCAGCGCTCCTCGTTCACGAGGTGGTTGACCAGCTCGCGGACGTTCCACGCCGGCAACGGGGTGGGGTCGGACCAGTGGTCGCCGACGGCGTGCACACGTTCGGTGAAGCCGGCACTGCACCGCGCGTAGATCTCACGGGTGTCCCTGGTGGTGATCACGGCGGTCAGCCCTTCGCGTAGTCGGAGGCTCCCCACCAGTCCACGACGACCACGGGGTCGTCGCCGACCACCCAGGCGTCGTGCCCGGCGGGCAGGGCCGTGACCTGGCCCGGTGTCGCGTCGAACTCCTCGCCGTCGGCCGTGCGGACCCGGAGGGTCCCCGACACGTGGTACTGGAAGTGGGGGGCCTCGCACAGCTCGGTGCCGGCCGCCGGCTTCACGTCGGTCGACCACCGCCAGCCCGGGGCGAGCGTCAGGCGGCCGATGTCGGCGCCGCCGATGCGGAGCAGGTCGAGCCGCCCGTTCGGGAACTCCCGGGTCTCGCTGGGGACCGCGGAGTCCTGCTGTTCGTACATGGTGTCCTCCGTGAGGTCGGTGGCTGATGGGAGGAACGCTAGGAATCCGACCTTGCAGTTGGTTGGCGGTGGAGGACCATCGGCGACGTGCCGGACGTGGCCCTGCAGCTGTTCGGACGGTTCCAGGTGCGCCGTGACGGCGACGAGGTCCCGCCCGCGGCGTTCGGTGGCCGCAAGGTGCGCACGTTGCTGCGGGTGCTCGCCGTGCGCCGGCCCGACCTGGTGCCCCACGAGGCGCTCGCCGACGCGCTGTGGCCCGACCGGCTCCCGGCCGACCCGGCGGCGAACCTCGGTGTGCTGGTCAACCGGGCCCGTCGGGCGCTCGGCGACCCGCGGCTCATCGTCACGGGATCGGGCGGCTACGCGCTGGGTCCCTGCCGCGTCGACGTGGCCGAGTTCCGGGCCGGGCTCGACCGGGCCCGCGCCGCCGGGGACGACCACCCGGCCACGCTGCGCGCCTGCGTCGCGGCGCTCGGGACGTGGGGTGAGCCGCTGGCCGAGGACACCTACGCCGACTGGGCCCGCGAGCCGCGGGAACGGCTGCACCGCGAACGGGTGGACGGCTGCGAGCGCGCCTCGCGGGCCGCGCTCGCCCTCGGCGACGCGGACAGCGCCGCGAGCTGGGCCGCGGACGCGGCGGCGGCGGAACCGCTGCGGGAGTCCGCGACCCTGCTGCTGGCGCGCGCCCTCGCGGCCGCGGGCGACCCGGCCGGCGCGCTGGCCCGCCTGGCCGAGCTGCGCGAGCGGCTGGCCGACCAGCTCGGGGTCGACCCGTCGGCGGAGGCGGCCGCGTTGCAGCTGGCGCTGCTGCGGGGCGAGGTGCCTACGGTGCGCAGGGTCGTGGCACCCGCCCCGACGCCGTCGCGTGCCTTCGGCGAGCTCGCCTTCGTCGGCCGTGACCTCGAGCTGGCCCGGCTGCGGGCTGCGGTCGACGCGGGCGGGGTGGCGACCCTGGCCGGTGTCGCGGGCGTGGGCAAGTCCCGTTTGCTCGCCGAGGTCATGCGCTGCTCGTCGAGCCCCGTGCTGGCCGCCCGCGCGTTCCGGCCCGAACGGGCGGAGGCGTGGGGGCTGGCCCGGTCGTTGCTCCGCGAGGCGATCGCGGTCGACGCCGCGGTCGTCGACGACCTCCCGCCCCGCGTCCGGGACGCCCTCGCCGGCCTGCTGCCCGAGCTCGGCGACGGCCCGGCGGAGAACCTGGACGGCGAGAGCCGCCGGGCGCTCGTCCTGGCGGGCGGCGTGCGGGTGCTGGAGGCCGCCACGGGCGACGGTGCCCTGCTCGTCGTCGACGACCTGCAGTGGTCCGATCCCAGCAGCCTCGCGCTGCTCGGGTCGGCCCTGGCCCGACTGCCGCGGCTGGCGGCGGTGCTCGCGTTCCGGCCCGACGAGCTGGCCGTCGGCGTGCCGGCCGATCTGTCCGGGGCCCGCACGGGGGATGACGTGGTGCTCGGCCCGTTGCCCGTCGCCGCCGTCGAGCGCCTGCTGGGCGATCCGGCGCTGACCGCGGCGGTTCTCGACACCACCGACCGCACCCCGTTCGCGGTCGCCGAGCTGTTGCGCGAGCTGGCGACCCGCGATGTGCTCACCCCGGCGCCCGGTGGGGGATGGGCGCTGCGCACCCCCGAGGCGGTGGCGGTCGCGGCGGAGCTGGGCCGCGCGGGTCAGCTCCGGGCCGTCCGTCGCCGGGCCGGACGCGAGACGGGCCTGCGCGCCGAGCTGCTGGCGCTGCTCGCGCTGCTCGGGCGGGAGGCCCCGGCCAGCACGGTCACCGCCGCCGCGGGAGTCACGGCCCGGGAGGGGCTCGACGCGCTGTCCGGGCTGGCCTCGTCCGGGCTGCTGCGGCTCGGGGAGCGTGGCTGGGCCACCGCGCACGACCTGGTCGCCGAGACCGTCACCACCGGGCTCGGCGACGGTGACCGTGGCCGCCTGCACGGCCTCCTGGCCCGGGCGCTCGCGGCGGAGGACGCCGAGCCGTCGGAGATCGCACGTCACCACCGCGAGGCCGGCGATTCCGAGGCGGCGGCCCTCGCCTTCGCCGCCGCGGGGGCCCGGGCACTCGCGGCGCATGCCACCCGCGAGGCCGCCGCCCTCTCCACCGCCGGCCTGGCGCTCGATCCCCGGCCGCCGGTGCGCGCGCACCTCCTCGCGACCCGGGCCGAGGCGCACGCGGCCCACGGTGGCCCGGCCGTCGAGGACATGCGCGCCGCACTGGCGGTCACCGACGCCGGCCCCGACCGGTCGCGTCGCCGGTCGCGGCTGGCGATGCTGACGTTCGGGGCGCGGGATCCGCGACGGGCGTCCGAGCTCGCGGAGCTGGCGCTGGTGGAGGCGGGCGACGACGACGGCGCCCGGGCGACGGCCCTGGAGACCGCCGCGATCCTGGACATGAACCTCGGACGGCCGGACCGGGCCCGCGACCGCGCCGAGGAGGCGCTGCGGCGCTACCGCAGGCTCGGCGACGGGCCCGGTGCCGCCCGGATCCTCGACGGCCGGGCCATGGCCACCTTCCTCGACGGCCGGATCGCCGACGGTGTCGAGGTGTTCGACCGGGTGGCGCAGCTGTTCAGTGATTCCGGCGAGCTGCTGCGCGTGGTGACGCCGCGCTCCACCCGTGGCCACGGGCTCGTGTTCCTCGCGCGATCCGTCGAGGGGCTCGCCGTGACGTCCGACGCACTGCGCCTGGCCCGCGACCTCGACTCCCCCGAGGGGCAGGCCTACGCCCTGTGGCACCGCTCGGAGGCCCTGTCGGCGCTGGGCCGGGCGGCGGAGGCCGAGGCGGAGGCGCGGGAGGCGCTGGCGATCGCGCGCGCGGTCGACCACCGGGGCTGGACCGCCACCGCCCACCGCGCACTCGGCATCGCGCTCGCGGTGCGCGGGGAGCTCGACGACGCCGCGACCGCGTTCGCCGCGTCGGCGGGGGCCGCGGGGGACTCGCTCACGCTGTTCGCCTCGTGGGCCGCCGCGCGCTCGGCGCTGGTGGACGTGGCGCGCGGTGCCCTCCATGGTGTTCCCGCGCTGGTCGAGCGGGCCCTCGCCGTCGGACCGCCGCTGGGGCACTACGAGGCCCGGCTGGCGCAGGTGGAGCTGCTGACCGCCCGCTGTGACCCGCAGGCGCCGGCCCTGGCCGCAGGCGCGCTGGACCTCGCCCACGATGGCGGCCACCTCGCGTCCGTCGATCGGCTGAGGGAACTGTCGGGGGTCCCGGGCATGCTGTCCCCGTGACGGATCGTCCGATCTCCACCACCAGCGAGTACGGCGTGCTGGGGGTGCGCGACGTCGACTTCTCGCTCGACCGATTCCCACCCGCACCCGACCTCGCCGGGCTCGTCGAACGGCACTGGCTGGTGTCCTGGGAGCTACCCGCCGGGCGCGAGGCGTCGGTCACGCTGCTGCCGCACCCGTGCGTCAACCTCGTGCTCGACGGCGGGCGGCTCGCGGTCTCCGGTGTCGGCCGCGAGCGGTTCACCTACGTCTACCGCGGGGCGGGCCGGGTGTTCGGCGTCAAGTTCCGGCCGGGCGCGTTCCTGCCCTTCCTCGCGCGGCCGGTCGCCGACATCACCGGCGCCGTGCTCCCGGCCGAGCAGCTCTGGGGCCCGTCGTCGTCGGGGCTGGCCGCGGAGATGGCGGCGGCGCCGCGGGTCGAGCGGATGGTCGAGCTCGTCGAGTCGTTCCTGCGTGCCCGGTGGCCCGCCGAGGACCCGCAGGTGGAGCTCGTCGGCCGGATCGTCGCGGCGCTGTTGCACGACCGCGACATCGCCCGCGTCGAGGACGTCTCCGACCGGTTCGGCATCCCGCCGCGCACCCTGCAGCGGCTGTTCGCCCGTTACGTCGGCGTCAGCCCGAAATGGGTGCTGCGCCGCTACCGGCTGCACGAGGCCGCCGCGCTGCTGGCGCAGGAGCAGGACCGGCCGTGGGCGGAGGTGGCGGCCGAGCTCGGCTACTTCGACCAGTCCCACTTCATCCGCGACTTCACCGCCGCCATCGGCATGACGCCCGTCGCCTACGCCCACGCCTGTCGTCGCAAGGAGGCGCCGGTCAGCGCGTGAACCGCACCCGGAATTGCAGAGTCCTCGCCAATTCCTCACTGTGGGTGACGACAGAGGATGACCGGGGGGTCCGATGGGTGTCGTGTGGTTGGTAGTCGCGCTGCTGTGTGTCGTGGCGGGGGTGGTGCTGCTGTGGCTGGACCGGCGCCGCCGGGCCGGGCCTCGACCTGTGCCGCCCGCTCTAGGACGGCGCTGAAGAAGCCGGTTCTGTGGCTCGGCTTGAAGTTGGAGCGGACTGTGCGTGGCGCATGGGAACCGCGGTCGGGGGCCGGGTCGGTCGGGGTCGGGTCGGGCAGATGTGGCTGCCTCTCGCAG